>JBNMKK010000007.1:0-107410 GCA_050874325.1 Coprococcus sp. | reverse complement strand
GGATATCAAGATCAGCAGCTATGTATTGAACAGCCAGATGCCAGAGTATGAACTCATCAAAGTAGTGGGAATCTTGATCGACAACGCACTGGAGGCTACGGATGAAAATGGAACCATAAAGATCGAGATTGGCAGCCGCGATGACAGACTTTCATTTGCTACCGTGAACAAAGGTCCTAAACTCACCCCTAAACTGCGTTCAGATATGGTAAAAGCCGGCTACACAACAAAAGAACCAGCCTGCTCAGACAAGACAAACGAGAAAAGGAAAAGACCGGCAAAGCGTGGCTACGGTCTCGCCAATGCTTTGGAGTTATTGAAGGAATATGGCGGAGAATTATATATCGAGAACCCGGAGAATGATGGAGATACACTTATAAGATTTGAAATCATAGTATAGATCACCTACAGAAAATAACAAAAGGAGTTTCACACATGAATGTACTTATCGTTGAGGACGATGCGACACAGCTGGAGGGAATAGCCTCTATTATATCGGCTAATTTTCAGAATACCCACTGCATTAAAGTAAAAAACTACCAAAAGGCTATAAACATCATAGATGAGAAGTTAAAAGATATTGATCTGATCATTTTGGACATTGATCTTGATTCGGATGACGGACGGGATGGGGTTGATCTGGGCAGTTATGTCCGAAATGTGCCTAACCATAAAACAACACCTATACTTTTCATAACCGGATATCCGGAAGAGGCTGCCAGGGCCGTTCACAATACCAATTGCTTTGACTTTCTCACCAAACCACTTAACGAACAGGAGCTTACAGCTGCCATAAGAAAACTTATCAATATCAATCTTCTCAGTGAGAAACCGATACGTTTTCGTGATGTATCTGGAATTTACTACAGACCTCTACCTTCACAGATCAAATATATCAGGGCTATGCACCGCAATATCATCGTATGTACCACAGAGGGAGAATTTACATCCAACTCTGCCCCTCTTAATAAACTAATAGACGAACTTCCTGCATCGTTTATCAGATGTCATAGAAGTTATATAGTGAACACGGCATACATTCATGCATTTGACAGGACAAATGCATATATCTGCCTATCTGGAGAGGGAACACTTCGGATTCCTGTCAGCCGTAAACTTGTGAATCATATCTCTGAGATAGCAGACAATATCTGACATAATCATATATATAGCAAAAGAGACATGTATCCATATCTAACATACAGACACATGCCTCTTTTGTTTATTACGTCTTATATCTCTACTCTGCTATTATCGCAGGTCCTCTTTCACATTGAAGATCGTTCCGACTACCTTTGGTCCGGCATTTGAAGCAACTGCTGCCCCGATCTGGAAATAGTCTGAAGGTCCATATCCAACTTTCTCTGTCATACGGGCTGTCAACTCATCTCTCACAGTTTCATCACTGCCGTACACGATCTGATATTCTGAACCAGGCTCCATCTCGTCAACCGTGACATCCACCATCTTTGACATGAGTTTCTTTTCGCCGCGGCATTTGATCGCCGTAACTATCTCATTTGCCCAGATCTTCATGATCGGCTTGACGCCAAGAGCATCTCCTACCAAAGCAGCCGCACTAGGAATTCTTCCTGATTTAGCTGCATACTTGAGCCCATATATTCCAAAATATATTCTTCTCTTTGGAAGTTCTTCTCTCAGATACCATACGATATCCTTTGCATCTTTTCCTTCCTGAGCCATCTTTGCAGCAACCACTACTGGATATCCATACATTCCGCTGTAGCCTATTCCGTCAAATACATATATATTGCATTTGCCTGCGCACTCAGGATATTCCTCCTCAAACTGGTCTGCCGCCTGCTGTGCATTTGCATATGAGGCAGAACCATCCTTGTTGATACTAACATATATGATATCTGTGTATCCCTGCTCAACCAGTTCTTTGTACACCTCTCCAAACTGATACGCTGTGATCTGTGATGTCTTTGGGAGATCATCATTCTCAGCCATGAGCTTATAAAATCCTTCGTTATCAAAATCGACTCTGCTCAGATATGATTTACCACCGATGACAACTGGGAATGGAAGGATCTTGATTCCAAGTTCCTTCTCTTCCTTCTCGGATATATCACTGGCAGAATCTGTCATTATTATAACTTTTCCCATAATTCACAAAACTCCATTTATAACCAAATATTACTTATCGTTCTCCATACGCCACTTGATACATCTGTTGAGATAATGTACATAATCAGGATTCTTGCACATACCCTTGCCCTTATCATCAGATATCTTTGCAACGTCCATACCATTACATGCAGTCGTCTTCATTACAATATTGAGCGGCTCATCGCATGTATCGTTGGATATATATGTTCCTATTCCAAATGCAACCTTTATCTTATCTTTGAAATAGCTGTTGAGCTTGTCCGCCCTCTCAAAGTCAAGACTGTCACTGAACAGAAGTGTCTTGGTCTTTGGATCAAGCCCAAGTTCCTCATAGTGACGTATCATCTTGTCTCCCCACTCATACGGATCGCCACTATCGTGTCTTACACCGCTGAAAAGTGTCGCATATGTGAGCTGGAAGTCTTTCAGGAAACAATCTGTTGTGATCGCATCTGTGAGAGCTGTTCCATTAAGCACTCCATACTCCTTGACCCAAGCATCAAGAGCATACCAGTTGGAATATGCCGGATTGTGCTTATGATTACCCTGTCCAACACACATGATCCATTCATGAGCCATGGTTCCCACTGGTACCAGCCCAAACTTCTTTGCCAGATATACATTACTTGTTCCGACAAATGTGGAACCTGGATACTTGTGCTCGCTGAGTTCCTTGACTGCAAGCTCCTGAGCCTCAGCAGAAAGCCTTCTTCTGAGTCCAAATTCACTGAACGCTCCGAGATTGTACTCGCCTGACTCAACCTTACGAACCTTCTCATCAAGTTTCTCTTTGAATGATGTAAGCAGCTTGTCATAGTCATCATTCATCCTGAAATATACTTCGTTCACTATAGCAAGAGTTGGTATCTCGTACATTGATGTATTGAGCCATGTTCCTCTTGCCTCTATCTTCAGACCACACTCTGCATCATCTGATATCTCAAAGTCCTCATACCTTGCCTTCCACAGTCTCAGGAAATCAACATATGAACCCTTTATCCACTTGATATTGTGCAGATACTCAAGCTCCTCCTCAGTAAATCTCAGTTCACAGTAGAGCTGTATCTGTCTCTTGATCTCATCGACCATCTCTTTGGTGAAGAACACATCCGTATTCCTGCACTTGAATGACCAGGTTGTCTTGTAGTCGCTGAACTGATGATATATTGCCTGTCCCATGCTAAATTTATACATATCAGTTTCAAGCAGGCTTGTGATTATTCTTTCCATAAAATTATACTCTTCTTTCTTCTTATAATTCGCCATTCTACCCCATCTGCCAGTCATATCAGACAGGAAATGCCGAAAGCACCTGTAAGTTCAAATACTTCCACTTATAATAAGTTAGCACACCGCCTTGTGTCAAGCACTATTACCTTGCAACTCCTACATATTGTATTGTATAATGTTACCGTTCAGAGCCATGCAGCACAGTATAAGAAGTGGCTTGTCATGCTTGCATGAACAAGACACTTCTTATACTGTGCTATACGGCGGATACGCCGCACCGAACAGGCTCGCAAGAGGCTGTGAGGTGGCTTGGCTCTGAACATTACAGAGTTTACACCTCACAGACTTATCAAGAGACTGTGAGGTGGCTGGCTCTGAACATCGCAGAGTTTACACCTCACAGACTTATCAAGAGACTGTGAGGTGGCTGGCTCTGGTTTTACTTATTATGAAAAGAGGATAGATTATGTTAGAGCAGAACAACGAAAAAAAGCCTAAGAAATACGCTGGCATCCTGGCTCATCCAACATCATTTCCAAGTCCTTACGGAATCGGAGATCTCGGACCTGGAGCTTACCAGTTTATCGACTTTCTTGCAGCCTCAGGATTAAATCTTTGGCAGGTACTCCCACTTGGACATACAGGTTTCGGTGATTCACCTTATCAGCCATTTTCAGCATTTGCAGGACAGCCACTCATCATCGATATTGATTACCTCAGGAAGAAAAAACTCTTACTCGACGAGGATTTTTCTGATATGCCTGTATGGGATCCTGAGAAGATCGAGTACGGAACCCTTATCGAGTTCAAGACCGGTCTTCTGAAAAAGGCATATGAGAGATTTGCAGATGCAGATTATGCAGATGATCTCTCATCAGACAAGGAACTCATGGAAAAGTTCGATGCCTTTGTGAAGAACACATCATGGCTGGCTGACTACTCACTCTTCATGGCTGGCAAGGATGCCCACGAGGGAATGCCATGGTACATGTGGGATGACTCACTGAAAAAGCCAACAGCAAGACAGAAAACCACATGGAAGAAGAAACTCGCAGACGGCATCGGATACTACAATTTCCTTCAGTTTCTTTTTGCTGAGCAGTGGCAGGCACTCAAGACCTATGCAAATGATCTCGGCATCAGCATCGTAGGCGATACACCTATATTCCTGGCATGGGACAGTGCAGACGTATGGTCCAATCAGGAATTGTTCATGCTCGATTCCAAGGGATACCCTATTGAGGTTGCAGGTGTACCACCTGATTACTTCTCAGCAACCGGACAGCTCTGGGGCAATCCTCTGTACAACTGGGAAAAACACACCGAGACAGGATATGCATGGTGGATAGAGAGGATCAAATATCAGCTCACCGTCACAGACTTCCTCAGGATCGACCACTTCAGAGGATTTGACCGCTACTGGGCAGTTCCTTACGGAGAGGAGACAGCTATAAATGGTGAGTGGAAACCAGCTCCTGGTCTGAACTTCTTTACACAGCTTGAGGCAAATCTGGGATATCATCTCCCTATCATTGCCGAGGATCTGGGTGAGATCGATGCATCTGTTATAGAGCTGAGAGACAAATTCGGACTTCCAGGAATGAAAATCCTGCAGTTTGCATTTGAAAATCCAAACGAGAACGACTTCCTTCCACATAACTACACACCTAACTGTGTATGCTATACAGGAACACATGACAATGATACTACTCTTGGATGGTACACCAAGGCATATGAGGCATCAAAAGATAAGCTCAGAAGATATTACAGCACCGATGCAAGTGACATTTGCTGGGTTATGATCAGAGCATGTTTCTCATCAGTTGCCAACATGGCAATCGTCCCTATGCAGGATGTACTCAAGCTCGACTCATGGGCTCGTATGAACACTCCTGGCGTGGGTGAGGGCAACTGGGCATGGCGATTCCAGTCTTCTGACCTTAACAAGCAGCTGTCAGACAGACTTCTGGAGACATCAAAGCTCTACGGAAGATACACTCCTGTTCCGGATAAGAAGTCTGGCGAAGAGTAACATTTTTACAAAATACAAGGAGAATCTATATTGAGAACAATATTTGCATATTTATTTGCTTTTCTTGGAATTCTTCTTTGCACACCTTATCACCTTTATCTGTACCTTCTTGCAAAGAAGGATCAGGAAAAAGCGTACAGGCGTGCCCAGAAACTTGTCCAGGGATTTTTTGGAATAGTCCTGTTCATATGTGGTGCCAAGCGGACCGTCATCGGTCTTGAACGAGTGCCAAATGACCAGCCTATTCTGTTCGTCGGCAACCACAGGAGTTTCTTCGATATTCTGTGCTGCCACAACGCGCTTAACAGGTCTCTCGGTTTCATGTCAAAGGACGGAATCCTCAAGGTTCCTGTACTTCCATGGTATATGAAGGATATCGGCTGTACTTTCCTGGACAGATCAGACCTCAAAAAAGGACTTGAGACTATCCTGCAGTCAGCGGACATCGTAAAATCAGGACATTCCATGATGGTCTTTCCTGAGGGACACCGAAATGACGGTGAGGAACTTCTTCCTTTCAAAGACGGCGCATATAAGATCGCACAGAAAGCCGGCTGTCTGATCGTTCCCGTATCCATATGCGGAACAGACAACATCATGGAGGCAAATAAACACAACTTTATCAGAAGTCACAGAGTCGTCATCGAATTTCTTGATCCGATAGATATAAACGGACTCAAACCAAAGGAGCGCAAGGAGGTTCTCGAAACCATCCCTACTCTTATTCAGGAGGCAAGATTAAAAAATCTTCCCCTTGCAACAAAAAAGTGATAAGGCTATAATAGTCAAACGACACAATATTTTCAGGAGGAACTTAACATGGCATGGTGGATATGGTTGATAATCATACTGGTTATCGTTATAGGCATATTTGTTGCTTTATATATAGTCGGCAACAAAATGCAGAAAAAGCAGTCAGCACAGAAGGAAATGATGAAGGAGCAGGCACAGCCTGTAACAATGCTGGTCATTGACAAAAAGATGCTGCCTATGAAAGACGCAGGACTGCCTAAGATCGTTATGGAACAGACTCCAAAGCGTTACCAGAAAGCTAAGATGCCTATCGTAAAGGCTAAGATCGGACCTCAGATCATGAACCTCATCTGCGATGACGGTATATATGATCAGATGCCTGTACGCGGCGAAGTAAAAGCTATGGTCAGCGGAATCTACATAATCAGCGTGAAGAATGTCAGAGGTAAGATCGTTGAGAAAGCTGGCAAGAAGACATTTGGAGAAAAGCTCCGCGCAAAGCAGAAGAAATATCAGGATATGTACGATAAGGATATGGCGGAGAGCAAGCTCAGCAAAGAGCAGAAAGCCGCTGCAAAAGCCAAGGCTAAAGAAGATAAAGAGAGAGCAAAAAAGATCCAGAAAATGTAATATTAAGTGCAGAAGGGAGGTCGCATTATATGAGAAATGATCATATCAATCTCCGCGATCTCGGCATTGCTGTTCTTGCACCAGCATGTATGGTCCTTGTTCAAGACTGTATATCCGCAGCTGTTCAGCTACTGTACAAAGACAACAGAGATACCGGTATACCGGTATCTCTGTTGTCTTATACAGTCATAATATTTATTGCCGCATACCTGTATTTCAACAAATGCGAAAAAAAACACGCAGAAAAGAAACTTACTCCTCTTCTGCGCATCTTTCTCGTATTCATCCTGCTCTTTATAGCAGGTGTATCATTACAGTTTTTTTCCACTGGAATACTAAACATCATTGATATGTACAATCCAGAGCTTTTAAGCTCCTACAAATCCATGGTGAGATCGTCTTTTTCATTAGACAACGGAATCCTGCGTGTATTTACCGTCATGATCCTTGCCCCTATAGGGGAAGAACTTGTATTCCGCGGCATATCCCTCAGATCATTTCAGCGTGCATTTTCATTCAGATATTCAAACGCAGCGGCGATCTTCGCATCTGCACTGTTATTCGGACTATTCCATGGCAACTTAGTCCAGTTCTGCTACGCACTCCCAGCCGGAATACTCCTGGCACTACTCACCGTATGGACCTCATCCCTGCTGCCCTCCGCATTTCTCCACATGATCATAAACATATCGTCCTATGTGATAGATCTGTCTGGTTTTACCAGTTTATCGCCTGCCGCGATCATATCACTCACAATATCCGCTGGAGTAATCTGTGCAGTGTGTTTCCTGTTGTTGTACAGGTTGTTGCGACTGCCGCCGCACAGGGAATAATGATATGACATTATCCTTGCACTCTACACAAAATATCTCGACATGTGATAAACATACATCTTCTCATCAGGATCCTCTTCATATCCCGACAACTTTACAATGTTCTTGAGCACAAAATACCTGCTGTCGCGCATAACCTTCTGATACTCAAATGTCGGATAGTACAACATCAGATAAATATCTCTCGGACTTCTGCTCACAGAATCTATTATATTGTCTATGACTGTCTTAAATATCTCAGCTGAGAATGGGTTAAAAAAATAAAAATAATTATCTCCATCAGCCACCTCATAATCCTGAGCCGGCATATTATAAAAAAGCATTCTGTCTTCCTGATCGTAGAACCTCTTCTGATATTCCTCTGCATTTTCCAGAAGTTTCTCATACACTTCCCTGTCAGCCTCTATCCCCGTGGTCCTGCAATAATGCCTGGAATTACCATAGAACAGCACCCGTCCAAGTCCACAGCCGAAATCCACAAGGGTATCCTCCGGTTCCATAGAAACCATGTCAAATATAGTCACAAGATCTCTGTAGTATGTGGCCTGATATATATTATTGTCCTCCGACGGCTGTTCAGCCCCCACGCACTCTATCGTGTCTATCGAAAGAAAGTCGTCAAATGCTTTATCACCGTTCATACAAAGTCCTTTCCGGCTAATGTTTCACCAATATCTTCAGAACATTGAACGAGAGACAGTCATTTCCATAATCCATAATATACACTATGGAGATCTTTATCTCAGTCTCCGTATTTTCCATCTGATATCCTTCAGTCAGTATGTTCATTGGAATAAGCCCGGCCGGCGTTGAATAATATGCATCCGTTGTCTCTCTGCACTTAAATGACATTTCGGAGCTTACATCGCCTTTCTTTGTGAGCACCAGACTATCTTTATCAAACTTGAGAAGATTCTTCACCGGCTTATCAAGATCTTCATAATACTCATCATATTTCAGATAGAACATTCCATCTTTCTCATGCAGATTTCCCTTTGTGACAAGTTCTATCGGCTCAACCGTCTTCTCTTCCCTGTTGCTTTTCTGTTCGCCAACAACCTTGACTGTAACATTGTTTATCATATGTTATCTTTCCTTTGCCATCTCTATAAGGGTCGTCACAAGCTTTTTAATATCATATCCCTTTGCATTCCAAAGCATCGGGTACATACTTATACTTGTGAATCCAGGGAGGGTATTTATCTCGTTAAATACCACCTTATTTGTATCCTTCTCAAGGAAGAAGTCTACTCTTGAGAGACCAAATCCATCAAGTGCTCTGAATATCTTCACAGCATCCTCTCTTATCTCAGCCTCTGCCTCTGCCGGTATATCAGCTCCGATGACTGTCTTCGACTCTGCGTTGTTGTACTTTGCATCAAAATCATAGAACTCCGCAGCTGCAAGGATCTCTCCGACTCCCGATGCCTGTGTGTTGTCCTTGTATCCGAGAACACCGCACTCAAGCTCTCTTCCGACTATAGTCTCCTCGACGAGGATCTTATTGTCAAACTTTACAGCCTCCTCAAGAGCAGCCGCAAGGCTCTGTCTGTCCACTGCCTTGCTGACACCCTTTGATGAACCAGCCTTTGACGGCTTTACAAATACAGGATAGTCAAGACCTGCCTCAACTCTGTCCATTGCTGCATCCAGATCCTTGAAGTCCTCTGCCAGCACAGGTACAAACTTTGCCTGTCTCACACCTATATTGTCCACGATTATCTTGGTGTAGAACTTATCCATGGACGCCGCTGAGGCGAGAACTCCACAGCCAACATATGGGATATCCGCCATCTCAAACAGACCCTGTATAGTTCCATCCTCACCATACATTCCATGAAGTACCGGGAATATCACATCCACCCTCTGTCTCTCAACCTTATCTCCGTCCAGTATGATAAGTTCCTTTGTGGTATCCGGAGATATAACGGCTGTCACCTTGCTGTCTCTCCAGCTGCCGTCAGCTATACTCTCTATATTATCAGCTCTCAGCCATTTTCCCTCTTTTGTAATTCCAACCAATGTCATATTATATTTTTCTGTGTCAACCGCCTTTGCAACAGTCTGAACAGAAATGCAGGAAACCTCATGCTCTGATGATCTTCCGCCAAATATTACTACCAGATTTTCCTTAGCCATAGCAAATGCTCCTTATACTTTAATCTGTGGTTTCCGCCCGCAATATCATGCACAGGCACACCACAGGTCAAAGTATAACACCTGCTGTCCTTTTTATCCAGTTTTATCTATCTTATCTGTCCACAAGATCCACATTCAGCGTGTGATAAAACCCTGCAGGGCAATCTTCGCCGCAGTCATCAAAATACTCATATGACAAACGGGCGTCTGAATCCACATCTGCCCCAAGCTCATATGCGGCATTCTGAGCAATATCATCTATCTTATCCATCACCATATTAAGGTTACGTCTCATCTCTACATAGCTGTATCTGCTGCTGTAATCATCGCCCAGCCATTTTTCCAGTTCATCCAGTATCACATTTCCCACATGGCTTGAAACCTGTTCATCCAAAGTCTCGGTTCCATCTGATCCATCATAATCCACCTTTATCCTTATCATGCTGTTGTCATCACTCTCCCCATTATTGTACATGACAGCATTTGACCTTATCTCCCTGTCAAGCCTGCTCTTATAGTTTTTCACATAAGATACCTGCCCGAATATCACTCCACCTATGATGCCGATCACTACGCCTAAAATACCTGCCCTGAACATTCTCCACATAAATAATACCTCCTGCATTTGCACATATATCTACCGCCCTGCATCTTCTGCCCCACCCTTTTTAAGAGCTGCCAGACAACATCCTTTGTAATGTGTCCTAAGGTATTCTTTTGTATTGTTCGTGCCCACTTTTTCCAGCACATCTTTATCTGTCACCACCGTGACATAGCTCGTGGCAAATTCGTTTTCGAGTTCATCACACACAGTGTCCAGTACATTCTCGTCCTCCGCCACTATATATTCCACATGGCTTGTGTCAAGTCTGTTAGCGTGTTCCGCATTATATGTTTGCCGCACGCTCTCAAAGGAATATGCATCCACACTGTATATCTTTTCTTTTGATGCTCCGACACCGTCTTCACCTATCTCAGGGATGACCAGCGTGTATTTAATCAAATGTTCATCTGTATTATCAGCACTTTCTACAACCACCACCGTGGCATAATCCACATCCTCCACCGACTCATAGGCACATGCAGTACACATATAGACCCCTATTATCCCTATGAACAATAATCCTCCCATCCTTGCCGCTCTCTTCCAATTGATGGCAAGAACCGGCAGTATGATCGACAGTGGAACATCTATAAGCAAAAGATATCCTGGTATGAGTCTGTATAGTTTCTCCACGGAGGAAATATTTTGAAGATACACACAGACCGCGAATGTACAGACTGTCCATATTCCTCTGCACACCACAGGATGTTTCACTGAAGTTTTGCCTATAGTCCTGAAGGCGCATGCAACATGTGGGGTTATCGCCATCATTCCCCATACCACGAGAAGGTAGCAAACAAGCATCAACGGTCTTATTCTAACCCCTCCCGGAAGTTCCATAGCACCAACTATATATAGTATATTTTTCCTATCTGTACTCAGCGCAGCAATGCCCAGTGTTGTTATCACTATTACAGAACCAATAATGCCAATCACCAGGGAAACACCAGTTGCCGCAACCAACATTCCTCTGCGGCGGTCTCTCACCTCCATATAGATCATTGTTACCATCTCCATGAACGAAAATCCCAAGAATAATAAGCCGCCCCGGGTCATCACTCTGTTGATAGTACAGTTTATCCCATTCTCTTCACAGAACTGTGTATATACCTTAAGCTGTGACAGATCAACGTTTTTCAGACTCATAATAAACACGATGCACCCAGCTATCACTGTGAACCAAAATACAGCCTCTGCAAACCTTATAACACCGTCAAGCCCCCGGCATCCTATATACACCGCAGCTACAAGCACGGGCAAAGCTACAGCCATACTGCCATATCGTCTCAGAACAAGTTCCCTGGCAGCCTCCGCCACCATAAATATCAGGATTCCTGTCTTTATAGCCATTCTTCCCTCAAAAATCAACCCTATCGCCCTGTTTTCGTGTATTCTGGGAGATGATGCCCTATAAGCGGTCAATCTGCCATACGCAACATATAGTAGTATCACATAAGCAAAAGCCATGCTTAGCATCAGAAAAAGTGATATTATTATACAGTTTTTTCCATATATCGAGGGTATTAATGTAGCTACATATACTATGGTACCTGTCAACATGAGGGTCGAGATCTTAAAAAAGGCCTTAAACGTCACATTTTGGTTATCATCAAGCATCAATATCACCTCTTTCTGACCAGACGCCTTCTTTGACCAGGCATACTCCACGCCGGTCTGCGTGTCATTTTCTTAATTGGAGATCTCAGGACAAAATCCTGTCCATCATCCCCCGTATAACCGCAGGACACGACAGGTGACAGATATGGAACCCCAAAGCTGTCCAGTGAAGCCAGATGAAATGTCAACATGAGCATTGCCAGCAGAAATCCCAGTATCCCATATAAAGCACTGGCAAATATGGTCACAAACTTGAGAAGACGGAACACAGAGGCAAACGCCTCGTTGGGAATCGCAAACGAGGCTATGGCGGTAAGTGCCACAACTATCACCACTATCGTGCTCACTATCCCCGCCTCAACAGCTGACTGTCCCACTATGAGACCTCCTACCACACCTATGGTGTTTCCCAATTGACTTGGCAGCCTTATTCCAGCCTCACGAAGCAATTCAAACAAAAGCTCCATTATAAGCACCTCCACAACAACAGGAAATGACAACTGACTTCTGGCATCAGCTATCGCATAGAGAAGTTTGTCCGGTATTATCTCCCTGTGATAACAGGTGATCGCTATATATAGCCCTGGAAGTCCCACTGCAATAAATGCTGCCAGGTATCTTATCATCCTCGCAAATGTTGCAACCGGCCACCTGTTGTAATAGTCATCCGAGGTCTGAAAAAGGGTATTCAATGTGGCTGGAGCTATTATTACCTCAGGAGAATTGTCAAATACTATCACCACACGCCCCTCCACAAGTGCAGCAGCGGCTTTGTCAGGTCTGGTGGTTGATTGATATATCGGAAATATCTCTTTCCAGCTCTCCTCCATTAGATGTTCTGCCATGCCACTGTCAAATATCGCATCTATGCAGTACTTTTCCACCTCTTTTTTTACTCGTTCCACAAGCTCAGGGCGCGCTATATCTTCTATATACATAACGCCATACTGCGTTCCAGACCGCACTCCTATGGTCCCCTGTTCCAATTTAAGTCCAGTATCCTTTATCCTTCTCCTTATAAGCGCCGTTGATGTCCGAAAGTTCTCATTGAAACTGTCTCTTGGGCCTCTCATTCCACCCTCGGTGGAACTCTCCTCTATCCCCCTGACCGGAAACTGCTTGGACGACACCACCATAGCTTTACTGCTCCAGGAGACAAATACCGCCGTATCCCCCTTGAGTATAGATTCAATTACCGAATCAAGATCATCCTCCTCCGTAAAATCGGCAGTCTGACTCTCAACGTTCACGATCCTGCTCCACAGATCTTCCGGATCCACATGTGTATGTCTCCACTCCCATGTGACTGGCTTTATCACTGTATTTTCTATCAGCTCATGATCACACAGTCCATCTATATACACCACATATATGGACGTTCCCGTCATACATTCTTCCCTGTCAAGGGCAAACTCCTTTTCGACTATATCTCCCCATTTATCAAATATTGTTTTTATTTTTGTGATGTTATCTTGAATATTTTTACTGATTTCCGCCATTTCACGTCATTCCTATTCTCATGTCATTCCTGTTTTTAGAATCATGTTTCTTGTTTTATCTCTCATAGTCTATATTTTCCATACCACTGATCTTTATTCACCCACTGCAGCAAAACCGTAAAAAAACACGATATGCTTTCTCCGCATATCGTGTTTTTTTATGAATCAATCTTTTTGAGCTTTTACTGCATTTGCTATTACGATCTTCTCCTGATCATATATGTGCTTTCTGGTAACCTCTATAGCTCTCTCCTCATCGCCTTTTAATATTGCCTCCGTCAATGCCTCATGTTCTGACACCAGCTTGTTGTGATGATCCAGATCTTTCACATACTCAACCCTGTATCTGTATACCTGTTCCCTGAGCGTCTGTGATATACTCACAAGTCTTGCATTGTGAGTGGACTCATACACAACATTATGAAATGCCACATCCGCATCAACTATAGCTGACAGATCACTTGACTTTACCGCAGCACGAAATGCATCACTGGCATCCCTGAGCTGTTTCCTTCCTTCATCATCTATCCTTCGGCAGGCAAGCTCCGCAGCTAGTTCCTCTAAAGCCATCCTTATCTCAAGGGCATCCTTCAGGTCTTTCTCCGTTATCCGGGCCACCTCAGCCCCTTTCTTCGGGATCATCACTACCAGTCCCTCTAGCTCCAACATCCTCATCGCCTCCCTTACCGGAGTTCTGCTGACGCCAAGCCTTTTTGCCAGATGTACCTCCATAAGGCGCTCCCCTGGCTCGAATTCACCATGAATTATCGCAGCTCTAAGGGTATTAAACACAACCTCTCGCAACGGGAGATATTCATCCATGTCTAATTTCAGCTCCATAAATTACCTCTCTCTGTTGTACGGTTCCACAACACAAGCCTGCTGAACAAGTTTCATATCCTGCAGACAATGTACAGCAGCCTGTGCCATATCCTTATCTTCAAACACGCCAAATACCGTAGGACCACTTCCGCTCATAAGGGAATTCAGCGCACCTCTGTCTTTCATGATATCCTTTATCTCTTCTATCTCCGGATGCTCAGGTATCGTCACTGTCTCAAGCACATTCTCCATTCTGTCGGCAACACCCTTCAGATCTCCCGCCTTCAAAGCATCTACCATTCCGTCTATATCCGGGTGCCGCTCAAGCTCAGACACTCTCAAATTCTGATAAACCCATTTCGTAGACACTCCCACTGGCGGTTTTGCTATAGCTATGTAGCAGTCTGGCATAGGCGGCACAGCCGTGAGTACTTCTCCAATGCCCTCAGAGAGTGCCGTTCCCTGCATCACGCAATACGGAACATCTGCGCCTATTTTGACTCCAAGTTCCATAAGTTTTTCCTCTGTAAGGTTAAGATCAAAGAGTCTGTTCATGGCAACAAGCGTGGCTGCCGCGTCCGTACTGCCGCCTGCCATTCCCGCAGCAACTGGTATCTGTTTATCCAGCTTGACCTTTACCCCTTTTGTTATGCCATATGTACTTCTCATAAGCTCACATGCCTTATATATTATGTTGTCCTCCGTCACCGGAATGTCTGCGGAGTTAGCCTCTATCTCGATTACGTTGCTATCTGTGTCACAAAAAGTCAACCTATCATGCAGTTTTACGGTCTGCATTATCATTTTCACCTCATGGTATCCGTCTTCACGCCTTCTCACAACATCCAGTCCCAGATTTATCTTCCCATATGCATTTAATGAAATTTCCATATTTCGCATCGTCTCCGTCCATTAGTATATCACTTTTTCTTAACCGAAAATCCAAATTTACCTATTTTCTTTCCAAGTTCAAAATATTCGCCATGTGAATACGCCACAAGTCCCGTGCTGTTGAGATTGAATTTTCCCGTGCTGTCCATATACTTCTCGCTTATCTGAACCCCCACAACTTCAGCTATGAACATATCATGTGAACCAAGTGGAACCACCTGTTTTACTTTGCACTCTATATTAACCGGGCTCTCTTCTATTCCCGGACATGATACATTTACACCTTTGCACTCATGAAGTTTCATCTCTTTGAATTTATCAACGTCTCTGCCTGATCTCACGCCACAGAAATCCGTTGCAAATGTCAGATCCTCAGTCACCAGATTTATAGTGAACTCTCCGGTCTCCTTTATTATGTCGTATGAGTATCTCTCCGGTCGCACCGAAATTGACACCATTGCAGGATCACTGCATATCGTTCCTGCCCACGCTATCGTCACTATATTTGCCTTCTCGCCTGGTCTCTGGCAGCTCACCATAACCGCCGGCACCGGATACAGCATATTGCCTGGTTTCCAATTCTGCTTTGACATATCTCTACCTCTTTCCTAAACAATTCATTAAATATCTGCTCAAACCGGCTGCACATTTGATCCGGCATGTGTACATCTTATCTGACAGGCAGAATATCCCCATGGATATCCTGCATATCCTGTCATATCACAAGCCGTCAATCTGCGCACCGCATATCCTGTAATTTATAATACATGGCAATACGCCAAAATACAATATTTCAAATCTCTCTCTTTTATCTTATTTCTTGACAGCGAATTTACTATTACAATATGTCCCCAAGTCTCAAACGTTCCTTCAACCAGAAAAACACCGCCATATGTCAGATAATATTTCATCTGAAATAGGCGGTGTCTCCTCTATTGCTCCAAATATTCTCTTATGATCTTCAATGCTCCTTCACTGTCATCACATACGACATACACTACAAAATTACCGTGTGCATACAATACCGCATTGTCAAGTCTGACAATCTCAGTGGATTTGCTGTTAATATACATCTTGATCCTGTCATCTCTGTGCGCCGTAAGTTTCTCAAGTATAACTGACGCCGAACTCGTTGATGCAGCCTCAAACACTGCCAACTCCTCCGCTGTCGCCCCTGTAGACATCAGGACTTCCCCGGCATTTACCATATCGCTGTCGATTCCATAATACTTCAGCGCTCTGTCCAGAGCTACTTCCTCAACAGAATCTTCAAACTTGATCCCATCTGTCAGCTTGCCCGACAATGTATACACATCGGGCTGGATAATTTCCTGACTGTCACTCCCCCCACAGCCTGCAAGGCTGCACATTGCCAATACTCCTATGAGCAACATCATTATCTTCCTGACCATACCGTCTCCGTTTCTGTTATCTTTTCACAGTCACATTACTTCTTATATAATCCATGATCTTCAGACTGTATTCTTTATTGAAATGTATCCCATCAGTTCCAGCGTCCTCCGGCAGAACACCGTCAACTGCCACACTGCTTGCTATATCCAGGTATTCAACTCTGTCATACGCCGCACACATTTCCCTGAGTGCAAGATTAAAGCTATCTACCCCAGGATTGTTGTATACCGAATCCTCCGATGAAAGCTTTGCCGAGACAGGGAGTATGGACATCACATATATCTGTGCCCCAGGCTGAGCTGCTGTAAGTTTGTCAAGGAATGTTCTGTACGCCGAAATAAATCTCTCTTTATACCAGCCAAGCTCTCCTGTTCCAAATGACACATATATACTGCTGTATGTATTCTTTGAAAGCATTTCCAGAACTGTACACATCTGTCCGGATCCGTCTTCTACGATCTTGCTGCTCTCAACCGTCTCTATGTCCAGATTCCTTGCGGCACACACATCCCAATCCGCCGGTCCGCTATACAGGCCAAGAGTCTCCGCCCTGGAATCTCCTATCAGAAGCGATGTCGCAAAATAACTGTCATCTACCTCTGTGGTGAGAGATGAGCCGTCATCCTGACTCTCATTTACACTCTCGTTTATGCTCTCTGATGTACCGCCCTCCGGTTTGATCTGTTCCTGTCCATGTACCTCTTTCCTGAGATTCCCCTGTCCAAGGGCACACACAAACACGATCACCACAGCCAGACCGACGATCCTGCTCAGGAGCCTGTTGTTTTTATGATATCTGTTATTATCCTTAGTCACTTTGACCTCCGAGTAATCAACACAATTTTCAAATATAAAATGCATATACGGTGGATAGTATATCAATTAATGATAAAATAATCAAGAAAACCTTAGACACTTTATTTTTTACGTGGTAGTATTGTAAATAATCATATATATAATGTAGAGGAGAATGATATGAACACTATTGCACGCACTATTGATTACAAAGGTGAATCCTGCATCGAACTTATAGCAGGCAATTACCGCGCACTCATAGCTCCGTTCAACGGAAGTAATGTTATGAAACTTGAAAATACAGCTTTGGATATCGATGTATTCAGAAACGATCCTGAACTCACACCGGCACAGCTTAAAGGTGCTGCTGAGATATACGGTATGCCTACCCTGTATCTTCCAAACAGACTTTCACATGGCAATCTCAGGACATCGGATGCTATGTATCACTTTCCATGCAACGATCCTCTTGGCAATCACCTCCACGGATTTCTCCACCTCAGAAATCATGATATCAAAGAGGTAACTGTCATTGGCGAAAATGCAGTCGGAAAGACAACATATACATACGACGAGAACGACGAGTTCTTCTCCACATACCCTGTAAGTTTCAGAGCGGACTACACATTTACACTTACACCTGAAGGACTTAACTATGAATTCACTCTCACCAATCTGTCCGACAGACAGATGCCTTACGGAGTGTGCAACCATGTGGCATTCAAGGGACCATTTACAAGCACAGGCAAAGGCGAGGATGTTCGCCTCTGTGTACCTATCGGGGACAAATGGGAGCTGGATGAGCATGCTATACCTACAGAGAAGAATCTCCCTATAACAGATTACGATCTCCAGTATAAGAACGGAACTATGATTCCTGTCCTCAAAGATATCGACAATGATCTTTACACAGCTGAGATGAACGAGCTTGACGGCAAACCTTTCTACGGGGTGATCATCACTGACACAGCAACAGGTAAGAGGATCTGTTACGAAGTTGACGACACAATGAAGTTCTGGATCATGTGGAATGACCACGGCGATAAGGGATATTTCTGTCCTGAGCCAATGAGCTGGAACATCGATGCGCCAAATCTTTCAGGCGACCCTTCTGTTACCGGCTACACAGAACTTGCACCGGGTGAATCAAAGACAGTAAAAGAGAGAATTTTCACAATGGCATAAAGCCCACAGACATCATATCAAATTAGATTTGAACAGTAAGGAACGACCATCCCATATCACGAGTCTGGCACATCCAGTCTCAGGGATCTGGTCGTTCCTTTCATCTTATTAATTATGTTTATGCTGCGTTGTTTTATCAATTTTTTTATACTAAAATATATCTATCAACAAACTGGATAAAGTGGCATATAACAAACCACGGATCCGGATAAGTCACAGTTGAGGGAGGGATTACATGAAGAAATTTTTATTCTTGTCCATCATCCTTTGTGCTTTATTCTGCTTTACCGGAATAAACGCATTTGCAGATGAGGGGGATGACCCGGACACATATTACGTCACTCTTGACGCAGCCGGAGGAACTATATCCGGGAAGGCGTCAACCGAGATCACTCAGTCCAAATCAGAATTTCAGGATATAAATCTGTCTGATTACGTGCCTGAGCGCGATGGGTTCACGTTCACCGGATGGTACAACAAAACCAAAAAAGTCACCGGAATTAAAAGCTCCGATTTTGGTGATAGCACAAACAGGATCACTGTCACAGCCATGTACACCAAGAACAGCTACTCAGGCGAGGGTCTTACCTTCACCCTGAACGCCAACGGAGGAACCATCGGAGATTCCGAGAGCGCAACATATGATTTTGATGTTGCAGGCAAATCATACGGCATAGCTCTTGCAGATTACACCCCTGAGAAAAAAGACTATAAATTTACCGGATGGAACACCAGTGCCGACGGTTCAGGCAAAACTGTTACCATGCTATACTACAGTGATTTTGAAAAAGCTACAGATGGAGGATATGACTATTCTGATACAAACAATGACTCACAGAAGAGAAATCTGACTTTCTATGCACAGTGGGAAGGAGCTCCTGCAAAGGGCAAGATAACCATCGGCAAGAAAAGCTGGGATTCACTCCAGGGAGATATCTCATTTGACACATATTATAAGAAAGCAGTCAAGGTCAGCATCTCTGTTCCAAATGGTGCAGAGGGTGGATACTTGATAAGTGGCGGTGCGCTCTCTGAAGACGATCTCGCCGGAAGTTCATTTACCAAATATGATGGAGCCTTCAAGATAAGCGATGACGGCTCATATGTGGTATATGCACAGATAAAGTCAGGAGACAATACAACTTACATATCATCCGAGGGCTTTACGGTTGATTCCAACGCCCCTGTATTTGATGGAATAACAGACGGCTCTGTATACTGTTCCGAGGTCAGCGTGACAGTAACTGAATCCAACCTTGAAAAGCTCACTGTAAATGACAAAGAGATCACCCTTGATGACTCAAAGTCATTCAAGCTTTCACCTGCAAAGGGCGCACAGACCGTGATCGCCACCGACAAAGCGGGCAACAAAACAGAAGTGTCAGTGACCGTAAACAAGGATCATGTTGCTGCCCCAGACGATAATAACTGTACCACCCCTATAGTCTGCAAATACTGCGGCAAGGAACTTAAAAAGGGAAATTCTGAGCACAAGCTGAGCAAATGGAAGAGTAACGGCAACAGCACACACTCCAGAACATGTGAGAATAAGGGCTGCGGTTACAAACTTACCCAGGACTGTTCTGGTGGAAAGGCTACATGCACCGAGAAAGCAACCTGCTCAGGCTGTGGTGCAAAATATGGAAACAAGAGCAAGACAAATCACACCAACCTGAAAAAGGTTGATTATGTTGCTGCAACAGCTGCAGCCAAAGGAAATATCGAATACTGGTACTGCTCGGCATGTGGCATGTATTTCAGCGACAAGGCATGTACCAACAGCATAAGCAAAGAGGACACTGTGATAAGCAAGCAGGCTCCTAAGATCACAGGTGGAAATGATGTAAAGTGGAAACAGTCCAGCAGTGACACATTGAAGTTCCGCTCCGATGCAGATTTTGCAGATTTTGTATGTGTGCTTGTGGACGGAAACGAGATCTCCTCTGCCTACTACACAAAGACTGCAGGAAGTATAGTGATCGAGCTTAAGACATCGTACCTCAACACACTTAAGCCTGGAAATCATACTCTCACGATCCGTTCCAAGACCGGCGACGCAGTTGCAAATTTCTCAGTGGACGCAAAGGCGACAACCACTCAGACAGTCACAACAGAGATCTCAACTAGAGCCACCACTCAGGCTACCACAGAGGTGACTACCCAGTTTGAACCATACACAACTGAGGCTCCATCTGAGTATACAATGCACGAATACACAACAAGGGCAAGCAAGACCACGGAGACCACCACAGAGGTGACAACGGAACGCAGCTCAAGACATATAGACAATTACAAATCCAGTGATACCGTGGACAAGAGAAAAACCCGTGTCCGTAACCTTCAGCTGGTCATCCTGATCACAGTACTTGTGACGATCCTTGCATCATTTGTCATAATACTGATATCCGGAAGAAAGAAGAAATAAAAGTGACAATATAAAAAGAACCGCCAAGGTGGTATGTATCCAGAATCCTAGACAAATATCACCTTGGCGGTTCTTTTTTATGTTTGTATATAATTTAAGTTATTTATTTGATTCCGAATCACCGCTCTCAACGGTTCCTCCAAGATACCATTCTCCATCCTTCTCATAACATATGATATCCATGTCCACATCATACGGAGATGTCTGCCCATCATATGTCAGCATGATAGTTCCCTTAACCGGCACAACATATCCTTTCTTCACCTCAGCCTTATCAGCAGTTTCGTTATACAAGGCTTTACTCACCGCATCAAGCTGGCTGTCCGATGCCTCATATCCCTCATCTGTCGTGTATTCGAGTGTATACTGTATTCCATTGTCATTGTAAGTCTGGAATATCTTGACCAGCGTACTTATGGAATCATCATCCACCGTATCCGAATCCATGACACTCTTTACCTTATCAACATCTGCGTCCCCGAGTCCGTCCATATATGTGTTTACAAGCTTTACGCTCTGTGACTTTCCGGTGTTGAGTTTCGTGGCAGCAAGGTAGACCACCACAACAATTATAGCCAGCAAAACCGCCGCCAGTGCTATCACCAGTTTTATTTTCTTCTCCTTTGCCACATCATCTGCAAGCTGCATGTCACGCTCATCCAACTCCATGTCCGAAGTGTTGCTGCCGCCGACATACATATGCACATCGCCGCTCTGTACATTATCATCCGTTATATTATTACGGTTGTTGTCACTGCTCATCTTCTGTAACTCCTGTTATATTTATTTGTCTGCTCCCTGCAACTTCACAGACACCTTTACAGTATACCATAACAGCATAGATTCACAACCTGCTAAATCAAATCATTTTCTGATCCGGCAACATGCCTCTTCCATGTCCAATTTGTACAAATAGAGCCATAACTTTGTTGTCTTTTTACGTCATTTATTATATAATCAAGCTGTATGGCTAACTTTTAAGGGAGAAATAGCACAAGCCGATACAGAAGACTTCAGAGGGGGCTTATGAGAGCTATCTGAAAGCGAACATAATACAATTGGAAGGAAGGTATATGCTACATGAAATTTGGTTATTTTGATGATGCCAACAAGGAGTATGTCATTACATCTCCTAGAACTCCTTATCCTTGGATCAACTACCTTGGAACACAGGATTTCTTTTCACTGATTTCTAACACTGCGGGAGGTTACAGTTTCTACAAGGATGCTCGTCTTCGTAGAATCACAAGATATCGTTATAACAACGTACCTATAGATATGGGTGGACGTTATTTCTATATCAACGACAACGGTACGATCTGGAATCCTGGCTGGTCACCAGTCAAGACAGAGCTTGATGAGTATCAGTGCCGTCACGGTATGGGCTATACAATAATCACAGGTAAGAAGAATGACCTTAAGGCTGAGGTTACTTTCTTTGTTCCTCAGAACTATGCTGGAGAGGTTCAGCAGGTTGTTCTTACAAATGAAGGCTCAGAGGAAAAGACTTTCTCATTCTTCTCATTTGAGGAGTGGTGTCTCTGGGATGCACAGGATGACTGCACCAACTTCCAGAGAAACTTCAGTACAGGTCGTGTAGAGGTTGTAGGTTCAACTATCTATCACAAGACAGAGTACAGAGACAGACGTGACCATTTCGCATTCTACACTGTAAATGACGAGATCGATGGTTACGATACAGACAGAGATTCATTCATCGGACTTTACAACGGTTTCCACAACCCACAGGCTGTTGAGGCCGGCAAGGCAAATGATTCATTTGCTGATGGATGGTCACCTATCGCATCACACTACAAGAAGATCACTCTTGCTCCAGGTGAGACAAAGACTCTTGTATTTATTCTTGGATATGTTGAGATGCCTGTTGATCAGAAGTTTGAGGCTGACGGCAAGACTATCAACAAGGTAAAGGCACTTGAGATGATGGAGAAGTACAATACTCCTGAGAAGGTAGCTGCAGGTCTTGAGGAACTCAAGGATCACTGGAATCACCTCTTAAGCATCCTCAATGTCAACACTCCTGATGACAAGGTTAACCGCATGGTCAACATCTGGAATCAGTATCAGTGTATGGTTACATTCAATCTTTCACGTTCAGCTTCATACTTCGAGTCAGGTATCGGTCGTGGTATGGGATTCCGTGATTCCAACCAGGATGTACTTGGATTTGTTCATCAGATCCCTGATCGTGCAAGAGAGAGAATCATCGATATAGCTTCAACACAGTTCCCAGACGGTGGATGCTACCATCAGTATCAGCCACTTACCAAGAAGGGTAACGCAGATATCGGTGGAGACTTCTCAGATGATCCATTATGGCTGATTCTTTCCGTATCAGCTTATATCAAGGAAACAGGTGACTGGGGCATCCTTGACGAGATGGTTCCATATGACAACGATATGTCAATTGCAAAGCCTATGCTTGACCACCTCAAGGTTTCATTCTACAAGATCGTGAACAACCTTGGACCACACGGACTTCCACTTGCAATGAGAGCTGACTGGAACGATTGTATCAACCTTTCATGTTTCTCAGACACACCAGGTGAGAGTTTCCAGACATACACCAACCCTAAGTTCGCTGCTGAAGGCGGATACTCAAAGGTTGCTGAGTCTGTTATGGTTGCTACACTCTTCACATATGCAGGTCCTAACTACGTTGCTATCCTTAAGCATCTTGGCATGGACGCTGAGGCTGATGCTGCTCAGGCTGAGATCGATAAGATGAAGGCCAACATCATGGAGTCAGCTTGGGACGGAGACTGGTTCCTCAGAGCTTACGATGCAAATGGTGAGAAGATGGGATCTAAGGAGTGCGAGGAAGGTCAGATCTTCATTGAGCCACAGGGATTTGCTATCATGTCAGACATTGGCAAGGATCAGGGCTGCGACAAGAAGACTCTTGCTGCAATCGATGAAAGACTTAACACACAGTATGGACTTGTACTTAACAACCCAGCATTTACAAAGTATTACATCCAGTACGGTGAGATTTCTACATACCCAGGCGGATACAAGGAGAATGCCGGAATCTTCACACATAACAATGCATGGATCATCTGTGCAGCTGCTTATGCAGGTGCCGGCGATCAGGCATTTAAGTACTACTCAGAGATAGCTCCTGCTTTTACTGAGGAGACATCAGATATACACAAGACTGAGCCATATGTATACGGTCAGATGATCGGTGGTAAGGATGCCGGATCAGACATCGGCAAGCCAGGAAACCACTTCGGACAGGGCAAGAATTCATGGCTGACAGGTACAGCTGCTTGGAATATGGTTGCTATATCACAGTACATCCTTGGTATCTCAGCAGACTTCGATGGTCTCAAGATCGATCCATCAATACCTGCTGCATGGGATGGAATGACAGCTACCCGTCAGTTCCGTGGCGCTACATACGACATCAAAGTTTCTAACCCTGATCACATCAACAAGGGTGTTAAGAGTGTTGTAGTTGATGGCAATGCTATCGAGGGCAATATTCTTCCAGCATTTGGTGATGGCAAGACTCACTCAGTAGAGGTTGTAATGGGCTAATACCTGGAATGTATCACAGTGAACTGTGATACAGATACAATATAAAAACAGTCATCTCTGTTCTAGCACAGAGATGGCTGTTTTTTTGTCCGTATAATCTGCGGGCTACATTCACACTATTTCTGATCACTGGATCAGCAGCATAGGATCCACCGGATTTCCATCCTTTTCCACTGCAAAATAAAGACTTGTACCTTCCTTGCTGTAGAATCTGCTCGGCTCACCTACGGTCCCCACAACATCACCTGCTGCAAGCTGCGTTCCGAGTGCAACCTTGACATCCTGGAGCTGACCAAGAGTTACCATATAACCGTTGCCCAGATCAAGCTTTACATAATTGCCCAGCTCTGAGTTGCTTGAAACCTCAGCCACCTTGCACTCATATACTGCTTTCACCTCATCACCTGTCTTTGCCTCTATCACCATGGCAGGACTGCATTTGTATTCCTGTAATGTCTCAAAATATACTGTAGTGTCCATGCTGTACGGTATTATCACATTTCCAACCAGTGGCCAGCTTATGCTCTCTTTTGGATCATAGTTTAAAGTTGTTTCTCCAGACACATCCACTGATGTCTCTGACGCATCATCACAATCACTGTCATACTTATTCTTTATCTCCTCCGAGTCAGTGTCGCTCTGTTCTTTTGTATCTTCCATTCCACTTTCTGTTCCCTCAGCCTCTGTATCTTCATTTGAGGCTGGTGCATCAGACGCTGTAGTGTACTTGTCCTTTCCACTCAATGTCTCTTTTGCCTGCATTCCTGTCTCTGATGTATCCTCGTACGGCGTATTCTGTCCGATCTCAATTGTTTTTTCTTTTGAATTGGTCTTTGCGTTATAAAGTCCCAGCACAGTCACAAGCACTGCCATGCCCGTGATGAGCGAGATATAAAATATATTTTTCTTTACTCCGCTCAAAAATTTCTTCATATTCATCACCTCATCTGTAGCATGCACATATAATTTTACAATTATACAATCACTGCAAATTTTCTTTGATAAGGTTAGTTTTTTATCTCGAGCTATTTTGACACTGTCACACCTGTGTAGTAATACTGGATGATCTCATCATAGCTTTCTCCATTTGCGGCAAGTATAGCTGCACCGTAAAGGGACATTCCCAGAGAGTTTCCCACCCCTATGGTGATTACCCGGTAATCATCCCCCGGCCTGTCTATGTGTACATTTGCCGACGCCAGCCCCAGCTGCCTGCAGAACTCCTCAGCATCTATCTCGCTGCCAAATACACTTATTGTCTGAGCAAATCCCGATGCGGTTGCCTTCACCACACGGACTTCGTCATTATCCCCTTCCGCATTTTTATCCAGCCATCTGTCAAATGTTTTTCTTAGCCTGTCCTCACCGAACATCACTGTCGTTGAAAACTCTGGGGCCATTCTGTCTGCATCGCTGTCAACCTGTCTCAGATATGGGATGTCATATCCGTACAATTCCTCTGCACTCACTGTATGACCCACACTAACTACATGATATACGGGAAGAATAACACTTCCATCATACCGGATCACCACTCCCCGAGTATCCAAAACAGCCGATCTGGAACGCCGGACTGCGTTCTTATACCCATCACCCCATCTTTGCCTGAGTTCGTTATATGTATATCTTATTTCACGCAGTTCTGACTCATTTATAAGGTTCGCCTTTCCCGTTTGAGACACATTTTTAGACTCCATCTGATAATACATTCCGGTGCGCAATATAACCGCCATGGTCTTCAACATCTCATCACTCCAGTTATCCTGCATCACCCCTAACAGGACTGTTTCTATATAATCTTCGACATCTATCAGCTCATATTGTCCATCTTCATATATACATACACTCTTTCCACTTGGTTCACTTTCTGAAAGACTGGCAGGATATCTGCATCTGGCATAAATCGCAGAGATAACGTATGATAACACGACAGCACCTGCAATCCCTATTATGAATATTCTTACTTTCTGCATATTCTCCCCCCTGCTGTGACAATTTTTATATTTCTTTTGTGTGTTCCATGCGCCGTCTTCCATTTTCATCGGCTCTCAGCGTACCCTCTCTGTACTATGTATATCCAGAAATCTTCAATTATATGATCACTGTCACTCTCACTGTTCACCTTCAAAACGACATCTCTTTTACAGGCAATTCACGAAAGGATTTTTAATAATATCATTTATTGACAAATGCAACATGACATAATATGATAGTAGCGTATTCAAGATTAACGGTTCGATTGCTATATAAGGTAAACTTTTCTTTGGAGTATTCTCTGTAAGATATTCTCTATAGGGTATATTGTAGTGTTTTCATTGAGTACAAAATTTCAACATTTTAGGAGGTACTCGTGATGAAGAACGGTACAGTTAAGTGGTTCAACGGAGAAAAGGGTTATGGATTCATCTCAGACGATGAGACAGGAAAGGACGTATTTGTTCATTTTTCAGCTATCAACGCTGATGGATATAAGACTCTTAACGAGGGACAGAAGGTTACTTTTGATGTAGAGGCAGATCCAAAGGACGCATCTAAGGAGAGAGCAACTAACGTAACAGTTGTAGCATAATTAGCTGACACGCGTGGCTAAGCCACATCACATGATGGCAGACGTCATCAAAAAAGCCGGAATACAGATGATATTATCATACTGTATTCCGGTTTTTTGTTTTATATTTATACATTAGGCTTTACTTCCAAGTGCCTTCCTTCGCGCCCTGTAAGCCGCTCTTATGTATCTTCCCGCAGCCGACAGCTCAGTAGTCTTCCACTTGCTTGTCTTTCGTGTCTTGTACGACAACAGTGAACATGATTCATTCTTGTTGCTCAGACTCCAACAGAAATAACTTATATTGTACTTGTCCAGTCTGGCAAACCATTTCTTCATATTCGCGGTGCTTATTCCTCCGCCGCCACTTGCAGCCGACATTCCAAACTCAGTTACCATGACCGCTATTCCCTTTTTCCTTGCATATGCAAGTTTTGCCGGGAGGTACTTGTTATGGCTCCACTCATTTGCATAGAAATGGAGTGAATACATTATATTCTTGTAACCTTTTATCGGGCTGTCTGCAACCTCGTTGTGTGTTCCATCTGATCCAAGCTGAGACCAGGTAGGAGTTCCAACTGTTATTATACCGTTCTTATCATACTTTCTTATGACCTTGATCACCTGGGTTGCATAGCTCTTGATGGTCCTCCAGTCACAGCCATTAGGCTCATTACAGATCTCGTATATGATATTATTCTGTTTTCTAAAATTCTTTGCCATCATAGCGAAAAACGACTTTGCCTGGGCAAGCTGCGTCATAGGATTGCCGTCATTCAATATATGCCAATCGATTATAACGTACATTCCAAGATCTGTGGCATACTTCACACCCTTATATATCTGCTTTCTGAGTGCAAGCTGATTTCCACCGGAACAGTATCCATTGTACTCTGATGTGTACATGGCAAGTCTCACTGCATTGGCACCCCAGTCATCCCTCAGAGTCTGAAATGCCGCCTTGTTCACATAAGGATATCCGACATCCCAATTGATTCCATGTGTACTGACTCCTCTGAGCTGGAACTTTCTGCCCTTAGCATCCACTAGATCTGGGCCCTTTACTGACAACCTTCCATGTGTCACCACCGGTGTCTTTGTCGCTGCAAATGCAGATACATCTGGCTGGATCGCTGTCGCGACAAATATCATGACAAGCGCAAGCATCATCGCCGTGATCCTTCGCCACAATCCCTTACCTTTCATATATTTACCCCCTTTTTCTTCTGTTTCTCGGACACTTGTCCAATTTTTATATTAATAAGATAACATAGTTACAGGATTATTAGTAGTGAAAGCAGAAAAAATTGTAAAAAAATTGAACCCATAGAAACCAATCTACGGTTTCTACAGGTCCAGCATTTATTTTTAAGCATGTATATAATTATTTATCAAGAGATACCTTAACCTTCTTAAGTTTCCAGATCTCCTTTGCATACTCCTCGATAGTTCTGTCTGATGAGAACTTACCAGCACATGCTGTGTTGAGCATAGCCATCTTTGCCCAGCCCTTCTCATCCTGGTATGCAGCGTCAACCCTCTGCTGTGCCTCTGCATATGAATCGAAGTCCTTAAGGATGAAGTATACATCTTCCTTTGTAAGAGAATCATAGAGATCTCTGAATCTGTCTGGATCATCAGGTGCGTAAGTACCGTCGATAAGCTGTGTGAGAACTCTTCTTACAGCCTGGTTGTTATTGTAGATATCCATTGGATTGTAACCGCCCTCACGCTCATACTTCATAACCTCCTCAGCTGAGAGTCCGAAGATAAATGCGTTCTCGATTCCAACTTCCTCAACGATCTCTACATTTGCTCCATCCATAGTTCCAAGTGTAGGTGCACCGTTCAGCATGAACTTCATGTTACCTGTACCTGAAGCCTCTCTTGAAGCTGTTGAGATCTGCTCTGATACATCTGCTGCTGCAAAGATGATCTCAGCATTTGATACTCTGTAGTTCTCTATGAATACAACTTTGATCTTGCCATCTATTGTAGTATCGTTGTTGACAACATCGGCTACTGAGTTGATGAGCTTGATAATAAGCTTAGCTCTCTTGTATCCTGCTGATGCCTTTGCTCCAAAGATAAATGTTCTTGGGTACATATCGAATTCTGGCTCTGTCTTCAGTCTGTTATACAGGTGCATAACGTGAAGGATATTCAGGAGCTGTCTCTTGTACTCATGAAGTCTCTTAACCTGTACATCGAAGATTGAACGAGGATCTACATCAACTCCGTTGTGCTCCTTGATGTACTTTGCAAGACGGATCTTGTTCTGATACTTGATGTTCATGAACTCCTGCTGGCACTTCTCATCGTTCACATATACCTTGAGTTTCTTAAGGTGTGAAAGATTTGTGATCCACTCGTCACCGATCTTGTCTGTGATCCAGTTTGCAAGAAGTGGGTTAGCATGGAGCAGGAAACGTCTCTGAGTGATACCATTTGTCTTGTTGTTGAACTGCTCTGGTCTCATCTCATAGAAGTCCTTAAGCTCTCTCTCCTCAAGGATCTTGGTATGCAGTGCCGCAACACCATTTACTGAATAAGAACCTGCGATTGCAAGATGAGCCATCTTAACCTGACCATCGTACAGAACTGCCATGTTCTTAACCTTATCCTGATTGCCAGGATACATCTCCTGTATCTTGAGAACGAATCTTCTGTTGATCTCCTCAACGATCTGGTAAATACGTGGAAGTAATCTTGAGAACAGCTCGATAGGCCACTTCTCAAGAGCCTCTGCCATGATAGTATGGTTTGTATATGCACATGTTCTTGTTGTAATATCCCATGCATCATCCCACTCAAGGCCTTCCTCATCCATGAGGATTCTCATGAGCTCGGCAACTGCTACTGTTGGGTGTGTATCATTCATCTGGAATGTTACCTTGTCAGGCAGCTTGTGGATATCCTTGTTCAGCTCCTTGAACTTGAGGATAGCTCTCTGAACTGAAGCTGAAATAAAGAAATACTGCTGTCTAAGTCTCAGCTCCTTACCTGCATAGTGATTGTCATTTGGATAGAGAACCTCAACGATAGTCTTTGCAAGGTTCTGCTGCTCTACTGCCTTCTCATACTCACCCTTGTCAAATGAGTCAAGGCAGAACTCCTGGATTGCCTCAGCATCCCATATTCTAAGTGTATTTACAACATTGTTGCCATAACCGATGATCGGAAGGTCATAAGGTACGGCACGAACTGACTGATATCCATCCTGTATAAAGTAGTTTCTGCCATTTCTGTTCTCAACTCTGACATATCCACCGAACTTAACTTCTACAGCGTACTCTGAACGCTTAACCTCAAATGGGTTGCCATCCTTGAGCCAGTCATCTGGCATCTCTACCTGATAACCATCCTTGATGCCCTGCTTGAACATACCATACTTGTATCTGATACCACATCCATATGCAGGATAGCCAAGTGTTGCCAATGAATCAAGGAAACAAGCTGCAAGACGTCCGAGACCGCCATTACCCAGAGCGGCATCAGGCTCCTGATCCTCTATAAAGTTCAGGTCAAATCCTAACTCATCAAGTGCTTCCTTAACTGCATCGTAGTAGGTTAAGTTGATAAGATTGTTACCGAGTGCTCTACCCATAAGGAACTCCATAGACAGATAATAAACTGTCTTGACGTTCTTCTTCTCATACTCCTTGTGTGTAGCAATCCATCTGTCAATGATGTCGTCCTTAACTGCGTAGCTGACTGCCTGGAATACCTGCTGTGGAGTAGCCTCCTCGATAGGCTTACGGAAAAGGGTCTTTACGTTAGTAATGACTTCCTTCTTGAAACCTTCCTTATCGAAATCTGCTAACATCTTCATCTGATTCATTCCCTCCTTGGATAAATAACTATATTTATTTCCATTTTCACTGTTTCATTCTATCATCAACCCTTTTTTTTAACAATACATGAGGAAAAATTTGTTAAATAACGCAATAAAATTAGACTATAGTCAAATTGAATTTACAGTCATTTTACGTTATATGTCATTAAATGTCTGATAATATCAAAATAAATTGGGAATCCATGAGGTTTCGGATGACACGAACGAACCCCCTGGAAGAGGCGACTTCCAGGGGGTTCTCCGTCTTTTCTATATTAACTTCTTCCGTATCCACCGGGCATGCAGCACACGCAAGGCGCTCCGCCCATGCAGCATGACATGATTGCACATATTGTACAAAGGTTGTTACAGAACTTTCCGCCTGTCGGCATATCCATTCCATAACCTGCACCTCTGTCCATATACCACTGGCGACCGCTCTTGATGGATTCATACGCCTGTCGATACTCCTGATTGCCCGGATCAAGCTCCATGGCACGCTTTATCATCTCCATCGCTCTTATCTGATTTCCCAGCCCGGCGTTGCACACACCGCTATAATAATGCCATCTGGCGTCATGATTTTCTATCTGGTTGAGGACATTTTTCGCCTCCTCATAGCTGCCGCTGTTCATATAGTTTTTTGCAGCCTGAAAATACCTCGAATCCTTGTCATTCGGATCATAATCAGACTGTCTCTGATAGCTGCCAAAACCAAACGGTCCAAATCCGCCGAAACCACCAAACGGATCATCATACCGTTCGTATCCACCTGATGAACCACCGTATGAGCCATTTGTACCATAACCGCCACCGTGACCGTGCGAACTTCCTGGTCCATAACCGCTGCCACTGCCACCATAACTAGCACGGTCAGCCTCGCCACTCACTATGGATTTATACGCCTGCTGTATCTCCTTGAATTTCTCCTCAGCCTCATCCTTGTGGGGATTATTGATATTTGCGTCTGGATGATACTTACGGCTCAGCCTTCTATATGCTTTTTTCACTTCTTCTTCGCTGGCACCTCTTTTCAGTCCCAACACCTCGTAAGGATCTTTCATAGTCTATTCCTCATCGCCACATCTTCTATTCGTTGTCGCATAATAATTTTCCCATATACCCGAATAAATTATATTTCTTAGTATTCCAACATTTTCAATGATAGGCAGCATCTCATATTCCTTCGCAAGCGGTGCCACCATCATCATTAGGACATCCTTTGTCCACTCTGCAAGTTCCCGCCATTTGCCCTTATCGATTGGGCTGTCCACACCAACTGATTGTACATCAACACCCAGTTCATGTGCAAGTCTGCTTACATATGGATTAAAGTTCCCTGCTCCAATATCCCTCTCTATATCATCATACGCATCCATGATATACACAAATTTGCCGAGATAATACCCTATAGTTCTAAGGTAATCTTCCCACTCATCATGATTTGGAGCACATATCTCTGCCATTATATTTCCAAAGTGTCCGGACAGAGCATCCATATCATCTGAACCATTTTCTTCAAGTTCACTTATCGACTTTAGATTTCTGGCTATAACTTCTATCTTATGTGGATAATCTTCTCTGAGACGTTTTCCATTCTTTCCCGAAAGCAACACATCCGCATAAATCTTCCTTGTAGTCTTATGCTCATCCTCCCAGTCGTCCATACATTTATAATACGTGAGTATCACATTCATATCTGCAACATAATCTGTGTATTCATTTTGTATATATGAATGTTTTGATGTTGGATGTGCAATACACCGCCTGCTGCCCAAATGTTTCTCAGGTTCATACACCCCGGTAAGCAGCAAGACAAGAAATGTCATATCATAACTTAGGCTTATCTGTCCTCTGGCGCCATATCTGTCCTTCAGTGATTTGCACAAGCCACAATAATATCGGCGGTATTCGTCATATTCCTTCATTTTTAATTCCGGCTGATTCACCACTATGTATCCAAACATCTCTCAATCTCCACACTATATTCCAAAACTCATTTTATAAGTTTATATTGTCACTATGACTTCTTCACAAATCTGTTCCCACACTTAGGGCATCTTATCTCTATCTTTCCCTTGCCCCTTGGAACCCTGATCATCTGCTGACATTTATTGCAGACAAATATCTTGTATTCCTTGCCTGCCTCCTTCTGTTTCTTCGCTCTCTTGAATACATTGCGAACACCCGCAGTATGCTCCATAAACCATCTGTTCTGTGCTGCTCTCTTGTCATAGTTCTTGGACATTATCCTCACATATCCATAGATGAACATAAACAATCCCAGGAAGTAAAATATACCTGTCTTGATAAACGCATCGAGCACCATGCATATAAGTCCACCCCAGGTGAGAAATGATGACAATTGATCATTGCCGTACCTGGATCTCATAAATCTGATAAATTTGTCTTTCATAATTACTGCTCCTCTCTTAAATCATCAGTTTCTCCGCCGACTCCTGAAGCTGCCTGTATGCCTCCTTCATCCTGCCCATCTCAACATCATCGACATGGTTCATATCAGTTCTGGTCACAAGTTTCTTCAGGTATTCACAATCACTCTTTATCCTCTTCATGTCCTTCTTGTCGAGCTGAGAACCTTTGGTTTCAAGCAAGCTTTCCACCTTATATACATACGCCTCTGCCTCGTTCATTATATCCCTGAACTCTCTGGCTCCGGCAACATCATCCTCATATTTCTTTGCGTCCTCCCTGGCTCTGCGGATCTCCTCTTCTGAGAGGTTCGTGCTGGATGTGATAACTATCTGCTGCTCCACACCTCTTCCCAGATCCTTTGCGGACACCTTGAGTATTCCGTTTGCATCCATATCAAATGTGACCTCGATCTGAGGAACGCCGGCCATGGCTCTTTTGATGCCACTCAGCCTGAAGTTGCCCAGCAGCTTGTTATCTCTGGTAAAATGTCTCTCACCCTGATATACCTTGATCTCAACATCCCTCTGAAAGTTTCCTGCCGTGGTAAATATCTTGGATGCTCTGGTCGGTATCGCTGAATTTCTTGGTATGATCACATTTGCCACACCTCCAAGTGTCTCTATGGACAGCGAAAGTGGTGTCACATCCATAAGAAGAATATCGTTTACTTTGCCACTCACAGTAAGCTCGCCGCTCAGCTTACTTCCCTGAACCGCTGCACCCATGGCAACACATTCGTCCGGGTTCATATTCTTTGATGGCTCTCTGCCGGTTATACTGCGGACCTTGTCAACGACCGCCGGTATACGTGTGGATCCACCCACCAGCAGCACCTTATCTATCTGATTCCTTGTTATTCCCGCATCTGAAAGTGCCTGATTCACCGGTCCGGCTGTTCTCTCCACCAGATCATATGTCAGCTCATTGAACTGCTCTCTTGTTATGGTCATATCAAGATGCACCGGCTGATTCTTCATCGTCGATATAAACGGAAGATTTATGTGGGCTGTCTGCGCAAATGAAAGCTCCTTCTTGGCATTCTCACATGCCTCCCTCACTCGCTGGGATGCCGTGATATCCTTCGCCAGATTGACCTTTGTCTCCTTTTTAAAGGTCTTGATGACGTAATCCAGTAATCTCTCATCGAAATCGTCGCCGCCCAGATGGTTGTCTCCTGCTGTGGCAAGAACCTCTATGACACTGTCCCCTATCTCTATGACAGACACATCAAATGTTCCACCACCCAGATCGTATACCAATATCTTCTGAGCCTGTCCATTGTCTAGTCCGTATGCAAGAGCTGCGGATGTAGGCTCATTTATGATTCGGAGAACATTCAGCCCTGCTATTCTTCCCGCATCCTTAGTGGCCTGCCTCTGGCTGTCGTCAAAATATGCCGGAACAGTTATGACCGCGTCCGTCACACGACCGCCCAGATAGCTCTCGGCATCGCCCTTTAGCTTGGCAAGTATGATAGCTGATATTTCCTGGGGTGAGTATTCCTTGCCATCTATCTTTTTCCTGTATGCTGTTCCCATCTCTCTCTTGATCGAGGTGATTGTCCTGTCCACATTTACAGTCATCTGTCTCCTTGCAGACTCACCCACAAGTCTCTCTCCATCCTTTGTGATGGCTACTATTGAAGGAGTTGTCCTGCCTCCCTCCGAATTCGGTATGACAGTGGGCTGATCGCCCTCAAGGACTGCCACACAGCTATTTGTTGTACCCAAGTCTATTCCTATTACTCTGCTCATATATATTGACCTTTCTGCAAACAGCATCGTCAGGATAAAGCTCCTGCACCACACTGTTCTTCTTTATTATTTCCATCAAAATCCGTTCTACTTATCAATACACCACATGCTCATCTATTTATTCTATCGTATATAATACCCACCACTTATGAACATAATTTGGACAAAAAATAAAGTAAGTATAAAGTCTGGTTAAGAGATTATAAAAAATCCTCATCATCATATCAGCTATATAATATTCTCTGCATATAAAAAGGAAAGATGCATGCACCTTTCCCTCTCATTTATATACATTTCACCGTATATGTTCTTCTATATCTGTGTACTCTTCTTTGTTTCTTTTTCCTCTTTGATAACCGACTGAAATTCCCGTATGTCTTTTGCTATCTCACCACTTAATGCCAGCATGCATATAAGGTTCGGAATCGCCATCAGAGCGTTTGCTATATCGGAGAAATTCCATACAAGATCCAGTGAAATTGTCGCTCCTATGTAGACTACAAGCGAGAATACTATTCTATAGATCATATTGTACTTATGTGACCTAAACAAATACTCAAATGCTTTCTCTCCATGATACTCCCAGCCAAGTATTGTAGAAAATGCGAACAACACAATACCTATTGTAACCAGCCATCCTCCTACCTTGCCGAGAGCTGATCCAAACGACAATATAGTAAGGGCAGCACCCTTGATGACCGTTGAACATGCAAATGTTCCATCCTTGTCAAAGGTATAATGATTACCTGCCGCGTCTGCCCATGTACCGGTGATCTCCCCTACTTCTGCCTGGCTCTCCGTCACCGCGAGGGAATCGGCAAGCTTTGCATTATCGTTCTGATTGAGCTCATCCGCCGGAACCGCAGAGAGTGTCAATGTATTTGCAGAATTTGACACATCGGTGAGAATGAGCTGGTCATCCGTAAATTCAAATGTATAATCTGTAGTCGTTGTCTTGTTGTCCGAATCCGTGGCCTCCACGGTGATAGAAGTTCCATTCACATGATAGCTGCCCTTGGTGCTGTTCTCCGTAATTCCCAGCACGCCTGACGAAGCTATGCAGAGTCCTGTGATCGTACACACAACTATTGTATCCCAAAATGTACCTGTCATATTGATATAGCCCTGACGAACAGGATTGTCTGTGGTAGCCGCTGCCGCTGTGATGGCTGCTGATCCCATACCGGCTTCATTTGAGAAAACGCCTCTGGCCACACCATATCTCATGGCGTTCATCATTGCCGCTGTGATCGAACCGCACAGTCCGCCGCCCACAGCCTTCACTGAGAATGCCATCTTGAATATCATGGCAACTCCTGCTGGAACGTTGTGTATGTTCACTATGATCACGATAAGTCCTGCTACAACATAGAATATAGCCATGAGAGGAACGACTACAGATGACACTTTGGATATAGTCTTTATTCCTCCAACTATTATAAGAAGGGCAAACACCGTAAGTATGATTCCTGTTATATATGTAGGCACACTGAATGTGCTGCTGAGAGACTCAGATATGGAATTTGCCTGTGTCATATTTCCTATTCCAAATGATGCTATGACCGCAAACAGTGCAAACAGCCAGCCAAGCGTGGCACCGATCTTTTTATTCTTGAACGCCTTCTTCATGGTGTACATAGGTCCGCCGCTCATCTCACCCTTGGCATTCACCTCTCGGTATTTTATGGCAAGCATACACTCTGAAAACTTGGATGTAAGACCAAATGCCGCTGATATCCACATCCACACGAGAGCTCCCGGTCCACCTGATACCATAGCCGTTGCAACACCTACGATATTTCCAGTTCCGATGGTTGCAGCAAGTGCCGTGGTAAGTGCCGAAAATGGTGAGACATCACCAGTTCCTCTGCTCTTTGTTCTTGCCTCCTTGCTGAGTGTACTTTTCAGCGCGTATCCAAGGTTTCTCCATGTAAGGAATCCTGTCCTGATGGTAAGGAATATTCCTGTTCCCACAAGGAGCACCAACATGACCGGGCCCCACACGAATCCGTCCACCGCCGACACGATCTCACTCAATTTTTCCATACTATCGCCTCCCTTTTTCTCCTATAAAATTTATATACCCGTAAATTTACTGTATTTTTGCTGTAAAGTCTAGGGTATTGTGGTGTTATGGCCATTTTCCTTTATTAATTAAGTTATGTTGGCGGTTGGCGAAATATTATGCGGTTGAGATTACTTTTGTTCTTCGCTGAAATGCACCGTTATCGGGCATATCTCTGCCTTAGTCCCCACTCTCATGTCAGGCCCGAACACACCGACTCCAGAAGTGACTATGTTGTGCATGCCATCAACATTCAGGTAACCGCAGGAATTTTCCCACATCATTGCCACAAGGATGTTACCTGGGAACATTTGTCCATCATGGGTATGTCCGCACAGATCCATATCCACACCCGCCGATGCCAGTTCTTCCAGCTCCTTCGGCTCGTGGTCAAGGACTATGATAGGTTTGGACTTGTCCACATTTTTCATTATCTCATCCGCCGATGCTCTGTCTGTGACCCCATTTCCCGGTCTGTGGGCATCACGGCGGCCATAGATATATATGGAATCATTTATCAACACTCCCTCATCACGAAGAAGTGTGATTCCCGCCTTCTCCATAAACTCGTCCATCTCAGGACTGCTGGTCTTCTCCTTCTGCCCGCCAAATGTAAATCCGGCAAGCACCTATTCCTGTATATCGTGGTTGCCATAGCATGCGTACACTCCATACTTAGACTTGATCCCCCTGAATATTTCCTCAAGTTTCTCCGGCTGGTCCACTGCTTCCCATTCATTGTCAAATATATCACCAGCTATCAACACAAGATCTGCGTCCTGATTATTTATAGAATTTACTATTCTCTGAACCTGTCTGATGCCTATGTTATACCCCAGATGAAGATCTGCAACCAACACGATCTTCATGGAATCCATTTTCTGGCCATTCTCGTCCTGAACTTCCTTGTTGATCGTTACATCATAAGGTGTCACACGCACAAGTCTCGCATTTACCACTCCCCAGATGGATATGCACATAATGAGCGTCGCACACATACATCCAACTATCCTGTGTACCCTCGGCACGCATATCTTTTCTTTGCTCACTCTGAATACATGAATCAGGAGAAATCTTCCAAGCTCGGCTATCACTATGAAAAATATCATATAAAGCAAAACACCCAGCCAGTAATTTCCCACCAGTTTCATACCTCGTCTGAATCTTCCCTGTGGCAGAAAGAATGCTATCACCAGCGCCGACGCTAGAAATGCATATAAAACTATCGGGACTATCCAGCCCTTTTTTCCCTTAAAATTCGGGAAATATGCCTGTACCCAGCCTTTTATCCTCCAGAACAAATATATGTTTAACGCTATATAAAATGGCGCTATAAAAATTGCTATCATCTTTTGTCTCCTTTGTTATTGAACGGGCAGCCCTGTGTATGATTTATCTATAAAATAATATACCCCCAACGCCCCACATACACAAACTTAATAAATCGTAATCGGCATAAAAATAGCCCGGAAGATACAAAATCTATAATATCTGTATCTTCCGAGCCTGATTATTTTTTCTGTTATGTCTCTTAGTCGTTCTTCTTTACTCCGAGAGTCACCTTCTCGCCGTTGATGTTCCACTCCTTAGAGTAACCATCCACTGAACCGGTGATGATCTCAGTTGCCATAACATCACCGATGATGTCATCAGCATTTGCTGCGATGATGTCATTTGCCTTCTGGCTGCCATCAGCATATACGGTGATCTTGTCCATAACCTCGAATCCAGCCTCTTTTCTCATAGTCTGAACCTTGGATACTATCTCACGGACAAATCCTTCCTCAAGAAGCTCCTCTGACAGGTTGGTGTCGATGACAACTGTCACGCCTCCGTCTGCCTCAGATACGAAACCGTCCATCTGAGCCATATCGATCAGAAGATCAGCCTCGGTGAGTACGATCTCCTCTCCGTCTGCCTCAAACTTAAGAGCACCCTCCGCCTTGAGTTCTGCCATGGCTGCATTGCCATCCAGAGCTGACAGATGCTCCTTGATCTTGCCAAGGTGCTTTCCATACTTAGGTCCTACTGTACGGAGCTGTGGCTTGAAACTGTATGTTGTGTAAGCACTTACATCATCGTCAAACTCAACGTTCTTCACATTCAGCTCATCCTCGATGATGGCCTTCTCCTCACCCTCAAGTTTCTTGTCAGCCTTGACATACATCTTGCCGATTGGCTGTCTGTTCTTGATATTCGCTGTATTTCTTGCTGCACGTCCCAGAACAACGATCTTCAGGATCTCGTCCATAGCTACCTCAAGCTCTGGATCTATCATCTTCTCATCCACCTCTGGGAATGAGCACAGATGAACTGATATAGGTGCATCCTTGTCTATATTTCTAACCAGATTCTGGTAAATATCCTCTGCCATAAATGGAAGCATAGGAGCTACTGTCTGTGCTATCGTAACGAGCGCTGTGTAAAGTGTCATGTAAGCATTTACCTTATCCTGCTCCATGCCCTTTGCCCAGTATCTCTCACGGCCACGACGAACATACCAGTTACTCATGTCATCCACGAACTCCTCAAGAACTCTTGTTGTCTCAGGGATCTTGTATGCGCCAAGATTTGCATCTACTGCCTTGACTGTTGAGTTCAACTTGGACAGGAGCCACTTGTCCATAAGTGACAGCTTATCATACTCAAGCTCATGCTCAAGAGGATTAAAGTTGTCTATATTTGCATAGAGTACATAGAACGCATATGTGTTCCACAGAGTACCCATGAACTTTCTCTGACACTCAACAACCGCATCCTCATGGAATCTGTTAGGAAGCCATGGTGCTGAGTTGCTGTAGAAGTACCATCTGATGGCATCTGCACCGTACTTGTTCAGAGCCTCCATCGGATCTACAGCATTTCCCTTGGACTTACTCATCTTCTGTCCGTCCTTATCCTGGACATGTCCGAGAACGATTACATTCTTGAACGGAGCCTTGTCGAACAGCAGAGTTGAGATAGCCATAAGTGAGTAGAACCATCCTCTTGTCTGGTCAACAGCCTCACTGATGAAATCGGCAGGGAAGTGTTTCTCAAATATATCCTGATTCTCAAATGGATAGTGCCACTGTGCAAATGGCATTGATCCTGAATCGAACCAGCAGTCGATAACCTCTGTAACTCTGTGCATCTGCTTGCCGCACTCTGGACACTTGATCGTGACAGCGTCGATGAACGGACGGTGCAGCTCGATGTCCTCAGGGCAGTTGTCGCTCATTGAACGGAGTTCTTCCTTTGAGCCGATGGCATGTCTGCATCCGCACTCACACTCCCAGATATTCAGCGGAGTACCCCAATAACGGTTTCTTGAAAGTCCCCAGTCCTGAACGTTCTTCAGCCAGTCGCCAAAACGACCCTTACCGATGCTATCTGGGATCCAATTTACAGTGTCATTATTCTTAACCAGCTTGTCTCTGACTGCTGTCATCTTGATGAACCATGTATCTCTTGCGTAGTAGATAAGTGGTGTGTCACATCTCCAGCAGTGTGGATACTCATGCTCGAACTTAGGCGCATCGAAGAGAAGTCCTCTTGCGTCCAGATCCTTAAGTACCTCAGGGTCTGCATCCTTTACGAACATTCCTGCAAATGGAGTCTCCTCTGTGAGATCACCCTTGCCATCTACAAACTGTACAAATGGAAGATCATAGTTTCTTCCAACATTTGCATCGTCCTCACCAAATGCAGGTGCGATATGAACGATACCTGTACCATCTGTCATAGTTACATAAGTGTCACATGTGATGAAATGACCCTTCTTGTGCTGTTTCTCACATACAGGCTTTACACACTCATAGAGTGGCTCATACTCCTTGTACTCAAGATCTTTACCAACGTATGTCTCAAGAACCTCATATGCAGGAACAGCTGGCTGATCGTCAACAGCCTCCTTTGCAAGACCGCCGAGAACCTTGTCTGCAAGCGCCTGTGCAAGGTAATATGTGTAGCCGTCTGCTGCCTTTACCTTCACGTATGTCTCATTTGGGTTTACACAGAGTGCCACGTTTGAAGGAAGTGTCCAAGGTGTTGTTGTCCATGCGAGGAAATAAGCGTCCTCTCCGATAACCTTGAATCTTACTACTGCTGAGCGCTCCTTGACTGTCTTGTATCCCTGTGCCACCTCATGGCTTGAAAGAGGTGTTCCACATCTTGGGCAGTAAGGTACGATCTTGAATCCTTTGTACAGAAGTCCCTGATCCCAGATCTTCTTAAGTGCCCACCACTCTGACTCGATGAAGTCATCATGGTATGTTACATATGGGTTGTCCATATCAGCCCAGAAACCAACCTTGCCTGAGAACTCTTCCCACATGCCTTTATATTTCCATACAGACTCCTTACATTTCTGGATAAATGGCTCCAGTCCGTACTCCTCTATCTGCTCCTTGCCGTCGATTCCTAAGAGTTTCTCAACCTCAAGCTCAACAGGCAGACCGTGTGTATCCCATCCGGCCTTTCTAACTACGTTATGTCCCTTCATTGTCTGATATCTAGGGATCATATCCTTGATTACACGTGTGAGAACGTGTCCGATATGTGGCTTACCATTTGCTGTTGGAGGGCCATCATAGAATGTGTATGTTGGCAGATCCTTTGTCTCTTCAACACTCTTCTCAAATACCTGATTTTCTTTCCAGAAGTCCAATACCTTCTGCTCTCTGTTCACGAATTCCAGTTTAGTCGAAACCTTGTCGTACATGTCGTCTTTCCTTTCTCTGATAATTATTTCCAAATATAATAAAGCCCTTCGTCGTAATTAGGACGAAGGGCTTTGAGTTCGTTATACCACCTATTACTTACATACTAACATATGCGCTCCCTTTAACGCAGGAAATACGTCAGAGCCTACTTGAGCAAAGCTCTTTTGGTCTGCAACTCCAGAGTGATATTCCGAAAGCCGCTACTGTCACCGAGCTTACACCACCCCCGGCTCGCTGCCGATCTCGCAGACTCCGTACTGTCTCTGTCATCGTTTTTATCATCTATCCATTCCTTAGTATAGCAAGTATTCATGGTTTGTCAATTGAAGAATTGTCCATTTCGCCATGATTTATCTATGTTTTTTCTTTATCAACTGTCAGCTTATGTCATTAATATACATAGAGATCATAGTCCACCAGATACCACTTACTTCCTGACTTTATGACAGTATATACTATCTCTCCGTCAGCATCACTCTCTGATCCCTTTATCTTGACATCCATGTCGATCTCACGGCACTCATCCACCTTGATATCAACGTTGAACTTATCAAATGTGCTGTTCACGTCATCTATCTCGTCCTGCTCGTACTTATCTTCTGACCTGTCCTCTATCTTGATACTCTTTACGTTTCCAACCTGTTCCTTCATGTCCTGAACTTCTTCATTGAACTGATCCTCAACATAGTTATCACCCCAGGTCTTGTTGTAAAGCTCATAGTAGTCATCAAGCATCAGATCGATCATGGCATCTGCATCACCTTTCTCGTATGCTTTCGCCAGCTCATCACCGACATTTGACGCACTCTTCTGGCCACCACCACCGGAAAGTAATAAGACCAGAACAACGACTACTATTATAACTGCAGCCACAATTCCGCCTATTATAGCGACAAACTTTTTATTAAGCTTTTTTCCCGGTTGCATATCCGCTCCCTGTGGAACGCCAAACGGCTGTCCCGGCTGACCATATGGCTGCTGTGTAAATCCGCCATATTGTCCCTGCTGCTCTGGCTGCCCTGGCTGCTGAAACTGATTAAATCCACCATACTGCCCCTGTTGCTCTGGCTGTCCTGCTTGTTGGAACTGTCCAAAGCCGCTGTACTGATTTTGCTGTGGCTGCTGTGGTTGCTGGAACTGTCCAAAACCGCTGTACTGATTTTGCTGTCCCGGCTGCTGTGGTTGCTGGAACTGTCCAAAACCGCTGTACTGATTTTGCTGTCCCGGCTGGCCATATGGCTGTCCCTGCTGTCCTGCCTGCTGAAACTGACCTGGATTCACATTCTGCGCACCAGGCTGTGCGTTTGAAAAAGCATTTACTCCTGGTGATGTGAGTACCGTGGTTCCGTCATAGTCTTCATCTTCATCTGTGTTTCCAAATCCATTCATATTATTCTCGTCCATATTACTCTCCTTTTGTACTGAATTTGCTCCGAATATCAATGTCGATCCCGATTTTCCTGAATTATCTTATATAATGGTAGCATTTTATATGTTATATGTCCATTTAAAATACCTATTTGCAGGACAATTTTTCAGAGATCAAATATATCTGTCATCATCATTTCCCTGCTTTCTATAGCCCGCAGGAGTGCATCCGACAATCCCTTTAAACTGCTTGATAAAATAACTCACGCTGCTGAATCCACATTCCAATGCAATGTCTGTCACCTGCCTGTGGGTGGTCCTGAGCAGCTCTGCGGCAAGCGTTATCCGTCGTCTCTGAACATACTCCATCGGTCTGTAATGCACATACTGGCTAAATATCCTCTGGCACTCCCTGATGCATATGTTTGCGCTGCCCGCTATACCACTCACTGTTATCTCGTCTTTGAGATTTCTGTCTATCCAGCCAAGCATATCCTTTATCCTTACTTCCGCCAGATGCGGCATATCCGAACTCCCTGGAGTCTTCATATTACGTCCAATGCACAGCATCATCCTTGTAAGGCTGTCCCTTATCACAAACTCATATGCATAATCCTCTTTGTCACATGCCTCATAACATTTGTCGAACTCCGCAAAAAATACATCTGTCTCCTCTGTCCTTTTCATATGTACAAATGATCGCCCCTTTTCCATAAACGGTTTCATATACTTGGTATCAAATATACTTCCGGGCGCCCCCGCTATTATCGAGCTCTCAAATACAAATGAATGGTAGTGACATTCATCTTCTGACAAAGTTTTGAAAGTGTGCAGCACTCCTCCATTTATAAAGCAGCCCTCGCCTGCATTTACAACACACGAGACATCTCCTGTCACAACCTCCACCTGTCCACTGAGCAGAACAAATACCTCCAGCTCATCGTGCCAATGTGGAGGTATACAACCCGATATAAACTGGTGCATATCCGCATCATATGCCGCAAAGTCAAACTGATGCACATCATCGTCCCTGCTCTCCCTTCCATGTGTGTCAACCATCACTGTGGTCCTGTGAAGTATCATGCCGGATTCCTCCCTATACTTTTTCGCTGACGTTTCAACGCACTTTCGTCCATGTCTACTAAAATTTAAATCATGTCGCTTTTGTTATATTATGAGCCGCTTTTGTTACAGAATCAACTCCTTTTATTCGCTATTATGTAGTTAATCAAGGAATTCTGTTGTATAGCCAAGCAGAAATGTAAGTCATAGATTATACAGAGAATTGTGGCAGCTATTGCAACACAGCTATTTATGTATACCACCACACACTTTAAGGAGAACAAGTTTATGAGTACCTCTTTAGATATTAAAGGATCCAGAAAAGTAAATCGCACCAAACGAACAACAGACATGACAACAGGCAGCCCGGCAAAGCTTTTGTTTTATTTTGCCATGCCTCTTTTTATCGGAAATATACTTCAGCAGTTTTACAATCTGGCTGACACCTCTCTGGCAGGACATCTCCTCGGAGATACCGCCCTTGCGCAGATAGGTGCCACCGCCGCACTTTACAGTCTCATCACAAATGTAGCTTTCGGACTGAATAATGGCTTTGCTCTGTTCGTCAGCAGAAACTTCGGTGCGGACAACGAAACTGAGATGAAACACTCCGTGTGCTGGGCTGTCATGTTGTCTGCCATATCTACAATAATCCTCACCACATCGTTTCTAATCTTCAGAAGACCTTTGCTGACTCTTCTACAAGTGCCTGCAGAGACAATGGATGGCGCACTGAGCTATCTTACAGTGATCCTTGCCGGGATTCCACTCACCATGGCTTACAATCTGGAATCAAGCCTGCTGAGATCTATCGGCAACAGTGTTACACCGCTGATATTCCTTGTATTTAGCAGCGTTTTAAATGTAATACTCGACTACCTGTTCATGGGACCTTTCTCCATGGGAGTTCGCGGTGCAGCCATCGCCACCATAACCGCCCAGGGAATAAGCGCCATTCTTGGTCTATTCTGTATTCTCCACGGATATCCGGAACTTAAATTTGGAAAGAAGGATATGAAAGCATCTGTAAGTTTCGTATTTGAGATGTTCTGGACGGGACTCAGCATGGCTCTCATGAGTGCCATCTATAATATAGGAAGTGTTATTCTCCAGGGAAGTATAAATGCCCTCGGAAATGTATATATCGCCGCACAGGTGGGCGGCAGAAGACTTGCCGAATTCTTCTACACACCTGGTATTGCCCTTGGAACCAGTGCAGCTACTTTTGCAAGCCAGAACTATGGCGCACACAAAAATTCCAGGATCAAAAAGGGAATATATGCAGCCATTGCAATGTACGGTGTGTGGTGGATCCTTGCGATGATCTCCACTTTCACCATTGCAAGATCCATTCTGGTACTTATAACCGGAAGTTCGGACAACACCATAATATCCAACGGTCTCATGTACCTCAGGATAAGCATACCGATGATCCCACCTATGGCAATCCTTGTAATAGTGCGAAATGCCCTTCAGGGAATGCGCCATTCAGTGGCACCACTGCTCTGCAGCGCACTGGAGATGATCGGCAAGATCATATTTGCTGTGTTCCTCGTTCCAGTCTACGGCTATATTGCAGTATGTATATGTGAACCTGTGACATGGGTTGTATGTTTCCTGTTCATCATGGGAGCCGCACTGATATTCAGAGCGGACTTTAAAGATCCTGTGTATGAAGGCTGATCATCACGAAAATATGCTATCTGAGGATAAGAAAAAAGTGCCAGTCATCATCGTCAGCCGTTTATGGCATGACAATGATAACTGGCACCATTTTTAATATCTATTACTTTTTATCGTTCCTACTTTCTCACAAGATGGATCTGGTAGGCATTGTACTCGCCGAACTTGAGTGGTACAGGAAGTCCGATCTGGTCAAGTCCCTGTCCGCTGTACTCTGCGCCGGTCTCCTCGTCAACGTATATGGCATCCGCATCAAGTCCCTTTACTCTGACAAAAGGTACTGGTGCATTGCAGAAACTCTCCACAGTTACAATATTTACAAGGGTCTCTGACTTATCTCTTGCCACAAATGACCATGCAGCCACGCCCTTGCTCTTGTCCGCATCCGTCAGTCTGTAGTAAAGTCCGTTGTGAAGAAGATCCCAGTACTTCTTATAATTTTCTACCTGAGCCTTGACCTCTTCCTTCTCCTCATCGCTGACCTTGTTCAGATCAAGTTCATATCCGAAACTTCCAGCCATGGCAACGACAGCTCTTGTATTGAATGGAGTTGTTCTTCCTGTCTGATGATTTGGAACCGCTGATACGTGTGAGCCAACCACCGATATAGGATAGCCAAATGAAGTTCCATACTGTATGTCAAGTCTGCAAATGGCATCTGTATCATCACTGCACCATATCTGTGGTGTGTAATACATCATTCCAGCATCAAATCTTCCGCCGCCGCCGCTGCAGCCCTCGATAAACATCTTTGGATATCTTGCCTGGAGTCTCTCCATGAAGTCATATACGCCGAGAACATACTTGTAGAGGATAGTTCCATTGTTCTGGATTCCCTCTGTCATAGAATATACATTGAGGATACTTCTGTTCATATCCATCTTTATGTAATCGACATCTATCTTGTCCAGCACTGCTGTCATCTGGTCAAATATGCAGTTTACGACCTCTTTTCTGGAGAAGTCGAGATTCAGCTGACTTCTTCCCATGACCGGCTTTCTTCCTGGGATCACAAATGCATAGTCAGGATGCTCCTTGAAGAGATTACTCTTCTCAGATACCATCTCCGGCTCGATCCAGATACCAAACTTCATACCAAGATCCTTTACTCTCTTGACAACATCAGCCATAGGACCACCCATCTTATCTTCATTCACGAACCAGTCACCAAGTCCTGACTTGTCGTCATTTCTCACTCCAAACCAGCCGTCATCGAGAACCAGCATCTCAACGCCCAGCTCCGATGCCTGCTTTGCTATATTCACAATGTCATCACCGTTGAAGTCAAAGTATACAGCCTCCCAACTGTTGATGAGTATCGGTCTTCTCTTTGTCTTGTACTCGCCGCGGCAGATATTGTATCTGACAACATCATGCATCTTGTGCGACATATCCGCAAATCCATCAGGTGAATAAACCATGACTACCTCAGGAGCCACAAATTCACTCTCAGGGTAGAGAACATACTCAAACATCTCATCCTGAACACCCATGTTAAGTCTCACCTGATCTGTCTGATCCTTCTCCACCTCACAGTTGAAACTTCCACTGTAGAGAAGTGAGATTCCATAGCAGTCACCCGCATCCTCATTTGCATCCTTACCAGCAATTACAACAAATGGACTGTGCTGATGGCTTGATGTACCCCTTGTACTGCCGATCTTCTTCACACCATGCTTGATCTCTTCCCTCTCATACATGCGCTCCATGGCATGTCTTCCATGGAAATGTATGAGATCGTAATCGCCTGTCACGAAATCGAGGCTCACGCTCGATGCCTTTGCCACAAACATATCCGCATCGCTTATATTTCTGACGATCGTAGATCTCGTGATCAGATCCTTATCCTCAATAATTCCGTAAAGAAGTTCAACCTCCACTCCCACCTGAGGATCCTGAAGAACGATCTTGAGTGTCTCACCTTTCTCGCCGTCATTTGTGTAAGCTGCAGGAAGTCCTTTGAGGCTATACTTTTTGTCCATAACCTCGTATGAAACAAATCTGAGATCACAACCGTGGATTCCCTCTATATCCTTTATGTTGAACGCAGTTGTTCTGAAATCTCCGTTACCGTAGCAGCTGTATTCCTGTGGAATATTGTCCAGAGAGAACTCCCTATTGTCCTGTGCCTCGTAAGGATTGCCTGAGAATCCTCTATCATAATGGGTTATGACATATGACATATCCCCGTCCATTTTCTTTCCGTAATACAGATGAGCCAGATATCCATAATCGATCACCTTCATCTGATATGTAGTATTTTTGGTATTCAATGTGAAAAGCTTTTTCTCTTCGTTTATCAGTATTGCCATGCCAAAATCCTCCTTTTCATGATCTCCTGTTTATTTCCCGATCTCCACCATATAGTCCACAAATTTCTCCACATATCCATAATCAGCAGCATATGCTGACAGTCCGATATACGCCTTTCCATCTGTGTATTCGCTAAGTCCTGCCGCCTTGTATCCTTCTGATACATCTATTCCGACAGGTATCTTATTTCCATCTTCATCCTCGTAATATATTATTCTGTCCTTATACTTCTCACATATATTACCGGCCTTCTCATCTGACAGATCCGCAAGTCTGCCACTCTTTGCCAGTCCTATGAGATTGTCATACTGGCACATAACTGCCTGGGCTGTGTCCGCCTCAAGGTATGCCAGTACCTTCATATAGTAACTGTTCTTGTAATCCGAATTATTTGCCAGATTAAAGAATGCATTGTTGTCAAATGTAACCTTCCCCGAAAGATTCTCTTCCCCTACATACGACACAAATCCCTGTGCCAGTTCGCTGTCCTCAGAAACATCGTCGTAGTTGTTCACAAGGACAACATCCAGTAACGGCTTATCCTCCCTGGTCGCAAATACCACCGTAAAATACACGATGAGTCCCACGAGAACGACCGCACCGATTATCCAGAATTTGTAATAATCCCAGATATATCCTATTTTTTTGCGTGTGGAGTCCATCTCTTTTATTTTCTGCTTTTCCTCTTCCGTGATTATCGGATTTTTCATAGATGTTCCTCCTTTCGCACTTACGTTATGTTAAGAAATTGCGAAATACTCTCACTTTTTGACAATAATACCGTGATTTAGTATACCAATCAGGGGTCGCTCCCGCTTAACTCAACCTGCAGCGGTACTAAGATGCCGCTAACACGCCATCTAAGAACCGGCGGTCTCGTATTCCCCTGATTTGGTAATACTAAACACGGTACTCTACATGCAGAACTACAGATTTCGCAATTTCATAATAGAATACTTTCTTATTTACGATATGTTCCACAAGGGTGGCATCAATAGCTGACGTCACCCTGTGATTATATTTTCTTCTATATCTTTTGTATCTAAACCTCTTTTAGAGCTTTCCACCTGATGTTGCGATACCTTCTACGAACTGCTTCTGGAATATCAGGTATATAACGATCATTGGTATACATGATATAAGAGATGCAGCCATCAGCTGTGGGTAGTTGGACTGATACTGTCCCTGCATTGTTGCAAGAGCTGCTGAGAGCGGCATCTTGTTTGCACTGCTGTTTACGACCAGTGGCCACATCAGATCCTTGAATGCGAACACTGCTGTGAATATACCAAGGGCAACCATCGATGATCTTGCAAGCGGAGCCATGACGAACACGAATGTCTTTGGAATGTTACATCCGTCAAGTCTTGCTGCCTCCTCGAGATCTCCAGGAAGTCCCATGTAAGCCTGCTTCAGCAGGAAAGTACCGAACGCTGTTACGATTCCTGGGAATACCAGAGCGAACATTGTGTTTGTCATGTTCATCTTACTGATCATCAGGAACTGTGGGATGATGAATATCTGTGAAGGAATCATCATCTGGAAAAGTATCAGGGAGAACATGAAGTCTCTGCCCTTGAACTTAAGTCTTGCAAATGCATATCCTGCCAGTGTTGCTGTGAGACATGCACACAGAACTCTGAAGAATATGAGCAGTAATGTGTTCTTGTAGAGAACAAGGAAGTTCATGTTATTCCAAACTGTCACGAATGCGTCTGTGCGCCACTGTGAAGGGAATATTACGAATGGACTTACCGAAGTTGCCTCTGTTACTGTCTTAAATGCTGTGAGTGTCATCCATACAAATGGCACTATCATTATGATTGAGAATATGATCAGAATGAGGTGAATCAATAACTTCTGCATTCTTCTCTTAAACTGTACGCCTCTTGTCATATCGATTCCCCCTTCCTAGTTATAGTGAACCCACTTCTTCTGACCGATCATCTGGAATACTGTAAGTACCATGATGACTGCGAGAAGAAGAACTACTATTGCTGATCCATAACCCTTGTTACCATTCTGGAATGAATATTGGTAGAACAAATATACGATTGACTCTGTCTTCTTGAGGGCTGGATTTGAAATATCCATTACCATGTATACAAGGTCGAATACCTGAAGTGCTCCGATCACTCTTGTTACGAGTACGAAGAATACTGTTGGGGAGAGAAGTGGGAGAGTGATCTTGAAGAAAGCTCTTACTCCTGATGCTCCATCAATATCTGCTGCCTCGTAGTAATCCTTAGGTATCTCCTGAAGTCCCGCAAGGAACAGGACCATGTTGTATCCTATGATAGACCAAACACCGATGATCGCAACTGAGATCCATGCAATCTTTGGATTTGATATCCACTCGATCCTTGTACCAAGAATATGGTTTAACAGACCGAACTGTGAATTGTATAACCATCTCCATACCATGGCTACAGCTGCAGGTGCAACTACCATTGGCAGGAAAAATATTGCTCTGTATACTGTTCTTCCATGCATCTTACGATTCAGGAATACTGCAAGTACAAGTGCGATGGCGATTGAGAACGGAACCTCGATGATCGCATACTTGAATGTGTTGAGAAGCGACTGCCATACCTCAGTATCGGCAAACATCTTCTTATAGTTGTCAAATCCTGCAAATGTCGTTGTTCCAAATGAACCGACCTTACAGAATGACTGATATATTGTCTGAACTATAGGCCATAAATTGAGGACTATGATTCCTATCATTGTCGGAAGAATGAACGCCCAGCCCCATTTGCGCTGGTTTCTTTCCCATGTTGTTGATTTCTTTTTCTTGAATTTTTTATCTTCTGCAGCTGCCGGCTTAGCTGTCTGTGTCTCGGTTGCCTGAATTATCTCAGCTGCTTTTTCTTCAATTTTCTTATTGTTATCTGACATAAAATCCCTCCTCTTATCATTTATATTGTAATTAACACCCCGTTTGTTTCTGGTAAGCAATGGGTAGGATCTTCATCCTACCCACTGTTATGTTATCTTATAAATGCTCTGTAGGATTACTTGTCTTCCTCTGCGATGTACTCGTTCATCTGTGCTGCGAAATCCTTACATGCCTGCTCCATCTTTGATGGATCTGCCCATGCATCTGCGAAGAATGTCTGTGCTGCCTGTGACCAAACGGTTGAGTTATACGTGTAAGGTCTGAGTACAAGCTCATTTGTTACTCCAGGAACTGTTGACTCCTTTGTGATATCAAGGTAAGCGTTGAGGTTGAACTTGTCTGTGCAGTTAGCCCACTTGTCTGATGTGTTGTTGTAAGCTGACATTGTTACACCGAGCTCAGCCTGCTTCTCCTGCATCTCCTTTGAACCGAGCCACTCGATAAGTTTCCAGCAGTCATCTGGTCTCTTTGTATCAGCTGATGCAGCCCATCCAAGTCCGTTACAGATTGAAGTTCTCTTGCCTGTTGTCTTGTCATATGGAAGTATTGCTACGTCACAGTTCTCAACGAGGTACTCATTGTCAAGGAATCCTGCTGTCATCCATGAACCCTGTGTGATCATTGCTACTGTACCTGACTGGAACATAACGTCTGTTCCTGTCTCTGACATTGTTGTCGCTGGTGGACAGCAATCCTTAAGGAGCTTTCCTACATAATCCATAGCCTTGATAGTGTTGGCATCATCGTATCCTGACTTTGTGTGATCGTCATTTACAATGTAACCGCCCATTGAATAAACCATGTTGTAGTATGTATCCTGATCGTTTGATGTGTTCATACAGAATCCATACTGATCGCCGTTTGTAAGTTTCTTTGCTGCATCATATAGGTCATCCCATGTCCATGTCTCATCTGGATAGGAAAGTCCTGCGTCATCGAACATCTTCTTATTGTACCAGAGAGCAACTGTATCATAATCCTTTGGTACTGCGTAGTATGAACCGTCGTATGTGTAGAGCTCTGTGATCTCTGACATGTAATTGTTCATATCGATCTTGTCGCTGTTTGCGATGTAATCATCAAGCTTTAAGAGCTTGTTGTTCTTCATGTACATCTGTGAGTTGTTGGAGTGCATCCAGAACACATCTGGCATATCTCCGCCTGATGCGCCAGCCTCAAGAAGTGTCCAATATGAATCCCACTCCTTAACCTGTACATCAACCTTGATTCCAGTCTCCTGTGTAAAGAGATCACATATCTCCTGAAGACCCTTCTGCTGGTTGTTATCCCAGATAACTACCTCAAGTGCATCCTTGCTGCTTCCACTCTTGTTTCCATCACCGCCGCCACATGCGCACAGTGAAAATGCTGTTGCAGCTGCAAGCCCTACTGCTACTGCTTTCTTCAATGTTCTTCTCATAAAACCTTCCTCCTTTTTATGACCCCGGCAGGATTTTGACACCCACATTCTTTTTCATACCCTGAATTCTGTGTCCTGTTCTGCCGGTTTGCCTTACGGCATTCTGTGTGCTTTCTATGGTTGAATTATAAAATTTTGGTGAAGATTTTTACATGGAAAAATGTCAAAACGTCATGGCTTTTTGTCACAAATGTATAATTTCAGGTGATTTGGCACCTTATTTTTGTGCTATTTTATGGCAAAATGTAGAACGCATATGGTAAATTGTAAAACATGCTATATTATGACTTGTCTTTTTGTGCTATAGTTAACTTACAGTATTCGGGCAGCTGATCACACATATCAGCAAAGGTTTTGACTACTTTCTACTTTTATTAATATCAGGAGGGATCTTATGAACATATTCAGCAGCGACGGCTGGTTTGCCAGAGTATTTGGCACAATTGGCGACATCATAGTAGTAAACATTCTATTTATAATATGCAGCATTCCTGTAATCACCATGGGCGCGTCAATGAGCGCCATGTATTACACCTTGCTAAAAAAACAGCGCACAGGGGAAACCGGAGGGGTTATAAAACTATTTTTCAAGGGATTCAAAGATAACTTCAAAAAATCAACCATAGCTTGGCTTATATTCCTGTTGATATCATTTGTCTTCTCACTGGACTTCAATCTTTTTGGCAAGGGCGGTCCCCAGGAGAATAAACTCATGTATTACACCAGTGTGATATTCTTCATATTGATATGTTTTATTGCCATATACCTTTTTCCAGTGATAAGTGCATTTGAGAATACACTGAAAAATCTCATACTCCAGTCCATATATATGGCTGCAAAGAACTTTATATTTACCATTATTATAATGATACTTTATACTTTACCTGTATACTTCCTTCTGGCAAGTCCACAGGTATTTATGGTCGGTATATTTATACTTATAGCATGTGGATTTGGACTGATCGCCTACCTGTCATCGTTCATGTTTATCAGAGCATTTTCACCTTACCTTGAAGATGTCACCAAACAGTACACAGACGATGATCCAGATTCATGGATGAAACCAATCGAAGTACCAGATGATCACTCAGATAAGACTTCTTCCAGTCAGAAGGATCATAGAAATGTCACTAAAAAGCTGGAGGTCAGCGGTTCCGACAAATAATAACACAAAAAACAGGATATACACTCCTCGTCATCATATATATGACTTATGGAATGTATATCCTGTTTTTTATAGTATCACGTAATATCTTACCTATACTCTCATTTAAAGTTTTGATGCCTCGTGTCCAAACTTGGCATCATTTGTCTCAAGCTCCACTTCAAGATTCCTGAACGACTTAGGACTCATGCCAAACTTCTGCTTAAATGCCTTGGAGAAAGAAAGTGAATCCTCATAACCACACTGATATGCAATTATGTTGATCTGCTCCTTTGATGATCTGAGCAGGCTTGCCGCTTTCTCAAGCCTGAAGTTGATGAGATATTCCTGTGGTGATACGCCCATCTCCTTCTTGAAGCTTCCTGTCAGATGACTTCTGCTTATTCCTATGAAATCAGCAATATCATCTATCTTAATCTTGTTCATGTACTTCTCTGTGATGAAATCCACTGCCGCCTTGACATATATCTTACTTGGATACTCCACATTGTCCTGCTCCTGCTGGTCAGATGCATTATCCTCCATAACAGTCGCAAAAAGCAGCATGAGGGCACTCATTCTCTTTACCTCATTAATACGCGTGATCTGGGAATAGCTAAGCATTCTGTCGATACATTCTGTACATGTGTCCATCTGCTCGATCTTAATGATCGGAGAATCCTTCTTATATCCCATGGACTCTATGAAATCCTCCGCTCTATATCCGTGGAATCCTACCCACATATAACTCCAAGGATCATCGTCATCAGCCTTATAGATCGTCTCCTCCCCCGGTCTGATGATGAAGGCCTGTCCAGGTCCCAGCTCATAGCTCTTGCCGCCTATAGTGAATACTCCCTTGCCTTTCTTTATTATGTGGATGACATATGACTCCCTCACATATGGTCCGAACTTCCACCCCTTGATGCAATCCTCTCTGCCACAATAGTCCAGACTGATTGCGGTACCCCACATATAGGAGTTTGACAATTGGAGATCTTCCAGGCATGCAAAACCAACACTGTCTGTTAAACCAACTTTTCTTACCATAACCCGTCCTTTCTTTACTACTTCTTTGTCACCCTGACTAAACACTATTTTATTTTAGCACAATGTTTAAATAATGACAAAACTTTTTCCCTGTTATCACTGCAGCCATCCATATCTTATACAAACACGAAAACCAGCTCTCTTTCTGCGTAAAAAACGCGGGATATTTTTAATATCCCGCATTCTTATGATCCGCACCCATCTGACACATATGCCAGACAGATTCCATATCTTATATGTTACTATGATAACCAGTCAAGGTATCCAAATACATCTGCAGCATGCTTGAAGTAATACATTACCTGCTCTGCACATGCACCACTGTCAAATATCTTCTGTGCGATATTGTCAAATACAGTGATAAGGAATACTGATATAACCACTGCAGCGATGATAGCATATATCTTTGTGTTATCATCAAGATCCAGATTCTCATATGCAGCATGAGCAGCAACAAGGATTCCTCCGATACTTACTGCAGCAAATAGTATATATGCAAATCCTCCTATAACTCCACTGAGGAAATCAACCTTGTGAAGGATTCCTGATAAAAGTTCAAATATAATACCTGCAACTATGGCAATCGTCTCATAGACAGCGATCGTTCCTGATACATTTATCGCCTTGCCAAATGTCATTCCACCCTTGAATATGATTCCACCTGATATGAAAAGACCTGCTGTGACGATCACATTTGCTACTATCATGAATATCAGCATATAGAATCCTCTTCCGAGAGCCGGACCAAAATCCATACCCATGATGAGCAGTCCTACTATTGAGAATACAAATGTGACAATTGCATTCACACCTATAAGTATTCCACCGGAAACCATGTTTCCATTGTCAACCATCTCACCCGCTGTATCTGCCGGTGTCTTGAAAAGTCCAAGTACATTCTTGAGCAACCCGTTGATCAAGTCATTGCCTGCCGATGATTTCTTAGCCTGTGGCTGGCCATACTGCTGATTCATCTGTGGCTGGCCGTAACCCTGCTGGCCATACATCTGCTGGTTCATCTGTGGCTGGCCGTAGCCCTGCTGACCATACATCTGCTGATTCATCTGTGGCTGACCATAGCCCTGCTGACCATACATCTGCTGGTTCATCTGTGGCTGTCCATAGCCCTGCTGACCATACATTCCCTGCTGGTTCATCTGTGGCTGTCCATAGCCCTGCTGACCATACATTCCCTGCTGATTCATCTGTGACTGGCCATAAGTTCCCGCCTGATCATTTGTCTGTGACTGGCTGTATGCTCCCGCCTGATCGTTTGCCTGTGGCTGGCTGTACGCCCCCGCCTGCTGATTTGCCTGATCCTGATTCTCGTTCATTTGTTGATTTACCTCCAATTCCTTTTTCCCTATAATTTTATATCTCAACTGGTATGATAACAAATCCCCCTCTTTTTGTCATCATATCAATTTGTTTTGGAAATCTAATTCTTGTAATATCCATCAAAATGATTTAATTCACTCTGGCTGTCATATATGGCATGATATGACAATGTTGTATAATCTATATATGAAGATTCCTTCATCTCATCCTGTCCTATATTATTTGATCTCACAAGAGCCGACAGGACAATTCCTATCGTAAGACATATTCCACATACAATACCTATAGCAACAAACACAAATACTAACGAACCCATGTCTTGTCCTGCCTTTCTTTCACGTATTCTATAGTTCCAGAACTTCTGAATCTATTGATATCTATCCTTGATCTATGCAGCTTATTTATCGATCGCCAGAAATATATGATACTATTGACCACCAAAAACAAATACGCGCCAGCAGAATACATAAAAATTTCGGAATCGAGCATGCCAACTCCCATTATGAATTTTCCCATGAGTACCGAAACCCATGTACAGAACATAACCATTACTGTCATGAGTATACCTATGGATGCTCCAACCTTAAATCTGTTTGATGGAACATTGCCCACAACTTTTCCTGTCTGACCATTTACTGCAACTGTATAAAGTATCCCCTGATACTGAAATGTCATGAACCATACTGGGAACAACGCGTATTCTACATCTGACAATTTTATCTCTGTTTTTTCATCAGTAACATGGTAATCTTTGAGGCGTTTATCTCCCTTGTCTCCAAGCATCTCATCGCGAAGGGCTTTATCACTCTTCTTCTTCGCCACCGCAGCGATCTCTTTTGCAGGAACATCATATCTGTCCGTGTAAAATCCCGATAGATATTCAGGTGAAAATGCCAGCACTCTGTCAATGTCATAAGGCTCAAGCCTCGATGAAATGTTGTCGTTCAATCTACGAGATGCATCACCGGGTACTCTTGACACTATACATTCTGCATCCTTCATACAGTTATGTATTATTCTCTCTGAATCGTTGTTCCGCGAATTCTGAGTCATAGAATCAAGCCATTTGCTGCTACCTGTGCGTACTTCCCGTTTATTCTCACTGAATATATATTTTATTTTCTTTTTTACGTGATATGATATGAGCCAGTGTGGTACATATATTCCACGTATCTTGTCTATCTGGAAATGCTTTATCTCATCCGGAACGAACCATCCCTTACAGAACTTTTCGCGGATCAACTGTTCCGCTCTCTTCTGCGATATTGAAAATGGGATTATAAGATCCGGCTCAAGCTCCTTCTCCAGTCTGTCAACCAATATCATCGGCTGTCCACAGTAGGCGCAGAAACTAGACGTCTCTGTGGCTTTTACCATGAGTTTAGCTCCACATGATGTACATTCATACAGATTCATCTCCATATACTTTGGAGAATCCTCATCACTTCCAAGGTTTATCTCATCCATGGTGTATATGTCATCCGTACTGTCCGTGATATATCTCTTTATCCGGGCAACCTTTCTCATGGATTTATAACTTCGCTTATCTACCAGATTGCCATCCTCGTCTTCCACCATGGCTGAATTCTTTCCTTCCCAGGAGTAGGCGCCTACTTCGTTGCCACATTGTGTACACTCAAGTCTGCCTGTCTCTGGGTTGAGAACTGTGGAACCTCCACAGGATGGACATTTCAGAGTAAAACTACCCATTCAAATTCCCCCGTCCACATTACTTGATCCCTTTGAACAATAAGTTACCATCTTGCTCACTTATAATAAAGTACTGAAAATCCTATCATACCCCAGTAAAACGTATGTAAATTCAGCCTAAATATTTCTTAATTAATTTTATCTACTCCATCTTTGTTCGTGTCGGATATTATATAATGCGGTCTATTCTTGACCTCAACGTACGTCTTTGCAATATATTTGCCCATCATTCCTATGCACAGGAACTGCAGACCTGCGACAAACAATATGATACACACAAGTGAAGGCCAGCCCGCAACAGGATCTCCCCACACAAGCTTTCTTATAAAGAAGAACAGCAGCATTGCAAATGAAAGAGCTGTACAAAATGTTCCAAAACCTGAAGCGATCATCATAGGTGCCTCAGAGAAATTGATGATTCCATCTATGGCATATTTGAACAGTTTCCAGAAACTCCACTTTGTCTCCCCTGCAACTCTCTCCACGTTCTCATATTCAAGCCACTTTGTCCTGTACCCTATCCAGCCAAATATTCCCTTGGAAAATCTGTTGTACTCGCACATCGACACTATGGCGTCCTTCATCTCCGACTTCATGAGTCTGAAGTCCCTGGCGCCATCCACCACATCTGCATCGGATATTCGGTTTATAAGTTTGTAAAACATTCTGGCAAACCATGATCTGATCTTCGGCTCACCTTTTCTCGTCACTCTTCTGGTGGCAACACTGTCATATTCACCCTGCTCCAAAATCTCAATCATTTCCGGAAGAAGTGATGGTGGATCCTGCATGTCCGCATCCATAACCGCCACATAATCACCTGATGCATTGCAAAATCCTGCATACATAGCCGATTCTTTTCCAAAATTTCTGGAAAATGACAGATATTTGAAATACTCATATTTTGACGATACATCCTTCATCACCTTCAAAGTATCATCTGACGAACCATCATTTATCATGAGGACCTCAAATTCATATTGTCCAAGTCCCTGTCTCACATGGTCAAGTTCTGCCGCAAATATCGGCAGAGCCTCTTCCTCGTTGTAACAGGGAACTATCAAACTCACTTTTTTCATTATCACATCTCCCGTATCAATTACTTTACCGTCATACGATATATCTGAACCCCACCATAGCTGTAGGTTTTTTCCATTTTCTTATACTTTGTAGCTTTTTTAATATAATTGAAATCCTTCTTGATCGCCTGTCTGTCAAACTTCGGATCATTTATAACTGCCATGTACAGTTCATCTCCACAATCCTCTGTCACATCAACGATCGTATTTTTTATATCCTCTTCGTACACATAACGACAGCGTTCCATCACTGAGAATGCATTTACTCCGGCATATATATTGTTCCATCTACCATTGCCATGGCACACGATCACACAATCCTTACCTGCCATCTCTTCAACAGCAGCCTTCTGATCATCATAGGCTCTATACTGCCAGTCTATTCCATTTACCTTTATGCTGCCAGCGCACAGTACAACACATACAACCCCGATAACGATATTGTAGTGTTTTGGTGCAACAACCGGCACAAGCTTTGCCATGCACCACACAATAAATATTGCAAATATCGGAAGGGCAGAGTATATATACCTTGCGCTCACAAGCTCTGATCCCTGTATTCCCACAAATGCAAGTATGGCACCTGCTATAATAACTGCGGCAAGTAAGAGCATTTCTGCTGATATTATACCTGTGTATTCTCCATCTATATCTCTTCTCTCCACAGTTGCTGTACATCTAACTTTATTTTCATCATTGAAAATACTCATATGTATTATAACAAACTTTGAAATTATGTACACAACCACAAGCACTAAAACTACAAGCAGTATTATCGGCAACAGCCCCGCAAAATAAGCCCTGTTTATGTACTTCACATATGACAGAAATTTATTTGTGGCAAATCCTGCAAGATTCTTCGTCGCATAAGATCCTCTGTAACCAAATATGTGATTCAGAGTTGCCGGGAACACCGCAAGTGCTGCTGCAAGTCCCGTCACAAGGCTGAACCCGTAGGCAAACATCTCCTTTATCCTTTTCACAAACAGAAGGTATATGCATACACACAGCCCAAGTCCCGCCACAAAGAAGTAAAAGTAATAATGAGTCAGACCACCTAAAAATACGGTAAATGCCAACATGACAAAGTACGGCACGGTCATCTTTCTTTTATGTTTCAATATAAATATGTGGGCTGCCACAAAGAGAAGAACCTCAAATGTCTGCAGAAGATACATTCTTATAAGCATGCAGTTGCTTATCCCCACGGCAGACAGCCCCCACAAAACAGTTGCAGCGAGACCTCTCCACTTGTTTCCGAGCAGATTTACCGCCACATACAGGAGAATCATATCGACGAATGCCAGTATGATGAGATTCAGAACAAGTCCAGGAACTGCTGAATAACCAGAATTTTTGAAGAACCTGCTCACCGTGTGCAGCAGCATATAGTAAAGAGGTGGATGCACATCCCTCTCCTGGTTCACATACGCCGCACTGTAATTGAATGATTCGTCATTGTAGTTCATATAATCCGTGAAATAATTTCCACTGACCCAGTTATCAAGAGGCTCATCATTCTCCCCCGGATGCAGAAAAGTATGGTCATTTGAGTTGGCAAGCCCATAGCTGTACACCTCATCGCAGAACAAATATTCCCTCTTCATTCCATAGTGTATACAAAGCGCATACTGCAAAGCCATAAATACTATACATATAATAATGAATGCCTGTCTGCCCTTTAATTTACCTGTTAATTTAGTTCTCATTGCCATATCGCCCCTTCTCTCCTCCTGTACACAGACTATTAAATGTTAATTTTTCTTATTTTTCTCATTTCCCTAATGTTACTAATATTTTTTCCCCGTGTACAATTAATTATCTGTAATCTTCTCAATCCATAAACTTGAGAATGTAAAAAACATGCAGATCCAGGTATCTGAATCTGCATGTCTGTTTTGCAGCGTGAACCTCTGTAAATATGCTCCGTTTTGCATGTATCCTATTATTATTTATGATTACTTCTCAAGTATGTCATAGATGAGATCCATAACCTTGTCACCAAATGCTGCTGACTCCTTCTGTGCCTCATCGTATGATGAACCCTTGATTCCATAGTAGAACTTGATCTTTGGCTCAGTTCCTGAAGGTCTTACTGCAAGCCATGCATCGTTCTCAAGCTCGTAGTAGAGTACGTTTGCATTTGGGAAACCGGTAGGTTTAACCTCACCTGTCTCGATGTTTCTTATATACTCAAGACGGTAGTCACGAACGACCTTTGTCTTGTATCCTGCAACCTGCTCAGGTACATTTGCACGAAGGATATTCATGATGTGTCCGATCTTCTTTGATCCCTCAACACCCTTGAGTGTCACAGTCTTGATATCGTCAACATAATATCCGTACTTCTCGTACATATCCATCATCGCATCCCAGAGAGTCTTGCCCTGACCTCTGTAGTAAGCTGCTGCCTCACAGAGAGCCATAGTTGCAACAACTGCATCCTTGTCTCTTGCATGTGTTCCGATCAGACATCCATAGCTCTCCTCAAATCCAAAGAGGTATGTTCCCTTGCCTGTCTGCTCAAATCTAAGGATCTCACGTCCGATGTTCTTGAAACCTGTGAAACACTCGATGAGATCTGTTCCATAATACTTTGCTATAGCATCTACCATGTTGGTCGTTACGATAGTCTTGATGATCGCTCCGTCTGCTGGAAGGCTGCCATTCTTCTCCTTCATCTGGCTTACTTCATACTCGCAGAGTAAACTTCCTGACATGTTTCCTGTGAATACCTTGTACTCACCTGTCTTGGAATCCTTTGCGTAGCATCCAAGTCTGTCGGCATCTGGATCTGTTGCAAGAACGAGATCTGCATCGACCTCCTTTGCCAGTTTGAGTGCCAGTGCAAATGCTTCCTTTGCCTCTGGGTTTGGATACTCAACAGTTGGAAAATCTCCATCTGGAAGTTCTTGCTCTGGTACCACATATACATTCTCAAACCCGATCTCCTTAAGGATTCTTCTTACAGGGATGTTACCTGTTCCGTGAAGTGGTGTGTACACGATCTTGAGATCCTTGCCATACTTGTCAATTGCATCCTGGTTGAGGATGAGTTTCTTCAGCTCTCCCATGTATGCGTCATCAACCTCTGAACCGATAGTTACAAGAAACCCCTTCTTCTTTGCCTCTACCATGTCCATAGTCTTTGTGTCTGCAAAATCTGTGATGGCCTTTACCTCAGCCATGATTCCCTGGTCATGAGGTGGTGTGATCTGTGCGCCATCCTCCCAGTATACCTTATATCCGTTGTACTCTGGTGGGTTGTGTGATGCTGTTACATTGATACCAGCTACACAGTCCAGATATCTAACTGCAAATGAAAGCTCAGGTGTAGGTCTAAGTGACTCAAATCTGTAAGCCTTTATGCCATTTGCTGCCAGGCAGAGAGCTGCCTCCATTGAAAACTCAGGTGACATTCTTCTTGAATCATAAGCTATTGCCACACCTTTGTCCTGCTTGCCCGCCTTGATGATGTAGTTTGCAAGTCCCTGTGTAGCCTTGCGCACTACATATATGTTCATTCTGTTAGTACCAGCTCCGATGATGCCTCGAAGTCCGGCTGTTCCAAATACAAGATCACAATAGAATCTTTCTTCTATCTCTTTCTCGTCGTCCTTGATCGCTAAGAGCTCATCCTTGGTTTCCTGACCAAACAAAGGATTGTTCACCCACTGCTCATACACGTCCTTGTAGTTATAATCACTCATCATTTTGCCTCCTGTGAAATCTATTGCTTTATGTTACCCATAGAGCATCTTACAAATGGAAAACACACACTAAAAACCATCTGCAAAATACATCACAATTCAGTATCACGCGTCTAACTCAATTATTATCCACGCCCCAACATTATACTCTTAATTTGCCAGCTTGTGAAGTCCATAGGCATCGTTAATTTCACTCAAAATTTTGAGCTTTTCTTGGTCATCTTCGATAACTTTCTGGAGTTTTTCCATCAAAACCGGGGATATATAACTCTTTCTGCTGTTCATATAGCGGTTGCTTATCTTCCAGAACTTCTCAGGAAAACTGTACATAAGATATATAAATTCATAGTCTTCCTTATCCAGATGTCTTATCTGGCTGTACGCACTCAATATATCCCGCGCCATCTCTATGTCGTACCTGTTCTTCTCCATCGCCTTTCTCAGGAACTGATAAAGATCAACAAGCTGATATCCCACATGGAATCTGTCAAAATTGGTTGTTGCTATGTACCCGTCACAAAACATCACACTGTGATAGTTATAAGATCCGTGACAATATCCTATCCACTTTTCGTTGCATTTGAAATTCTCCTCAAACAGTTTGAGACATCTGTCCGCCTGCCCATAGAAATAATCAAATACCCTTATATACTGGATCTCAAAATCATTCTTTTTATTTCTCCGGCTGACAAAATTGCGTATTCTGCGCAGCTCTTTCACCTTTCTGTCGAGATTTCCCGGCATTCTGGAATATTCCCGGCTCCCCTCATCCTGATAGAGTTCTCTGCCTGCCTTATGAAACTGTGCAAGGTTGATGACTGCCTTTTCCAGATCTCTGATGCTGGATGCACTGCACTCTCTCCCCTGAAAATATTCCCGGCATACAAATGGATTGCCATACCTGTCGCACGTCACAAGCTCCTCCTCGCTGTTCGGAACCACCCTGTCTATATAGCAGAATCCCTTTTCATATATACTGTCCTTGAACTGTTTCTCCTGCAAAAGTCTTTCATCTGTCCCATTCAGAGAGGATACCTGCCTTATGCCCTTGTCCGTCATCAGAATGATCGCACCTCTTCCTCTGCCTATCCCCTGCACTTCCATGTCATACGCCTCATATACTTCCCCCATCTTCTCAGCCAAATAAAAACCCCCTCCTACAACTGATGCTCATTTAGCATATTAAACCTGCTTAATAATTGTATGAGGGGATGTTAAGATTCATTCTTAAGTTGTTATTTTTTTATCGGTTATTTTTACGACGGATTAATCAAATATACTCAGGTATGTCACCGCATATGTTGCAGCGTTTGCTATGATTGCATACCCCAAAGCCCTGAGAATAGCCCATTTTTTCCCAATCTTCTTCACTGCCACCTTGTTCAGTAACAGACAGAATATCACCGACTCAATGATAAGCACTCCTATCTCTCCAAGGAACAATATGATCAAACTTCCAATATCAAACCCGTTATAATACACGTATATATTGATACTTATATTCAATATTAACTGGGTCAGTACATTTGTCAGCATGATCACAAGTAACTGTTTTTTCTCCCAGTATTTGAAAATAAGTGCTATGATCAACTCTATGAGAAGTGTCAGCAAGATTCTTATTCCAAAAGACTCTATTTCTCCCTTGTAATCATAATTTTTTTGCATTATGACACTATATACCTGATCATTTAAGCCTTTGTCCAGTTTTTCTGACACCTCAGACAGATCCATTACAAAATAACTCTCAAACGCATAACTGTTGCATGTATTGCTCTCAACAAATACCTTCTCATCCGGGAAATACAAAATCACCTTATATTTTTCCGGCGGATACATCCAGTATATATTTTTTTCTTCACTCTTCCCAATAACACCAGATCTATTTGGAAAGTAAAAATCATCAGAGTCCTGATATTTACTGAATATCTCATTAATTTCGATCTCTTTTCCGGATGGTTCATACCATTCCATGATCGGATCTGGCTTATCATCGGATGAAAGAACCGTGTAATAAAACTCTCTGTCATCCACACCTTTTATTTGTATATCCAGACTCGGCTTTGGTCCGACATCCGCTTTTACTGATATTGGAAATGTTACTACAACCATGATTGCTATCAGGCACATAGTTATTATTCTATTTAATTTTTGCTTTCCCATGGATACCCCTTTCTACTACAAAAAGAATGAAAAACACGATTCACCACTGCCTGTCATCACATATATTCCCGAAAACAGGAAGGAAACGACATTTGCCAGAAATGCATATGCTATCGCACTGATTACAGCCGCCCCTGCTCTCTTCTTTTCTGTTGCCACTCTGTTGAGGAACAGACTGTATAGCACAGATTCCAATATAAACACCACGAGCTCACCTAAAAGCAACGGTATAAAAGTATACAGCCATGCACCTTCCCGATATGTAAATATATTAAGATATATGTTAAGTGCCACCTGAGTAACGATATTTGCGGCAAGTATTATAAATATCTGCCTCTTTTCCCTGAATCCAAATAAAAATGCTATCATCATTTCTATTAAAAGTGTCGCTATTATCCTGATGAAAAGTTGAATGCCCTCTCTAAAATAATTATAATTTCTATGCGCATCCACATTCACAGTGCTGTCAGACCCAAGATCTATATTGTTCATGTCTATCTCATAATAGCTGTCATAGGCGTAATCATCACATACACTACTGACCACATATGTCCTACTATTAGGAAAGTATATAAGAACCTTGAACTTTTTATACGGCCATTCCCACTTGACTTCATCCCCGTTTACCCTACGAAAATCATTCATAAAGTAATAGCCATCTGCATCTTTATAACTTGAAAATACATTCCAAAGTTCTTCTCCGTATTTCTTTCTTGTCTCCTCATTTGTCTGTCTGTATTTCACATCGGATTCATCCACCTTCGTCTCTGCAAGCAATGTATAATAACATTCCCTGTCTTCAATCCCATTAAGCTTAATTACCGCGTATGACACAGGACTCGCCGTATCCGCTTTTACCTGAATTGGATATGACGAAATTATGAGTATCAGAATTGTAATATAGATTATAAATATGTTTTTTGAAATATTATTCTTTTTCATTTATCTCTCCTTCTGTATATAAAGAATATTAGTTGCTATCCATCCCCATTGCGCATATTTTTTTGCAAATTCTGAATATTCATCAAAATCTATGAAATATTTATTATTCATTTTTACATTCTTCATATTTTGTTAAATGAAGTAAAGTATCACAAGCTGATACAACACCACAACCTTTTCTGTTTATAAATGATTTATCATCTCCTAACCAACCTTGATTTCCACCATATGATTGCTCCTCACCTACACTGATATAATCATTCCTCAACTTGTATATTTTTTATTTTATACGATTTAATTATTACTATATCATATAGCTATTTTTTTGCATATTTGTTTTCTATATAATATATAAATAAATTTTTATATAAAAACTCCTTCTCAGATATTTTAAATATCCAAAAAGGAGTTTTGCTAATTACATATTTTTTACTTGTTCAATGAGATAATCCCTGTCATTCTTTGCCGGATCATCTAATACTATATCAAGCAGCTGTTTGAGGATCTCTCCCATCTGAGGTCCCGGTTTGATTCCCAGTTTTATCAGATCTCCTCCATTTACCTTGAGATCTTTGATACTTACACAGTCATCATCTGCCATAATCTCCTCATATTTACGCTCAAGCTCCGCAAGCTGACTCTGTCTCTCCTCAAGTTTATAATCACTCTGTGCAGCCATATCCGCTTTCTTGATCTCTATTATCCTTGGAAAGAAGTCTCTTCCTACCTCGCCGAGAAGTTTTCTTATCATATTCTTCTTTGGTATACAACCCATGCCAAAGTCATGCCACCTTACCAGTGTGCATACGTCTTTGATCGTATTGTTGTCAAATTTGAGTCGTCTCAGTACCGCCTCTGCAAGCGGAACTCCCGCAATCTGATGATCATAAAAATGATCTATGCCATCTTCATCGACCGTATGTGTGGATGGCTTTCCTATATCGTGCAGCAGTGCCGCCCATCTCATGGTCACATCCGCTCTTATATTCTTGACCGCCTCTATGGAATGTACACCTACATTATATCTGTGGTACTGATTATTCTGTGGCTGCTCCATCATCTTGTCAAACTCCGGAAGTATATACGATGTTATGCCTGTGACATATGCCTCAAGCAGCTTGTCCGGGTGATCTGATACAAGAAGTTTTGTGAGTTCCACTCTGATACGCTCTGCACTGATATCTTTAAGATACTGTGCCTGGATTATCATGGCCTTTCTCGTATCCCTCTCTATATCAAATCCAAGCTGTCCTGCAAATCTTATTGCTCTGAGTATTCTGAGTGCATCCTCGTCAAATCTGTCCCTTGCCACACCGACAGCTCTTATGACCTTGTCGTTCAGATCCTGCACACCGCCGAACATATCTATGATGCCTTTACTATGACTGTATGCCATGGCATTTATCGTGAAGTCTCTTCTCTTGAGATCCTCCTCAAGACTCGCCGTAAACTCCACCTGGTCAGGTCGCCTGTGGTCACTGTACTCCCCATCTATCCTATATGTAGTGACCTCATAGCCTTCCTTACCCATCATTACTGTTACAGTTCCATGTTCTATTCCTGTATCTATGGTCCGTCTGAATATCTCCTTCACCTGCTCCGGTCTGGCAGATGTGGTGATGTCCCAGTCCCCCGGCTCTCTTCCAAGTATGCTGTCTCTCACGCAGCCGCCGACTATATACGCCTCATAGCCAGCAGCCTCAAGACCTTCTATTACTTTGTTTGCTCCATCTGGAATGTCTATTCTCATACATCTTCTCTCCACATCTTCGTCTCATAATTTTCCGATTGGTCGAATATCCCTAAAATAATAACTTCTCCAGCAAGATGCTGAAGAAGTTATTATACATGATTATTATCTATATTTTAGTATGCACGTCCAAAATATACCATCTTCTTGGCTGGCTTTCCGCAGTGTACACATACATCTGAGAGATGCTCCTGTGCAAATGGCATACATCTTGTAGATGCTCCTGTCTCGTCCTTTATAGCCTCCTCACAGGCTGTCTCACCACACCACATAGCCTTCACAAAGCCCTGCTCGTTGTCGATGATATTCTTGAACTCATCCCAGTTAAGAGCTGCATGTGTATGTGAATCTCTGTGAGCCTTTGCTCTCTCGAACATATCCTTCTGGATAGTCTCAAGAAGTTCTCCCACCTTTGTATCTATCTCATCAAGTGATACTGTGATCTTCTCTCTTGTATCACGGCGAACCAGAACTGCCTGATTTGCCTCGATATCCTTTGGTCCGATCTCAACTCTGATAGGGATACCTCTCATCTCCTGCTCTGAGAACTTCCAGCCTGGGCTCTTATCGCTGTCATCAACCTTTACTCTGAACGCGCCAAGTTTCTCGCGGAGCTCTGCTGCCTTCTCAAGCACTCCTGCCTTCTTCTGCATGATAGGAATGATCATGACCTGAGTTGGAGCAACCTTTGGAGGAAGTACAAGACCTGAATTATCTCCGTGAACCATGATGATGGCTCCGATAAGTCTTGTTGTCATACCCCATGATGTCTGATGAACATACTTGAGCTTGTTATCCTTGTCTGTAAACTGTATTCCAAATGCCTTGGCAAATCCATCTCCAAAGTTGTGGCTTGTTCCTGACTGAAGTGCCTTGCCGTCGTGCATAAGTGCCTCTATTGTGTATGTTGCCTCTGCTCCGGCAAACTTCTCCTTCTCTGTCTTCTGTCCACGGATAACCGGCATAGCAAGTACATCCTCACAGAAATCAGCGTACAGATTCAGCATCTGTATCGTTCTTGCCTCAGCCTCCTCAGCTGTTGCATGTGCAGTGTGTCCCTCCTGCCACAGGAACTCTCTTGAACGAAGGAAAGGTCTTGTCTCCTTCTCCCAACGCATTACTGAACACCACTGATTATATACCCTTGGCAGATCACGATATGACTGGATATCATTCTTGTAGAAATCACAGAACAGAGTCTCTGATGTAGGTCTTACACACATACGCTCTGTAAGAGGATTGAGTCCGCCGTATGTAACCCATGCTACCTCCGGTGCAAATCCCTCAACGTGATCCTTCTCCTTCTCAAGAAGGCTCTCTGGAATAAGCATAGGCATGTATACATTCTCCACACCTGTAGCCTTGAATCTCTCATCAAGCTGTTTCTGTATAAGCTCCCAAATTGCATATCCTGCGGGCTTGATAGCCATACATCCCTTCACGTTGGTATATGCGATAAGTCCTGCCTTGAGGACAACGTCAGTATACCACTGTGCAAAATCTTCATCCATGGAAGTAATAGCTTCAACCATCTTCTTATCGTTTGCCATCTTATTTATCTCCTTATTCTAAAACATTCTATATCTATCATTCATTTTTGTCTGAACTACCTAATTGCATACACTCTTTAATCTACAAAATTTCAGGGCGGATGTCAACACGAAACATGTCAACATCCGCCCTGTGAATACCTTTCCCTAAAACTCATCCAGATCCAGGATTGCAAATGCACCGCCCTCCGGCTCATGTTTGAACACCATATGCTCACCCGTGGTCGGATGGTCAAATTCCAGTCTAGATGCGTGAAGTCCTATCTCTTTATATTTCTTCTTTGTCTTCTGAAACTTAGGGTTGTACTTTGTGTCACCCCATATTCCGCACTTTCTCTTTGCAAACTGCGCTCTGATCTGGTGGTGTCTTCCGGTTATCAGCTCTACAAGAACATATGAGAGCACTCCTTCGTCCGTGTCCATTACATCCAGCACTTCATATTCCAGCTCTGAATACTTTGCCCCCGGTGTATCCTTGTCCACAACCTTCGTCACATTGTCCTTTGTGTCATGTAACAGATAGTCCTTCAACATTCCCTGGTCATTTGGAAGTTCTCCTGTGAGTATAGCCTGATAATACTTCATCATGGATCCATCCTCACTCTGCTTTGACAGAGCTGATGCCGCCTCCGGAGTCTTTGCAAATACCATCACTCCGCCAACCGGTCTGTCCAATCTGTGGATAGGCACAAGGTATGGTTCTTCTTTTCTGTTCTCTCTCTCATATATCCTAAGCTTGAGCATACTCACCATGCTCTCTGAATTTGTCTTATCTGGCTGAGTTGGCACACCACATGGCTTTACAGCCACAATGATATCACCGTCCTCATGTAAAATATTTAATTTCATCTGTTTACTCCTCACGTAATCGCGTATTAATCCGATGAAGATACAGCTCTGCATGCAAGCATGCCGCTGTATCTTCGCCGTCTCAGTTTTTTATGTGTTGTGATAAGAAAGCTCCGCGATTACTCCTCACCTTTGGTGTTCTCGTAATCGCTTATTCATTCGCATTTCGCTCTGTCGATCTCCATGCTCATGAATATCTGCCCATCCGATGAAGATACAGCTCTGCATGCAAGCATGCCGCTGTATCTTCGCCGTCTGGGGCTTTCTTATCACATTCTGAATCTGTAGCCGACGCCCCATACGGTCTCTATATACTGTGGATTCGATGTGTCGAACTCTATCTTCTCTCTGATCTTCTTGATATGAACTGTCACTGTCGCGATATCTCCTATACTGTCCATATTCCAGATCTTGCTGAACAGTTCATCCTTTGAGAATACCTTATTGGGATTGCTGGCAAGGAAACACAGGATATCAAATTCCTTATTGGTAAATACCTTCTCCTCGTTGTCTACATATACTCTTCTGTCTGTCTTGTCTATCTTAAGTCCTCTGATCTCTATAACATCATTTTTGAGTGCTGTTGAGCCAACCAGTCTCTCATATCTTGATATGTGTGCCTTGACTCTTGCAACCAGCTCACTTGGACTGAATGGTTTTGTCACATAATCATCAACTCCAAGGCCAAGGCCTCTGATCTTATCTATATCATTTTTCTTTGCAGTTACCATGATTATCGGTATATCCTTTTTCTCCCTGATCTGACGGCAGATCTCAAAGCCGTCCATCTCAGGCAGCATAAGATCCAAAAGAATAAGACTGTACTCCTCATTCAATGCTTTTTCAAGACCTTTTAGTCCATTTGTCTCTATCTCAACTTCAAAATCATTGAGTTCAAGGTAATCCCTCTCAAGCTCCGCTATACTGAGCTCATCTTCAATTATCAATATCTTGCTCATCGGTATCTCTCCTTTTCTTTAGTGGATTTATGATCTGTAATGTATTTCTTCTCTGACTATCCTTTTTCTGAACGTCTTTTTTCTGGCTGTCTTTCTGTCTATCTTCTGACATCTCAAGCTCTTCTTCGGACATATCTGCATCCTCTGTATCCTTAGGGATGTATTTCTTAAGGGTAAATACTATTGTGGTTCCCTTTCCAACCTGACTTGTGGCATATATGTTGCCACCGTGTTCCTCCACGATCTTCTTGCAGATGGCAAGTCCAAGTCCGCTGCCACCCCTTGATTGTCTCGCGCTGTCAGCTCTGTACATCCTGTCAAATATATGAGGGAGACTTTCCGTATCGATTCCTCGTCCATTGTCATTGATGGCAACCTTAACCTCAGCGTCATTGTCGTATATGCTTATATCAACCTGACCATATTCCTTGTCCATATATTTTATGGAATTGGTAACAATATTGTTGATGACTCTCTTGAGCTGATCCGGATCCACAATTACCATGACATCATCTTCACAATAATTTCTATATGTAAGAGTCATGTTCTTAGACATGAGCGTTGCATGGACCTCCTCCATACAGTCATTAAAATAATCCTTAACCGAAACTCTGTGGAATTCATACGGTATCGCATTGTTGTTTATATTTGTGTAAAGGGACAACTCGTTTATCAGGCTGTCCATCTCATTTGCCTTGCTGTATATCATCTTGAGATATCTGTCTCGTTTTTCCGGAGTGTCTGCAACTCCGTCCATTATTCCCTCCACATAACCCTTTATGGTAGTAATAGGAGTTCTGAGGTCATGAGATATATTGCTTATAAGCTGTCTGTTTTCATCCTCATATCTCATCTTTTCCTTTGCAAAGTCGCTCATCCTCTGACGCATGTTCTCAAAAGACTCACATAACTCACCGACCTCATCCTCTCTGTTCTTGCAGATTTCAATCTTCTCATCAAGATTTCCGGAGCCCATCTTCTCAGCCGCCTCCTTAAGTTTCACAAGAGGATTTACAAACTGCTGATACACAATTAAAGCGACAAATCCACTGAGTATGATCATGATGATAACCATAAGTATTATGTAGCCAAACATAGTACCACGGAATCTGTCCATGTAATTTCCATAATATGTGAGCATATACAGCTCCACATTCTGTCCCTGGTATACATATGAGATCTGATTACAGAGATACATGGATGGCTGTGTCATCAGATATTCCTGAACCTTTATCTGATGTTCTCCTCCGACATCCGTGTCATCGTCATCCACGGCGCTTATATTTGTACTGTTATCATTGATCTTCAACTGCCTTTTTAGTGCATCTGAAAAATCATCCACACCCACAAATGTGTATTCATCACCGATCTTAACCACCACATTTGTGTTGTTTGCCAGAGTCCTTATGTTCAGCTTTTCGGCATTTGCAACATCGGTGTAATAAGACGGATCTTCCTTGACCTTATTTATCACTTCTTCCCTAGCCGCCGATATAGCCTTATATACATCATTTACAGGATCATTCTGCGAATATAGCAGCTGCAGTGAATGGTTCTTACCATAAGTTCCTGTTATAAAATACTTTCCTATAATACATGTTCCAATGACCATAGACACAATGGTTGTAAGCCACACTACTATGATCATTATCTTTATCTTCTTTGTGATATTCATGTTTTATCAACTCCCACGGATACTATAACATGAAATCCCTATGTCAGTGTATGAAGTTTTTATAAACTAAGCATTCCGTACATCTATTTTCGTTTCCTTTTGAAAAAACCTCTTTTTCTTCCACCTACCTCAGATGCCGCGATCTCCTGTCTGGTCTGCTGCAGCTCCCTTATGGTTGAGTCAAGTCTCCTGTATCTTGCCTCCTCCTGTTCCTCCTTCTCCTGTATGAGCATGTCCAGCTGTTTCACCACATCCTCCGTGACAGCCCCGGATACAGACTGTGTTATCTGCTTGATATTATCTTTTATAGAATTGCTCACTATCTTGTCCATTATATTCTGAAACTGAGCCATCTTGAAATCCACTATTCTCGAATCGGGATCTTCTTCACAGTCAGTGGTATATTTGCTGTCACCGCAATTAACCCTTATGGTATCAATGGTTTTTAGATTTATCAGCTTATCCTCACTTATAACTCTGTCTATCTCTTCTGATCTGTCATCCCCCTGAGTTTCTTTTAGATCAGTATTCTCATCAAGCATCTCGTACATCCTGTGGACCATATCCTTTATTGCCTTGAGCTGTATTCCCTTATCCTTAAGTATCTTTACCCTCTGAAGTATCTTTACATCTCTATCCTCATAGCATCTATGACCCATATCATTTCTTTTTATGTTTATCTCAAGTTCTTCTTCCCAATAACGCAGCACATGAGTCTCAACCTCAACCATAGCTGCCGCTTCGCTTATGCTGTAAATTTTTTCTGCCATTATGTATATTCCTCCTTGTCTCAGACCAGGTTCCGTCTTACGTGTCCAGCCTGTCCTGATTTCAATTCTAATGGCTTTAATACCCTCTCTCAATCCGATTCGTCCTCTATTTTCTTTCACAAATGTACCCCTTACGGCTAAATATTACGGAATCTATCCCCTTTCGATATTTTTTAACAGCCAGATTTCCCGGATACACAAAAATCCCCGGACATTATCACTATAATGTGATATGCCTGGGGATCCTCCGCGTTAATTATTTATCTTAGTTATAAGAAACTGTCCGTCATCCATCAACTTAAAATGGACATTTTTGTAGTTTGTTCCGATGATAAACTCGCCATCTATCTCTCTCATCTCATCAAGTGCATTTTCTTCATTCAATGCCTTGAGAAGTATGTCTGTGAACATTTTATCTTTATCAATATTGAGAAGTTCATTCCTGTTGGCAACTGAGTTTCCATTTCCCAGTTCCTGTGGATAATCGATCATATCCACTAGTGTATCCAGATCTTTGTCTGAAAATACCTTTATGATCTTTTCAGCAAACTGTCTGCTGTCCGCCTCGATCTGTCCCTTCACATCTGCTCTCTGATCATATCTGCTCTCAAATGATATATGTGTCAGTATATCCCTCACCACATCATCTGTGGCGGTTACATATACATACAGAGAATAATTGATATGCCCTTCGCCCCAGAATACTATTCTTCCCGGATCAAGAGTGTAGAGTGATGCACTGCACCCATCTATATCGGTTGTTATCAGATTGCCATTGCTGCTGTCTTCAACACCTGCAAGTTCATACTGGCTATATTTGTATGATCCTCTGAATTCCACCCTGACTCCATTATATCGGAAACTAACTATAGCTATATCTCCGGATATTTTGTATTTTACGTCAGTCACACCCACATCATCGACACCGACATTTATATACACACCTATCTGTGCAAAATCCTCCGCCGACTTTACTTCGCCGTTTATGACCGCCTGGGTAGTCTCCTCATTCACACTGTCATCTTTCCCACATCCGGACAAAGGACACAGAACACAAACCGCCAATGCAAATGCCAGAATTATGTGTTCTATTTTGATAAACCCTTTTCTGTATCTCATAATATCACCATGCTATTCCCTTATGACATCCACGAGCCTTACATTTGTATGCCATGTTCGGGTCTGTAGGATCCCATGTATGACTGTTTCCGAGTTTGACAGATGATGGCTTTGGGAACGGTCCCTCTGCATTGCTCTCAAATATAGTGATCTTTGTTCCCAATGAACAATTGTCATATATCCACTTTGCATCGCCTGCCTTAAGCCTTATACATCCGTGGGAGCAGGTAGTTCCAAGCTTGTTGTATGCGTCAACTGACAGCGTATCTGCGTCCACCTCATCGTAATAAACAGAATGGAACAATATACTTTCCTCATATGTTATCAGCGTATTCCACTGTCCATAGCAATCACCCACAAGTGACAGCCATCTCCATTTTGCCGGAATATAGAAGGTTCCTAAAGGTGTACTGTCTCCGCCTGAACATACAAATGCCTTGACTGGGATTATATAACCCTTATTGCCATCCTTTGCATATATAGTAACCACATTTGTAGTCTTGTTAACCTTTATCTCATATGTATCCTGTGCTCCGATGACAGACTCAACATCAGTGAGCCTCTTTCCATCTTTGCCAAAGTAGAATTTATATCCATTTGCATATGCCCATTTGTTTCTGTACATACGTCCATTGTCTTTGCTGAAATAATAAATTCCACTGCTGAATTTTCTATATCCTGTGTAGAGACTTCCATCCTTTTTTATAGCATACTTATTGCCCTTTTTAGATGTATGCCATCCACTCTTTGTCACAAGCACTCCGCTCTCATCAAAGAGATACAGCTTGCCATTTATCTTCTTTATAGCTCCGACCAGATAATATTTCTCGGAGAAATTGTAAATCTTACCATTTATCTTTTTTATACCCTTGTAAGCTCTGCCATTTGCTCCAAAATAATAAGTCTTTCCAGAGATCTTCACAAATCTGTTCTTTGCCATTATTCCGTTCGTGCCAAAATAATAGTAATAATTGCCTATCTTTCTGAAACCTGTCATACCTTTTCCGTTTGAACCGAAGTAGTATGTTCTGTCCTTTACAGTCTGCCAGGTATTCTTCACTAACCTGCAATTATCATTGAAACAGAACAGATATCCGCTTATTCTGTGGATTCCTGTGAGTGCGCGTCCGTTTGTGCCAAAATAATACCTGCCATATTTTGTCTGATACCAGACATTCTTATACATGGCTCCATTTGAATCAAAATAATAATAGTAATTTCCTATCTTCTTTGTTCCGGTCGCAACCTTGTAATTCGATCCATAGTAGTAGGTTTTGTTGTTTATAGTCACAAATGTATTTTTAACCGCATATCCCTCACTGTCAAAATACATTCCGTTCACTACTTTGTTCGTCTCAGCCACACCGGTCTGTTTTGAAAAATACAAGTATCCATCGTCGGTACTTTTGAGACCTCCCTGAATCACATTATTCTCCAATCCAAAGAAATACTTCTTTGTGCCTATAACTGTCACACCCTTTGCAGCCTTTTTGTCACTCAGAAAGTAGTATTTTCTATTGCTGACTGTCTTCCATCCGCTGATAGCTGCCCCAGGAAATATCTCTGAACTGGAATCGAAGTAATAAAGGATTCCATCTATCCTCTTAAGTCCACCGTCAAAAACTGAACCGTCTGAATTCAGATAATACACATTCTCATATGTATTTCCATCTGTGATTTCTTCAATCTCTAGCAGCCTGTCTTTTACTTTTTCACCATTTAAATAATAATATCTCTTTCCATCTTCCTCATACCAGCCACTTTTTTCCTCAGGATCAGTTGGTGTGGCAAGATCCGCATCCACGCTCTCTGCAGCATATGCTGTATATCTTGAATTATTCTGATATGAACCCTGCCCTGTTATATTCACAGGACACATAGTCATCAACACTGCCGCCGCTGTTACAACGGCTACCTCTCTGAATTTTCTCATATAACTCTCCTCTCTATCCTACTCTGCTGCGTACTTCTGGTACATTCTCCTCGTCTGCTGCCTGCGCACCCCTATGCACAGTCCACACTCAGCCATGGTGGTTATAAGTGCCGAACCTCCTGAACTTATAAACGGAAGCGAAACACCCGTGTTCGGGAATAAATTTGTAGCTACACATACATTTATTATTATCTGACATATAAAATGTACCATAGTTCCTATTACAAGGACACTTCCAAATACATTTGAAGATTCTTTCACTATCACATACAGCTGATATATGAGATACCCATACATAAGGAAGAGAAGTATAACTCCGACAAGTCCCAGCTCCTCACACACTATGGCAAAGATCATATCATTCTGTGCCTCTGGGATCTTTCCGAGTTTCTGTGTTCCTCCGCCAAGCCCCTTGCCCAGAAGAGAACCGCTTCCTATAGCATAGAGTGACTGCTTTACCTGATATCCCGAATTAAGCTCATACTTGTCCGTGTAAAGCCATCCAAGGATTCTCTCAAAACGGAAGTTGTCATTGTTGTCAAGCTCCTCCTGCGTCGGCAAATGTGTAACCACATATCCAAGCAGACCACATGCGATAACTATGACTACTCCGAGTACTATGAGATGGAACTTCCAGTTCTTGCTCGTTATAAATGTACATAGATAGCATATTCCGAGAATGACAAGGCATGAACTCAGATTATTTGAGATCTTATACAATAAACCTGCCTGAAATCCCACTATAAGCCACAGTGCTACTACAGTTCTTATCTTATCCATCTCACGCCATTTACTGCTTATAAATGCCGCAATAAACACTATCATACATGTCTTCACTATATCCGCCACCTGAAACTGTGGAAGGCCAGGAAACTTCAGCCATCTTGTAGCTCCATTTACCTCGACTCCCCAGGATTTATTCAGCAGACATAATATAAGTACAAATGATATTCCATATGCCACCCAAGCAAGTTTTTTGAATATGCTGTATGGCACATATGCCAGTAAGACCACAGATCCTATACCCAAAGCTATGTATATGATGTGTTCCCTGAAATTCTTAGAAACCTCTTCAACATCAGAAGTACTTGCCACCATTATAAGTCCAAATGCTATCAAAAATGTCATGGCTATAATGATCTTATATATTGTACCTGAGGTGTATTTGTTTTTTCCCGTGTTGTTTGCTACAGCTGTATCACTCATCACAAATCTCCATATAATATCAAATATATTTTAAATGTTTATCAATTTCCATTTACGATCTTCTTCATAAATTTATACACGCTGATAATGTCTGTGTCAAACAGATCTATGCTTTCATTGTACTCCGGTTTACTGATATCGTCAGGGTCACATCCTATATGAAGATGTCCATCTCCATTTTCTTTCCACTCAAAATCCAAGCTGTTTCCCTGTTCATTTCCGGTTATCGATGCGTATTTGTCTATTCCCGCATTTCCTATTTTTAGATTTATCTCCGCTTTATCGCCTGAAAATATCACATCAAGGCCACCTGATATATCATCCAGCACTCCATCTGAACTTATATTTGCTCTGTACGAAACACCCGTGCCGTCACCACCTGTCATATCAGTCTTTGAAAATACAAACGATCTCTTCGCCTCACCATCCGTATTCACTGACAACTCGTATGATTCTGCAATATAATTTCTTCCATTAAAATTCAGATGAACACTTACCTTCTGATCTGAAATATCATCCGCATACAATGTCACAAGTTCATTGTCCCTGTTTATGGCAAAATAAAATGTTATATTCTCTCCATTCAAAATGTCATCCACAAATTGTTTTATATCATGTACCATAACAGCAGTGTTGTCAATGGTCTCTATGTCAGGCATATATTTGCTGAGAGACTCATACACATCCTGCAGATCCAGTTCGTGGGATCCAAAGCATTCATCAAGATAATCATAAAAATCATTTACATCAAAGACAACTGAATATAACTTACATTTTTCAGATCTATCACCCACTGTAAAGTTTTTATTACCCTCATAGTTTCCTTCCATATTAAGGAAATACTTCAGAGTCTTTTCGATCACGTCCGAATTTATATCTTTTCCATTCTTGTCCAGATAATTATTTGCTGCAAGTCTCATACAGCTCTCATATGCACTTCCAAATGCATAGACTGTCTCATTGTCCAGACCAAGAAATGAAGTAACAGGAGAGTTACTCATGTTGGTGATCAGATTGTCGGCATAATGTATCCTTACCGCCATATCATCTATATATATAAGAGATGTCTTTTTGTTTACAAACAGTTTGAAACTCTTGTCATCAATGGCCGTTTCCGCCAGAAATTTATGATTTTCTGCAGACCTCTTAAGTTCTATCTGCACTGTTTTGTCACCTGTGTCCTCAAATGAGAAATTCATATCTCCTTTTATCATCTTCTGTCCCATATCATATGTTCCATATTTCTTATTCATCTCTGAATTTTGAGCAGAACTTATGGTCTTGGACATTGCCTCAACAAGTTTCACCTGAGGCTTTCGCAGAAAATGAAACAGGATAATAGCAACAACAGCTGCCATCAATATGATGACAGCCGCAATTATTCCAATTATTTTTTTTATTACTTTCCTACTTTTTTTTGTATGCATACGCGTCATGATTCTCATTCAACCAGTCTATTGCCTCACACAATCCTTCTTCAGAAAATTCAAATTGCTTTGAACCTTTCTCCTCATCAGGTGTCACTTCAAAACAAAATGGCTCCGGCCATATAAATGCAGTCAAAACGGTTTTTGTCTCTTTTTCTTCGTCTTCACTTTCAACCGGTACTGTGTCTTTCTGTATCATGTATCGTATTCCCTTGTCACTTCCCTTAAAAGGTCGTGATTTATAAAACTCCAATGCCAGGAGTTCCGGTCTCTTTATCATTTCATCACCTACTTTACAGTAAATGGATAGACCTCTATTATATTTTTTGTGTATTCATTTACAAGATAGAGGTATGTAACTCCCTTTGGAATTCCATCGCCGCTTAACTTGACCCATGAAGACCATCCATCTACAACATTGTCGGAGAAGTTTATGGTGTCTGATTTATTTCCATCTGCATACACAACATATCCACTTATCTTCATAGAATCAGTACCGGAAAATCCAAATGAAGTGTGGATATATATATCCGTGCCGGCTTTTGCCGTTATACTGTTGGACTTCTTCTCCATATCCTTCTCACCATTATTTACAAATGACTCTATATCCCACTTTACAAGTTCTGAAAATACCTTCTGTGCCTTTTCGTTTCCGGCATATCTCAGTTCTCCTATATATGTCATTGTGGTTTCATTTGAGGCGTTCTTGTTTGCTCCTATGTATGCAAGCTTTGCCTTCACAATACTCTTGGATACATCAGTTTTTTCAACTTTGTTGTAGTAATCTATCGCTCCCTGATAATTCTTGTTGTCATACTCCTGTCCTGCAAGCGCAATATAACACTTGTCCTTCTCTGCCACACAATTCTTGTAGCTTGAGTCGACCTTCTCATAACTCTTCAGTGCATTCTTGTAATCCTTCTTCTTGTAATATTCACCAGCCTTCTGGTAAATACACTCGCCAGCTTTTTTCTTGTAATCATCGTACTCCGACTTTGTGTACATCTCATATGCATCATCATACTTTCCAGCCTTCAAAAGCTCTGAGCCTTTATTGTAATAACACTGGGCAAGGAGATTCTTCACATCGCTGTAATCCTCTATAGTTGAAAGTATTTCTATCGCTCCATCGTAATCCTTTGAACCTATAAGAGCCTGTGCTTTCTTGTATGTACACTCTATCACCTTATCAGATGAATCCTTATATGTTCCCGCATTCTTGAATGCCTCTATTGCTGAATCATAAGATGCAGCATTCATCTGATCCATTCCGGCATTGTAATAGCACTGATCTGCCTTGTCAAATGCATCTGAACTGTCTATTCCATCTGACTTCTTATCATTTGACTCTCCAAGATCTTCTGCTGCTTTCATACTGTTGGCAGATTTTTTATAATACTCTGCAGCCTCAAGATTTCTTCCTTCTTTTTCAAGATCTGCAGCATATTTGTAGTAAGCCTCTCCATTTCCCTTGCTATATGAATCTTTAAAATTTCCAAGATCCTTGTACAGGGTTACAGCCTCCTCAACCTTTCCCTGTGTCATAAGATCCTCAGCTTCATTATATTTTCTGAACTTTGGTACATATATCACAGCAAGTACAGCGATTGCTATAACTATAAGTATAGGTATTATTATGAGAGCAGCCTTTGCCCCCTTGCTCATACCCTTTTTCTCACCTTTTTTTCTTATCATCAGATCAGATTGATCCGGAGAGATTCCTGCACCCGGCATCTGCATATTTGGCTGTCCTGCCATTTCTGGACCTGGCGTCTGTACATTTGACTGTCCTAAAGCTCCTTCTGTGCTGGCATGTTCCTGCTGGGATGATGTGAGTACCGTGGTGCCTTCTTCATCTTCCTGAATCGGGTTTATCATAGGGAATTCTTTTCCACACACTGGACATTTTGTACTATTCTCCCCCAATTCACATCCACAATTATCACAATACATAATATCTCCTCCATCCTGACCTTTAGCCTACTTACGAATTTGTTCTGAATATAAACTCCTCATTTGAGAGCCTTATCACACTGTTGTCTGGTATAGGTACATCAACATTACTGTATACCTGTGTTCCATTAAGAAAAGTATGATTTGTTGAATTGTTGTCTCTGAGGTAATTTATTCCATTTATACTGGTTATATAAGCATGTCTCCTGCTTATTGACTTGTTGCCGGAAACCTTATAATCCACACCCTGATCTGCTTTTCCTATGCAGAATACCTGCTTGGTGATCTGAACTGTCTCACCTGTATTTTTTCTCATGAGTGTAGGAATGTTACCACTTACAAGAGTTCTGTTGCTGAATAATGTAGTAGGCGGTTCCTCACCTTCCTGTTCACTCAGCCTCTTTATCTCCTCAGCCTGACGTCTTGCAAGATCTGCCTGACGCCTTGCCTCCTCTTCATTCTTCTTCGCCGCAAACTCAGCCTGCATCCTCGCCTCCTCAGCGTGCATTTCCTGTTCTCTGGCTCGTCTTATCTCATCTGCATACTGTGAAGATGCTTTCTCTGCTCTCTCCCTCTCCTCCATCGCATTTTTGAACATCTCCTCCACACGCATTCTCTCTGCGTCATCATAGGAGAGATCACTATCCTCTGGATTTTCCTGTGTGACAAGTATGGCGGTTCTCTCAAAGTCTCTTGCCTCCGCCGCTACCTTCTGTCTCCATATCTCAGCCTCTACCCTGGCAGCCTCAGCCTTCATTCTGTTCTCCTCTGCCTGTCTCGCCAGTTCAGCCTGATACTTTGCCTCCTGTATCTGTCTCTTTGCCTCATTTTCAGCATTTATTCTGGCAGTTTCAGCTCTCTTTGCAGCCTCCTCTGCCTTCTGTATAGCCATCTCCTTGCTGTTGTTGTCCTTTACATCTGAGAGGATCTCACTGCGTCCCTTTTCACCCTGGATTATCAACAACTGACTTGATGCTCTGAGCTCTGACACAAATTCATTAAAATGAAATGCATCAAACTCTCTGTGATCATTAAAGTAATCAACTATCTGATTTGCACACTCTATGGCAGGAGTATGTGCAAACACAAATCCTGACAACAATCCTTTTATAAACTCACCTATATTTCTAGGTTCAAATCTGCTGTCCAGTGGAAGATACAATAACTGGATACTGAAATCACTCAGTCTCACGAACATATAATTGCTATCCCACACTATCTTATCAAATGCAAGTCCATTCTGTATTATTGACACGAGCTGCTTACTTATGCTGAATATGTACTCTACCAATTCATCACGAAATACAGGTTTCTGCATTATCTGCTGAAAACTCATATCTCCATCTATAGAGAACTCCAGTTTTCTCTCTCCTTTTACAAATATCTCCCTGCACATACTTGTATTGCCTGCAAATGGCACATTATATGCATTCAGTTCATACTTGTTGATCGGTGTAACCTGATCTAATTTGTATTCTATCTTCTTATATTCTCTCAAAGCCTGAGTCATACCCTAACCTCCCACAAAAAAAGCCAATAATACTTCTACAGTATACCAAACTGAATAGGCATATTCAAGATTTTGTATAGTCACGTTGCATAGTATCATTTTGAATATCAGTGCATTTTGACAAAAAAACCTTGTTATCATAAGATAACAAGGTTTCTATGAGAGGTGCGAGCCGGATTTGAACCGGCGATGACGGTGTTGCAGACCGGGGCCTTACCACTTGGCTATCGCACCATATTTAATTAAGCTCCCCGAGTAGGGCTCGAACCTACAACCCCTCGGTTAACAGCCGAGTGCTCTACCATTGAGCTATCGAGGAATAACGTCTATAAGCATCTCCTAAAAAGGAAACGCAGAAGGAGGGATTTGAACCCTCGCGCCGCGCAAACGGCCTACACCCTTAGCAGGGGCGCCTCTTCAGCCACTTGAGTACTTCTGCAAAATGCCTAAATAAAAATCTCCTACCAAAGAGTATTAAATTTTTGACGCTTGTTAATGATAACAAAATATAAGTTCATTGTCAAGAGCTTTTTTTATTTCTAAATATGATATTTAAAAAGATCAGGCGGTAATAATTTTACCACCTGATCCTCTTATCTTATTATCAGCTTATACGATAATTAATATACATATGTGTATGTATACCATGTACTAGCAGCCTTGTACTGTTTGCCGCCTATCTTTACTACTGGAATTACATATACACCAAAATCCTGGAACTTCTTAAGGTTGCTGATGCTGAATGAAGTAGTTGATGCACTGAGTGTCTTCTTTGACCAGTGACCACTGTCTTTAATTCCAGAATCTCTGCTGACATATATTATATAATTTGTAGCATTTGCTACCTTTGGCCATGTAACCTTAGCTGATGTATGGCTGGTAGCTGTTATCTTGATCGATGCCTGAGGAATGATAGTCTTCATACCTGACCACTTGCTGTAGCATACTGCCTTATCTTTCTTTACATATGCTCTGATCCTTGTCTTGAATCCCTTATTCTTTATCAGAGAGTTAAGCTTTGATGATGTGATACTTACGCTTTTTGTTGTACGTGTAGCTGAAGAGAGTTTCTTCTTTCCATCTACTGTATATACCTCGATCTGATATCCATCCGGTGTTGTATAATCATTAGGGTTTGCATACCATGTCATAGTTGGATAACTCTTTCTGCTATTTGTAGGAGTCCATGATAATGTTCCCTTAGATCCATCTGCATAGTACATAGGCGTTGAAGGTGCTGACATGAATGAAGTCTTTGTTGTTGCAGATGACTTGGCAACATATCCTGTCTTAGGAGCTTTCTTATATGTAACTACTTCAAGACCATATCTCTGTCCTGCTGTAGCACTTATTGTTACAGAATTCTTAGAGATAGCCTTTGATGAACTTCCAACCTTCTTTACTATGTATCCTGATGCTCCTGGTACCTTGCCCCATGCAATGGTGATTGATGAAGGAGTTCCGGCTGTCTGCTTTATTGTACTGTAATCTACAGACTCAGGTGTTGTGATAACCTGAAGTGGAGCACTTATTGTATAATAATTTGATGCGTTATAACCTGAGTATGTTGCTACTCTTACATAGTATGTTGTTCCTGCATTAAATCCACTTATCCATTTTGTCTTTGATGATGAAGTACTTGATGTTACAGGCGTATAAGTACCATTTTCTGTCTTTGACCAGAAAACCTTATATGTGTCTGTTGTGTTTGTTCCATCCCATGAAATGCTTACAGATGACTTGGATGAATCAGTCTGCTTAATGTTTGTAGCAGCTGCTGATGCTGTTATTGACATTGCAAATATCATGATAGACATTATTGCAAGAAATAACAGTGACTTCGTAAATGTTCTTTCTCTTCTCATAAATCTCTCCTTTTCCTTTCCTTAAAAGCTCCTTTTTAATATACTGTAAAATATCTTACCTCAATTTAAAGTTTACAGGTTTAAGATATTTTCGTCAATCACTTAGTATTTGTTAATTTCACCAATTATTTTGTGGACTTTTACCATATTTTTGTAATATAACTATTTATTTTTTCTCAGCCAGATAATCCTTAACCGCAGTGTCATAGAGATTATGTCCCTCTGAATCTATCACAACTATCGCAGGGAAATTTTTTACTCTCATTTTTCTTATTGCCTCTGTTCCAAGATCATCATAGGCTATCACCTCTGACTCCTTGATACATTTTGAGAGAAGTGCCCCTGCTCCTCCCACAGCAGCCAGATATACAGCTTTATTTTCTATTATTGCCTTTATAACCTCTGGACTTCTCTTTCCTTTTCCTATCATTCCACACAGACCTTTGCTCAATATAAGAGGTGTGTATTTGTCCATTCGACTGCTTGTTGTAGGTCCTGCTGATCCGATCACCTGACCAGGTTTTGCGGGGGTCGGTCCAAGATAATATATCACATTTTCATTGAGATCTATCGGAACTATACCCTTTTCATACAATTCTTTTCCGCTTGCATCCTCACATCCCGATTCAATGATAGAATCATACATTCTCTTATGTGCTGCATCTCTTGCACTGTACACTATTCCATCTATATATACATAATCTCCCGCCTTGAGATCCTTTACCTCTTCTCTGTCAAATGGTGCTTTTATATGTTTGTCCATAATGATCCTTTCCCACATGTTTGCAAATATTCATAATATCAAATCCATAATTTTTATCTTACAGATAGCTATTTATCTACAGGACTCTCGTCACATGTCTGTTTACATGACAGCACATGTTCACTGCAAGTGGCATTCCTGCTATATGAGTTGCATATGTCTCTATGTTCACTGCAAGTGCTGTTGTCTTTCCTCCAAGTCCACCAGGTCCTATTCCTGTGTTGTTTATCGCCTCAAGGAGTTCTTTCTCGATCCTTGCTATATGTTCTTTTTCAGAATGTACCCCGACTTTTCTCGTAAGTGCTTTCTTCGCCATCTTTGCGGCAAGTTCAAAATCACCGCCAAGTCCAACTCCTACAAATACAGGAGGGCATGCATTTGGTCCGGCATCTTTTACAGCCTGAATTACAGCCGCCTTTACTCCCTCTTCTCCATCTGCTGGTTTCAGCATATATACTTTACTCATATTCTCGCTGCCAAATCCTTTAGGCGCGATGGTTATCTCTATATTCTCTCCCGGGACAATATCATAGTGAATTATTGCCGGAGTGTTATCCTTTGTATTTTCTCTGATAAGAGGATCCTTCACAACTGATTTTCTAAGATATCCATCTGTATAACCCTGTCTCACACCTTCATTGATAGCATCTGTTATATTCATACCTTCAACATGGACATCCTGTCCCACATTCACAAAAAAAACAGCCATTCCAGTGTCCTGACAGATTGGAATATCATTCTCCCTTGCCACATCAAGATTCTCGCACAACTGTCCAAGTATCTGCTTTCCAAGAGGGCTGTCTTCTGTCTCAACTGAATCTCTGACTGCCTTTTCCATATCATCAGACAAATGTATATTTGCCTCTATACACATCTCCCTGACATTTCTGGTAATTTCTTCCGCTGCTATACTTCTCATCTCTTCACCGCCATTTTATTTTATAATTTATTACAACACTTTTTATGAATCTCTTTGCTGTTATATAGTGTTATTCTTAATCATCAAGAAAAGTGTCATCATTTTTTTTATAATTCGGATCCTTCCTGTTCACAAAAAACTTGTACACATGGAGAGTCACTGTGAATATAGCAACGACTATAACCATTGCCACTAATATGTAAATGATATTCATTATACTATAGGACCACTCCGATGCCTTTCTTGTGCTGTTAAATATCTGGTCAAGTTTTCCCTCTGTTGTAGCCTCCGTCACAGAAGATGCTGCTTTGTTCACAGACTCAATTATCCTGTCATTGCCAGACAAAATATAAGCCATTATCTCTTTCATTTTTTTACCCCCGATCTTATTGTAAATTATCCCATTAAAGTCGATTCATCCACTTTTTATTCTAATAAATTCATACTTTCTCCCATATAAAATAAGTATATCATAACCGATATATGCGTACAATCAGCAAAAGGGTGCATTGTCATTTTTTTGACAATACACCCTTTAAAATGTAAGTTATGATTTTTACTGTTCTGTCTTGTCTGAACTTGTATCTTCCACATCTTCAGACTCAACGTCATCAGAAATCTTATCTATATCTGCTATATCTTCAGTTCCATTCTGGATATCTTCAGTTTCATCGGTATTTTCTTCTTCATCACTTCTTGCAAGTTTTGCAACTGATGCTACAAATGAATTGCCATCTTTTCCGATGTTCATAAGTTTTACGCCCGATGTTATTCTTCCGATGACTGTTATATCGGAACAATGCATTCTTATCATTATTCCCTCATTTGTCATCATCATTATATCATGATCATTTGTGACAGCCTTGGCACTTACTATGTCTCCGGTCTTCTCTGTTATTTTGTAACATTTAACTCCCTTTCCACCTCTCATCTGTGTGGTAAACTCAGAGAGTTCAGTTCTCTTACCCATACCATTTGAGGTTACGAACAACATTTCATCACCCTGGACATCAAGCTGCATAGCGATCACATCATCGCCCTTTTCACATCTGATTCCCCTTACACCCATGGATGTACGTCCTGTGTCTCTCACACATTCCTCGTTGAATCTGATACACATTCCCTTTCTTGTCACAAGGAATACATCATTTTCTCCGCTGGTTGCCTTTACCTCTATAAGCTCATCGCCCTCATTCAGAGTTATGGCTGCAAGACCTGTCTTTCTGATATTCTCAAATGCCTCTATTTTAGTCTTCTTGACTATTCCACTCTTTGTAGCCATCATCAGATATTTCTTGTCAAATCCTGCTATCGGTATGATGGCAGTTACCTTTTCATTTGGAAGCAGCTGAAGAAGATTTACTATTGCAACTCCTCTTGCATTACGTCCGGATTCAGGGATCTCATATCCCTTCATCCTGTACACCCTTCCCATGTTGGTGAAGAACATTATGAAGTTGTGGGTATTTGTCAGGAATATCTCGTCGATTATATCATTATCGATGGTATTCATTCCCTTTATACCCTTTCCACCTCTGTTCTGTACCTTGAAGGTATCCTTTGGCATTCTCTTTATGTATCCAAGTTTCGTCATTGATATGACGATCTCTTCTCTCTTGATGAGTTCCTCATCTGTTATGTCATCTGAGTATGCTGTGATAGATGTTCTTCTCTCATCACCGTATTTATCTGCTATTGCAGCAAGCTCTGTCTTGATAACTCCCAGAAGTTTATTCTCATCTGCAAGTATTGCCTTGTACTCCGCGATCTTAGCTATAAGTTCATTGTACTCGTTCTCTATCTTTTCTCTTTCCAGACCTGTGAGAGCACGAAGTCTCATATCCACTATAGCACCAGCCTGAGCCTCTGAAAGTCCAAACCTTTCGATCAACTTTGCCTTTGCCTCTCCAACGTTCTTGGAGTGTCTTATTATATTGATAACCTCGTCTATATTGTCCAGAGCGATCAGATAGCCCTGTAATATATGCGCTCTCTCTTCAGCTTTGTTGAGATCGTATTTTGTTCTTCTTGTAACCACATCTTCCTGATGTTTCAGGTAGTATGTGAGCATGTCCTTGAGGTTGAGTATCTTTGGCACTCCATCCACAAGGGCAAGCATGATACATCCAAATGTATCCTGGAGCTGAGTGTGCTTAAAGAGCTGGTTGAGAATTACATTTGCATTGACATCTTTTCTGAGTTCGATTACAACTCTCATTCCCTCTCTTGATGACTCATCTCGTATATCTGTGATTCCATCTATCCTCTTGTTCTTTACAAGATCAACCATATTCTTGATAAGAAGGGATTTATTTACCATATATGGCAGTTCGGTTACAACAATGCGGTGTTTTCCATTCGTCATTGTTTCGATTTCTGTGATAGCACGTACCTTTATCTTACCTCTGCCGGTTCTATATGCATCATTTATTCCCTGTCTTCCGAGTATCTGAGCACCTGTAGGGAAATCTGGCCCCTTTACTATATCCATAAGCTCATCTATCTCTGTTTCACGGCCCTCTTCGACCCTATTATCGATGATTTTTATGGCTGCATCGATGGTTTCCTTTAAATTATGTGGTGGAATATTGGTAGCCATACCTACTGCTATACCTGATGTACCATTTACCAATAGGTTAGGATAACGTGATGGAAGTACCACTGGTTCCTTTTCTGTACCATCAAAGTTAGGTATAAAATCTACTGTATCCTTGTTTATATCAGCCATCATCTCCATGGATATCTTGGAAAGTCTTGCCTCAGTATATCGCATGGCAGCTGCATGATCTCCATCCACTGAACCAAAGTTTCCATGTCCATCCACAAGGGGATATCTTGTATTCCATTCCTGAGCCAGCTTTACAAGTGCCTCGTATATGGAACTGTCACCGTGTGGATGATATTTACCCATTGTATCACCGACGATACGGGCACATTTACGATGTGGTTTATCCGGTCCATTGTTAAGTTCTATCATAGAATGAAGTATTCTTCTCTGAACAGGCTTAAGTCCATCCCTTACATCCGGAAGTGCTCTGGCTGCTATAACGCTCATGGCATAATCTATGTATGAGCGCTCCATTGTCTTTTTCAGACCAACTTCATCTATTTTATCAAAAATCTTATCGTCATCCATTTTTTAGATTTTCCTTTCTCTCGATATTTCATTTATACATCGAGATTCTTCACATACTTGGCATTTGTCTCTATAAATTCACGACGTGGCTCAACCTTATCTCCCATGAGCACGTTGAATGTCATATCTATTTCTGACTCATCGTCATCATCAATGGCAACTCTCAGAAGTATTCTTCTCTCAGGATCCATTGTTGTCTCCCATAGCTGCTCTGCATCCATCTCTCCAAGACCTTTGTATCGCTGTATCTTGTTGTTCTGATCTCTTCCTACTTCATCGAGAATGTTATTGAGTTCATCATCACTGTATGCATACCATACCTTCTTGTTTCTCTCCAGCTTATAGAGAGGTGGCTGTGCCAGATATACATGTCCCTTTCTGATAAGATCAGGCATGAATCTGTAGAAGAATGTAAGCAGCAATGTTGCAATATGTGCTCCATCCACATCGGCATCAGTCATGATGATTATCTTGTTATATCTAAGTTTTTCTATGTTGAAGTTCTCATGGATACCTGTTCCAAATGCAGTGATCATAGCTTTGATCTCTTCATTTCCAAGTATCCTGTCAATTCTTGCCTTCTCTACATTCAGGATCTTACCTCTAAGAGGAAGTATAGCCTGGGTTGCTCTCGATCTGGCAGTCTTTGCTGAACCACCGGCAGAATCTCCCTCAACTATATAGATCTCACAGTTCTTAGGATCCTTATCTGAACAATCTGCAAGCTTTCCAGGAAGTGCCATGTTGTCTGAAAGATTTGCCTTTCTTGCAACATCCCTTGCCTTTCTTGCTGCTATTCTGGCTCTCTGTGCCACAGCAGCTTTGTTGACTATTATCTTGGCAATCTGAGGATTCTGCTCAAGATAATATGTGAGCTGTTCTGTAACCACACTCTCAACTGCAGGTCTTGCCTCTGAGTTACCAAGTTTCTGTTTTGTCTGTCCCTCAAACTGAGGATCTCCGATCTTTATTGAAACTATAGCTGCCAATCCCTCTCTGAGATCATCACCTGACAGATTATCATCCTTTTCCTTGAGAATGTTGTTCTTTCTGGCATAATCATTAAATACCTTTGTTATGGCTGACTTAAATCCTGTAAGATGTGTACCACCCTCAGGTGTATTGATATTATTTACAAAACTGTATGTTGACTCATTGTATGAATCATTGTGCTGAAGTGCTACCTCAACACTTATTCCTTCTCTGACTCCCTCACAGTAGATAACCTCATTGTACAGAGGATCTCTGTGTCTGTTCAAATATGTTACAAATTCCTTTATACCACCCTCATAATGGAATGATCTCACTTTCTCAGGTGTAAGTCTCTTATCTGTGAGAGAAATCTTAAGTCCCTTTGTGAGGAAAGCCATCTCACGAAGTCTGTTTCTGAGAATATCGTAATCGTATACATTATCCTCAAATATAGTATGATCAGGTAAAAATGTAACCTTTGTTCCGGATACTCCCTCTGGCGCATCACCTATAACCTTGAGCTTGTACATTACCTTACCTTTTTCATATCTCTGTTTATATATCTTTCCATCTCTTGTTATCTCTACTTCAAGCCATGTTGACAGTGCATTTACTACAGACGCTCCAACTCCGTGAAGTCCACCTGATACCTTATATCCTCCACCGCCGAACTTTCCACCGGCATGAAGTATGGTAAATACTACTTCAACTGCAGGTATTCCCTGTTTCTTGTGCATTCCAACAGGTATTCCACGTCCATCATCCACAACCGTTATGGAGTTGTCCTCGTTGATATATACCTGAATGTGGGTACAATATCCAGCCAGAGCCTCGTCTACAGAATTATCCACTATCTCATATACGAGATGGTGAAGTCCAGTGGAGGATGTACTTCCTATGTACATACCAGGTCTTTTTCTGACTGCCTCCAGTCCCTCCAGAACCTGTATCTGTTCTGCTCCATAATTATCATTTTCCATTGTTACGATTCCTCCGTTCTTACTCTGGTGGCTGTTCCCTCCACCACACTATAAACATTGTTTATTATTACCTGTTCTTTTATGAACTCATCATAACCTGTACAGGTTATGATCGTCTGAATATCCCTTATCTCATCTATGAGAGCATTTCTTCTGTCAGTGTCAAGTTCACTCATCACATCGTCGAGAAGTAATATAGGATTGTCATTTATTATCTTTCTCACAAGCTTTATCTCCGCCATCTTAAGAGAAAGTGCAACTGTTCTCTGCTGTCCCTGAGAACCATACTTTCTCGCATCAATTCCATTTATGAGAAAACTTATATCGTCTCTGTGAGGTCCTGCCTGAGTACTCGAGTATTTCATATCTGTTTCAAGTTTTTCCTGAAGAATATTCTCAAAATTATCTTCATCCACATTGTATTCATATACTATCTCAAGCTTTTCCTTGCCTCCCGTCAGTCTGCTATGGATATCACCAATGATCTCATTCATCATCTCAATAAAATTTCTTCTCTCTTTTATTATCTTTGATCCATAATTGACAAGCTGCATATTCCACACATCCAGTGTATCTATGAGACTCTTATTATAATAAATCTGCTTTAACAGATTATTTCTCTGATTGAGTATCTTGTTATATGATGCCAGATTCTGATAATACAATCTGCTTATCTGACAAAGTTCAAGATCCATAAACCTTCTTCTTTCAGCAGGCCCATTTTTTATGATTGACAGATCTTCAGGTGAAAAAAATATGACATTCAAAAGACCATACAATTCAGCTGCTCTCTTTATTGCAATTCCATCGATAGCCACACCTTTATTCTTATTTTTTCTGAGGTGCATATCTATCTTGTGGGATACATCTCTCTTTTTTATAAAGAGTCTTATATGACTTTCATCCTCACCTATCCTGATAATATCTCTGTCCTTTGTTCCTCTGTGAGATTTTGTTGTGGCTGCCATGTATATAGATTCAAGTATATTGGTTTTTCCCTGGGCATTGTTGCCGTAGAGTATATTGGTATTTTTTCCAAATTCAACCTTGACTTGTCTGTAATTTCTGTAATTGTTCAATTCTATAGACTCTATATACATTTCTTCCACCATCTGTCAGATGATATAGACAATTACTTCTGTATGCTTATCTTATCACCATCAAATTCTACTTCATCGCCGTCATAAAGCTTTCGTCCCCGTCTGGTCTCTACCTCTCCGTTTACAACAACCAATCCCTGGACTATATACTCTTTAGCCTCAACACCTGACTCCACAAGTCCGGCAGCCTTGAGCGCCTGACCAAGCTTTATAAATTCATCTCTTAACTTGATTATCTCCATCTTGTTACTGTCCCTTCTATGATCAACTATGTTCAATTATCTGACAATCTTTAATTATTCTTCATTGATACCCATAGGAAGAATAAGGTAAATATAAGAACCTGCATCATCCTTGATCACACATGGAGATTTTGTATTGTTAAAGTAGATCGTTACATTCTCATCATCTATAACCCTGAGGGCATCTATGATGAGTTTTGGATTAAATCCTATAACAAGGTTATTTCCCTCTTTCTCTATATCTATCTCATCATTCAATGAACCGATCAGAGAACTGATCTTAAGTCCAAGATTTCTATCCTCTATGCTGAGTCTGATAGGTTTCTTATCTGACTCCTTTATGAGAAGTGTTGCTCTGTCCAAACTGTCAAGAAACTCTCTCTTGTTTATCTTCATCTTTATCTGATAATCAACTGAAAGCATATGGCTTATTCTGAAATACTCACCCTCTATCAGTCTTGACACAACCTTTGTATTGTCAAATTCAAATAAAATATTATTTTCATTGAAATAAATATTTACAGGATCATCAACTCCACCGTTCATGATCTTGCTTATATCGCTGAGTGATTTTCCAGGAACAACTACCTTTATATCTGAATTATCACCCTTGAGATCTATATAACGGATAGAGATTCTGTGTCCGTCAAGTGATACTACACTGAGTCTGTTGTTTGATACCTCAAATAACTCACCTGTCATAAGCTTGTTATTTTCGTTGTCTGATATTGAAAAGATAGTCTGATTGATAACATCTCTCAGAGCAAACTGTGATATCGTTATATATTTGTCCTTTGATACTACTGGAAGATTTGAAAAATCATTTCCTGATTTACCAGGCAAATTAAATTCAAGTCTCTCACATTTGATAAGAGTTTTGTTGTCCTTGTCACTCTCTATAGAAATGTCACTGTCCGGAAGCTTTCTTATAAAGTCTGAAAAGAGTTTAGCCTCAAGAGCAACTTTTCCATCCTCTATCACAGTACCATCGACATAGCTCTCTATTCCTATCTCCATATCATTGGCTGTTAGTTTTATAACTCCTCCTGATGCTTCAACAAGGATACAGGATAATATTGGATGGGTAGTTTTGTTTGATACAGCCTTCGATACTGTAGTGATACCCTGAAGTAAATTTGCTTTTCTTATAGAAATCTTCATTGTAAGTTAAAACTCCTTTCATGTTCGAAAACTTATTTATGTCTGTGGAACCTTAATGTTGACAAATAAAATCAACAAGCGGCGCCATGTATATATATATTAAATTTATTAGCAGTAGCAGTAGTAGTGGTTTTGATAGTGTTGAAACTATTAAAAACCCTTAAAATTCAATGGTTTGACAATTATGTGTCCATGTTAATAAGATTCCTGAACCTGTTTATAAACCGTATAAATATCAACATCGCCAATTATGAAAAAATTGAGTTATATATGGTTGTCTGATAAATAACAACAGGTAATGAACACTAAATAAAAATATAATAACAAGTTATACCTGATAAGTTACCCACACATATCAGATGAATATGAGTAAAAATGTGGATAACTTATGATCAGGAGTTATTTCTGGGGGTTAAGTTTCTTGATTATAACGTCAACCATCTCAGCAAACTCAGGATCTTTATCTATCTTGTCTTCTACTTTCTGGATATTGCTGTGAACCGTAGAGTGGTCTTTTCCGCCAAATGCATCTCCAATACTCTTGAGTCCCTTGTCAGTATACTTTCTGCAAAGATACATTGATATCTGACGTGCTGTGGCAATATCCTGACTTCTCTTTGTAGATATGATGTCATTTACAGAGATATTAAGGTGTTCTGAAACAGTGTTGATGATAAGTTCTGGTGTGATAGTAACCTTTTCATCCTTTGAGATCAGATCCTTAAGTATATTTTTTGCAAGTTCATCGGTGATCTTGATATCTCCAAGCTCTGAATAGATGCTGAGCTTATTGAGCGCACCCTCAAGTTCACGGACGTTGTAAGTTATATTGTTGGCAATATATTCAAATATAGACTCGCTTATATTCTTTAATCCCTTAATCTCCGCCTTGTTCTTCAAGATTGCCATACGTGTCTCGTAATCAGGGGCATGAATATCAATAGGTACACCCCATTCAAATCTTGATCTGTATCTTACGTCCAGAGTTTTTATCTCCTTTGGAGGTTTATCGGACGAGAGGATTATCTGCTTACCTTCATCGTGAAGTGCATTGAAGGTATCAAAAAATTCATTCTGAGTTGCATCCTTTCCTATAAGATACTGTATATCATCGATCAGAAGGACATCGACTTTTCTGTATTTATTTCTAAATTCCTCAGTTGTCTTCTTGGCAATAGCCTCTATGATCTCGTTCGTAAACTGATTTGATGAAACGTAGAGAACCTTCATATTACTATTGTGCTGAAGTATATAATGTGCAATTGACTGCATAAGGTGAGTCTTTCCAAGACCTGACTCTCCGTAGAGAAAAAGAGGATTGAACTTGTCCTGTCCAGGTGAATCGGCCACAGCAAGGCATGTAGCGTGTGCATGCTTATTACTCTCACCCACTATGAAATTCTCAAATGTGTAATCAGGACGAAGATTGCTTTTACTTATAGCCTCATTGTAATCTTCTGAATATGTAGGCTGCTTTTCTTCTTCCTTCATAAGGCTTTCAAGGGTAAATATGACCTGAATAGAATCATCCTGAAAAATCTCCCTGAGAACAGTTTCAAGATATATATCAAATAACTTCTTTTTGAGAAATTCTATACCTCTTTGACCATACTTTTCATCTAAAGTAAAATATACCTTGTTATCTTCAACAGAGTAGACATTAAGAGGTTCTATCCATGTGTGGATCATGATATGTGATATACCATGTTCATTTTCAAGAATATTTAAAATATCATTCCACCTGGCTAAAATTAAGTCTTTCATCGTAAAAAACCTTCCTCAAAAAAAATATCTTCCTATTATTAATAATACTCTTTACATTTTATAATAAACATAGGGCTATTTCAAGCATATAAAATGTAAAAAAGAGATTATTTTAGGCTTATTTCCAATTTAAGTGGTTCAGCGGTTAGGTACACGTAATACACCTAAAAATCAAAATAACGAAAAAATACGGCTAATTACAAACAAGACGTAAACATCGAGTGTTGATAATTTTGTTGATAAAGTTGATAATATAATTATGTAATTTTGTATTATGTTAATATCGCAAAAATTGCAAAGAAATAATTGTGAACATTAAAAACATAGATATTATAAGGCTTTTTTGAAATTATCAAAACAAATCATCAAAGTTATCCACAAGTTACAAACATTTTGTTGATAACATTATGTAAATTAACAGAAAATTGATTAACAAAATGTGATTTTAAAAGAAAACACCATATATTGAAATAAAATGAAATACAGATACCATATATGCAGATGGTTAATTCATATACTAATTTTCTATTTGGATTGGGAATAATCTTGTTTTTTATGATAAATAATATTTGTCTTATTTATGAAAATATCTTTTTGAATGTTTTTCTATTATCCAGATAAAAATATAATATATCAATACGCACAAATAATATATTTATTTTGAATTTCAGAAGAAAATAATATGAAACGTGAAAAAAATAGTGTATAAGTTGCGATAATTGTAAATTTAGAGTGTTATGTAAAGTATTTAAAACATTAAAGAAATAGTTGTAAACATTAAAAACCCTTGAAAAAGCTGGATTTTTGAAAGATTACCCATATTAAATAAAAAGTTATCCACAAGTTACAAACATTTTGTTGATAACATTATGTAAAGCAAAAATCAAATGGTTGAAAAAAAGTGTAAAAAAGTCCTAAACACTACATTTAGTGATGGTGAATATTGTGAACACCAAATTAATTTTTTGCAATGTGTCACCTTTACCCAAGAATGGCTGAAAACCTTATAAAATCTAGCAAAAACGGCAAAAAACACTTGACTGATATGGTGCTTTTATTTATAATAGGCAAGTAAATTTGTAAAGAAGGAGGTGTTTTGTAATGAAGATGACATTCCAGCCTAAGAAGAGACAGAGATCTAAGGTTCATGGCTTTAGAAAGAGAATGAGTACTGCTAATGGCAGAAAGGTACTGGCCGCTAGAAGAGCTAAGGGAAGAAAAAAATTATCAGCGTAAGGTCACATGGTTGTGACCTTTTTTTATAGTATATAAAACATAATGCTTTTATATATGATGGTCACAGCAGCAGTTTTTCTAATAATCAAAGTTTCGGTGGTTACACAATGAGTAAAGTAATTTCATTAAAAAACAGCAGAGAGTTTGGCAGTGTTTATAACACAAGAAATTCGGTAGCCAATAAATATTTAGTTATGTATCTGAGAAACAACGGCTTAGATTACAACAGACTCGGAATCTCTGTTAGTAAGAAAGTTGGTAACAGTGTGGTAAGACACAGAGTAACCAGATTAATTAGAGAAGCTTATCGATTAAACAGAGCAAATATTGATGTTGGCTATGACATAGTTATAGTAGCCAGACCGTCATCAAAGGATAAGAAATGTCAGGACATTGAAAGTGCTTTGATGCATTTGTGTGGTTTGAAGAAGATAATCCACATAGGGTAATAATATGAAGAAAATATTTATAGGTTTAATCAAATTTTACAGGAAGTATTTGTCGCCACTTAAGGGACATGCTACCTGCAAGTATTTTCCTACTTGTTCGCAGTATGCAATTGAGGCTATCGAAAAGTATGGAGTTTTAAAAGGTGGTCTCCTTGCAGTATGGAGGATACTTAGATGCAATCCTTTTTCAAAAGGAGGATATGATCCAGTTCCATAAAGGAGAAAATTATGTTTCTAACAAGAGAAGATGGTATGATACTCGGACCAGTTTGTTGGGTTCTCGGTAAAATATTCAACTGGATATATATGTTCGTTGGATTTTTAGGAAGTCATATGGGATTTACATATGTAAATCTCAGTGTATGTGTTATATTATTCACATTTGTACTGAGAGGAGCATTGTTCCCACTTTACTTCAAACAGCAGAGATCTACCAAGATCATGAGTTTCATCCAGCCTGAAATTGCCAAGGCAACAAAGAAATATAAAGGCAAGACTGATCAGGATTCTATGATGAAACAGCAGCAGGAAACTCAGAAGATCCAGAAGAAGTATGGTGTCAGCATGGCATCAGGATGTCTGACTTCACTCATACAGTTACCTATATTCTACGGTCTGTACAGAGTTATCCAGAATATACCTGCGTATGTCCCATCAATGACTACAAAATATGAAGAGATAGTAGGAATACTGAAAGGTGCCAGCAGTGATTATATCAATATAATTACTAATGTGGCCAATGATTCTAAGGTAAGTACTGTAACAATGGCTGTTAAGCAGTTAGGTGACGATCCTACGAAGAATCAGATCATAGATGTGCTTGATAAGCTTTCAACCAGTGATTGGGATAAGCTTATAAGTGCTTTTGATCTTTCAGGTAATGCTACTCTCACAAGTTATGTTGATCAGTTCCACAATATGAATCAGTTCCTGTTTGGACTGAATATTGCAGATGCACCAGGATGGAAACTTTCAATAGCTTTGGTTGTTCCTATTGCCTCTGCTCTCCTGCAGTTCATACAGACAAAGATATCCATGAAGTCATCACAGAATAACAACATGGATAACAATCAGCAGACAGCAAACAACATGATGAAGGGTATGATGTATTACATGCCTATCATGTCACTCATATTCTGTATATCACTTCCTATAGCTATCGGTCTTTACTGGATAGTTGGTTCAGTGATCATGATTATATCTCAGCTCATAGTTGATGCTTATTATAATCATCAGGATAAGGATGAGCTGCTTGCAAAGTGTGCTGAAAAGGCTGCTAAAAAGCAGGCAAAGAAGAAGAATCCAGATAAGAAGTCTTTCTATGAAAGAATGATGGATGCTCAGAATGGCAACACATCAACAGATAACAGCCAGTCAGAGAATATCAATAAGATGGCTTCTTCAAGACTTAAGAGTTATGTCAATCCTGCACATTCTGTAAATGTAGATGGAGATGACACGGAGAAGAATAAAAATGTTACTTATAAACCAGGCAGTATAGGAGCAAAAGCGAATATTATGCTTCAGTATCAGAACAATAGCAATGATAAGGGAGGAAATAAATAATGGAATTCGTAGAATTCAAAGGTAAGACCAAAGATGAAGCCCTTATGCAGGCCAGTGTTGAGCTTGGAGTACCTAGTACTGATCTTGAGTACGAGGTAGTTAGCGAAGAAACTAAGGGATTTCTTGGTATAGGTTCTAAACCTTGTATTATAAAGGCAAGACGTAAGAAGACATTTATCGATGAGATAAGAGAATATCTTGAAAGCCTTTTCAAGGCAATGGATATAGAGACTGAGATTCAGATGGAATTTGATGAGACAGAGAATGTACTCTCAATCAATCTTGAAGGTCCTGAAATGGGTATACTCATTGGTAAGCGTGGACAGACTCTGGATGCTCTCCAGTATATAATAAGCCTTGCTGTAAATAAGAAGAGTGAGTCATATATCAGAGTAAAACTTGATACAGAGAATTACAGAGCAAGAAGAAAAGAAACACTTGAGAATCTTGCAAAAAATATTGCTTTCAAGGTAAAGAGATCAAAGAGATCATTTGCACTTGAGCCAATGAATCCATACGAGAGAAGAATCATCCATGCAACACTTCAGAATGATAAGTATGTATCAACAAGAAGTGAGGGTGAGGAGCCTTACCGTAAGGTTATAGTATATCTCAAGAAGAAAGAAAAATAATATATATAATTGATATGCCCGTAATAAAGTTATGGCAGTTTCATATGTAGATATTATAAAAAGACAGATCATGTCAGTTTGGCATGATCTGTTTTTTCGTTGGCAGATATCATCAGAGGTAAAAGTATTCAACAAATCAAACTATAAAATATTTATTGTGGAAAATAAGATACATATGTTGTACACTACATAGGTGGATCAATTGATAACCTGTGATCAGGAAGGATAGAATTGTAGAGATGTTTAAGGAAGATACTATTGCAGCAATTACTACAGGAATGAGTAATGCTGGTGTGGGAATAATCAGAATAAGTGGTGACAGAGCATGTGAGATTGCTGATAAAGTATTTAAGGCTGAAAATAAAAGTAAAAAAGCCTCCAGTATGAAATCGTACACCGCTGCATTTGGAAAAATATATGACGGGGATGAACTTCTTGATGAGTCTATTCTTTTGGTTATGAAAGCTCCACACACATATACATGTGAAGATGTATGTGAACTTCAATGTCATGGTGGAATAGTTGTACTTCGCAAGATACTTGATCTGGTATTGAAAAATGGTGCAAGGGCTGCAGAACCTGGAGAGTTTACAAAGAGGGCTTTTTTGGGTGGAAGAATAGATATGTCTCAGGCAGAATCTGTCATGAGCCTCATAAATGCAAAAAATGATTTTGCAGTCAGAACTTCTGTTGATCAATTGCAGGGAAGATTGAAAGATGCAATATTGGATATGAGAGAAAAAATACTATATAATGTTGCATTTATAGAGTCAGCACTTGATGATCCTGAGCACTATAGTCTTGACGGATTTCCTGAAAAACTCAGAGTCATAATTGAGAAGATCATTGATCAGGTAGTTAATCTGCTTAATACATTTGACAATGGAAAAGTATTGTCTGAGGGAATAAATACAGTTATAGTTGGAAAACCAAATGCCGGAAAATCTTCTCTTCTCAATATGTTTGTGGGTGAGGACAGAGCTATTGTCACTGATCTGGCTGGAACAACCAGGGATACTCTATCAGAGACAGTAAATGTAAGGGGAATTACGCTAAATATTATAGATACGGCGGGAATAAGAGAAACTGATGATGTTGTTGAAAAAATAGGTGTTGATAAGGCACTGGAATCCGTTGATAAAGCAGATCTGATACTTTATGTGGTAGATGGTTCTGTGAATCTGGATGAAAATGATCACAGTATCATTGATAAAATAAAAGACAAAAATGTAATAGTTATCATAAATAAGTCAGATCTTGAAACAAAAATAGATAAAGATACAGTTGGTAAATACATAGATGCTGAAATCATACAGTTGTCAGCTATGACTGGTGATGGAAGCGAAGAACTCTATGATATGCTCAATAAAATGTTCTTTGAGGGTAGTTTATCATATAATGATCAGCTTTACATTACAAATGCAAGGCATAAGAATGAACTTGTATATACAAAAAATGCCCTGGATAAGGTGATCGAAAGTATTGATATGGGTATGGAAGAGGATTTCTTTTCCATAGATATGATGGATGCATATGAACATTTGGGACTTATCATTGGAGAGACAGCCAGGGATGATCTTGCAGATAAAATATTTAAGGATTTCTGCATGGGAAAATAAAACCGTATAAATTGATATTGAAAATAAATTTGATCTTAAAGTAATAATTATTACTATGGGAGGATAATAAAATGCCTGTTTTGGATGAAGAATATGATGTTGTGATCGTTGGTGCAGGACATGCTGGATGTGAGGCAGCTCTTGCCAGTGCAAGACTTGGATTAAACACTATTATATTTACTGTTAGTATGGACAGTGTTGCAATGATGCCATGTAATCCTAATGTCGGAGGAAGTTCAAAGGGACATCTGGTTAGAGAAATAGACGCTTTGGGCGGTGAGATGGGAAAAAATATAGATAAGACTTATATTCAGTCAAAAATGCTCAATTCATCTAAGGGACCTGCCGTCCATTCACTCAGAGCACAGGCGGATAAGGCAAATTATTCTCGTACAATGAAATATACTCTTGAAAATACGGATAATCTGACTTTAAGACAGGCTGAGGTGTCAGAAATAATAGTTGAAGATGAAATTGTCAAGGGAGTAAAGACATATTCAGGGGCAATTTATAGATCAAAAGCTGTAGTTCTCTGTACCGGAACATATTTGAAAGCAAGATGTATATATGGAGATGTTGTATATCATACAGGACCAAATGGGCTTATGGCTGCAAATCATTTGTCAGATTCTATGTCTGATGCAGGAATATCCATAAGAAGATTCAAGACTGGAACACCTGCCAGACTCGACAAGAGAACAATAGATTTCTCTCAGATGGAAGAACAAAAAGGCGATGAGAAAATAGTGCCTTTCTCGTTTACCAACAAAGAAAGTGACATTAGAAGAGAACAGATATCATGCTGGCTCTGCTATACAAATGAAAAAACTCATGAGATTATAAGAAATAATATAGAGAGATCACCTCTTTTTTCAGGTGTTATCGAGGGAACAGGACCAAGATACTGCCCTTCTATAGAAGATAAAGTCACTAAGTTTCCTGACAAAAACAGACATCAGATATTTATCGAGCCTGAGGGTGAATTTACAAATGAGATGTATATGGGTGGCATGAGCAGTTCACTTCCTGAGGATGTGCAGTATGAGATGATACATAGCATGAAGGGCCTTGAGAATGCAAAGATTATAAGAAATGCATACGCTATAGAATATGACTGCATAAATGCCATTAACCTCAAACCATCATTGGAATTTAAGGCAATATCAGGACTTTTTGGTGCGGGTCAGATAAATGGAAGTTCTGGATATGAGGAGGCTGCAGCACAGGGACTAATGGCTGGAATAAATGCAGCCAGAAAAGTTCAGGGAAAAGATCCGGTAGTGCTGGACAGATCACAGGCTTATATAGGTGTTCTGATAGATGATCTTGTGACAAAGGAGACATCGGAGCCATATAGAATGATGACTTCCAGAGCAGAATACAGATTACTTCTCAGACAGGACAATGCGGATCTCAGACTTACAGAGATAGGACATGATATAGGACTCATAGACGATGAGAGATATTCAAAGTTTTTGCTTAAGAAAAGTCAAATAGAGAAAGAGATCGACAGATTGGAAAATACTATGGTTGGAGCAAATTCTACCATACAGAAATTCCTTGAAAGTAAGAACAGTACAGGACTTAAGACAGCAGCATCTCTTGCAGAACTTATCAGGAGACCTGAATTATCATATGAGATCATTGAGGCAATAGACGAAGGAAGAGAGAATCTTCCAGATGATGTCATAGAACAGATAAATATCACAATAAAATACAAGGGATATATAGATCGACAGAATCAGCAGGTACATAAGTTTAAGAAACTTGAAAGCAGAAAACTTCCTGAGGATATAGACTATGAACAGATAAAAAATCTACGACTTGAGGCAAGACAGAAACTTTCCAAGATAAGACCGGAAAATATTGGACAGGCATCAAGAATATCAGGAGTATCACCGGCAGATATATCTGTATTGCTGGTTTATCTCAAGATGAAAGGAAAAATTTCTGAAGGAGAATAACGAATGGATAAACTTAACACCATAACCACTCAGTTTGGGCTTGAACTCAGTGAGTATCAGCTACAGCAATTTTCAAGGTATTATGAAATTCTTGTTGAGTGGAATAGTTTTATGAATCTCACTGCTATCACAGAAAAAGATGAAGTAATAGTAAAGCATTTTGCTGACAGCCTTTTATTGTACAAATATAAAAATCTTCACGAAAGAGCATCATTGATAGATGTCGGAACTGGTGCTGGATTTCCTGGAATACCACTCAAGATAGCTTTCCCAGAACTCAGGGTCACACTTATGGATTCACTTAACAAAAGATTGAATTTTTTAAATGAAGTGATAAAAGAGTTAAAACTTGAGGATGTCGAGACTGTTCATGCAAGGGCTGAGGATGGGGGAAGAAATCCTCTTTATAGAGAAAAATATGACATAGTAGTTTCCAGGGCAGTTGCGAATCTCTCAACACTTTCAGAATGGTGTCTGCCATTTGCAAAGGTAGGAGGATATTTTATTCCATACAAATCAAACGCTTTGAGTGATGAGATGTCCGATGGGAAAAAGGTAATAAGAATACTTGGAGGACAGGTAGAGAATATATTTAATACAAATATACCTGATACTGATAATCAGAGAAGTTTTGTATTTGTAAAAAAGATAAGTAACACAGATAAGAAATATCCAAGAAAACCAGGTGCATCCAAGAAACCTATAAAATAAAAAACAGCCTTTTAAAGGCTGTTTTTTATTTTATACAGAAGAACCAGAGGACTTCATGTGCCTCTTTTCTTTTCTCTTTTCACGGATATCTTCCTGTTTCTGTTTTATTGTTTCTATTCCTGCTTTATCAATTGGTTTGATAGTTTTTTGAATATAATAACTGTTATTTGCAGATTTAAATTTTATCTTTCCACAGAAATAGCCGTGCATCCAGCATTTTCCAACACACATGTATGATGAAGGGCTGTTTGCAAACCAGTCAATATAAGTCCTTACCTTTTTATTACATTTGTAACACTTTATCTCTGTTACCTTGCTGTCATCGAGAGCAGCGTGTTTATTCTTAAAACTTCTGGATATATATTCGTACTGATTATTGTGAAACTCTTCAATCTCCTCAGATTTATCCTTTGGTGTTATATAGAGATCATAGCTGTAAAGCTGATTTATATTCTTAGCTTTCATCTCTTTCATAACAAGAGCAGTGTATCTTGCATCATTGAGAGCAGTGTGAAATGGTTCGTTTTCTGGAATATTCATTTCACTTACAGCTTTTTCAAGCTTGCTCATGATCTGAGTTGAACCTGAATGATTGGTAACACTGGCATAAATGCTCTGAAGATTCAAGAACTTTAATGGTCTTGGAAGTTTGTCCATATAATAAAAATCCATATTGGTCTGAAGTTCTGTCAGATCCATAGGACCCCATGTGCAGAATATGTAGTTATCTCCACACCATTCAAGAAATTCTGAACATACTTCTTTAAAACCTCGTCCAAGGTTCAGGTCGTTCTCATCATAGTTCAGAATTGTTCTGATCTTTGAATGGAGTTTTTTGTAGATTCGTGGTTTGATAAGACTTGAATATTCATCAACAATATTAAGATTCTTATCAACTTTTACAGCACCAATCTCTATAATCTCAAAGGGCATACGCGGATGTTCACCCATATGACCATTGTAGCTTTGATTCCATTCAAGATCCATAACAATATAATTCATAGTCATGTCCCTTTAGAAAATATAGTATTAAAACAGACAAATTTGAAAATTATCAATATTCAAATATCTGTATATTCATAAGTTATTCCAATATAAATAAAATTGCCTCTTATGAAAAATAGTGCACCTGGCGGGATTCGAACCCACGACCTTCCGCTTAGGAGAGCTCCAACCTATTGTCACTCTCTGTCAATCTGAGGTAAGGTAAACCCAAGTGGGATACTATATAAAACTGTTTCCGATTCAATTCGAGTTATTCTGAATACCCCCTCTGTCAAGCTCTGTCAAGCTCTGAAAGTTAGCTGATTGTTTGCTCCAGCTAATAATTGGGGAATGCCTTGATATTACCATCGACATCTGTTATATGACCACCATGCTTCGTACGTTCGATCATGGTAAACAGTATTCAATTAAACTTCCTATCGAAAGCACAAGATATTTTCTTGTCTATAAATAATATAACGCATACGAGACGGTTTGTCCATGCGTTTTTGACTGGCAAATTTTATTCAGTAAAAATATCTGTAACCTTTTTTGTAACTGAATCTCCATCATTCCATCATCAAATGATGGAGATTCCAATAGATATGATGGAGATAGACTAATTACTTCATCGTCTTCGCCAGTGAATTGAGCAATGCCCGCATCTCTGGATTTGCCAACACTTTTGCCAGAAGTTCCGGATCGACTTCATCAGCAACAGTTGCATTATTATTTTCCTGCTGTACATGCATCTGTGGATCCAGATTCTTTTTCTCATAAAACGCTTCTTCAAAAAGCTCTGCATTTTTCCTTCGGTCATCATCCAGAATATGAGAGTACACATCCGTAACCATATTGACCTGAGCATGGCCGGAATCACCCTGTACCGCCTTGATGTCTCCACCATTCAATTTCAGCTTATAAGTAACGCTGCTATGACGAAAACTGTGAAATACAACCGGTGGGAGATTATAGTCCTCGATCAGTTTTTTTAAAGGACCACGTATTGCTCCATCTCCTAGAGGAAGCCCAAAGGTACTTGCCATAACCAGGTTATAGTCCATATATTCATCACCAAGGATTTCTTTCATTTCATCCTGTTCCGCTTTCCAGTCTACCAACATATTAGCGACACTCTTTGGTAAGAATATCTTACGCACACTGCTTTCTGTCTTTGGTGTTTTCAGAATACGGACCGTAGAATTCTTCTTATGATTTGTCGGGAATACCAACAACACATCTTTTCCATCCAATGCATTCAACGATTCTTTTCTTATACGCTGTGATTCTTTGTTGATGAAGACATATGCACGGTTTTCTTCAATTGCCTCAGGAGAAATATCTACACAATCCCAGGTAAGACCAAGCAGCTCACCAAGTCGTAAGGAACATGAAAAGGATAGATTTATTGCAAGCTTTAATCGCTCATCTTCACAGACACTGAGCGCATACATTAATGTATCCGCTGTCCAGATGTCTCTTTTTTGTGATTTATGTTTTGGTACAGTCGCATGGGTGCAAGGATTCTTCTCCATCAACTCCCATTTCACTGCCTGTTCAAAACAGTTTCTAAGCAGCTTATTAATATCCCTGACCGTACTGGAAGATACAAATTCATTTCGACTGGTTTTATTCAATGGATTGATAACTGCACGTCTCTTCAAAAGACTCTGATAATATCTTTCGATGAATCTGGTATTGATCTCTGAGAGTTTCGTATCACCAATGATCGGAAGAATATAGTTATTGATAAGAGAGACATTTCCTTCATATGTAGAAAGCGCCCAGTTTTCTTTGCCATAAAGTGCAACATATTCTGTAATAAGCTCGTCCAGTGTTTTGCATTTACGGACGACAAATGATCCCATCTCTTTTTTATATTCAATTTCTTTTTTTCTTCTCTTTGCTTCGGCTTTCGTTTCATAGGTTTCCCACTTCTGTTTCCTCTCACCTTTTTCATTCGTATAAGAATAGATTACATTAAATTTTCCATTTCGTTCTCTTATAGATGCCATATTATTGCATGCTCCTTTCCAAATCTCTTTGTTCCATCCAGTCCTCAAATTCATCCCGACAGATCCTTACTCGACTGCCAACTTTTATTACTGTGAACTTCCCTTTATCCGCCCACTTGTTGATCATGCTTCTGCTGACCTTTGCCAGATAGGAAGCTTCATCAAAAGTAAGATATTTTATATTTCCATTGCTTCCTCGTATTCCGGTTTGTGATAATTTCTTCCGCCGGAAATTAGCCAGGGCAATATTCTGTTCCTGTGCAAGTTCTTCATAATCATTCGATGGATCCAGCTTATAACGGTCCTGACCTTCCAGGAATTTTTGAAAACTCTCTTTTGTGATCCTTTTCTTTTCTGCAATCACAATGAATTCAAAAAAATGACTATACTTCGGATTATCAAGAATTGTATATACTGAACTTCTGGTTGTTCCAAGCAGCTGTGCCATCTCAGGCATCGTAATAGTTGCATTTTCCAAAAGAGCGTCTTTTTCTCTGTCTTCCTTTGTTCGATACCGGGACTGGCTTTTATACCAATTCTGAAAAGATTCTTTTGGTATTCGTTTCCAGTAATCGACAATAACAGCTTCCATTTGATTTTTCTTGAGTAAATCATAAACAAGATATTCATCAACACCCAACAGATCCGCGACTTCCTTAACAGAATAGGACCAGGATTTCAATTCTTTCCCCGGTTCTTCTCCGGTAACTTTATGGTATTTAATCTGATTGGCATACCATTTTTCAAAGCTGGCAATATTGATTCGTATCTTTCCGGCAATCTCTTTTGATTCAAAAACGTTTTTATGCACCAGCCAATATCGATCTGTCTTTTTTAATCCCAGTAG
>JBNMKK010000006.1:0-112104 GCA_050874325.1 Coprococcus sp. | reverse complement strand
TTTAATTCCTGAGAACAGGCGAATAGAGAAATACAAAGAAAGATGGTGTGCATAGAAAAACGACCGCACATTTTGTACGGTCGTTCATCAGCACCTCATTTTAGATATTTAACCTGTCTACTTGACAGGGGGCATATCAAAGTCCATTCCGGTGGTTCTTTTTTGTTTTTGAGCAGTGTATACATGAGTTTGTGGTGATAACTTAGTACTGGAAAAAGTCAATACTATATGCTAGAATATGTTGGATTTGAAAATAAGATAAATCAGGAGGATTAGAAATGGCAAAATTCATTAAGACACCGGTAAAAGGTATGTGTGATCAGCTCCCGGCTGATATGAGGCTTAGAGAGCATGTGCTTTCAATGATAAAGACAAGTTATTCCAGATTTGGATTTACACAGATAGAGACTCCTGTTATGGAACATATAGAGAATCTGACAAGTAAGCAGGGCGGGGACAATGAGAAACTTATCTTCAAGGTTATGAAGAGAGGTGCAGATCTCCAGAGAGCAATAGATGCTGGAAAGGGAGAGTTTGCGGACAGTGGACTCAGATATGATCTGACACTTCCACTCTCAAGATACTATGCAAATAACAAGGAACAGTTGCCAAGTCCGTTTAAGGCACTTCAGATAGGACCTGTATTCCGTGCAGATCAGCCACAGAAGGGTAGATTCAGAATGTTCACACAGTGCGATATAGATATACTCGGTGACAATACGAATCTGGCAGAGATCGAGCTTGTGGCAGCGACGTCAGACATGCTCTCGAGGATATTCTCAGAGGTTGGAATAACAGATTTCACTATCCACATCAACGACAGGCAGATACTCCGCGGAGCAGCAAAGAATGCAGGATTTGCGGAGGATGACATATCATCCATACTTATAAGCCTTGACAAGTATGACAAGATCGGACTTGAAGGAATAAGGGCAGAGCTCACGGAGAATGGATATGATCCAGATATGGTTGACAAGTATCTTGAGATATACAAGAATCTTGGAGACATGAGCTGCGCAGATTTCTGTAAGGATATAAACGAGGACTGCCTTGATCCAAAGGTTATTTCAAATATGGACGAGATAATCTCCAGTGCAAAGACCATGGTTGCAGATGGAGTTAAGATCGTATTCGATCCAACCCTTGTAAGAGGAATGGGATATTATACAGGACCTATATTTGAGGTTACTATAGATGACTACAATTTCTCCATAGCAGGTGGTGGAAGGTACGACAAGATGGTTGGCAATTTCTGTGGACAGGATGTTCCTGCTACAGGATTCTCGATCGGATTTGAACGAATCATCACCATACTTAAGGATAAGCTGGAGAATGGCTATAAGATAGATGCTGACAATGTGGCTATCCTCATTCACAAGGATGTAGCTCTGGATAAGAAACTTGAGATATTCAAGGAGGCAAAGGAACTCCGTCAGGCAGGCAAGACTGTGACTATTCAGATGATGAGAAAGAATATGAAACAGCAGATAGGTATGCTCGAGGCAGAGGGTTACACTGAGTTCAAGAAAGTTTATAACGACTAATGTAGAAGATGGTTTAGTGATATAACATACAAAATGGGCTGACGCTCTAGCGGCTTGATGTAGTTAGGGCGTCAGCCCATTTTTAATTATATATTCTGAAAATGCATTTACCTCACCATACCGTGTTTCTTTTTAAAGTAGAATATAAAAGGCTTTTCAATGATCCTCTTCAGGGTTATCTGAATCTCTTCATGGTTGGTATCTATTGGTTTTACTAGTATGGTGTGTATGCCGAGACTTGCACTGCCGATAATGTCCGTGTATATCTGATCACCCACCGCCAGGGTGTTGTCGATCGTACAGTTGATCTCTTTCATGGCGCGCAGATAACCTTTCTTTGATGGCTTTCCTGCTTTGTATATATAGTTTACTTTCATCTTCTTGTTGAATGCAGCAACCCTCGGTTCTTTGTTGTTGGAGACCAGGCAGACTTTGAAACCTATGGATTTCAGTTGTTCCATGAGTTGTATTGCCCGGGATGTTGCCGGCTCGTTGTGGCGCACAAGGGTGTTGTCTATGTCAAATAGGATACCTCTGTACCCCATATCATAGTATTTCTTGAAATCTATTTTGTATGTAGATGAATAATATTCATCCGGCAAAAACTTTATCATGTAGAAACCTCCGTTACATATAACGATGTCTGATGCACTCGACATTCATTATAGTATAGCATAAGTGCATTGGCAGGGGTATATGCACTTAACAAAATTATAAAATACTTTATCCTCGCACTTTCATGTTTTTAATTTTTCACAAAACATGTATAATGGAAATAATAAAATCGGATATAAGGAAAAGATATGTCCATCATATCTGATTTATATGACAATGGGCTTTTTGTGGGTGAGATGGTCATGGATTGGAGAGGGTTATTATACACAGGGCATTTGTGATAAGAAAGGAAAAAAATAAATATTTTCTCGATGTAATAAGCCCGTATGAGGCGCTGTACAGTTCTGTGTTTGGAGTTCAGGCGGACACTTTATCATATTCACAGGATGGAATGTGCCGGAGGATGTTCGATGAGCTTATATGCAAGCTTAACTATAAAGAGAGAACGGTTATAAGTGATCTGTATGGATATGGACATGATAAGCGGAGTGTTTCGGAGATAGCGGCAGAACTCGGCACGAATCAGGATGAGGTGGAGAGCCTTAAGAACAGTGCATTAGACAGACTCAGGGATCCTGAGAATTACCAGTATCTTGAGAAGAGATGGTATTCGGGAAATGACATAATGAACACGGGATATGAGTTTGACTATAGAGGAAAACTCAGATCTGAGCTGTTGATGTATCTGTCCGGACAGAAGAACAATATCGATTTTATTTTGGCTATAATGAAGAGAAACAACATATCGGTTAAGAGGGTGTACCGAGATGTGATATCGCCTGACGGCACTCGGCGATTTGAGACTTCGTTTTCGGGCAAAAAGGGTATCGATGATACGATAAAGGCTCTCAGAGCTTTTAAGATATCAGCAAATCCAGTGGAGAACATCAGAAAGATAAAGACTCAGCGAGGCAACATAGAGACTGTACTCATATCACAGGACGGAGTGGAGCAGGCATATAAATACAGCGGACTCAGTGATGAGGCAGTGGCTGATTGTGTGTTACGTGTACTCACGGATGGCGGAGCTGGATATGGATGTATTCTGGATTTCAACATATCAGATGGACTTATGGGACTTTTGCTCATGAGAGGGTATCTGTATATAGAAAGTCTGGTTGAGGACAGAGAGAATATATACGGTTGTCTTGTGAGTGCTGGCTTTGATATGCAGGCTGATGAGTTTGTAAAGTTTGTCGACAAGGCAGAGGTATACATAGCGGACAAGACACATTCGTCCCTGACATTTGTGGTTGTTCCACAGGCTGTTGCACAGAGGATATGCGATGATGAGCCGGTCGATTATCATGAATTGCTGTTCAGCGCAGAGGCGGCGGACAAGGAATTTGCGGTTATGCTCATAAGAAATGCAAAGAAAGAATTTGCAGATTTCTCGGGGCTTACAGTGTCAGATGCTGCAAGACGTGTGCTCAAACTCAAAATAAGTTAGGAGGAGTAACAGATGGGATTGGTTGCAGTTAATATCGTCAGTCTGATTATGTTTGGACTGGTTATAGTGATGTTCGTGCTTGCGGACAGCATAGCCGGCATCGCGATAGGTGTATTGCTGAGCGTAATATGGCTGGTCTTCACCATAGCAGCGAATGTACATATACTGAAGGGAAGACGTTCAACTGAAAAGCTTAAGGACAGTGCAAAAGGGCATCTGTTTGATGCACAGATAGAACGGCTCAACAGACAGTATGAGAGTATAATGTCCAGGGAGGAATATTTTCAGGAGAATGTGGAGGAAGGCAGTGGTGTAAGAAATCTGTATGAGGATATAAAAGAGCAGGCACAGAGCAATATGGACAGTGCCATAGGATTCATACAGACGTATGATTACTATACCAGACCACAGCCTGTATATCTGGATAACCTGTGCAGACAGGGGGATGAGCTGGTCAGAAAGTTTAACATACTGGTTGAGAAGATGGTAGATATAGATACCAATCTAAGCACTTTGGACATGAAATATGTGGATGATGTCATAGAATGTATGAACAGTATGAGACAGGATGCTGGCAGGCAGGAAATGCATTAGAGGAAAAGGAGGAAGAAATGGATAAGAGGACAAAAGGGATAGTAGCAGTTGGAGTGTTGATGATATGCGTCATGGTGGCGGTTATCATCGGTGTGGTTGTCAAGAGAGCGGGAAACATATCATCTGGTGGAGATGATTGGACATCCCCAAAGAAGGATATGACACTTGATGAGCTTTACGGTGAGCTGGATGTGAACCAGGCTACCCCAGTCAAGGGAACAGTCACTTTGGATACGCCGGATCTCTATGAGGAACTTCCTGAGATAGACAAGTATCCTCTGGCGGTAGAGGGCAGAGGGGATATCGATATAGAGATATTTACATCCGGGGAGAAGGCTGGCAATGATAACGATTCATGGCTTATAGATGTGGCAGATTCGTTCAATTCTTCAAATTTGAAGACTGCTGACGGAAAGTCAGTTTCCATGAGTGTACGTTCAGTTCCATCTGGAACAGCCGCTGATTATATCATATCAGGTAAATATCTGCCGGATCTCTACACGCCTAGCAATACTTTATTTGGCGAGTATGCAATATCAAACGGTGGCAGCCTGGAATTGTATGCGGACAGGCTTGTGGGAAATACGGCCGGAATACTTGTCAAGAAGGACAGTGGTTACTCCACAGCGGATGATGTCATAAAGGCAGTTCAGGACAACAGCATAACAATGGGATATACTAATCCACAGACGAGTGCAACGGGATTAAATCTTCTGCTCACGCTTCTCCAGAACGGTGATGACAATTTTACAAAGTTTAATGCCAACATACCTTACGTTGCATATACGACACAGCAGATGAGAGACAGCGCGTCAAATGGAACTCTGGATGCCATGCTCTCAGAGTATCAGGCTTATATAAATGATAAGAATCTCACATCCATGTACGATTTTATAGCATTTGGCGTGAGACATGACAATCCATTATATATATGCAATAAGGCGGAAAAGACAGATGCGGAGCTGGAGGCTGTGAAGCTTGTGGTTGATTACTGCAAGAGTGATGATATGCAGAAGATAGCAACTCAGAAGGGATTTAATGCAAACGATGATTATGTATCTGCAGAGGAGTTTTCAGGTGCACAGGTCGCACAGGGACTTAAGACATACAAGAAGACCAAGGACAATGGCAAAGACATAATAGCAGTGTTCGTGGCAGATTGCAGTGGTTCTATGGATGGAGCACCTATGAATCAGCTTAAGAACAGTCTGACAAATGGAGCGCAGTACATAAATGACAATAATTATGTGGGAATGGTAAGTTATTCAAGTTCCGTAACAATTGAGGTTCCGATAGCTCAGTTTGACCTCAATCAGAGATCATATTTTCAGGGGGCAGTCAATAATCTGATCGCATCGGGCGGAACAGCCTCATACGATGCTGTCGTGGTTGCGATGAATATGATAAACGATGCCAAGAAAGATCATCCGGATGCAAAATGTATGCTGTTTCTTCTCAGCGATGGATATGCAAACATTGGATTTTCAATGGACGAGATAACAAGTGCGCTCAGGACAACTGGAATACCGGTTTATACCATAGGATACGGTGATGATGCAGATACAGGAGAGCTTGCAAAGCTGTCTGGAATAAACGAGGCTGCATCGATAAATGCAGACAGTGACGATATAATCTACAAGATAAAGAGTCTGTTTAATTCACAGCTTTAAAAAACTATTGCAATCCGTGTACATATGGAATACAATATAAGCGTTTTAAAAAGCTTGGCTCGACAACAATTAAATATGATGAAAGATCTTCGGGGGTGAGTGCAATTCTCCACCGACGGTGTTGGGGATGTTCCCCTGAGTCCGTGAGCCGTATGGCATGATCCGGTGTGATTCCGGAACCGACAGTATAGTCTGGATGAGAGAAGTATTATATATTCAGAAAAGTATCAGTGATCTGATTCTCATACGTGTCGTTATGTGACAGTATGATCAGAGCATTTGATGCAAAAAGACCTCGGAGAATTCTTCGAGGTTTTTTTGTGCGATGAACAGTCGCGGACATGAGCCAATCTAGGTGTAGGAAGGTGAGCAGATGGTGAATGATCAGATATTAGATGATCAGATAGATGATGAGTTTGATCCGGCGTACATGAGGCGCGCTATAGAGCTTGCAAAAAGAGGAACCGGTGCGGTGAATCCCAATCCCCTGGTGGGAGCGGTCATAGTTAAGGACGGACGGATCATAGGAGAGGGATATCATGTGAGATACGGTGAGCTGCATGCGGAGCGGGCGGCATTTGCCAGTCTGGCAGATCAGGCGGATGCAGAGGGCGCTGTCATGTATGTGACACTTGAGCCGTGTTGCCATTTTGGAAAGCAGCCGCCATGTGTTGATGCGATCATAGAACACAAGATCAGAAAGGTGTACTGCGGGTCTGATGATCCCAATGCCATGGTGGCAGGAAAGGGATTTAAAAGGCTCCGGGATGCCGGAATAGAGGTATATACACATTGCCTTAAGGATGAGTGTGATGCGATAAATGATATATTCTTCAAGTATATAGTGGGTAAGAAACCGTATGTGACTATGAAGTACGCCATGACCATGGATGGAAGGATAGCAACCCATACAGGTGCCAGCAAATGGATAACAGGTGCGGCGTCAAGGGCATGGGTGATGGAGCTTAGGAACAGGCATAAAGGTATAATGGCAGGGGTAGGAACCGTGCTTGCGGATGATCCGATGCTCACATGTCGAATAGAAGATGATGCGGTTCGGGATAATGACAATATAAGGAATCCAATAAGGATAATATGTGACAGTAAGCTCAGGATCCCGGAGGATTCACAGATAGTAAAGACAGCCGTGAATATAGAGACGGTGGTTGCAACCACGGCAGAAGGCGCGTCTGATACAGCAAAATGTGAAAGACTCAGAGCAAAGGGGATCAGCATCATAGAGACAGACAGCACAGACGGTCATGTGGATCTCAGGCAGCTTATGACGATACTTGGCGAGAAAGGTATAGACGGAATACTGCTGGAGGGAGGCGGAGAACTCAACTACAGCATGGTGTCAGATGACCTTGTGGACGAGGCGTGTGTATTTATTGCTCCAAAGATATTTGGCGGTGAGGGAAAGTTCAGTCCTGTGTCTGGAACAGGCGTGGATACACCAGCTGATGCGCACATGTTCAGACTTGCCGAGGTTAGAAGGTTTGGTGAAGATGTGATGCTCAGATACAAGAAGTTAGAGAAAAGAGGTCGTACATGTTCACAGGAATAGTAGAAGAGATAGGAACTATAAAGAAAATAGACAAAGGCGCCAGCTCCTGTAGCATAACGGTGCAGGCGGACAAAGTCCTTCAGGGAAGTCAGGTGGGCGACAGCATTGCAGTAAATGGTGTATGTCTTACGGCGACCAGCATATCTGGAAATATATTCACGGCGGATGTCATGCCGGAGACGCTGAGAAGAAGCGGCCTTGGTCAGCTGACTGGTGGCAGCAGAGTAAATCTTGAGCGGGCGATGGCTGCCGGCGGAAGATTTGGCGGACATATAGTGTCCGGTCATATAGACGGAACCGGAACAATCCGGGAACTCAAGAGGGAGGACAATGCGGTCTGGGTGACGATAGATTGTTCTCCAAAGATACTCAGATATATCATAGAGAAGGGTTCAATAGCGATAGATGGGATAAGCCTTACAGTAGCATATGTGGATGATACATGCTTTAAGGTGTCCATCATCCCGCACACAGCCGGGGAGACAACACTGCTGGATGGAAAGCCTGGCAAAGTTGTGAATCTTGAAAATGATGTGGTGGGCAAATATGTAGAAAAACTTTTGACTCCGTACAAAGATGGTGGCGGAGATACGAAAGTTTCAGATAGATCAGGACTTGATATGAATTTCCTGGCAGAAAATGGATTTTTATAGGAGGTAGAGTGATGAGTTTTGAATTCAACTCGATAGAGGAGATCGCAGCAGATCTAGCGGCAGGAAAGCCGGTTGTAATGCTTGACAATGAGGACAGAGAGAACGAGGGTGATGTGATCTGTGCAGCAGAATTTGCCACAACAGAGAATGTCAACTTCATGGCAAAGTGGGCGAGAGGTCTCATATGTATGCCGATGGATGCATCGTATGCAGACAAATTAAACCTTCCGCAGATGTGCATAACGAACACAGACAATCACTGTACAGCATTTTCCGTGTCGGTCGATCATGTGGATACCACCACAGGAATCTCGGCTGAGGAGAGAGGCTACACAGCGAGAAAATTTGTGGATGAGGATGCAAAGCCGGATGACTTCAGAAGACCGGGACATATGTTCCCACTTCAGGCTGTCGCAGGCGGTGTTATAGAGAGAAATGGTCACACTGAGGCGACAGTTGATCTCATGAAGATAGCTGGACTTAAGCCTTGCGGACTGTGTTGTGAGATCATGAAGGATGACGGAACCATGGCGAGAAAAGACGACCTTGTGGAGTTTGCAAAGGTTCACGGCCTTAAGATTTCCACAATAGAGAGACTCGTTCAGTACAGAAAAGAGCACGAAGTATTTGTGGAGTGCGTGGCAAAGGCAAAACTGCCTACAAAGTATGGTGAGTTCACGATCTGTGGATACATCAACAAGTTGAACGGTGAGCATCATGTGGCGCTCACGATGGGCGACATAGCGGATGGCAAGCCAGTTCTCTGCCGTGTACACAGCGAATGTCTCACAGGAGACTGTTTCGGTTCGCAGAAGTGTGACTGTGGACAGCAGCTTGACTCGGCGATGAAGGCCATAGCGAAGGAAGGAAGAGGAGTTCTCCTGTATATGAGACAGGAGGGAAGAGGAATAGGTCTTATCAACAAGATCCGCGCATATGCCCTTCAGGATCAGGGACTTGATACGGTTGAGGCAAATCTCAAGCTAGGTTTCCCTGATGACGCAAGAGATTACACCATAGGAACACAGATACTTGTGGATCTTGGAATAAGGCAGATCAGACTTCTCACCAACAACCCGCTCAAGGTATACGGCCTTGCAGGATACAATCTTGAGATAGTGGAGAGAGTTCCGATAGAGATAGAGCCAACAAAGTTCGACGCATTTTATCTCAAGACAAAGAAAGAGAAAATGGGTCATATGTTAAATGAAGTTTAACTTTTTATAAGGAGGAAAAAATCAGATGAATAAGTTAGAAGGAAAGTTAGTAGCAAATGGAGCAAAGATAGGTATAGTTGCGGCAAGGTTCAATGAGTTTATTGTCTCTAAGCTTGTGAGCGGAGCAGAGGATGCTCTCCTCCGTCACGATGTGAATGCAGATGATATCACAGTTGCATGGGTTCCAGGTGCATTCGAGATACCTGTAGTAGCAAAGAAGATGGCTGCAAGCGGAAAGTATGACGCAGTTATCTGCCTTGGTGCAGTTATCCGTGGTGCTACAAGCCATTATGACTATGTGTGTAACGAGGTATCAAAGGGTGTTGCATCAGTGTCTCTTGAGACAGGCGTACCTGTAATGTTTGGTGTCGTGACAACAGAGAACATAGAGCAGGCTATCGAGCGCGCAGGAACAAAGGCTGGAAATAAGGGATATGACTGTGCTATGGGAGCGCTTGAGATGATCGACCTCATGAAACAGCTGTAAATAATGATGATATGATGTGATATACAAAATTTAATGTATACAGAATGGACACAGGCACGTGTAGTTATAATACATGTGCCTGTAAATATATGACAGGATGGATATAATATATGAAGAACACAGACAGGAAGATACTATTCTTTGATATAGATGGAACACTTATAACCGAGGACGGGCGGAGGTACTTCCCTGAGAGTGCAAGGCGCGCCCTTGCTCTGGCAAGAGCAAATGGACATCTGGTGTTTATAAACACGGGAAGAGTGTACTGCAATGTAACGGAGGAGATAAAGTCTGCCGGATTTGATGGGTTTGTGTGTGGATGTGGAACTTCGATATACTATGATGGAAGAGAACTGTTTCACAATGATGTCAGCAAGGATGTGTGCAGGGATATTGCATATGCGTGTCGAAGATATGACATGTATGGAATGTATGAGCACCGGGACAAGGTGTATGTGGATAGACAGAAGATGGACAATGAGCTCCTTGCCGAGATGGTGAGATATTTTCGCGCAAATGGTATATTTGTGGGGGAGAATGTCGATTCAGATGATTTTGAATTTGATAAGTTCTGTTGTTGGATTCCCGATGACAACAATAAGGTTCTGGAATTTCGGGACTATGTTTCGAAACAATTTGACTATATAGACAGAGGCAGCGATTTCTGTGAGATCGTGCCTAAGGGATTCAGCAAGGCTACGGGAATACAGTATCTGCTCGATTATTTTGGTATACCGCTTGAGAATGCTTATGCATTTGGTGATGGCAACAATGACGCACCTATGTTATTATATTGTCCGAACAGTATAATCATGATGAAAGGTCCGGAGGAACTCAAAAAGCAGGTCATGATGGTCACGGACGATGCGGAGAACGATGGAATATACAATGCCATGGTTAAGCTGGGGATCATATAGATTAAGAGATTTAGGAGATTAGAGATTGATGGAAGAACAGGAAGAGTACAAGAAGGTTACACTGATAGACCAGCTGTCCATAGCAGTCAGCAGCCCAAAGAATTACAAGCATCTCACAAAACTGAAGACCGGCCGGCTTGTATGGTTTGTAGTCATACTTTCGTTTCTGCTTGCCTTTATTGAGTTTGGCATAGATGCAATATTCTGGGTGAGCAAGGTTGGAGGATTCAGAAATCTTGCAGAAAATGTGATGCCCGCATTCACTTACGAGGATGGCAGGTTGAGCATAGAGAGAGACATACAGATCGCAGTTGGAAATGGGAATCTGTATATAAATACAGATAATGCCGACGTTGATCTGGATGATATGGATACTGATGGAGCATATGTGGCAATTGGCAGTGAAAATGTCACCATAGGAATAGTTACCGGCGGAAAGGGATATGAATACATGGTGACTCCTATAAAGTATTTCCTGCTCCCTGACGGATTTAACAATGATTCTCTGGCATCATGCGCACCACTGTTTTATATGTATATAATCATTATGTTCATATTTGTGATGATAGGCTGTGCGGGCAGGCAGCTGCTCCTGGCATTGTTGTTCAGCATAGTTGGAAATACATTTGCAAAAAATCTGAACGCCCGGCTTTCATATGGAAAGGTATTTACGATATGTGTATATGCACAGACTCTTGCCATGCTCATAATGTCGGTGAATAATGCAGTGGATTATATGATACCTTCGTTCTTTATGTGGATGGCAGCTATGATAATATCCATGGTGTTTATGAACAGGGCGATCATGGCGCATGTGAGTGGAGATATACCTCCAGGGGATATATTCTGATAAATATAAATCGCATCTAAAAGAGGTGGATAGGATATGGAGATAGAGAGAAAATTTCTTGTGGCGGATATACCGTTTGAGCTTGCAGGGTATCAGGTAAAGCATATGGAGCAGCTATATGTGTCAACGAGACCGGTCATAAGGATACGGAGAAGTGACGATACGAGAATACTCACAGTGAAGTCGAAGGGATTGTTGTCGAGACAGGAGTTTGAGATGGAACTGGACGAGGAGGAGTATAATAATCTGAGGTCAAAGGCCGAGGGAAATGTGATAGAAAAGGACAGATATATAATTCCTGTTACGGATACGGATGGCGGCTGCGGAGACCGGTCGACTGACGAACAGCTAAAGATAGAGCTGGATGTTTTTCATGGAAGATTTCAAGGGCTTATATATGCTGAGGTAGAGTTCCCATCGGAGGAGATCGCGCGGACATTTGCTGCACCAAATTGGTTTTTCAGAGATGTCACAGGTGAGGGCGTATATCAGAACAGCGCACTCAGCGGTATGGATGAGAGTGATATAGAGAAGTTTATTGAGAATGCATATAGATAATAGGAGATCAAAAGGAGGAACGGATCATGAAGGCAAGAATATTATTTGCAACCGGATATGAGGAGGTTGAGGCACTCACAGTGGTGGATATACTGAGAAGATCGGGAATGGAGTGTTCTATGGTGGCGGCAGATGATGCCGATACAGTGACAGGTGCACACGGTATATGTGTAAAAATGGACGAGAAAATGTCCGAGATCAGTGATGAGTGTGATATAGTCATACTTCCTGGAGGAATACCTGGGGTTCCAAACCTCAAGGCAAATCCAAAGGTCGAGGCTCTTGTTAAAAAACAGAACGATAGGGGAGCATACGTTGCGGCTATATGTGCAGGACCTACAGCTCTCGGAGCATTTGGCGTGCTTGCTGACAAGACAGCTACATGTTATCCGGGATGTGAGGGACAACTCATGGCTAAGGAACACAGAATGGATCCGGTTGTCGTTGATGGCAATGTCATAACCAGCAGAGGCGTGGGAACAGCCATAGATTTTGCACTCAAGATCGTAGAGGTCATGATCGACAAGAAGACAGCTGATGATCTTGCTGAGAAGATAGTATATGAGAGATAGTTTATACAGGGACAGATAATGAATATAAGAATATCAGTTAGGAGTCTGGTGGAATTCATATTCCGCAGCGGTGACATAAGTGATAGCAGTAGTGGGACTCTGCCTGTGGAGGCGATGAATGCGGGGAGCCGGATTCACAGAAAGCTCCAAAAACGGGCAGGGTCCTATTATGATTCTGAGGTTGCACTGAAAATAACATCGGAGCGAGGCAGTCACACCATAACTGTTGAGGGCAGGGCGGACGGAATCATAGACAGACTCAGGGATGGCGTTTCTGAGAAAAATAAAATATCCGGCAATGCGAAAGATGAATGGGCAGATAGGCAGACGTCAACGGATGATCCGGGGCATGTTCAAGATATGGTACGGGGATATGAGGTCGATTTTGGCGATGGAGAAATAATGATCGACGAGATCAAGGGTATTTACAGGAATCTGGATGATGTGGATGCCCCTCTCAGGGTCCATGTAGCTCAGGCTATGTGTTATGCATATATATATGCCAGAGAAAAGCATTATAGTGAAATGGATGTCAGGATAAGTTATGTAAATATGGAGAGTGAGAAAGAGAAATTTTTCCGCAGAAACTATGCATTTTCATATTTGCATGAATGGTTTGAGTATATGCTGGATAAGTTGGTTAGATGGCTTGATCTGGTGGAGACCCACAAGAATGTTCGGAATACAACCATATCTGACATGGAATTTCCATTTGAATACCGAAAGGGACAGAAGGAGATGGCATTCTATGTCTATAAGGCGATAGAGGAAAACAGGCATCTGTATGTCCAGGCACCAACGGGAATAGGCAAAACCATGGCAGCGATATATCCGACAGTCAAATCATTTGTTCAGGGAAAAGTGGATAAGATTTTCTACCTGACGGCAAAGACTATTGCACATACAGTTGCCAGAGGGGCAATACAGATGCTCATGGACCGAGGACTGGAGTTTAAGACCGTAATACTCACTGCAAAGGAGAAGATATGTCTCCAGGATGAGATGGACTGTAGTCCGGCACTCTGTCCATTTGCGCATGGGCATTTCGACAGGGTGAATGAGGCTTTGTATGAGCTTGTGGCAAATGAGAGTGTGATCGATCGTGAGGTGGTAAGACGATACGCTCAGCAATACCGGGTATGTCCTTTTGAACTTAGTCTGGATGCCAGTCTGTTTGCAGATGCGGTGATATGTGATTACAACTATGTCTTTGATCCTAGGGCGAGCCTCAAAAGATTTTTTGCCGGCGAGGGAAATGTACCTGGAAACTATGTATTTCTTGTAGATGAGGCTCACAATCTGGTTGACAGGGCATCATCTATGTACAGTGCTCAGCTCATAAAGGAGGATTTTCTGGAACTGAGAAAGCTTACGGCTAAATATGGTGGTAGGCTTTCGAAATATCTTGGCAGCTGCAACAGGGAGCTGCTTGCGTTAAAAAAAGAGGTGCCAAATGATGGATATGCTGTTCTGTCAGACATTGCAGGGCTGCATTTAAAGCTGCTGGGGCTGCATGACGCTCTGTCAGTTTTCCTTGAGGAACACACACAGATACCGGAGAGAAGTGAGGTGTTGAACTTTTATTTCAATCTTACATCGTTTCTCAACATTGCTGAGATGATAGATGAGAACTATGTAATATATGATGAGATACTTCCAGACGGACGGTTTATGGTAAAGTTGTACTGTGTAAAGCCTGCTGTGAATATAAGCACATGTCTTGACAAGGGGCTTGCGTCAGTGTTCTTTTCTGCCACCATACTTCCGATCAGATATTACATGGAGATGTTGTCAGACTGCCCTGATGATCAGGCTATATACATCAGGTCGCCATTTGCACAGGAGAACCGCAGGATACTCATAGCAAATGATGTTACAACCAGATATACGAGGAGAACCGATGAACAGTACGGAAATATATACAGCTATATCGAGAGTATTGTGAGTGCGAAGAAAGGTAATTACATGGTGTTCTTCCCATCGTATGCTATGCTTGAACGTGTGCTTGCATTGGCGGCAGATATGGAGACACTTCATCAGGTTAGGGTGATAGCGCAGACCCCGTATATGGATGAGACGGATAGAGAAGAGTTTCTCCGCACATTTGAGACAGAACAGAATGTACTGGCATTTTGCATAATGGGAGGGATATTTTCTGAGGGGATAGACCTGACAGGAGAAAAGCTGGTGGGAGCTATAGTGGTAGGTCCGGGACTTCCGCAGGTGTGTACAGAGAGGAAACTCATGATGGACTATTTTGACCGCAGGGATGGGACCGATGATCTGCGGACAGATAGTGACGGATTCAGATATGCTTATCAATATCCGGGGATAAACAAGGTATTTCAGGCTGCGGGCAGAGTGATAAGAACTGAGGATGATCAGGGGGTGATCCTTCTGCTTGATGAGAGATTTGCAACGAGAAGATATAGTGACCTGTTCCCGGTGGAGTGGAGTGACTATGAAATCTGTAACAGAAGGAATGTGGATGCCAAGCTGGCTGATTTCTGGAAGGATAAAAATAATGATAATTAATGTACAAAAATAATATACAGTGATATAATGGGCAATATCGTGGGGAGGCAGCCTTCTTACGATGCTGCAGATGCTGTGGATCGCAATCGATGCGTCTGCTCGAACTATGGTGTGAAATCACGCTGAGAATAAAAAAGGGGATAATGATGGTAGATATAACTGTAAAGAATATATTGGAAGCCACCGGTGGAGTCTTGCTGTGTGGAGATGAGAATACTGTACTCACAGATATCTGTATCAATTCAAAGGAAGCAAAAGAGGGAGATCTGTTCGTGCCGATCATAGGTTCAAGGACGGATGGACATAGATTCATAGAGTCAGCCCTCCAGGTAGCAGCGGCTACGCTCACATCTGAGCATGACAATATAGTTGTGTCTGATAAGGCATATATACGCGTTGACGATACAGTGAAAGCCCTTCAGGCAATTGGAAAGTATATAAGAAACAGATATGATATGCCGGTCGTTGCAGTCACGGGAAGTGTGGGTAAGACAACGACCAGGGAGATGATCACTGCGGCGGTCAGCACAGGAATGAAGTGTTTCCACACTGAGGGCAATTACAATTCAGTGTACGGTGAGCCGATCACCGTATCAAGAATGACGGACGAATATGATGCAGCGGTACTCGAACTTGGAATAGGAGAACCTGGTGAGATGGATATCCTGACTGATATTGCGCAGCCAGATATATGTGTGGTGACGACTATAGGCGTTGCACATATAGAGTACATGGGTTCTCTTGAGAATACACGCAAGGAAAAACTCAGCATAATCAAGGGTATGGGTGAGAATGGAACGCTGTATATCAACGGAGATGATCCAATGCTGTATGCTGTAAAGGATGAGATACCTTGCAAGGTATATACATATGGCTGCGGCGAAGGAATGGATTTCAGAGCAACAAATATCCGTATGGAGGATGGCTACTCTGTATACGATATGGTACACGGAGATGATGTAGTTACAGTAAAGGTAGGAGTAATGGGACTTCACAATGTCCGAAACTCCCTTGTAGCCATGGCAGTGTCACACCAGCTCGGAGTGCCATATGAGAAATCGTCAAAGGCCTTTGAGAACTTTAGAGGACTCAGACAGAAGGTTATCAAGCTCCCAGGCAAATATACGATCATAGATGACACATACAATGCAAGTCCAGACTCGATGAAGGCAAGTACTGATGTGCTCTGTGATATGAAGTGTGAGGGCAAGAAATATATCGTGCTTGGTGATATGCTTGAGCTTGGTGAAAAGAGTGATGAGTATCACTATGAAGTGGGCGAGTATCTGAGAGATAAGAAGATAGATGAGGTGATCGTCATAGGAGAACATGCTCAGAAGATAAAAGAGGCTCTTGATGAATGTGATACGAAGTATGCTAAGACAGTGTCATTTACCGATACGGAAGAGATTGCAATATATCTTATGGCTCTGATGAAACCGGAAGATATCGTACTTTTGAAGGCATCCAATGGAATGAATTTGAGTGAAGTGGTTAATATTCTTACTAATTAGTGTAAGTATTTGTGCAAAATAACAAAAGCGGTCACGGATTTATAATAATCAGTGATCGCTTTTTTGTATAATGTGTTGCGGTTTGCCGAAAATCAATTCTCAAAACACTACAAAAGGGAGAAAAGAATTTGGTTATATTGAAAAAAGAATAAAAATGGAGTAAACTCAACCTAGCTTGAAAATAAGTACATAAGATTATATAGATACTTTTTTATTTGGGAGGAAAAAATCATGGCTACAGCAAAGAAGGCAGATGAGACAAAGAAGGTAACAAAGGCAACACCTGCAGCAGCACTTGCTAAGGTTGAGGCAGCTAAGAAAGAGGAAGCAGCTAAGAAGACAGCAGCTACAGCAGCAAAGGCAGCTCCAGCTAAGGCTCCAGTAAAGAAAGAAGAAGTAAAGAAGGAAGAGCCAAAGGCAGCTGAGGTTAAGGCAGCACCTGCAAAGAAGGCAGCTCCAGCAAAGAAGGCACCTGCAAAGAAGGCAGCTCCAGTTAAGACAGCTGAGAAGGTATTTGTAGAGTTCGCTGGTGGACAGATAGAGATGTCAGCAATCGTTGACAAGGCAAAGGAAGCTCTTGGCAATAAGACAGTTAAGGAATTGAACGTATATTACCAGCCAGAAACAGGCATGGTATATTATACAGCTGATGGAGAATCAGGTTCTTACAGTCTTTAATCTATAGATGTTTGTTTTGAGACGGGGCACCCGGTCATGTATTGACCGGGTGCCCCGTTGTGCGTTCTACAAGTGAAATGCGAATGGCACTGCTAAATAGAAAATTCCTTAATCCGGTGTTGTATAGTGTATGGTGGTTGTGCTAAAATAATTGAGGTTAGATAACGCTAACCCCCCGGCCAGAGTATAATCCAACAAATACTATACACAGGAGATAACATGGTATGACAATACACGAATATGGAGACAGGAATAAACCGCATATATTACTCATACACGGCATGTGGATGTGTCATGAGATGATGCTGCCGTATGTGGAGAAAATGCGAAACAGCTATCATATAATTGCTCCGGATCTTACGGGACACGGCGATGATATGGGTAGTTTTATAGGGGCGGAATCTGATGCGATACAGATAGGCAAATGGCTTGCCGATCACGATATAAATAGCCTTGATCTCGTGTTTTCGGCATCTATGGGATGTGTTGTGGCTATGTATCTTGTGGCAGATAGTCCGTGGCTCTCTGTGAAATGTTCGGTTATGGAGGGGGCAGCACTCACAAGGATGAAGGGTGTGGAATGGATGTTCCGCGCAATGATGGGAGGTATGCAGAAACACCCAGATGCAATATATAAGATGTATTCCTCTGTGTCTGTGGACGATGGCGTGGCAGACAAACTGGCTGGTGCCATGAGAAGGACAGATAAGAAGGCTCTTGAGTGTATGGTTCACACCTGTAATGACTTCAAATATGAGCAGTGTCTTCTTCCGGAGGATGTGCAGAGAAGGCTGTTTTTTGAGTTCGGAAGCAAAGACTCACATATAGTATGCAGGAAACTTATAAATAAATTTTATCCTGGATCGGAGATAACCGTCAGAAAAGGTTATGGACATTGTGTATATATGTTTAAGCATCAGGAAGAATACAGTGATATACTGAGAAATTATATGGAAAAAAGCAATTAGAAAAAACACTAAAAGTTATATAAAATATTAAATAAAACCGTGATATGAAAGATTACATTTGATTTCATATCACGGTTTTTATATGTGACTAACTAGATTAAATTCGTGTTAGTTGACAGATATTATTTTGTTGTAACAAAGTCAGCGTATGCTGTAGGAAGACCGTGCTCTGTAGGATCAAGACCCTTGATCTCTTCCTCCTCAGAAACTCTGAGTCCGATGGTCTTCTTGATGATCAGGAATACGATAGTGATGGTAACTGCTGTCCATGCTGCAACTGATACAACTCCAAGTAACTGGATGAGGAGTGAGTGAACACCACCGCCGTAGAACAGACCGGTTATTGTATCGTTTCCTGGAACAGATGTTGTTGAGAAAAGACCAACTGCGATGGTTCCCCAGATACCATTTACACCGTGAACGGCTACGGCACCGACAGGATCATCAACATGTAATGCGTGGTCACAGAGCCATACTCCGAATACTACGAGAAGTCCGGCAACGATACCGATGATAGCTGCGCCGAAAGCATCGACTGTATCACAAGGAGCTGTGATGGCAACAAGACCTGCGAGTGAGGCGTTCAGACACATTGACACATCAGGCTTGCCATATTTGATCCATGTGAATATCATACATGAAACTGTTGCAAGTGCAGGTGCGATAGTGGTTGTGAGGAAAATCGTTCCGAGCTGCTCAACTGATGTTGCTGCTGCACCGTTGAATCCATACCATCCGAACCACAGGATGAATACACCGAGGGCTCCGAGAGGAAGGTTGTGACCTGGGAATGTGTGAACCTTAGTAACCTTTCCAGCCTCATTTTTCTTGAACTTTCCGATACGAGGTCCAAGTAATGCGGCACCGATAAGGGCTGAGATACCACCTACCATGTGGATGGCACATGAACCGGCGAAATCGTGGAATCCCATATCAACAAGCCAGCCGCCGCCCCAGATCCAGTGAGCCTCGATTGGATAGATGACAAATGAGATGATCGCTGAGTATATACAATAAGCTGAGAACTTGGTTCTCTCTGCCATGGCTCCTGATACGATGGTTGCTGCTGTTGCACAGAACACAAGGTTGAATACAAAGCTTGACCAGTCATAATTTTTGTAGTCAAGGAAGAGGGCTAGTGAAGGTTTTCCGATGAAACCTCCGAGAGCCCAGTCACTGCTGCCGAGCAGAAGTGATGAACCAAGGATCATGAATGATACTGTGCCGAGACAGAAATCCATGAGGTTTTTCATTATGATATTTCCGGCATTCTTAGCTCTGGTGAAACCGGCCTCAACCATTGCAAATCCGGCCTGCATCCAGAATACCAATGCGGCTCCGACGAGGAACCAAACTCCAAATACAATTGTGCTTACGTCTTCCATAATCATTCCTCCTTTTAATACATTACGTTGTTGTGGAAGTAATCAGATAATAAAAAAAGATGCGTCCCACCGGGGTATTCCCGACAAAACACATCTTTGTGCACATAATATCTGATTGTACGTCACTGAGATATGCCTGCACTATTTATCTCAGTGCCACACCTCAATTACTAACTTGGGTTGAGTATAGTATTTGAATATGGTAAAATATTGAAAAAATCGGACATGAATTGATATACCTTATTTTATTTACTTCCAGCTTAAGAAATTAAAGTAAATATACTGGCAAAGATAAAAAAATAATATGGAGGCGCACAGTGACACATCAGATTTTATTGAATGTTAATTTTTGTGATGATATAGAGCAGCGAAAGGTGGAAAGAGACGGACGGAAGATCGCGGTTATGGCGGGATACAGTCTTTCTGGCATAAGATTGGTGCCGCAGGAGTTATGTGGTGTAGGGATTGTCTATATATCAGGGGGGGCGCGTGCGATACGCCTGCAAGAGATAAATTCAGCGCATGTGATCGAGAAAAGCTGTGCATTTGCAATTGTTCAGCCGGATATGAGTTTCAGGTGTGACGCACTGGAGGAAAATATATTGAAAAAAGTGTCCCTGCTGTTGAACGGATACAGACAGAGGGATAATGTGAAGGCGGGCACAAATGAGCTGGCAGAAAATATAACAGCAGTGATAGCTGATGAGATAGCGGAAATAGCGTCAGAATGTCAAGATATTTGGGATGTTGATAAAATGGTGAACTCCAGAACTGAGACTTTGGAGAAAATGATCTGCGAAAATTATGGACATGTTAGTTTGCCAGAGCTGGCAGATGCGGTGGGGTGTACAGTGAGACATGTACACAGGACATTTGCCGCTGAGGTAGGAAAAGGACCGAAGGAATTTTCAAGGATAGTGAGGATAAGAGAGACGGTTGTCAGGATGTTTGAAGATCCAAAGGAGAGCATTTCAAATTATATGGAAGGAATGGGATATTCGGATCAGGCACATTTTCAGAGAGAATTCAAGTGGTATACGGGATATACACCGGGAAACTTCGTAAAGTTGCTCCGGGATGGCACATACCATGTCTAGTTGCCCGTGTAAACTAAATACAGCCGGTTGGAAAAACCAGCCGGCTGCAAAGTTAGAAAAAGGAATGATACTGGATATCAAATTTTTAAAGAGCCGTCTCTCCGCGCTCACCGGTTCGAATACGGACAACATCAGCGACATCATACACGAAGATCTTGCCATCGCCGATCTTTCCTGTTGAAATTCTCTCGCATACTTTGAAGATTATCTTGTCAGCCACATCATCGGCGGCGATAGTCTCGATCTTAACCTTTGGAATAAGATTTACAACATATTCGCTGCCTCTGTAGGTTGTCTTATATCCCTTCTGATTACCGTAACCCATGATGTTTGAAACCATGGCACCTGTTGACTCGCACTCGTCGAGGATGGCTTTTACGTCGTCAAGCTTTTCTGAACGAACTACAATCTCAAGTTTTTTCATTTTACAGTCCTCCTTTAACCCATTGGATTTGTTTGAACAGATTATAACATAGCAAAAAATCCAATTCTATACTGTTGGCCAAATGCAAAAATATTAAAAGAAATGTAAAGAGATCACAGGTGAAACAACGGACTTTCAAGGCAGAACACTTTATTTTATTAAGCACTTTGGCTTGGTGGTGACATTTGTGGTACCTTCATTTAAGTTTACAGGAATTTCATATTTCAAGGTGTTGGTAAATAGGGTTAGTATATGTTATTATATCAAAAAGTATAGATTTTTATTTTTGGAGGACAAAAGAGAGAATGGCAGATAAATATGATGATATAGACGATGTGAATGACACTACATATGAAGTTACTGATTCAGTTGATGAACATAAAGGTGATGATGCGGACCATGATAAAAAGGGGGCTGATCCCAAGTCTGTTGATTCGAACACAGATAAGGATGACGACTATGAGAAGTACTGCTATCTCTGCCGCAGACCGGAGAGTGTTGCGGGTAAGCTGATACATATGCCGGGGGATATAAACATATGTCCTGACTGCATGCAGAGATCATTTGACAGTTTTTCAAGTTCAGGATTTGGCAATATGCCAGGACTTGGTAATATGCAGTTCATAGACCTTACGAACATGCCGTTTGGCAATATAGATATGTCGAAGTTTAAGGCACAGAACGACATACCAAAGTCACAGAAGGTCAAGAAGAAGGCTCCAAAGGAGAAAAAACAGCAGGAGGAGCTGTCACTTAAGACCATACCTGCACCACACAAGATAAAGGCAATGCTTGATGAGTATGTTGTGGGACAGGAATATGCAAAGAAGGTTATATCCGTGGCTGTGTACAACCATTACAAGAGGGTGCTCACCGACACTATGGATGACATAGAGATAGAAAAGTCGAATATGCTCATGGTGGGACCTACCGGATGCGGAAAGACCTATATAGTAAAGACTATAGCAAAGCTCCTTCAGGTACCGCTGGCAATAACAGATGCCACCACACTTACGGAGGCAGGTTATATAGGTGATGATGTGGAGAGTGTTCTGTCCAAACTTCTCGCTGCAGCGGACAACGATGTGGAGAAGGCTGAACGCGGAATAGTGTTCATAGATGAGATAGACAAGATCGCCAAGAAACAGAACAGCAACAGCAGAGATGTGAGCGGAGAGTCAGTTCAGCAGGGACTTCTGAAACTTCTGGAGGGTGCAGATGTGGAGGTTCCTGTTGGTTCGGGCAGCAAGAATGCAATGGTTCCGATGACGACTATCAATACGAGAAATATCCTGTTTATATGCGGCGGAGCGTTTCCTGACCTCGAAGATATAATAAAGAGAAGGATAAGCAAGCAGGCGTCCATGGGATTTAAAGCGGAACTCAAGGACAAATATGACGATGAGCCAAATCTTCTCAGACAGGTGACTACTGAGGATCTCAGGGACTTTGGAATGATACCGGAGTTCCTTGGACGACTTCCTGTACTGTTCACACTTGATGCTCTTGACAAGGATATGTATATAAAGATCCTTAAGGAGCCAAAGAATGCTATTCTCAAACAGTATAAGAAACTTCTCGCATTAGACGAGGTGGATCTAAGGTTTGATGAGAGTGCATATGAGGCGATAGCGAGTGAGGCAGTGAAGAGAAAGACAGGAGCCAGAGCCCTTCGTGCCATCATTGAGAAATTCATGTTGGATATCATGTATCAGATACCTAGGGATGACACAATAGGAAGAGTTACCATAACAGGTGACTATATCAGAGGAAAGGGTAGCCCGATAATAGAGTTGCGCGGAACACCAGCCCTGGAAGATTCAGGGGAAACTGGCAGCACAACTGAGAGTTAAAAATAATAATGCATAACAACCTAAAATGTACTTGATAAAAAATTATCAATATGATAGAATGTCAACGTTCATTAAGGGAGTAGTCAGCGTTTAGTAAAACGTTGTGATATCAACATATTGATCGACAGCCGTTCGGTATATTACGGCGTGGATCTGGTATTACTGTAGATGATGAGACTTTCTGGACAGCCTTTTGCTGTCCGGGAGGTCTTTTTTTATATACAGTTTCTACTGCAGTTCATGATGGGTATCGCGGAGATGAAACCGGACAACAGGTAGATCAAAATACAGAGATATGGAGAAGAGATTATGAGTATTATCGAATTGTTTATGCTTGCTGTAGGTTTGTCGATGGATGCTTTTGCAGTATCTATATGTAAGGGACTTTCTCTCAGAAACATCAAGGTGAAACATATGGCGATTGCCGGTGCGTGGTTTGGAGGGTTTCAGGCACTCATGCCCACGATAGGATATGTGCTTGGAAGTTTCTTTGCAGATCTTGTAAGCAAATGGTCCCACTGGATAGCATTTGTGCTCCTGCTTTTCATAGGTGGCAGTATGATAAAGGAATCATTTGGAGAAGAGGAGGAAGTGGACGCTGACATGAGTGCAAAGGTTATGTTCCTTCTCGCGGTGGCAACCAGTATAGATGCACTTGCGGTCGGTGTGTCATTCGCGTTCCTCAAACTCTCTACATTATATATTGTGCTTGCGGTTCTGTTCATAGGATGCATAACATTCATATTCTCGGCTGCCGGGGTGAAGATAGGAAGTATATTTGGAACAAAATATAAATCCAAGGCGGAACTTGTGGGAGGCATAATCCTCATTCTTATTGGAATAAAGGTCGTTCTTGACGGACTTGGAATTTTATAATATGTACTGAAATAGTAAGAAAAAGTTTGTATAAATAAGATTGTTATGGGAGCCGGTATCTAAAATGTAAGTCATTTTAGATGTCGGCTCTTAACAGTTATAAAATTTAATCCAAATTAATGGACAATTGGGGTAGATATGTCATACAATATTCAGATAGCATATGTGGGGGAATACACAGTAAGGAGATAATATGTTTAAGATCAAATTTGCAAAGAAAATAAAGAGGGCGGCGGTTATACTTGCGGCGGCAGCACTGCTTGTGTCGTCGACTGCGTGCAGTTCGCACATGTTTGATGTGAAGGATATATTTGGAGTGACTAAGGATAAAGAGGAAGATTACACTGCGGAGCAGAAGAGATTTGAAGTGTTCCTTCATGATGAATATGTGGACAGTGTGACATCCGACACACTTACATATAACTATGAGATAAAAGATGGAGATGCGCTTGGAATACCGGAGCCGGAGGTTTCACTGGGTGATGATGATATGAGCGATGAGGGTATCAGGAAACAGAAGGCTGAATTTGATGAGACGTATGAGGAACTCTCATCATTTGACAGGGATGATCTCACAGAGAACCAGCAGCTCACATACGATATAATAAAACAGTACATGGAAAATCAGGAACAGGGTTACCTCAATATCTATCTGAGTGAACCATTTTCACCGATGAAAGGACTTCAGGCCAATATATCCACATACTTTACCGACTACAGATTTGACGACAAGGGTGATGTGGAGAGATATATAGAAGTGCTCGGTATGGTGAAGGATTACTTTGATGATTACCTTGAATTTGAAAAGGTCAAGTCTGAAAAGGGCTATTTTATGAGCGATGATGTGTGTGACACAGTCATAGAGCAGTGCAAAGATTTTATATCTGATAAGGACAATCATTTTATGATACAGACATTCAATGACAGCATTGAATCTCTGAGTTTCCTTACAGAGGATGAGATCAAGGATTTCGAGGCTCAGAATAAAAAGGCTGTGGCTGACAGTCTCATACCTGCGTTCCAGGATGTGATAGATGTGCTCAGTTCCCTCAAAGGTACAGGAAAGAATGACGGTGGATTGTGCAACTACGAAGGAGGAAAAGATTACTATACATATCTGCTCCAGAATGCAGCGGGAACGGATAAGACACCTGATGAGGTTGCGGAGATGCTGGATGACAATCTTTCACAGCTCATAACAGATATGACTTCCATGGTTATCAAGGACTACGATTCATACGAGTATCTGTATAGCAATTATGATGATCTCTTTTCTGAGTACAACGATGCGGAGCCTACAGAGATAATAGACAGACTCATGGAGACTGCAACCGAGCACTATCCGGATATGGGAGAGATAAGTTATACAGCCAAGAAACTGGATAAGAGTCTTGAGGATATACAGGAGAATGTTCTGGCATACTATATGTCGCCGGCGATAGACGATCAGGACAATAATCTTATAAGGGTAAATGGCAAGCACACAGATGGAATGTGGACCACACTTGCCCATGAGGGTTATCCTGGACATATGCTCCAGAATGCATATTATATGTCAACTGATCCAGAACCTATCAGGACAGTGTTGAATTTCCTTGGTTACAAGGAGGGATGGGCAATGTATGCATGCTATGATGCACTCAGTTATTATACATTTGAAGGCGCGGCAAATTCGGAGAATGTTGCCAGACTCTATCAGATAAATGATGAGATTAATTATCTGGTGTGTGGAAGAATAGATATAGGAGTCAACTATGAGGGATGGAGCCTTCAGGATGCAAAGGATTACCTTGTGAGCAAGGGACTCAGTGGCGATGCGGCAGATGGACTTTACACCACTTTGGTTGGAGATCCGGCGGTATACCAGAGTTATTCGACAGGTTACTATGAACTCAAGGAGATCAGAGATTATGCAGAAGAGGAACTTGGCTCAAAGTTCGACCTCAAGGAATTTAATACGGTTGTACTTGAGACAGGTCCGTGCCAGTTCAATATACTCAAGAAACAGGTAGACAAATATATAAGCACAAAGAAATAAATATTATTAAAAAGAGACAGAAGTGATGCAGTAAAGAGGATTCCCACGATGTGTGCCATGCATTGATCATATGCATAGGCGACATATTTGTGGGAATTTTTTTGATGTTTTAACATATATTATAATAACTGTCTTATGGGCGAGGTGCGCGATGATATCGGAGGCTGCCTATTCTGAGGAGTATGTGGAGTATATAGTGGAGTACAATGGAGACAGCAACACGTTGATGTCATTTTATGAGCCGGATCAGCTGCGCCTGATAGACAGCAGATATGCGGTTGTGTATCAGAGAATACCACCCGACCACATGGAGAGTTTTTCAAGACTGGAGTATACATTGTTTCCAAAGGTGTATGGACCTATGGATGACGTTGGCGCCCTTGAGGCGATAGGTGCGGTGAATATTCAGGAGCAGAGTATACTGGGGCTTACAGGAGCAGGGATGTTGCTTGGAATAGTCGACTGTGGCCTTGATATTTATAACAGTGCATTTTTGCGTGAAGGAGGAAGAAGCAGGATACTTGCGGCATGGGATCAGACAATAGAGGGCACTGACGCTGCGGCATACGGTTATGGCATGGAGTATAGTGCGGAGGAGATACAGGCTGCCATAGATGATGGACGAAAGATAATCACTGACGTGACAGGACACGGCACGTTCTGCGGCAGCACAGCTATGAGTGTGTCGGTGGATGCGGATGTGGTTGCTGTAAAAGTCAAACAGGCGAAGAGGAATCTCAGGGAATTGTATGGTATACCGCCTGAGCCTGTAGCCTGCAGTGAGGTTGACATAATGACGGCTATAGCATATCTGCTCAAAATCCAGCAAAGACTGAAAAGACCTATGTGTGTGCTGATAACATGGGGGTCGAACAGCGGCAGTCATACAGGCGCGGGAGCACTGGAGAAGTATATAAACAACATAGGAGATCTTAAAGGGCTTGCCGTTGCAGTGGCGGGAGGTAATGAGGGCAGAGCAGGGCATCATTACAGAGGTATTGTCGGATCGCAAAATGACAGTATCATTCCAGGGAGTATAGCAGTCGATGATATTTCCCGAAACCGTGGAGCTTATGATACCATGGAGATAGAGGTTACAGAAAATGACAGCTTTACACTGGAGATATGGGGGAGTGCGGCGAACACGTACTCAGTTGCCCTTGAGGTTCCGGGTGGCGAATATATAGAGAGGATATCACCGCGGTACGACAAGAGTACTGTCATAAGACCGATATTCGGTGGCGGAACAATATATGTGGATTATTTCCTTATAGAGGATGCTGCTGGGCAGGAGCTTATCATGATGAGATTTATCCGCCCTGCAAGCGGAATATGGAGAGTCCGGGTGTATGGTGTTGGGGAGACCGAGTTGGGGTTCAATGCGTGGCTGCCTATCAGCAGTTTTATAAGTCCACAGACGAGATTTGTAAGAAGTGACCCGAGGACCACGATAACCAGTCCGGCCAGTGCTGAAACTTCCATATGTGCTTGCGCATATGACTATACAAATGGTAATCTCTATATAGACAACAGCAGGGGGTACACTGCTGACAGACGTGTCAAGCCAGATTTTCTTGCCCCCGGGGTGAATATAACCGGTGACGGACCGGGGAATGAGGCGGTCATAAGAAGTGGCACATCTATATCGGCTGCTTATACTGCAGGCTGCAGTATACTTTTGCTGGAGTGGTCGTATGACAGAAAAGATGTGAGGACTATCAATGGAAATCAGATACGGCATTATCTGATAAGAGGGGCGGTCAGACCTGGGGCTGCCGGCGGACTCCTTGATATCAGAAGTTATCCGAATCCTGAGTGGGGATATGGGCTTTTGAACATATACAATACATTTGAGAGCCTCAGGAATGTATAAGGGAAATCATAAATTGCGGCACAGATACAGGAGATAAAAGCTATGGATGAGAAGGACACATCTGAAACTATAAAAAATAAAAATAGTCATGTTACAGAAAAACAAGTCGGTGAAAAAACACATAGGGAGATACTCAGATCTGGAGGAGAGCTTGTGATCTGTGGAAGTGACGTCAGGATAGAGTATTTCTTTCCGGGGCCAGACAGACGTTATGGCGGCAGCAGGATCGTTGTCCAGGGAAGAAATATACCTGAATATATAGCGGCGTTTCGTGATAACTGGGACGCATACATGGATGTGAAGAAGAACTCAGGCAGGCAGCTTATAAATGTCATGGGAAGCAAGGGAATGCTGATAAAAAACGGAGTTATGGGGGGCGTGTATATGAAACCCGGGCAGATGAGAATATATACGGAGGAGCAGCTCAGGCAGATCATCAGTGATTACGAGTATTGTTATACCAGGTACAGGGAGATTCATGATTGTTAGAGTACATGGTTCGTGTTATAATGAAAAGCGTGTTATGACCCGGAAAATGTCCGGTATAACAGAACATAAAAAGAAATAAAACAAAATACATATAAGAAGATGGAGGAACAATAATGTATATAACATGTCTTGATCTAGAGGGAGTACTTGTACCGGAGATATGGATCGCTTTCGCTGAGGCGAGCGGAATTCCTGAGCTTAAGAGAACTACAAGGGATGAACCTGATTATGATAAGCTCATGAACTGGAGACTCGGAATACTGAAGGAGCATGGACTCGGACTTAAGGAGATACAGGAGACTATTGCCAAGATAGATCCTATTCCTGGAGCAAAAGAGTTTCTCGATAAGCTCAGGGAGATGGGACAGGTCATAATAATAAGTGATACATTTTCGCAGTTTGCAGGCCCGCTCATGAAGAAACTTGGATATCCTACAATATTCTGCAATGAGCTCATTGTTGCGGATGATGGTGAGATAACAGGATTTAAGATGAGATGTCCACAGTCGAAACTCACAACAGTAAAGGCACTTCAGTCCATAGGTTATGACACGATAGCCAGCGGAGACAGCCACAATGACCTCGGTATGATTTATGCCAGCAAGGCAGGATTCCTGTTTAAGAGTACAGACCAGATAAAGGCAGACAATCCGGATCTTGAGGCATTTGAGACATATGATGAGCTGCTCACGGCTATAAAGAAAGCAATGGACTAAGCTGGAAGGCATAGTCTTCATATGGATGCTACATATAGATGTAAGAGGAATACAAATATGAAATACAACAGCGTTGATGAGATAGATACAATGTCGTTTCGCGATGCCACGATAGTCAGATGCGTGTTCTCTGCAAAACAGGGAGTGCTGGAATTTGAACTTGATGGTGCAATGGTGAGAGAGAACAACTCGGCAAATGAATTGTACAGTGACAGATATGTCAGTGATATGCAGGTAAGGTTTATAAATCCAGATGTTGAGGCTTTGCTTTTGGAGGGACATAAGTATTATGATGCCAATGATGTATTGGTTGAATCTGTTCCCGATAAGCCAGTTGATGGGTCAGATTATGATGAGATCATGAAAAGCTTTGAGGGCAGAGTGATATTCTTTGCGGGAACTCCAAAGGAAAAGACAGGAATATCGGACAGAAAATGTTTTCAGATGATCATTGATGTAGAAGAAGAATCGTATGTGCTGAGCTTTTATTATGACAAGGTGATAGCCCAGTGGGAACACTTCATGAACAAGGTGATGAACTGATCTTGGACGAAGGACAAATCTGATTCACGGGAAGGAACATATATGGCAAAGAGGATAAAGAGATATATAGCGTATGTGGACGGTCTTTTGGAGAGAGAAGATATCGATATAAAAAAGGAGATGGACAGGCATCTGGTGCAGATAGGGTTTTTTATGCATGAGAGACTCATACATCTCATAGTGCTGGCTCTTTTTGCGGTGCTCACGGTGATCACATGCATAGCGTTTGTTGTGACCGCCAACATATCACTTCTGATACTGGCACTTGCCTTTATGGTTCTTCTTGTTCCATATATCAAGCATTATCACCTTTTAGAGAACAGTGTGCAGTATATGTATGAACAGTATGACAGGATGCTTGAAAAGGCAGGCGAAGATACATTTGTGAACAGATAGGTGGTGTTAGGTATGTTCAACTTTGTTATGGGAATAATCATGATCGGTATCGGCGTGGTCAGCGTCACCAGAGCTTTTTTTACAGATCAGATGGCAGGTTACATATTCTTTGGTGTACTCATGATAGGATTTGGCATTGTGGAGATGGTCAGATCGAAGGGAGTCAGAGCGCGTAAAAAGGCAGCCAGAGACCGAGAGTTTGATATGTATACAATGATAGCGAATCAGATGGGAGTAAAGATCAATCCGGTTACAGGAGAGATCCTTGAAACTTCAAAAAAGAAAGAAGAACCGCAGGCCGATCAGAATGCAGCAGATCATGATGAAATTCAGGAGGAGATCGCGGCGGATAGCTAGACAAAAAACTCTGCTCCGGAGATAGTCCGGGAGCAGAGTTTTTGTGTTATATGAGAGAGTTTTGACCCAATGGGGATGTCTGCTTTATTTGAGGTCAGAAAAGTCGTACTCGGCAAATGTCTTTCCGTGTCCATCTGATTTGTAGACATTTCCGTCATTTGAATCGATATAAAAATCACCGACCTTGGTATCACCATCTCTGTTGTTGTCGTGAAGTTCGATGTGATATCCTGTTCTGTCGCCTGAAAAACTGGTGAGATCTTTGTCGCTGTTGGCAACTTCAAATCTGCCGTCCTCATTTGGCAACTGGTTCATGAACCAGTCCTGAGCATCGTCAAATGAACCAAAGATTCCTGAGACTGTGTTCTCCACACCATCAGCAACATCTTTTACACCGTCGGCAACGCCGTCAGCAACATCCTTAGCTGCGTCAGCGGCACCTCCGACCACACCCTTGTCACCTTCTGTTCCGGTGTTATTCTTTTCAGCCTCCGAGGATGTCTCTGTGCTTGCGTTTGATGTCTGCGTGCTTGATGCCGATGAACTTCCTGTCGTGCCGTTGCCGGATGAATTGCCACATCCGCAGAATGCGATCATTGTGAGTGCCATGCCGGCGGTGAGTAAAAAGTGTTTTGGCTTTGAATATTTCTTCGTAGCTTTTTTCATGATTGAAATTCTCCTTATATTTAAGATTTTGCTATTATTGTTCCCGCTCTTGACTGGATTATGCAGTGAATATAAAACTGCTCATAATAGAAGAATAAAGATAATATAATAGAAAAAAGGTGTATAGACGGAGAAAAAATTGAAAAATAAAAATTTGCTGCAGGGATTATCAGAGTCATGGCAGTATATTATGTTGGCGGCGGCGATAGTTATAGCAATAATATTTTGTTGTTACTATATAGTGAGTCAGTCAAGGTGGGGATTTTACACATCGGGCGGTATATACGATCCTAAAACGGCAGCCACGGGCCAGCTCAATCAGGTAAAACGGGCATATCTTACCTTTGACGATGGACCGTCCGGAAATACGGGGGAGATACTTGATATTCTCGATGCAAATGATGTCAAAGCTACATTTTTTGTCGTGGGCAGAGGCGAGGAGTATTATGATACATACAGGGATATAGTGAACAGGGGACATACACTCGGACTTCATTCTTACACCCATGATTATGATAAAATATATGCGAGCCTGGATGATTTTGTTGAAGATATTGAGGAATTGCAGAATTTATTGTATGATGTAACAGGTGTTAAATGTATATATTACAGATTCCCTGGAGGCAGTTCCAACACGGTCTCAAAGGTTGATATGGATACGCTTATAGACTATGTTGATACGGCGGGACTGGTATATTATGACTGGAATGCACTTAACAATGATGCGGTGTGCGGGAGTTTCACGCCGGAGCAGCTGGTGGACAATATCATGAAGGATGCCGTCTGCCAGGATGATGTTGTCATATTGATGCATGATCTGGATGCAAGGCATACCACGGTGGAGTCATTGCAGATGCTCATTGACGAACTTCGTTCGGAAGGATTCACGCTTTTACCGATAGATGAGAATGCGCCGCTCATCAGACACAGATAGGAAGGGGATATACCCACAGATGACATATGAAGAATCAAGACAATATATAGAATATACAGATACACTTGGCAGTGTCCTCGGACTTCAAAGTATAAAGGAATTGCTTAGGAGACTGGGTGATCCACAGGATAAGGTTAAGGTGGTCCATATAGCAGGTACGAATGGTAAGGGTTCCATATGTGCATTTTTGGATGAGATTCTGGAGAATGCTGGATATAGAGTGGGACGATACATATCGCCAACCATATTCACGTATCTTGAGCGGTTCCAGATAAATGGAAAGTATATGGATGAGGCTGCATTTGCAGTGTATCTTGAGAGGGTAAAGAGCGTGGCGGATGCTATGGTGGCGGATGGACTAGACAGACCGACATCATTTGAGACTGAGACTGCGATAGCATTCTGCTACTTTATGGATATGGATGTTGATATAGTGCTGTTGGAGACCGGTATGGGTGGCAGGCTTGATGCGACAAATGTATGCAAAAGACCGTTATGTACCATCATAGCCAGCATAAGTATGGATCATACGAGATTTCTTGGAAACACACTGAAGGAGATATACAGTCAGAAACTTGGGATAATGAAAAAGAATGTTCCGTGTGTATCATATCCGATTGATGAGGAACTTTTGCCACAATGGATAGAAAAATGTGAAGAAAATGACACATTAGAAAGATCGGTGATGATATCGGAGAGGGATATAAGGATCCTGAGCAGTGGACTGGATGGAAGTGAGTTTTTGTATAAAGGAGAACAGTACAGGTTGTCTGTCCCAGGAATCTACCAGATCTATAACAGTGTTGTTGCGGTGGAGACTGCACATGTACTCCAAAATGCAGGATTTGATTTGAAAAAAGTGAATGTTATGCAGGGGCTTGCCGACACGATGTGGAAGGGAAGATTTCAGAAACTGATGGACAGGCCTATGGTTTATGTAGATGGAGCACATAATCCGGGGGGATGGAGATCGCTTAGAAAGAATATAGACACCTATTTTGCCGGAAAGGATCTCATATATGTATGTGGGGTATTTAAGGATAAGGACTATATGAAGATGCTTGATATTATGATGCCGGGCGCCAAGTGCTTTATTGCCGTTCAGCCGGATAATCCCAGAGCATTGAGCAATAAGGAACTTGGAAAACTTGCAAAAACATACATTGATTCGGTTTATGTGCAGGACGATATAGATGAGGCTGTGAGAAAAGCTATCAGGAAATCTGAGGATATGGATGATCCGGTTGTCATCATATTTGGCTCATTGTCTTTTATAGGACCGATAATAGACAGAGCGGAACATGAAGGCTATATTGATACGGCTATAGAAAGATGATGGACACATACATGCAGAGAATAGATAACATACTAAAAAATGAAATGTATAAGTCACTTATGTATGAGATAAGTGTGAAGGAAAAAGACAGGATATTTTGCTGCCATGGTCTGGAACATTGTCTGGATGTGGCGAGGATAGCATATATAATAGGAAGTGAAGAGGCTGTTTGGATAGACAGGGAGCTGATATATGCCGCGGCACTTCTCCATGATGTGGGGCGTGCAGATCCGGAGGATACGGGAGTAAAACACCATCTGTTAAGCGTGAAGTTCGCGGGAGATATTCTCATGCAGAGTGGATTTGACGAAGATGAGACAGAGCTGATATGCGATGCCATAGGTTCTCACAACACTGATGGAGCAGACAGAAAAGGTCTTGCGTACCTTTTGTATAAAGCTGACAAACTGTCGAGAAACTGTTTTGACTGTGCTGCGTCCGGGGAGTGTTACTGGCCGGATTCTGAGAAAAATAAGGGAATAAATTATTAGTTGGATCGATCACAGCGATTGGAGGATAAAAGGATGATAATAGGTAACAAGAGTTTTGAGACAGGGAAAGAGCCGTATGTTATGGGAATACTGAATGTCACACCCGATTCATTTTCGGATGGCGGTCAGCACAATACCATGGACACTGCGCTTGAGACGACAGAGAAGATGATTGCTGATGGAGCGGTCATAATCGATGTCGGCGGTGAGTCCACAAGACCTGGATATACAAAGATCTCAGATGAGGAGGAGATCTGGAGAACAGCTCCGATCATCGAGGCGATAAAGAGCAGATTTGACGTTGCGGTATCACTTGATACATATAAGTCAGGTGTTGCAGAGGCGGGCATACATGCAGGTGCAGATCTGATAAATGACATATGGGGACTCAAATATGACGACAAGATGGCTGGGGTTATCGCAAAGTACGATAAGGCTTGCTGCCTCATGCACAACAGGGAGAACACTGATTACACAGACTACCTTGCTGATGTTGTGTCAGATCTGGACGAGTCTGTGAATATGGCGCTTGCGGCAGGAATAGACAGGACTAAGATCATGGTCGATCCTGGAATTGGATTTGCAAAGGATCTGAATCAGAACCTTCTTCTGATGAACAATCTTGAGCTGCTACATAAGTGGGATCTTCCTATATTACTTGGAACTTCGAGAAAGTCTATGATAGGTTTAACTCTTGACCTTCCGGTTACAGAGCGTGAGGAGGGAACGGTGGCGACATCTGTTCTTGGACTTGTAAAGGGCTGTGATTTCTTCAGGGTACACAATGTAAAGAGCAACTACAGAGCGCTTAAGATGACATACGCAATGTTGAATGCCAGATAGAAGGTGACGGATATGGACAGGATAAATATAAAAGGACTTGAGATATTTGCCCATCATGGGGTGTACCGCGAGGAGACGGTGCTTGGACAGAAGTTCATAGTTGACGTGTCAATGCATGTGTCCACAAGGGCTGCGGGGAGGTCTGATGACCTTGATAAGTCGGTGAATTATGGACTGGTGTGCACTGATATCCAGGAGGTCATGAAGAATAAGAACTACAAGCTGATAGAGACTGTGGCGGAGGAGATTGCGGACACGATACTCTTAAAATATGATGATGTGCGCGGGGTTGACGTGACTGTCAAAAAGCCATGGGCACCGGTTCTGGTGCATGTCGACAATGTGTCGGTGTCTATAAGCCGGAAAAAACATGTCGCATATCTGGGACTTGGCTCCAATATGGGAGATAGAGAATCATACCTCGACATGGCGATAGATGAACTCAACAAGGACCGATACACAAAGGTGACAAAGGTGTCGGATTTTATAGAGACCGAGCCGTATGGCGGGGTTGAGCAGGACGATTTCCTGAACGGATGTCTTGAGATAGAGACTCTCAGGGAGCCTGAGGAGCTGCTTGAACTTGTCAATTCGATAGAGAAGGATGCCGGAAGAAAACGTATAATACATTGGGGACCTAGAACTCTGGACATAGATATACTGCTTTTTGATGATCTGGTGTATGACAGCGAGGATCTGCACATACCTCATGTGGAGATGCACAAGAGAGCATTTGTGCTGCAGCCTCTGTCAGCTATAGCAGGCTACAAGAGACATCCTCTGCTGGGCAGTACTGTTGAAGAATTGGCAAAAAAACTCGATAAAAACAGCTGAAAACCCGCGATGGCTGTCGGTGGTAATTGACAGCAGTGGTCGAGTGTAGACAGTTGTTGTTGGAAAGGTATATATAAAGGTATATAGATGGGCACATTGGAAGAGATAAATGATCTTGAGGATCAGATACAGAAACTGATAGACAGAAAGAACCAGTTGATAAAAGAGATAAGCGATGAGGACAGGGAGATGCTGGCAGTTCACAGCAGCTCGGATATAGTCTGTGAATTTCATCCGGTTGACAGGTTGAAGGTGGACGATGATACGGTTGTCGTGTATCAGGGAGTTCCCGGAGCGTATAGCCATCAGGCCATGCATGATTATTTTGGCAAGGATATTAGGAATATAAATGTTGCAAAGTTTGAGGATGTTGTTAAGTCAGTGAAAGACGGGGATGCAGACTACGGCGTTCTGCCTATAGAGAATTCCTCAGCCGGATTTGTAAATGGAATATATGACATGGTTGGAAACAGCGGTCTTACCATAGTAGGCGGCGATGAGGTCAAGGTTGCTCATATGCTGATGGGACTTCCGGATGCGGAGATATCCGATATAAAGACAGTGTACTCCCATCCACAGGGTCTTATGCAGTGCAGTGAGTTCTTGGCAGCTTGCGGTTACGCCCAGTGCCCGGTTGCCAACACAGCAGTTGGGGCTGTGAAGGTAAGGGATGATGGAGACAGGTCCCAGGCTGCGATAGCCAGCACGCTTGCGGCGGATATATATGGACTTAAGATTCTCAGGGATGACATAGTCAACAATGAGAACAATACGACAAGATTCATCATACTCTCAAAGAGAAAAGAGTATGTGAAGACGTCGAAGAATATCTCCATTTGTTTCTCTCTGCCACATGAGAGCGGAACGCTCTACAGCATACTCGGACACATCAAGCATGACGGACTCAACATGACTAGTATAGAGTCAAGACCGCTCAGGGGCAGAAAGTGGGAATACTCATTCTTTATAACTCTTGAGGGAAGTCTGATGGATGCGGCTGCGATAGATGCACTTGAGAGAATAGCAAAGGATTCAATGGATTTTAAGATCATAGGAACGTATTGATATATATTATTTAACAGGAGGTGGGGTAAATGGCAAATAAAATATTTGCCGCCATCGATGTGGGATCCAACGAGTTGTCAATGAAGATATATGAGATAACTCCGAAAAAAGGGACAAAGGAGATCGATTATGTCAACAGTACAGTCGAACTCGGAAGTGATACCTACAACAGTGGCAAGATCACAGAGGAATCGATAGTGAAGGTGTGCGAGATCCTGAACAAGTTCCGCAGAAAGATGAAAGAGTATGATGTGCACGAATACAAGGCGTACGCATCCTCCGCGGTAAGGGAGGCGGAGAACTCTGTAATGGTGCTTGAGAGGATAAAACAGCATACGGGCATTGACGTAACGGTGCTCAGCAATTCAGAGCAGAGGTTTATGAATTACAAGGCCTGCGCCGCAAAGTACAGATTTGGACAGGAGGAGACCAAGAACAGGGCGCTCCTTGATATTGGTGCGGGAAGCCTCCAGATATCCATATTTGACAAGCAGAATCTGGTACAGACACAGAATCTCCCTATAGGAGCTGTGCGAATCAGGGATTATCTTGCAAAATATGGTGCCGACACGGTTGCACTTGAGAATATCATGGAGGAGTTTGTGTCAAACTTCATAGAGGAGTTCAGGAACCTCTTTATTAATGATAAGGATATAAAGAGCATCATAGCGATCGGTGATGGAATCACAAATCTGAAGAAGGTCGGACCTGAGCTTAAGATAGTGGATAAGATCACAAGAGATCAGTTCAGAGTTCTCTACCACAAGGTGGTCGAGACCACTCCTGAGGTTCTCTCTGAAAAGTATGGAGTTCCATACGAGAGGGCAACTCTCATGCTGCCTATGGCGATCATATATCAGTCATTTTTGGACAATTCAAGGGCGGAGGATATAATAACCCCTGATGTGACTTTCTGTGATGGTATAGTCGCAGACTATATGGATAAGCATGGAACACTGCTTATAGACAAGGACTTTGACGAGGATATCATAGCGTCTGCCAACAGTATAGCGAAGAAGTACAAGGTCAACAGAAAGCATACACAGAACGTAACGCAGAATGCCCTTGATATATTTGACTCTTTCAAGAATATACACGGTCTTGGAAAGAGGGAGAGGCTGCAGCTCCAGATAGCAGCCATGCTCCACAGCTGTGGTAAGTTCGTGAATATGAACGAAGGTACGATGATGTCATATCACATAATCATGTCAACAGAGATACTTGGACTGTCCCACAAGGAGAGGGAGGAGATTGCAAATATCGTCAAGTTCAACGAGTATTATCTGCCGTCCCAGACCAAGGCACAGGTATCGCTGATGACCGCGGATTATATGAAGGTGGCAAAACTCACATCCATACTCAGGATCGCGGATGTACTGGACAAGAGTCACAGACAGAAGATAGAGAATATAAAGTTTAATTACAAGGACAGCGTACTCACCATGACGGTCGATACGCTGAACGATATAACACTTGAGGCTGGGGTGTTCAAGACAAAGACCGAGCTTTTCAGAAAAGTCTTTGGAGTGAAACCTGTGCTTAAACAGAAAAGGGGGCTGTAATATATGGCAGATAAGAATCCGATTTTTTATAACAGAGAGCTTAGCTGGCTGGAATTTGACAAGAGATGCCTTTCTGAGGCAAAGGACAAAACCATACCGCTGTTTGAGAGAATAAAGTTCCTCAGCATTACAGCGTCCAATCTGGATGAATTCTTCATGGTCAGAATAGCGTCTCTGACTGATATGGTACATGCGGGATATACCAAGAAGGATATCGCTGGCATGACCCCACAGGAGCAGCTGGATGCCCTTCATGTGAGCACAAAAGAATTCATGAAGAACCAGTACCAGACACTCAACAGATCGTTAGTTCCTCAGCTTGCACAAAATGGTCTGAAACTTGTCAGACATTACGAGGATCTCACACCGAAACAGGCAAAGTATGTGGACAAATATTTTGAGAAAGATGTGTATCCGGTGCTCACGCCGATGGCTGTGGACTCATCGAGACCATTTCCGCTCGTGCGGAACAAATCTCTTAACATAGGTGCTCTCATATATGATAAGAAGAAAGACGTAACAGATATAGCCACTGTTCAGGTGCCATCAGTGCTGCCTAGGATAGTGAAACTGCCGTCAGAGGAGAAAGATGTAACTGAGATCATACTTCTTGAGGAAGTCATCGAGAAGAATCTTGACAAACTTTTCCTGAGTTATGACATAGTGTGTGCATATCCGTACAGAATCATGAGAAATGCAGACTTCTCAATAGATGAGGAAGAGACGGCAGATCTTCTGAAGGAGATAGAAAAGCAGCTCAAGCAGAGACAGTGGGGCGAGGTTATTCGTCTTGAGGTGGATGAGGCGATGGACAAGAAACTCCTGAAGGAACTCAAGAAACACCTCGGAGTAGATGATGAGGTCGTGTACAAGATAAATGGACCATTAGATCTCACTTTCCTCATGAAAGTAAATGGCATAGATGGATTCGATCATCTCAAGTATCCAAAGTACAAGCCACAGCCGGTACCGGGAATGGGAGACTACAGTCATATATTTGACAGGATAAGAAAGGGTGACATACTGTTGTTCCATCCATATTATGAATTTACACCTGTCATAGAATTTATCAGGCAGGCGGCAAATGATCCCGATGTCCTGGCGATAAAGCAGACGCTTTACCGTGTCAGCGGCAATTCACCGATCATAGCGGCACTTGCCCAGGCGGCAGAAAACGGTAAGCAGGTAACAGTCCTTGTGGAGCTTAAGGCGAGATTTGATGAGGAGAACAATATTGCGTGGGCAAAGAAACTTGAGCAGGCTGGATGTCATGTAATATACGGTTTGGTCGGCCTTAAGACACACTCCAAGATCGCACTTGTGGTGAGACGTGAGGAGGATGGAATCAGGAGATACGTTCACCTTGGAACAGGAAACTATAATGATCAGACGGCAAAACTATACACCGATATGGGCCTTCTCACATGCAGTGACGCCATAGGAGAGGATGCCACTGCGGTATTCAACATGCTGTCAGGATACTCGGAGCCGAAGAAGTGGAATAAGCTTGCGGTTGCGCCTATATGGCTGAAAGACAAATTCCTTATGTTGATAGGCCGTGAGGCGGAGAATGCAAGACAGGGCAAGAAGGCAAGGATAGTTGCCAAGATGAACAGTCTGTGTGATCCGGTCATCATGAACGCGCTCTACGATGCATCGAAGGCGGGTGTGAAGATAGATCTGATAGTCAGAGGAATCTGTTGTATCAAGGCAGGAGTTCCTGGTCTTTCAGAGAATATTTCAGTCAGGTCAATCGTGGGAAATTATCTTGAGCACTCAAGAATATTCTATTTCTACAATGACGGATTTGAGGATATATACATGGGAAGTGCAGACTGGATGCCTAGAAATCTCGACAAGAGAGTTGAGATCACATTCCCAGTGGAGGATCCAAGTCTTAAGGCAAAGGTGAAGGAGATACTTCAGGTACAGCTGGCTGACACCCTCAAAGCACACATAATGCAGCCTGACGGCTCATATGTGAAACAGGATCTCAGGGGAAAGACCAGACTTGACTCACAGATGTATTTTGTGAAGAAAGCCCAGGAAGGCCAGGAGATAGATGAAGATACAGAGAACACAAGGGTGTTCATACCTATAGAATCCCATGAGGATGAAAATGATTCACAGACTGAGTGAGAGATGATGCTGATACCCGGAAACGCGAAAAGATGCTGAATTTCGTGTTTGATATATCATGTTTAACATAGACAAAAAAATGTTGACATGATGCAGGGAATGTGATATTCTACCATTGCTGTGTGAAACAGTGAACATAGAAGCAGAGTATCCGCTCTCACCTCAGCATGACAGATCGTTCGGATCACAGATTGGATTTCATGTCTCGGGTAAATAAATTAGCTTAGAAGAATTGTCAGGCTTAGCCTGTGTTTTGAATATGCTTTTTATTAAGAAAGTGGATAGTTTGTTCTATCCACTTTTCTTATGTTATGAGAGTGGCTTATATAGCAACTTGTAATACGAAATTTTAAAAATGTGGAGGTAGAGAGTCATTAGCGATTTAATGATCAACGAACAGATTAGAGACAGAGAGGTACGACTCATCGGGGAAGATGGTCAGCTTATAGGAATCATGTCATCCAGAGATGCATTCAAGATGGCACAGGATGCAGGACTTGATCTTGTAAAGATAGCACCTAAAGCTCAGCCACCTGTATGTAAGATCGTAGATTACGGTAAGTACCGCTATGAGCAGGCCAGAAAAGAAAAAGAGGCCAAGAAAAAGCAGAAGACGATGGAAGTTAAAGAGGTAAGACTTTCACCAAACATTGATTCGAATGATCTTAACACCAAGATCAATCAGGCGAGAAAGTTCCTTGAGCATGGAGACAAGGTTAAGGTTACTCTGAGATTCAGAGGAAGAGAGCTTGCACATGTGGAGCAGTCCAAGGTCATCCTCGACAATTTTGCGGAGAAACTTGCTGAGATAGCAGTAGTTGATAAGCCTGCAAAGTTTGAGGGCAGAAGCATGATAATGTTTTTAACACAAAAGCGTTAAATTATTATAGACATATAATTCAAGGAGGAAGTAGAGTAAAATGGCTAAATTAAAGACAAAAAGAGCAGCAGCTAAGCGTTTCAAGAAAACAGCTAACGGCGGTTTAAAGAGATCTAAAGCTTATAAGAGTCATATCTTAACAAAGAAGACCACTAAGAGAAAGAGAAATCTTAGAAAGGCTACAATGACAGACGCAACAAACGAGAAGGTAATGAAGAAGATATTACCTTATATCTAATAGATCAGGAGGAAGAAAACCAATGGCAAGAGTTAAAGGCGGAATGAACGCAAAGCAGAAGCATAATAAGGTATTAAAGCTTGCAAAGGGCTACAGAGGAGCAAGAAGCAAGCAGTATAGAGTAGCAAAGCAGTCAGTTATGAGAGCACTCACATCTTCATACGCTGGCAGAAAGCAGAGAAAGAGACAGTTCAGACAGCTCTGGATCGCTCGTATCAATGCAGCAGCAAGAATGAATGATATCTCATACAGCAAGCTTATGCATGGTCTTAAGCTGGCAGGTGTTGACATCAACAGAAAGATGCTCTCAGAAATGGCTATCAGCGATGCTGAGGGATTTGCAAAGCTTGTTGAGGTTGCAAAGGCACAGTTATCATAATCGGCATATAGAGATATACAGACAGTAAAACAGGGGCAGTTTCAAAACGTCATAGCGGCGCGTAGAGACTGCTCCTGTTTTTATGCAGATGATGCGGATGTGTTACGTTACGATGTATGACGGATGATTTGGGGTTTTATAATGATGGCAGATATGCTATAATATCACTTGTAAAATTAGGCACATTTTACAGAACGGATTAAATAGGGGGATAAGATAATTCGTACAAAACGGGTAAAGTGTGGGCCGACAGAGAGTAAATACTTAAATAGGAGGCACATATGTTCGTAGAGAGAATAACAAAGGATCAGATGAAGATGTTCCTTGAGACCTTTGCTTGCTGCAGCGAGCAGAAAAACCTTGTCATGAGGCTCAATTATGCGGGAAAAGAGCCATATCTTGATGTAACAAGATTCAGTAATGGATTGGTTTACACCGATTCATATTATGATTTTGACAGTACATATTGCAGCAATCTGTGGAACAAGTTTTTGTATACGCAGTTTACACATGAATACTACACAGCGTTCAAAGAGCACCTTATGAAGGATGTGGACAGGAAACTTACAAACATGATCAAGATTTGAGACGCACGAAATCTCACAGCAAGCGGGGGTTGATCAGAGATCTTGGCTGTATGCACAAAGGAAACATAAAGATCCATTACTTGAGCAAGATCGGTAATGGATCTTTGTTTTCTGTTGAAAGTGTGGCTTATAAAAAAGTTGAAAAAAGATGTTGACTTTATGGTGGGATGATGGTATTATCTTATTCGTTGGTGACGAGCTCATCGAAGAGATGCAGAGAATCAGATGATCTATCGATATCAACATCATATGAAACATGCGGGAGTGCTGGAATTGGCAGACAGGCTAGACTAAGGATCTAGTGCTGGAAACGGCGTGTGGGTTCAAGTCCCATCTCCCGCATTTTCTTTTGAGAGTTTCATGTGGGTTTTGGTTCGACTTGAAAAGATTTGCAGTTTATCAACATCATATAGAACGTGCGGGAGTGCTGGAATTGGCAGACAGGCTAGACTAAGGATCTAGTGCTGGAAACGGCGTGTGGGTTCAAGTCCCATCTCCCGCATTTTTATATTTGGAAAGCCTTTATGAGGCTTTCTTTTTTTGTGCAATAAATCGCTATATTAGGAATTAGTATGGTATTTTAACTAATATTAACTCATGGAGAACTTCTTGATATATGTTCTTTCGGGGGGTAAAATCAATAATGATAATGAGCATAGAACTTTCTAAAACAGGAGGTATGAAACGTGGCAAAAGCTACATTTGGCAGAAGAATATTTGCGGCGGCACTGGTTGGGCTGCTGTCTGCGTCACTCACAGCATGCAACAATAGCGGTGACAAGCAGGTGGGAGATGCCAGGATAAATATAGAGCCATACAGCAAGGTTGAATTCAACACGGAAAAGGTTAAGAGCGGAGATATACAATCCTCACTTTCATTGGATCTTAAACCTGATGGATATAGCAGTAAAGATTATTCGATACAGCAGTCTGACTATAAGATTGAGGAAGTCAAGGTGAAGGAGGGGGACAAGGTTGCCAAGGGCGATGTGATGATACAGTTCCAGGCAACGGAGATCAGGAAGACCATAGAACAGTATACTGAGCAGAAAGAGCAGGATGCGCTTCTTATAGATCATTACACGAGACTGGCAGAGATCGACAGCAGTCAGGACTATTCAGGCGAGATATCCTCAGCAAAGGAGGATATGGATGTAGCAGACACATACATAAAAGAACAGAATGAGCGTATGAAAGATTATCAGTTGATCGCAACCAAGGCGGGCACGGTAACATATATCGACTCAGATATTCAGTATGGATATGTGACTGCTGGACAGACGCTCATAACAGTGGACTCAGGATCGTCAGATTATGTAGCTGAGACAAATGACAGCTATGAGTTTAAAGAGGGCGAGGTATATGAGGCAGATTTCCAGGAGGCAACTTTTTCACTGAAATTGATAAAGTGTGAAAAATACAAGAGTAAAGCTACCGGGGAGGATATGCAGAAGGTAACATTCCAGCCTGTCAGTGATATGGCGGGAGTCACTGAGGCAGATACCCTGAAGATGGTCATAGAAAAGCCTGTTGTAAAGAATGTCATATATGTGAATAAGAAATCTGTATTTGCAGGCGCGGACGAAAAAAATTATGTATATGTGGTTGATGAATCTGGAAACAGGAGTGCTGTTGAGGTCACAGTTGGTGATACTGTGGATGATAAGACGATCATAAAGTCTGGACTTAAAGCCGGAGAGCAGGTGGTGGTAAATTGAGAAAGCAGAATTTGGGAAAAGATATACGTGTAAAGAATATGGGAACGGTATTGCAAAAGAGGGTCATGTGCCTTTGTATGGCAGCTGTGTTTGCAGTGTCGATGACGGGCTGTGGCAAGGAAGAGAGCGAGAAGATACCTGAGCTTTTGGAGCCGGTCAGCACGAATGAGGCATACAGACCAGTCACTTACGGTGATATAGGACGAAAGGTTATAAAGACTGGAACTATAGTACCTACGGATTACTGTTATTATTATGATACATCGGCAACACTGTCAAAGGTATATGTAAATGTAGGCGATGAAGTGAAAAAAGGTACTGTGCTTGCTGAGACTGGAGACAGTGACGGCACGGACAGTTCAGGAGACAGCAGCACAGATGGCACTGACATATCTGGAACGGATGCCGGCATATCAGGCGATGGTTTTGATGATACGACTGCAGATTCCAGTGAGTCAGATGATGTGCAGAAGTACAGCCATGATATAAAGGAGAAGATATATCAGGAAAACCAGGCGGAGCTTGACTGGAAGATAAAGGCGTGCGAGGAGGTCAACGACAAAGAGGGCGCAGACTCAGCAAGAACAGAGAAAGCTATCAATGAAGAGAACAACAGATATGACAATCTGATCTATGAATATGAGCAGAAGAAGAAGGCTCAGGACAAGGCGGATCAGGAGAAACTCAAGAACAGTGGAACACTGAAGGCAGATCATGCGGGTTATGTGACATATGCCAGAAAAGTCAAGGGAGACGACAAGACCGTAAACGGTGGAGAGAATGTCGTTGTGGTATCTGATTATAGTCAGCCATATATAGAGATAACGGGTGAGACATACAAGAAAGATACATATGGTATATATAAGAATATGTACACAGTGGTTGATGGCAAACAGTATGATATAGAGCCTTACAAGTTTACCAACCAGGAGATAGCTGTGGCACAGAGTATGTCGAGTATGCCATACACCAGATTCCAGCTCAAAGGAGTTAAGAATCCTGAAAAGATATTGAAGGTTGGAAGTTCTGTATCACTTTACTTCAGTACATCAGATGCAAAGCATGTACTCACAGTTGGAAATGATTCTATATATGAAGAAAATGGACAGAGCTTTGTGTATGTCAAGACAGAGAGCAGCGAGAAGGAGCGCCGCGATGTTGAGATCGGGGCGACAGACTCAAACTACACGGAGATCGTGAGTGGATTAAAGGAAGGCGATCTTGTATATTATGCATCCGATGCCATCATGCCGTCCAATTATATGGAATATACGGTGGCTCTTGATTCATACACCAAGACTGCCAAGGCAAGCTCATTTGCCGCTGAGGATCTTAACAGTGTGGGTTACACTGCACCGTGTGATGGACGTTTTGCCTCTATCAATGTCAAGAAGGGACAGAAAGTCAAGAAGGGTGATGTATTATTTGTCATAGACAGCGGCGGTGGAACAGCGGCTGTTAAGGAGATAGACAATCAGATCCAGGAGGAGAATATGTCATATAACTCTTCAATGAAAGAGTATGACGATCAGATAAATGATCTTACAAGTGAGATACAGAGATATCAGAGAAGTAAGAAGGCAACTCCGACGGATGCTGAAAATACTCTGTATATGGCAGAGCAGCTCACATGTCAGAGAAATGTTGTGACCTACAACAAACAGCTCCTCACATACACACACAATTCCACAATAGCAAGCCTCAATGCAAAGAAAGAGAAACTCAACAAGAACAACGATGGTAGTGGAAAGATAAGCGTGTATGCAGACGAGGCTGGTACAGTTAAGTCCATCAGCGCCAGCACAGATGCGGCTATCAAAGAAGGACAGACAGTACTCACTGTTGGAAACAGCAAGAATGTGATAATAGCTCTCACCGTATCAGATGGAAAGCTTGGAATCAACCAGAAGGTAACGATCACAAGCAAGAAGGACAATACTAAAAAGATAAGCGGAACATGCGTGGGAACAAGCGGAGACAGTTCAAGATCTTATATAGAAACTGATGCCCAGGGAAATGTACATATCACAAAATGTGCGGGCACAGATGAACTCAAGTATTACATCAAAGTTGATGATGACAGCGTCTATAAGAGTATCAAGAGCTATGAGATCAGCTATCCTACTGCGGTATATGACAATGTGGTAATGATACCGACCAACATGATATATCACGAGACCAGCAAGAACAATTCATCAGAGTATGATTATGTGTGGCTGCTGAAGGATGGAGAGATCGTAAAGCAATACATAACACTGGGTGAGGCGAACAAGACCCAGACGATCATACTGTCAGGTCTTTCTGAGGGAGATGTGATCGCGAAGGAGTCAGCATCCGCATCTTCTGGCAGTAAGTCATCCTCGTCGGATTCTGCAGATGACTCAGGCCATTCTGACAGCTCATCAGGAGAAGGTTCCGACAACAGTTCAAATGATGGCGGCTCGGATATTTCCTCTGGCACAGACGATGGTGCAGATATGACTGAGTAATGGAAAGGAGAAAAGATGTTTAAATTTTTATCACATAAACTGCTGAATAAAAAATGGCTTAATGCATGTCTTCTCCTTGGAATCGTACTCCTTGTAGCGGTGGCATCATGTAACCCAATGTTTAAAAACGGAGCACTTGATATGCTCATGTCATCAAAGTTCGACGCTGCGATGACACAGCAGAATAAATATCCAAGTACAATAGGAAGAGAAGGCTCCTGTGCGGTAGATGAGTTCCCGGATTCGGAGTCAGTGCTGAAAAGAATAGCGAAGTATGAAGATATGTGGAAGTATTACCTTGAGGTGGACACTGTGGAGGAACAGAACAGTCTGAGCCTTGAGGCGGGGTACACACAGAGCAACCTGGGACACAGGACCAACTTCAAGATGGTGTATATGCCCAATATTGAAGATCACATCAACATAACATATGGTGTGAGCCTTGAGGATGCCAAGACGGAGAGCGGAGTCTATCCATGTCTCATATCACAGAGATACCTTGATGAGTACAATCTGGTTGTGGGAGAGGAGTTCACCATCGATACAGGACTCGGTGATGTGAAGGATGCAAGCGGCAATCCTATGAAGTATCAGATAGTCGGAGTGTTCGAGGAGAAGGATTACTCGGATTATTTCTGGTATGACCAGCTGGCTGATCTGGACAGACAGGTATACGTGAAACAGAGTGATTTTGATGAGATGATCACAAAGTATAATTTCCTCACAATATACTACAGTGTGCATGACATGCTGGATTACTCCCAGATAACACATGCAAATGCATCGGACACACTTTATTACCTGAAGTCGTTTGAGTCATCAGACAAGAGTTTCACACAGAACTTCACCGATGTGCTGATCGATTACAGAGGTGACGCCAAGACCATAGGTATAATCATATGGGTTCTGGAACTTCCAATTCTTGTACTGCTCCTTGCATTCATTTATATGGTGTCAAGCCAGATACTTGAGATGGAAGATGGAGAGATCGCCATGTTAAAAAGCCGAGGTACGAGTACAAGACAGGTTCTTGGAATATATCTTGGACAGTCGGCTATACTTTCGATCATAGCGATAATAATAGGAATACCTGTGGGATATCTTCTCTGTAAGATGGCTGCGAGTGCAAGTTCATTCCTGAAATTTGAGTTTAAGGATACACATTTTTATGGAATAGATCCGTGGATGGTGGTTTACAGTCTGGCTGCAGCGCTCATAGCAATACTGTTTGTGACACTTCCGGTTCTCAAATATGCAAAGAACTCGATAGTGGAGCAGAAGAGCAGAACAGGAAAGGTAAATTACAAGCCGTTCTGGGAGAAGTTTTTCGTGGATGTGATCCTTGTATTACTGTCGATCTATCTGCTATACAATTACAACAAGCAGAAGTCCACGATAGCGCTGGATATACTCTCAGGCAAGAGACCTGATCCGGTCATATTCCTGAATTCATCACTGTTTATATTTGCGGTTGGACTTCTTGTACTCAGACTTATCAAATATCTGATAAGACTTATATACAAGATCGGCAGGAAGAGATGGTCACCTGCTGTGTACGCATCATTCCTTCAGATCACAAGAACTGTAAAGAAACAGGGATTTATATCCGTGTTCCTCGTAATGACTATCGCGATGGGAATGTTCAACTCCAATATGGCGCGAACGATAAATGACAATAAGACAAAGCGTATAAATTATAATCTTGGAACTGATCTGGTGGTCCAGGAGCAGTGGACCAGAGGAATGTACATAGACAAGAGCAAAAAGACCCACTGGTATTACACAGAGGGAGATTTTGAGAGATATACAAAGCTTGAGGGTTCTGTGTGCGACAAGGTGACAAGAGTCATATATGATGATGATGCGGTGATCAAGGCAGGCGGAGAGGAGCTTGCGGGCAGTGTTCTTATGGGAATAAACACCAAAGAATTTGGTGAGACTGCGAAACTACAGAGCGGTCTGAACAAGGAGCACTGGTTCAATTACCTGAATGATCTTGCAGAGGTGTCAAATGGTGTCATCATTTCATCCAACCTTGCAAAGAAGTACAATATCAAAGTTGGAGACTCAATAAACTATGCAAGATACAGTCCTATAAAGGGCAAGGAGAAGGAAGAGATAGCGTCACCTAGCGGAACGGTATGTGCGATAGTGGATGCATTCCCTGGATTCCAGCAGTATGTGTACCAGAAGAATTCTGACGGTGAGATGGAGGAAGTTGAGAGATATCTCGTTGTGGCAAACTATGCGTATGTTGTCAGTGCTTTCAGTCAGACCCCATATCAGGTATGGATGAGGCTTGCAGATGGCAAGAGTTACAGGGATGCACTCAGCGCGCTTGACGCGGAGGACATAAACATAGTTCAGTATGACAGCCTTGATAAGGATATTCAGGAGATGCAGGAGTCGCCTCTTGTCCTTATCACAAATGGACTGTTCTCACTGTCATTTATAATAGCGATAATACTCTGTATGGTTGGATTCCTCATATACTGGATAACATCCATAAAACAGAGAGAGCTTTTGTTTGGTATATACAGAGCCATGGGTATGAGTATGCATGAGATCAATAAGATGCTGATAAATGAGCAGATATTCAGCTCGGTACTCGCCAGCCTTGCGGGATACGGAGTTGGAGCTGCAGCCACGATATTATTTGTAAAACTTGTGGCTATAGTATATCTGCCGGAGGCACACAACATAGCTATATCAATAGCTGTAGATCCATATGATCTGATAAAGCTTACAGCAGTTGTAATACTCATGTTCATCATATGTTTCGTGGTAATAAGAACTATATTGAAGAAGATGAATATCACACAGGCATTGAAACTGGGGGAGGATTAATCTATGAGTGAAAATGAAATGAACACAGAATATATATTTGATCCTTCTGCAGGCGATATGCAGGCGGATGTGACGGCTGATGACATAATGATAGAGGCAAGGGGCATAAAGAGGTGTTTCAGACTCGGAAGCGGCGAAGACTTTTATGCCCTCAAAGGTATTGATATGGTTGTGCCAACCGGAAAGCTCACTATCTTAAAGGGGCGTTCTGGTTCAGGTAAGACCACACTTTTGAATATACTGAGTGCACTGGATGACCCCACAGAGGGCGAGGTCATCGTGGGAGAGCATGTATACAGTCAGATGAACGAGAAGGAAAAAGAGAAACTCAGAAGATACAATATAGGATTTGTATTTCAGTCGGTGGCACTTATCCCGATCATGAGTGCGTATGAGAACGTTGATTTCGGACTCAGGCTTGCCGAGTATGATGGCAACAGGGATGCAAGGATCAGAGAGGTGCTTGACCTCGTGGGGCTCTCATCCAGAATGACACATTTCCCAAATCAGATGTCAGGTGGTGAGCAGCAGAGAGTTGCGATCGCAAGGGCGGTGGCACACAAGCCGAAGGTCATATTTGCGGATGAGCCTACAGGAGCTCTGGATACAGCGTCAGGACTTGCAGTAATGAAACTGTTCCAGGAGCTGGTGTACAAGGAAGGAATAACGATAGTTATGACTACCCACGACCCAAAACTTATGGAACTCGGAGATGTGGTATATGAGATAGAGGATGGTGAGATAGTTGGGCGATAAGCATTTATTTAAGAAGAAAAAGAATGATGATCCGGAGACTATTGCACCGGAACTCGAAAATGCCGGCGATGGTTCACATGATGAACAGGAGCAGGAAACGCCGGAATTTGTGTATGGTATGGAGCAGCAGCTTGCAGAGGAAAGCGAGACGGATGTACCCGAGCAAAATAATGAGACAAATGAGAATATCATAGAGTGCGACAGTCTTGTAAAGATATATAAGACAGATGATGTCGAGGTAATGGCACTACAGGGTCTTGAACTCAACATAAAATATGGTGAGCTTATGGCAGTCATAGGAAAGTCTGGATCAGGAAAGTCCACACTGCTCAACATGATAGGTGGACTTGAGCGACCAACAGCCGGAAAACTGTATGTCGACGGCAAGGATCTGTTTGCCATGACAGACAAGGAACTGGTTGAGTACAGAAAGCACACGGTGGGGTTTGTGTGGCAGAAGAACTCAAGAAATCTGCTTCCATATATGACAGCCATAGAGAATGTGCAGGTTCCAATGTACTTTGACAAGAGCAACAAGGAAGACAAATATGCGAGAGCCCATGACCTGCTCTGCAGGGTTGGACTTGAGGATAAGATAGACTCATATCCTTCACAGATGTCAGGTGGTGAGCAGCAGAGAGTTGCCATAGCCATAGCGCTTGCAAACAATCCAAAGATACTTCTCGCGGATGAGCCAACCGGTGCAGTTGATACCAAGACCTCCAATATGATACAGGATCTGTTCAGAAAGCTGAACGAGGAGCTTGGGATCACGATAATCATAGTTACACATGATATAAGTCTTGCCAACAAGGTTGGCCGTGTGGTCATGATCGCTGATGGAAAGATAAGCACAGAGAAGATCATGAAGGAGTCATATAAAGACAGAATGAACGAGCTGTCCACGGATGGATTTTCGTCTGATGATTCACATGAGGAGTTCTCAATCCTCGATAAGGCAAACCGTGTACAGATCAGTCCTGATATGCTTGCTGCGGCGGGAATTGACAGCAATAAAGTAAAGGTGCAGGTTGTCGATGGCAAGGTCATCATCACGAAGGAGTAATGGATCTGTATACAAAGTGTGGAGGCGTCGCTGGATGAAATAGTGTAGATACAAATTAAGGGGGATAAGATTTTTTATGGGAAAAAGGGGTTACATGAAAACGGTGGCATTTGCTCTTGCCATGGTATTTATATCCGGAACAGCTCTCACGGGCTGTGGAGGAAAAAAACAGGTGGATTATGGTCTGGAGGGAGAGTCTGAGCAGGCGGATACAGGAGCTATGCTGGTTTCAAGACTCAATGTTCCAGAATCTTACAAAGGTGACATCACTGGGATAAGCAGTGATACAGGACTTTCAGCGGTCAGGATAGACGCGGCGCAGATATCGGTTCCGGAGAAAGACAAGATGTCCGTTGTATACTGCCAAAAGAATGTTATAGACAGTGAATACAAGAAACGCATATGTGAAAATTTTCTGGATGTAAACGAAGGCGTGTATGTGTATGATCCGGAAAAACCGTACAAGGGAGATCTGGAGAAGACGATAGAGGACTTTCAGGAGTATGCTGACAGTGAAACTGACGAGACCTTAAAGGCTGAGTATGGGGAAACCATAAAAGAACTGCGTGATGAGCTGAAGACGGCATCTGATGAGAGAGAAGGTGCCGGGGATTATACAGCTGATGACTATGTCGGTTATAAAGAGGGGCACATGTGGCAGGTATCATTTGGAAGTGACGAGCAATATGATACCGGATTTAACATAAGTTTATTTGGGGATTACCTGGATTACAGACCTATGGAAAATGCTACATTTGTGAACTGTTATAGTTCAGAATACAACAATGGACGAACACTTCCCGATAATTCAGCTAAGATAAGTAAGGATGATGCGATAAAAAAAGGCTTAGAATTTCTTGCAAGCTGCGGTATAAATGATGTAGTGCAGACGGATTGCTATGACAATATGTGGGAGTATTCCAACCAGGATATGGGAAATATTGGATTTGATCTCGATGGCTATGTGATAAAGTACAAAAAAGGAGTTGACGGTGTACCGGTGTATACTCCTGTAATCTACAATCTTGATGCCTTAAATTCGTCCTCAGGGGACTTGGAAAATGTAGATGACAGTGTGACGTATGAACAGGCTGATGAGGTGTATCGGCTCACTGTAGATGACAATGGCATATTGAGTGCAGATGCTGTCGATATATCGAGACCAACGGGTGAGAAAGATGACAATGTAAAGCTTATGACATGGGATGAGGTTTTGAAGGTTCTTCCGGATGCGGTAAACACATTTTATTTCAGAGAATAAGACGAATTACAGCGAGATAACATTCAATGATGTAAGATTGACATATTACAAGGTCAAGGATGGCGATGGATACAAATATGTTCCAGTGTGGGCATTTACAGAGTGCAGCTTGGATCAAGATGGGGGCAACAGTGACATTCTCCCTCCGGTACAGCTTATCATGATAAATGCTGTGGATGGCAGTCTCATAGATCTGAAGTCAGCACTTTTGAGATATTAGGATCATCACAAAGCTGAACAAATGTTAACGAATGACATATTTGTTGTAACTAACTTTAAAATATATTATAATTTTAATAAATGCGCCTAAAGAGACAGGGAGTACATGGATGTCGTGGTGCTTATAAAGCAGGAAAGGTTGGTATTATATGAAGAAAAAAGGTTATGGAAAAGCGTTGACCCTTATTCTTGTATCATCACTTGTGGCAGGAACGGTCCTCACAGGATGCGGCAAGAAGAAGGTAGACTACAATATGGGTGATGATGAGAATGGTTCAGGCGGCGGTGGTGGAAAGCTTGTATCCAGACTGGATGTCCCTGATTCATATCAGGGTGCTATCGAAGACATAGATAGCGAGACAGGACTTAAAGAAGTGAAGATCGATGCATCCAAGATAGTTGTTCCTGATACAGACAAGATGTCAGTTCTCTATTATCAGCAGAATACGATGGATAACGAGTACAAGAAGAGAGTATGTGAGAATTTCTTTGATGTGAGTGCGGGCGTATATGCTTACAGCTGGGAGAAACCATACAAGGGAGATCTTGAGCGAGAGATAGAGAATTTCCAGAGCCTTGCAGATCAGGCAACGTCTGATGACGACAAGAGTTTCTTTGATGATTATATTAAATCACTCAAGGAGCAGCTCAAGACAGCAAGTGATGAGAGAGAGGGCGCCGGTGATTATTCGGCAGATGCATTTGTAGGTTCAAAGGGTGAGAATATGTACATGATCTCATTCAACTCAACGGAGACAGGTGCGAGCAGCGGATTCTCAATAGATTATTATCCGTCAGATCAGCTCATCAATTATAAGCCAAAGGAGGGTGCATCAACCCTGTACTGCTACAGCAGTGATTATTATGATGGCGAGGATTCAGCGAACACAGCAACCATGACTCAGGATGCTGCTATACAGAAAGGAATCGACTTCCTTGCAAGCTGCGGAATATCAGATATCATAGAGACTCAGTGTACAGATCTTATATGGGAGTACAGTGATTCGTCATACAATACAGTTGCAACAGAGAAAAATGGATATGTGGTTACATACAAGCGTTCAGTTGACGGTATTGCTCCATACACACCATATGTATACAACATAGACTCACTGAACTCAGACGATACGTGGTATGATACTATGGATGAGACATTTGAGATCAATATAGACGACAATGGCATAGTATCAGGATATTGCTATGATTATTTCAAGGCAACAGGTGACAAGGATGAGAATGTAGATCTCATATCATGGAAGGATGCGCTGAAGGCACTTCCTAAGGCCATAAACACATATTACACAGACAACAAGACACAGTACAGCAGTATTGAGTTCAATGACGTTGAACTTGCATACTACAAGATAAAGGATGGAGATAAATACAAGTATACTCCTGTATGGGTTTTCGCACAGTGTGAGAAGGCAGAGGATGGAGATTCCTCAGCAAATGAGAGTGGACTTGATACATCATATCCATCACAGCTCATTATGCTTGATGCTGTAACAGGAGACCTTATCGATCTGAAGAGTGTACTCTCATCACAGACATATTCTATAGATGACAGTTCAATGTCAGACCAGATGATAATCGGCGGTGATGGATCAGATTCAGTTGATCTGGGAGATGAATCAGATTCAGTGGATGACAGTGATTCAAGTGATTCTGCAGATGGCACAGCTGATATAGACGATCTCGATGTTCAGTCGGATACAACAGCCGAGGAGTAAAGAAAGAATATAATAAGATTATAAGATATAGGAAGTACCCACTTTACCAAATGAACGGTAAGGTGGGTATTTTTTGTGTATTGGGATAATATTATCAATAAGATAATTTGTTATTGACAAAATACCCCTAGGGGGTATATAAATAATTCGAAAAGAGCAAATTGAGGCAAATATTTGCAGAGGAAAGGTGGATACTATGAGTGATGAGCATACGTGCTGTTGCGGCGGTGATAGAAAGCGGCAGAGAACAGATGAAGAGTATAAAAGGCTGATGAACAGGCTCAACAGGATAGAGGGACAGATAAGAGGCGTGAAAGGGATGCTTGAAAATGATGCCTACTGTACGGATATAGTACTTCAGGTATCGGCGATCAATGCTGCCCTCAACAGCTTTAACAAGGCACTTCTTGCAGAACACATCAGGACATGTGTGGCTGACGATATAAGAAATGGCAAGGATGAGACAATAGAGGATCTGGTAAACACAGTCACCAGACTTATGAAGTAATAAAGGATCAAAGATACAGAAAGAAGGTGTGTGCATTGGATAAATACAATGTTACAGGAATGAGCTGCAGTGCATGCAGCGCAAGAGTTGAAAAGGCAGTTTCAAAGGTGGATGGCGTCAGGACATGCCAGGTAAACCTTCTGACAAACTCCATGATGGTAGATGGCGATGCCTCGAGCGGGGCTATCATATCAGCGGTTGAGAAGGCAGGTTATGGTGCCACACTTGCGGGTGGTGCGGGACAGAACGCACTTGAAAAAAAACAAGATGCTGGAGTGGGATCGGAAAATGATGCCGCATTGTCAAAGATGAAGACCAGACTCATAGCATCGATCATAATACTGATCCCACTGATGTATATATCAATGGGACATATGATGTGGAATTGGCCACTGCCGTCATTTTTCGATGGAAATCATGTGGCGATGGGGCTAACTCAGATGCTGCTCACCATTTTGGTGATGGTCATAAATCAGAAATTCTTTATAAGTGGTTTTAAGGGAGCGATACATGGTGCTCCGAATATGGATACATTGGTAGCTATGGGATCAGGTGCATCATTTATATACAGTGTGTATGTGTTATTTGCTATGACTGCGGCACAGACAGCTGGAAATGATGCGGAGGTCATGACGCTGATGCATGATTTTTATTTCGAATCAGCTGCCATGATACTTGCGCTCATAACCGTGGGAAAGACTCTTGAGGCGTATTCGAAGGGCCGTACAACAGATGCCCTTAAGGGACTGATGGATCTTGCCCCGAAGACAGCAGTACTCATACGGGACGGAGGGGAAGTGACAGTAGGAATAGACGAGGTGGCTGTCGGAGATATATTTGCTGTAAAGCCTGGTGAGAGTATACCTGTTGACGGAGTGGTCATAGAGGGTGATTCCGCTGTCGATGAATCGGCGCTCTCAGGTGAGAGCATACCTGTTGATAAGAGTACAGGAAGCCGGGTGTCAGCGGCAACAATAAATCAGTCCGGTTATTTAAAATGCAGGGCAACACAGGTTGGAACTGATACAGCACTGTCCAAGATAATAAATATGGTGAGTGATGCTGCGGCATCAAAAGCACCTATAGCCAAGATCGCAGATAAGGTATCAGGCGTGTTCGTGCCAATTGTCATCGCAATTGCGGTGGTTACTATGATAGTGTGGCTCATAGCCGGGAAGGAAGTGGGATACGCACTGGCAAGGGGAATATCAGTCCTTGTTATCAGTTGTCCGTGTGCGCTGGGGCTTGCAACTCCTGTTGCTATCATGGTAGGAAATGGAATGGGTGCAAAACATGGAATCCTTTTTAAGACCGCAACAGCCCTCGAGGAGACTGGGAAGACAGGTATAGTCGTTTTGGATAAGACAGGCACGATCACAAAGGGTACTCCGGTTGTGACTGATATAATACCGGTGGAGGGTATAAGTGGTGAAAAGCTTGTCATGCTGGCGGCGGCGCTGGAGGGAAAGAGTGAGCATCCTCTTGCAAAGGCAATAGTTGATGAGTGGAACGAAAATTCCGCATACAATGATATACGAGAGAGATCCGGGAACCAGACTGTGACAGAATTCAAGGCGGCTCCTGGGCATGGACTTTCGGGAGTGATTGATGGCGTGTCTGTGGTCGGTGGCAACAGGGGTTATGTAAGCGGATTTGCGATGATCTCTGATGAGTTGGATTCCGAGGCGGACAGGCTGGCAGGTCAGGGTAAGACGCCGATGTTCTTTGCAATGGCAGAAGAAAAGAAGGTGCTTGGAATAATTGCTGTTGCAGATGTGGTCAAGGAGGAGAGCAGGAATGCTATAGAGGAGATGCAGAAGATGGGACTCTCGGTCGTCATGCTGACAGGAGACAATGAGAGAACTGCAAATGCCATAGGATCACAGGTCGGAGTTGACAGAGTCATTGCCGGAGTCCTCCCAGATGGCAAGGAAAAGGTTGTCAGAGAGCTCATGGAGGATGCAAATGTGATCATGGTGGGTGACGGGATCAATGATGCACCGGCTCTCACCAGGGCAAATATAGGAATTGCCATAGGAGCAGGAACGGATATTGCCATAGATGCGGCGGATATAGTGCTGATGAAGAGTTCACTCATGGATGTTCCGGCGGCGATAAGGCTCAGCATGGCGGCAATGCGAAATATCAAGGAGAATCTATTCTGGGCATTTATCTACAATGTAATAGGAATACCGCTTGCGGCTGGCGTGTGGATACCGATATTTGGATGGACATTAAATCCGATGTTTGGAGCATTTGCAATGAGTCTTTCAAGTTTTTGTGTAGTTACAAATGCACTGAGGTTGAATTTGGCTGATATTTATGATAAAAATAATAGATACAGAATCAAGGAGAAATACAGATACAGATCTGTTGGAGCTAAAGAGGAAGAATCTGGCAGCCTGGATAAAAAAGATGAAAACAGTAAAAATATAGTAAGAGATGAAGATAAGAAGGGAAATGATAATATGAAGAAGACAATGAAGATCGAAGGCATGATGTGTGGACATTGCGAGGCAAGAGTAAAGAAGAGTCTTGAGGCTTTGCCACAGGTAGATGTGGCTGAGGTAAGTCACGAGAAGGGCACAGCTGTTGTGACATTGAACGCTGATGTGGATGATGCAGTTCTCACAAAGGCTGTTGAGGATCAGGACTATAAGGTGATCTCAGTACAGTAACCTTGAACAGTATAATATATGACAGACCGGTATGTGCCACAAAACATATACCGGTTTTTGGCTTATAGAAAGAGAACGTGAAGAAAGGTAAGGTATACATGCATGAAAAAAATACTTAACAAACTCCTTAGCAGGATGGTGATAACGTGTCTGTTGGTTGTCGTCCAGCTGGCTGTGATGATATTTGGGATCGTATTGCTGCAGGAAAGGTATATATATATTTCCGGAATACTGAAACTTCTGAGTGTCATAGTGGTGTTTCATCTCATAACAAAGGATACCAATCCTATGATAAAGATGGCATGGATGGTACCTATATTGCTGTTCCCTGTGCTTGGTGGATTTATGTATGTGCTTTATGGTCATGTTCTTATCCCGAAGAGACTCAAGAAGAATATGCTCAGAGTCATGCAGCAGGAAGTGTATGAGAATGTCAAGGGCGACAACGTGTGTCAGGCCTCGGATATCAAGGATGAGCCGACATACAGGATATGTAATTACATGGAGAATATCGCACAGGCGCCTCTGTATCGACATACAAAAGTGAAGTATTATGCCATCGGTGATGATGTCATGGATGATCTTATACGAGATCTGGAGAGCGCAGAGAAATATATCTTCATGGAGTATTTCATTGTGGATAAGGGATATATGTGGGATACGATCCTGGATATCCTGAAACGTAAGGCTGCCGAGGGGCTGGATGTCAGATTTATGTATGATGATATAGGCTCAGTGTTCAATGTTCCGAAGTATTACTGGAAGGAACTTGAGGCATGCGGGATCAAATGTATGGCATTTAACCAGGTGGTTCCATTCCTTGCAACGATATTCAACAACCGTGACCACAGAAAGATAACGGTGATCGACGGCAAGATCGCTCACACCGGTGGATATAACATGGCGGATGAATATATAAACCGTATCACAAAGTATGGAAGATGGAAGGACAGCGGAGTGAGACTTGAGGGAGAGGGCGCGTGGAGTTTCACAGTTATGTTTCTTCAGATGTGGAACTATTTCCGCTATTCGGAAGGCAGCTATCTGAGCTATAAGCCAGAGGTTGATTTCACATCCATAGAGGATGGGTATGTGCAGCCGTACAAGTCAAGTCCTCTCACCGGTGAAAATGTGGGAGAGAACCTGTATATCCAGATGATAAATGACGCACAGGAGTATATATACATATTCACTCCGTATCTGATAGTGTGCAATGAACTCATGACGGCGTTGAAACTGGCAGCCAAGAGAGGAGTGGATGTGCGTATAGTGACACCAGCCATTCCGGATAAGAAATATATATACAAGATGACACAGTTTAACTACAAAGAACTGCTGCTTGCAGGCGTGAGGATATATCAGTACACACCGGGATTCATTCATTCCAAGACGTTGCTCATGGACGGAAGACTTGCATCTGTCGGCTCTATCAATATGGATAACAGAAGTTTCTACCACCACTTTGAATGTGGTGCGCTGCTGTATGACTGCAAGGCGATAGAGGATGTCAAGAAGGATATGTTCACCACGTTTGAGGAGTCGGAGGAGATAGATATACTGTGGTGCAGAAAAAATATAAGCAGAGTGTCACTGATAGGACCAATTCTCAATCTGTTGTCACCGCTGCTTTAAAGGAGACATACGATGAATAAGATATATAAAAAGAAATGCGACGATGGAATGACAACACAGAACTGGCTCAGCATTGCATTTCTGCTATATATGGGAGCTGTATATCCATTGATAATGCATGACAAATATTTTGATATAACACTGACAAAATATAAGGCATTTGAGGTGGCTCTGTGTATATACGCCGTGCTCATGGTGCTTGCGGTTCTGCTTGATATATTTGACGGAAGAAATCCATTTTCAAAGTTCAAAGACAAAAGGAATTTCATTGCAACGGATTGGTTTATGGCAGGATTTTTCCTCGCCAACATCATGGCGTTTGTCATGGCGTCAGATAAGATGGCAGCATACACAGGTGAGGAGGGCAGGAGATGCGGACTTCAGTTCATGATCCTTGCCTTTATCCTTTATATCTGTATGGGACGTGAACTCAGACTTAAAAAGTTTGTACTTCCGGCGTTTATGTTCGTTGGTGCATTCACATGTATAGTTGCAGTATTCCAGTATATAGGTATTGATTTCCTTGAGATAAGGGATGGCCTTGCATCCAGCATAAGGGATATATACATATCGACATTTGGCAATATCGATATATTCGCAAGCTTTCTGTGTATATTGATCCCGGTTACACTGGGGGCTGGCCTTGATGAACGGAGGATATATGACGGCGATGCTATCTGGAAGTTCAATTGGTCAAAGCTCTCGGCGTGGGCGGCGGTGTTCACAGGGGCAGCAGCCATAGTTGTCACAAATGCAAATCTGGCGTATGCAGGTGTCAGTGCAGCGGTTGTCATAGTGTTCCTTGTGTCTGCATATGGTGGAAAGTTCAAGGAATTTCTGGAGCTTGTACTTGCAATGTCGCTGGGATTTCTTACTGTGAGTTTGATGCTGAAGACTTCACCGGACAGCATAGCAAAGCTCGATGGTATCAGCAATTTTGCAAGATACACAGGCTTGATCGCAGCGGTTTCGGGCGCGCTTGCGGTGATAAGGATCATATTGCTGGCTGTGGAAAAATTTGGACGATCACAGGACCAAAATGAAAAAACATCTGGCAAATTTGGCGGAAAAGTTCCGTTTGTGATAAGTTTGGCGATAGTCATAGCAGGAGTCATTGGCATGGTAATCTACAGTTCAGTGAAAGCTGGCGGGATATTTAAGTTTGACGACTCCTGGGGAAACTTCCGCGGTTATGTGTGGAGGCGGCTTGCCAGAGTATATAGCGATCTCCCATTTGTGAATAAGTTGTTCGGGAATGGAAATGAATCTGTTATGGATATAATGACATCCGGATTCTATGACGAGATGATGGCAAAAGTTGGAGTTGTGTATGACAATGCTCACAATGAGTATCTGCAGTATCTGGTGACAACGGGAATATTGGGCGCTGTGACATATATAGGACTTATCGTGTCAGCATTTGTGAGCATGATAAAGTGTGCATTCGGCGGTACCGACCGAAATCTCTGTGAGTGTATAGCAGTCGCCCTGGGAATAGCAGGCTATGCGACCCAGGCATTCTTCAACCTCAACCAGTCGCTCACAACACCTTACATTTTCCTGCTTACCGCTATGGCTGCAGGAATCTACAGAAACAGGAAGATGCAAATGCAAAATAGTAAATAATATAGTAAAACAGCCATATTTATGGTTGAACTTACTTGTCACTGGACATGGTTAAATGTTATAATAACTGTCTGTGTGGCAAGTTGCTACATATTTAATATAAGAAAATAGATAGTTGCTTTGCGACTAGCTATGATAGAAGAAAAAAGTAGGAGGTCTATAGGACATGCAGATTTATGACGAGCTTGTAGCCAGAGGGCTTATAGCGCAGACAACAGATGAAGATGAAATTAGAGATTTGGTAAATAATGGTAAGGCAGTATTCTATATTGGATTTGATCCGACTGCTGACAGCCTGCATGTAGGCCATTTCATGGCGCTCTGTCTGATGAAGAGACTTCAGATGGCAGGCAACAAGCCTATCGCGCTGATAGGCGGTGGTACAGCCATGATAGGTGATCCGTCAGGCCGTACAGATATGAGACAGATGATGACAAAGGAGACTATCCAGCACAATGTAGACTGTTTCAAGAAACAGATGAGCAAGTTCATCGACTTCTCAGAGGACAAGGCACTCCTTGTCAACAACGCAGACTGGCTGCTTGATCTGAACTACGTTGATGTTCTCCGTGACGTTGGTGCTTGTTTCTCAGTAAACAACATGCTCCGCGCAGAGTGCTACAAGCAGCGTATGGAGAAGGGACTTAGTTTCCTTGAGTTCAACTACATGATCATGCAGAGCTACGATTTCTATGCACTGTACCAGAAGTACGGCTGCAACATGCAGTTCGGCGGTGATGACCAGTGGAGCAACATGCTCGGTGGTACAGAGCTTATCAGAAGAAAGCTTGGCAAGGATGCATATGCCATGACTATCACACTTCTGCTCAACTCAGAGGGCAAGAAGATGGGTAAGACACAGAAGGGTGCTGTTTGGCTTGATCCTAATAAGACTTCACCATTTGAGTTTTACCAGTACTGGAGAAATGTCGCAGATGCAGATGTTCTGAAGTGTATCCGTATGTTGACATTCCTTCCACTTGAGGAGATCGACAAGATGGACAGCTGGGAGGGCAGCCAGCTCAACCAGGCAAAGGAGATCCTTGCATACGAGCTCACAAAGCTTGTACACGGCGAGGAGGAGGCTGTAAAGGCTCAGGAGAGTGCAAGAGCGCTGTTCTCAAAGGGCGTTGCAGCAGACATGCCATCAGTGACACTTGCAGCAGATGACTTCAAGGATGGAGCCATTGATATCGTATCAGTTCTTGTAAAGTCAGGACTTGTAACATCACGAAACGAGGGCAGACGTGCCGTAGAGCAGGGCGGTGTCGCAGTTGACGGTGAGAAAGTTACAGATGTCCAGACTGCAATCCCTGAGGAGAAGTTTGACGGTGAGGGAGTTGTTGTCAGACGTGGTAAGAAGAACTTCAGGAAGGTTAGTAAGTAAGGGATATACGTTGACATTTACAAATGTTTAGTATAGTATAATAGATAAGAAAGCACTGGGTTGCACACGGAGCAACAAAGAATCCGTGGCTATATTATTGCGATGATATCAATATAATGATTCGGGTGATACGAAAGTACTTAAGTACAATATCATATCCAGTATGAGGATTAGGTCATACGCTGATGCCTTGAATGATATCAAGGCGAACGGCCAGTGGTTATTCAAAAAGGGAAGCGATGAGCTTCCCTTTTTATGTACTATAAGGAGGAGTGGAGTGGGAAAATCACAGATAATAAGAAGGATACATAACGCAGCATTAAAATATAAGGAGATATTTGTAGGAAATACATATATGTTTGTATTTGATGATGATTATTTTGAGGTTATGTTTAAGAAATCCTCATTTATGCATTTGACGGGAGTGGCATCATTACTTAGGGCTGACGATTTTTATAATCATGCTTTGGCACAGCGGGGATTACGACCGGGAGAGATTTTTTTCAATGAAGATCATCCTTATGACCTTGCAGATAAGAAAACTGGTATCCTTATTGAATTGAGTGATATTACCGATAAAGACGCGAGCGTAATCACAGACATAGAGACGAAGACGTTTTCTTATAAATTAGGAGTTGCAAATCAGGAGTTTACAGTATGCTTAGGGGATGACAAAAATTCGCTGGGAGAGATACAGGGAAAGTGTAAAGTACCATATTCTTTTAGAGTAGAGGGGATAGATAGTAGTAAATCAGATAATATATATCCGGTATCACATGTATTGAAGAAAAAAACAGGTGAGAAAAAATATCATATAGTGACATATGGTGATATAGGCAGGTTGAAAAATCTTAAAGATGAGATACAGGAGAAAATAGAGTTGGATGAATAACGGTACAGTAGATCGCAATAAGAAAAATCTGGGGGTAACGGCTATTGCCGTTGCCTCCGTAATAATACTAATCCAGTTCATAGATTCCTACTGCACAGAGATATTCGGGAGGACGCAGTCGCTGTCGGTTACAACATTTCTTATAGATGCCCGCGGAATGAGTGCGGATGAAGGAGTGGCGTATATGAGCAGGATGATGCTGCCATTTTATCTCATTGGGATGCTCACGCCTTTTGTGAGATCCTATGCGGATATAGTGGGGAGAAAGGTGATGCTGTTCATAAACGTAGCACTTCTTGCTGTGGGCAGTGCCATCTGTATGTTGGCAGACAGCCTTATAATCTATCTCCTTGGGAATGGGATACTGATACTTGGCTATTCATTGGACATCCATATGATATACATAGTGGATATGCTCCCGGCAAACAGACGCGCCACGGTGAGGGGAATATGCGGAGGAACAGCCATGGCGGCTGCTATGTGTATTCCACTGATGAGATCTTGGATTGCCAATAGATCCGGGCATAGCTGGCAGGATATATATATGGTGGGGATTGCCGGCGGTGTTGGAATACTTGTGTGTATGGGAATATACGTGGTGGTTAGAACTGCAGCGGGAAATAGCAGGTCATCCGATACTTCAAGTCTATATGAGATAAGTAATGAAACGTCCACAAACGGAACATCCATAAATGGGGAATATGTAAAGGATGGAAAGTTACATTTTATACATACACTTAAGGAATTGTGTAAACAAAACAAAACCAAGGCATTGCTTATATCCATTTGCGCTGTCGGACTTGCCACAGCTGGAATACAGTATTACAATGAGCCCCTTTTGGCATTTGGTGGAATGAGTGAGAAAAATGTCAACCTTGTTCTGATGTGGCAGCCGGTGACTGCACTTGTGGTGAATGTTATCACGGGCATTGCGGCTGACAGACTGCGCCGTGAAAATGTGGTTGCGGCAGGAATCGTGCTAAGCCTCTTGACAGGCTGTGTATTTATATTTGGCGTTGATCATATAACATCGCCTGCTTTGCTGGGAATACTGTGGGGATGCATGAGTGGATTTTATTATTCCTCAGAGGAGCTCATCAATATGATGGTGATGGAGTGTGCCGCTCCGGAGGTGAGAGGCAGAGCCTCGGCTATGTCGACATTTGCCTATGGAATAGGGAATCAGTTTGGAATATTTGCCGTCAGTCTTGTGGTGGGGATAGCCGGAATGCGGTGTACGAAACTGATATTCCTCAGTATACCGCTTGTGACAGCGGTGATTGTGATAAATAGAAATCTGAAAATCAAAACAGACCGTCAGGCGTGAAAAACTCCCGGGAATGATACACGATTGATATGTATCATCTCCGGGAGTTTTATTATGTCTATTTGTGTTCGTTTAAAAGTTTGCGTATATTGTGTTTTATCTTTCTGTACTTGAGTGCCGGATATATAAGAAAGGCATACACTACATATACGATCACCAGTATTGGCAGCACGGCGATGTTCGACAGGTTGTTGGTGTGCCATACAGCCATACTGAAGTAAGCGACCAATATACATATAGCCACATCGGTGATGAGGTGGATCTTCTGATTGACGATATACATCGGATGATATCTGTCATCAGGAGGCTGTATGTCAGATGTGCTGATACCGCTTTCGAACATGCAAAAGTTGTAGTTGTAGATTCCTCTGGCAATTGCCAGGTCTGATATGTTACCCGCATACATATGGTGTCTGAACAGCTGACTCACCGCGAGATTATCGGAATCCGGATTTCCGGCAAAGAACGAGAAATCAGCAATTTTCTGATAGTGCGCTCTGGCTCTCAGAAGTATCAGAATGTTGAGTATTCCATTCAAAAGTATCAGTATCATTGATACGGAATACAGCATTGATGCGGTTGGCATACGGAAATATCCGAAATCAGGTTTCACCAGCTGCAAAATCTCTGCTATTACACCGATGGATGACAATGTGATGATAAATGCAGTCAGAGTCGCCCAGCTGTATCTTGAGCAGTCGGCAACCTGATCATATATATGTCTTATGCAGTCTTCACTGTAATTGGTGAGCCTGTTATATCCGGTGTGTCTGAAAGAATCCATTTTTGGATCATAATCCCATGAACACATGCGTGCAACACCAAATCCCGAAGAGGGTGTATGTCTGGTATCCTTATCGGAAAAGAAAAGATCATACTTTCGGTATGCAATGTGGTCGTACAGCATGCTGTCTATGAGCATTACGCCGCCAAATGTTATGCTGACCAGTGCTACCAGGAGTGGAAAACTGTCAAATACAAACGATACCACAACGTACAGCACGCTAACAATGCAGAAAAGGGTTATGATCATTCTCCGATTATGCTGTATGGCATTGAATGATTCAGAGCAGTTCTGAAAATGGTTGTATGTGATACTGTAAGTGTTATGATTCTCGTCAAGTACAGAATGTTCAAGTACAAGACTCAGCTCCGAGTATTTCTTATGAAGAGAGAATGGTATAAATCTTAGAGCCGTCAGTATTATGGATGCACATAGCATCACGATACTGAAAAGCGTTCCCTTGAAACTGGTCGCATCATAGCTGCTTATCCACACTGATGAGAATATGGTCGCAAGCATTTGGATAGAATACAATACGATCAGTGTGTATGTGGCAAATGCCTGCAGCTTGTCAACCCTGCGGGCATCGTTCATAAGCTTTTGAAAGTGAGGATTGTTGAGATCGGTTGCTGCTTTAGACCTTCTGCTGACTGATGCTTTTCTTGTGATGGCAACCTCCGATGCATATTCAGGGAAGTTGACATCATCAAATAGAGCATATAGCAGAATGGTCGCAAGATACTCTGACGGAGATGTACATTTAAATAAAGTACAGTAATGAGTAAGATTGCTGTCCGTAGCAATTACATTACTGAGGTATGAGAGCGATGTATGGGATAGTACTTGGTTTGATGGAATGACAGGAAATGTATTTGGATACTTTGGATCTCCTTGGTTCGTCTATTCAACTTTAAATGACAGCAAGGGATCTGCAACATATGGAAAGAGAAATGTATGCCAGGGACCAAATTCATATTATTGGGGTGGGACATACCTTACGGTAACGACCAAATGTAGTAATAAAGAATTGGCTGCACTTGTATTGTATACATTATGCTGCGATACGGATGTAATGTATCAGATGCAATGCGATAATGTCGATTTTGTCAACAATACAGCTGCGGTAGATCGGGCAATATCAGATGGGTATGGTTCTACAGAAATATTAGGCGGTGAAAATCCCCTCAGCACATGGAAAAGAAATGGATTGGAAATAAACAGTAATAATTTGTGTGACTATGACGTTGCATTTTACAGTTATATTTTGGATGCGTCATGGAATTATAATCATGGCAATCTTACATCGGTGGATGATGCTATAGCGCAGATAAAGAATGCTATAAAATCAGATTATAGTTATTTGCAGGTCGATTAGTGGGGGATTGGTATGAGTACTTATGATAATAATATTAGGGTGTCAGGAAGAGAAATTGTAAGTGATCTCCCATTTTTACGGCAAGGGGTATCTCTCCGGGGCAGGTATGTTATAGAAAATGTATTAGGTTCTGGTGGATTTGGGGTTACATATAAGGCGTGGGATGCTTTGCTGAACTCATATGTAGCTATAAAGGAATATTTCCCTAAAAGCGTTGTAAATAGAATGCCTGGCGACTCCTCTGTCAGTGTGTTTACGTCTATGAATGCTGATGAGTTTAATCGAGGTATACATAGGTTCCTGAAAGAAGCAAAGGACCTTGCTCGGTTTAATGAAATACCGGGTATAGTAAGTGTGTTCGATTTTTTTGAGGAGAACAACACAGCATATATGGTTATGGAGTATCTTGAAGGATGTACGCTCAGGGAGTATATTAGGTTAAATGGGGAGCGGATAGATATCAATACAGGATTGTATATGATGGACAGTCTGATTACCGCGCTGGATGCTGTTCATAGAGCGGGGATCATACACAGGGACATCAGCCCGGAAAATATCTTTATATGTAATGATTCCACGGTAAAACTGCTTGACTTTGGTGCTGCAAAACAGACTATTGATACATATACTCAGACTGTATCAATAGTATTGAAACATGGATATGCACCCCCTGAGCAGTATCTGAGTCGTGGTGATTTTGGACCATGGACTGATATATACGCACTTGGAGCCACAATGTACAGAATGTTTACAGGTGTGATGCCACAGGAGTCCGTTGAGAGGATGGTAGAAGATAAGCTGCCAGCGCCTGATGCTATAAATAACGAAATTCCAAAGTACTTAAGTGATGTGATCATGAAGTCCATGGAGGTCAAAACGGAAAGTCGTTACCAAAGTGTTGATGCATTGAGAAGAGATTTGATGGGACATGACAATATAGATAATGTAAGCATGCTTAGAAAGATTGTCATGATTTGTGCGCCTATAATAGGTGTAGCTGCTGTAGCCATCTGTATTGTTCTAGCCGTTCAGCTGAATAGATCAGCCCCTAAAAGAAGAAATACCACAGAAGAATTCACATCCGTTGCGTCTGACACAACGACCGAAAATCTGACAAAAAATATAACGGGCAGTACAACAGAAATGAAGGCTGGCAGTTTAAAGGATGATCAGAGCAAGCCTGCTTTACGAAAAGCCGGGAATGTCAAAAAGTTTGACAATACAGAAACTAGTAGTGATGAAGGGGCGGCAGATGTAGAAGACAATACAGATTATACAGATGCAGGAAATGCAGATGAAAGTATTGGAGAGCAGAGCAGTGGTGTAGGAGTAAAAATATCGGCAATAAAGGTCAATGATTCAGAGGATGATTTAACGACTGATAAAAGGGTATACGAACAGGGAGTTACCTGCATATATTTTCATTGGAAAGTAATATCTGCCCCGCCAGAGGGAACAAGTCTAAGGTATGTGGGAACTTTTACGGATGGCGAATCATTTGAAGATGTTTTTTATGGAGTGACGCCTGGATTTGCATGTTATGTATACATGGCTGGTGGTGACAATGGGATATATCCGGGAACTGCATCGTTAACAGTATACGATTATACAACTGGAGAGTTGTTGGGAGAGGCCAGTTTTAAAATCAAATAACTTGTATGTCGATTGGAAGAGAGGTTGTACAAATGAAGGATAAACAATTAGATATATTAAAAAAAGCCATACCGGCTTTCATAACATCATCTATCTGTTATGCGGTGATGTGGGCGATAATGGCAAGAACCGAAAATACATTTTTTGCCGGGTACATAGGTGGAGTTGGAACGGCAGATCAAGTTAAACATATCCTTATATGTATTCTTGTCGGTGTGATACTTTTTGTACTGCCACTTGAGAAAATATTTGAGAAGACATATGGTGTTATACGTTACTGCGGTTCATTTATGACGAACAAAAAGAAATATATAGATGAAACTTCGGTGTTTTTGTTAGTATTTCTGTATGCATTGATCTGCTTGATGGGGACAATGTTTTCGATACATACCGACAGTGGATTTGATGATGGTGGTCACTGGGGATTATTTGGATCTGGAAGTGACAGGATATATGCGTTCATTATAACGATACTTGCATTTGTAGTAATGATCAAGAGTGTAGAACTTGTAAAGAGTAAATGGGGGGCAATGTCGATATGGTTCTTGATCGGGCTTGCAAATGTGGCAAGTGTAAAGCTTGTGACATGTAAAGATGATCTTACATTTGCGATTGTATGTGCCGAAACCGTTATGTTTATCATATATATGTCGGTGCAGCGTAGATTGAATATTGCAGTTTGTCTTGTATCTTTATTGTGTGGAGTGATACTGTTGCTTGCAGGATGTGAAGATATATTTACCAGCAGACAGAAGATATCTGGTGCATCAATTGTAAATGACATGTCACAGTCCGGAAGTATACCAGACCAGTTTTTTGAGGCAAGATATAATATCACAATAATTGAGACTCAGGCGGGAATAGCCGTGTGTGTATTGTGGTTCGTATTATTTGCAATTTTGTCATTGGCAGTTATTTGGTCGGCTGTGAAAATTATGAAGTTTTCTGCCAGACGAGGGGTATTTGTGCTAGGTTTATACATGGTCGAGGCATTTCTGCTCATATACACTGTATTGGCGGAGGTTGGTTATATTAAGCCGGCAGAGACATTGCTCCTTATTACAGATGTGGTTATTCCGGCTATGATATTATGTCTGCGTATGTTTTATTTTGGAGATGTATCGAAAAATGGGAGACAATATGAAACAATATAATGAGAATAATATAAGAGAAAACTATCATAAGCTGACTAAAATCCTTATCTCACGCAACCTAACAATCACAACTATGGAGTCCGCCACCTCAGGGCAGATTGCATCCCTCATCACAGACACGGAAGGTTCATCCGCGGTGCTTAAGGGCGCATTTGTCACCTACTGCAATGAGGCGAAGATCATGCAGGGAGTCCCGGCGGAGATCATAGACAAGTACACAGTCTACTCAAAGGAAACTGCAGGTTCAATGGCGCAGGCTTGTAGAAAGACATATAATGCGAATATAGGGATCGGGGTGACAGGTACCATGGGCAATGTGGATCCGGCAAATCCGAACGCGTCAGTTCCGGGACAGGTGTATTTTGCCATGGACATAGATGGCGATGTGCAGACGTATTATGTTGAACTCCCGCCTCAGCCGACAAGGCTTGCGTACAAGCTGGCGGTGGCGGAGGAGATATATGAGGAGCTTGTGAAAAGACTGGGATAATATAATGATTGTCAAAGGATGTATAAATGTTATATCTTATATCCGACATCCATGGTGATGTCATATCATTCAGGAAAATGCTGAAAAATATAAGTTTTGATCCGATCAGGGATCAGATGATAGTCATGGGAGACATATTCGACTGGAACGATGAGGGAATCCCTCTTCTTGAGTTTATGTCGGCCTATCTTGTGAATGGTTCCCTGCAGCTCATAAAGGGTAACCATGAGCTGTTTGCCCAGATGTACATAGATGGAAGTATATCAGAGCGTCAGTGGATCATATTCGGCGGTGGTGGAACAGTCAGAGATATCAAAAAGCTCAATGTGGATGATCAGATGAAGTTGCATGGGTATCTTGCACATCTGCCACATTACACTGAGATCAAGTCGCCGAAGTACGGAGATTGTGTTGTAACCCATTCGGGCATTCATTGTGGTTCATATATAAGGAATGATGACAGGACGATCAATATCACTGAGTCCATAACAAATGCCGTAAAAAGAGATGAATACAGATTTCTCATCTCGCCTGATATCCACAATGTTCCATTTGCAGACAAGAAGGCTTTTGACAGGTATGTGTTCTGTGGGCATGTGACAACGAACAGGCTTAATGAAGATCACTCCTACAATGTTTACATGACACCTTATTATATGGATATTGACTGCGGAAATGGAGAGAGAAACAGGGGCGGAAGGCTTGCCTGCTACTGCGTGGATGAGGACAGTATCTGCTATATTTAATTTTTTTAAAATTAGGGGTTGATTTTTGGAATGATTTGGAGTATTTTATAGTCAACAATTAGATGATACGAAATGGACAAAGGTGTTCTCAAGAAGGAGGACACCTTTCTCTTTTTTTGAGAATACGTTAAGGATTCATTTTTAATCAAATTTATTTATCATGATATGTGTCAGGTTTTCGGAGAAAAGCTGACATGCGGCACCAGCCTTGCCGAAGGCAATTATCAATGGCTGGTGTTCAAAGAAAGGAGTAGTAATTATGATGAACAAAATTTCAGCCGTATTTGGCTCACACGTATTCTCAGATCAGGTCATGAGAGAGAGACTTCCAAAGGCAGTTTACAAGTCACTCAAGGCGACTATTGACAAGGGAGAGCCTCTCGATACATCAATCGCAGATTCAGTTGCAGCAGCTATGAAGGAATGGGCAATGGAGCTTGGTGCAACACATTATACACATTGGTTCCAGCCACTCACAGAGACAACAGCAGAGAAACATGATTCGTTTGTAAGCACAGTCGGTGACGGTGGCGTTATCCTCCAGTTCACAGGCAAGGAGCTCATCAAGTCAGAGCCGGATGCCTCATCATTCCCTTCAGGCGGTCTTCGTGAGACATGCGCTGCAAGAGGATATACAGCATGGGATTGTACATCACCTGCATTTGTAAAGACAACAGATGAGGGAACATGTATCCTCTGCATCCCAGCAGCTTTCACATCATATACAGGAGAGTCACTTGATTACAAGACACCTCTTCTCCGTTCAATGGATGCCATCAGCAAGGAGGCTCTTAAGGCTCTTGCAATGTTCGGCAACACAACAGCTAAGAAAGTTACCTCATCAGTTGGTCCTGAGCAGGAATACTTCCTGATCGACAAGAAGAAATTTGCAAAGAGAACAGATCTTAAGCTCTGCGGACGTACACTTTTCGGAGCAATGCCTCCAAAGGGACAGGAGCTTGACGATCAGTATTTCGCAGCGATCAAGGATAAGATCGCATCATACATGACAGAGCTGAATGAGGAGCTGTGGAAGTACGGCATCCTTGCAAAGACACAGCACAACGAGGTTGCTCCTGCACAGCATGAGCTTGCTCCAATCTTCTCAACAACCAACATTGCTACAGATCAGAACCATCTGGTTATGGCAACTATGAAGAAGATCGCAGCAAAGCATGACCTTGAGTGTGTACTTCATGAGAAACCATTTGCCGGAGTAAATGGTTCAGGTAAGCACAACAACTGGTCGATCTCAACAGACGAGGGCGAGAATCTTATAGACCCAGGAAAGCACCCTGAGACAAATCTCCAGTTCCAGTTCTTCCTTGCAGCGGTTCTGGCAGCAGTAGATAACAACGCTGAGCTCCTGAGACTTTCAGCATCATCGGCTGGAAACGATCACAGACTTGGAGCTAACGAGGCACCTCCAGCAATCATCTCAGCATTCCTTGGAGAGCAGCTCCAGTCGATCGTTGAGCAGATCATTGAGAAGGGCGAGGCTACAGAGTCACCAAAGGGTAAGACATATGTATCAGGTGCATCAACACTTCCTACATTTACAATGGATGCCACAGATAGAAACAGAACATCACCATTTGCATTCACAGGTAACAAGTTCGAGTTCAGAATGGTTGGTTCAACACAGTCCATCGCATTCCCAATGATGGTACTTAATACAATAGTTGCAGATCAGATCAAGAAGATGACAGATGAGCTTGAGGGCGCTGATGATTTCGAGACAGCATGCAAGGCACTCATCAGAAGAGAGCTCACAGCACATCAGAGGATCATCTTCAACGGCAACGGTTACTCAGACGAGTGGGTTGAGGAGGCTGCAAAGCGTGGTCTTCCAAATATCAAGTGCATGGTTGACGCTGTTCCTTATCTTGCAGCAGAGGGGAGCGTCAAGATCTTCGAGGGACTTGGAGTCATGAACAAGGCAGAGCTTGAGGCGAGAGCTGATGTAATGCTTGAGAACTATGCAAAGAAGATCAACATTGAGGCACTCACAATGATCGAGATGTCAAACGAGGAGATCATCCCTGCAGTTATGGAATATCAGGCAGAGCTTGCAAAGGGTGCTGCTGAGATCAAGGCTCTTGGAATTGATCCTACAGTTCAGGTATCACTTCTTAACACTATCTCAGAGAAACTCACAGAGCTCAAGAGCGCTACAGTAGCCCTTGAGGAGCTGGTCGCAAAGGCTGCAGATTACGAGGGAGATACAGAGGCTTGGGCTAAGTACTTCCACAACACAGTATTTGCAGCATTTGATTCAGTGAGAAAACCTGCTGATGAACTTGAGAAGGAACTTCCAAAGACAGCTTGGCCATTCCCAACATACGAGCAGCTGTTATTCGAGCAGTAAATATTTAAGTTTGTTAAATCCTTCTAAATTGCATATAAATTGCTTGGAGGCATCCTGTCTGCGCAAGGCGCAGGCGGGGTGCTTTTTTCACATTTTAATAAGTAAAAAATATGCTGAAAAAGCCTGATAATTCGCGTGTTCAGCGCATTAATTCGCTTTATTCGCACGTTTGTCTAAAACCATTGACATTGTACTTTCCATGAATTAAAGTATGCCTACCAGCTGGAAAAACAATAATAAGATGCTGCCGAAGATAAAAGATGGCAGTAATATTACAGGAGGGAAATGTGCCACAAAAGATGCCAAGTCCAGATTCGGCTTTGAAGGATTTTTTTAGGGACAATGAAGTATTTGCAGCACTGTTTAATGGATATTTCTTTGATAATGAACAGGTTATTAAGTCTGATGACCTGGAATCTGATGATACTGCTTATGCGGAGACGATAAAAATCAATAATGGTAAGCAAAAGTTCAAAATTGAGAAAATCAACAAGTACAGAGATAATATTCGAAGGACAATGCTGGGGTATTTTGTTATATTAGGAGTCGAGGATCAGAACAAAGTTCACTATTCAATGCCGGTCAGAAAGATGCTATATGATTCCCTGGGGTACAGTTCAGAGCTTTCAGCACTTGAAAGTATTCAGGATAAGGTTGAATGGACTGTTGATGAGAGACTGTCAGGAATAAAAAAAGGAACTAAGGTAACACCGATAGTAACTGTTGTTTTTTATACGGGAGAGGAACCTTGGGACGGACCAAAGTCTTTGCACGATATGATGGATATGGATGAGAGAATAGGGGCATTAGTTCCAGACTATCCATTATATGTTATTGACATAGGGCATGATAAGGATTTATCATTCAATAATAAGATACTTGATGAACTAAAGAATGTATTATATTCGATTTATTCAGATACAGCTGATTGGAACGAAACTGTTGTCGATAATTCAACCATAGCGTTAGCTGGGATATTATCTGGCGATCCGAACCTTTATTATACGGCGATAGAATCAAAGGAGGGAAAACAGCAAGTGTGCAGAGTTTTAGCGGAGAGAGATGAGAGGATCCGAGCAGAAATGTGCAGATCTTTAGCAGAGAGAGATGAGAGAATCCGGGCAGAAATGTGTAAATCTTTAGCAGAGCGGGATAGAAGGATTCGAGCGGAGATGAGTAAAATTTCGGCAGAGCGAGAAGAACAGATCCGAGCGGAGATGAGCAAAATTTCAGCGGAGAGGGAAGAACAGATCCGAGCGGAGATGAGCAAAATCTCAGCGGAGAGAGAAGAACAGATCCGAGCGGAGATGAGCAAAATCTCAGCGAAGAGAGAAGAACAGATCCAGGCGGAGATGAGCAAAATTTCATCGGAGAGAGAAAACCAGATAAAGGCGGAGATGAGCAAAATCTCAGCGAAGAGAGAAGAACAGATCCAGGCGGAGATGGCAAAAAAAGATGCAGAAATAGCTGTAAAGAATGCAGAGATTGAAGAACTTAAGAGAAAATTAGCTGATTTATGATGATCGGCAAAAGTAATATTATACTTTATGGATCAGGTCCAACTGATAGTGTTTATTATCGTTTGAACCTGGTTCTTTTTCGTATGTAATTTATTAGGATTGTAGATTCGGTGGCAGACTTGCCCCACTACCGTAATTCTGTTATTATAATAAGATGTGTTGTGATGTATTACAGGCGATTGCGATGTGTATAAAATGAGCGATTGCCCCCGGAACAGGAGTAGATTTTGAAGAATTTATATATAGCAGAGAAACCTAGCGTTGCAAGGCAGTTTGCCGATGTGCTGGGGGTTAAGGGAAATGCCGGAAATGGTTATCTGGAGTCTGACACGGCGGTTGTGACCTGGTGTGTGGGACATCTTATCACCATGAGTTATCCGGACGTGTATGATCCAGCTTTGAAGAAGTGGGATCTTGCGACGATTCCCTTTATTCCAACTGAATACAAGTATGAGATACTTCCGAATACAAAGAAACAGTTCAACATAGTTGCAGGACTGCTCAACCGAGATGATGTGGGCTGCATCTATGTTGCCACGGATTCGGGAAGAGAGGGAGAATACATATACAGACTCGTAGATTCCATGGCGCAGGTGAGCGGTAAGGAAAAGAGAAGGGTATGGATAGATTCCCAAACCGAGGAGGAGATACTTCGAGGGATCAGGGAGGCAAAACCTCTTTCTGAGTATGACAGTTTAAGTGATGCGGCATATTTGAGGGCTCAGGAGGACTACCTCATGGGTATCAATTTTTCCAGGGCGCTTTCACTCAAATTTTCCAATGTTGTCCAGAGATATCTTGGCATGGACAGATGTGTGATAGCTGTTGGACGAGTTATGACGTGTGTGCTCGGTATCATAGTGAAGAGAGAGCGTGAGATAAGGGAGTTTGTGAAGACACCATTTTACAGACTTGTGGCAAGCGTGGGTGAGAAAGGTCAGACATTTGACGCTGAGTGGAAAGCTGTTAAGGACACGAAGTATTTTGAGTCGCCTTTGCTCTACAAGGAGAATGGATTCAAGGAACGAGCAGATGCAGAAAGGCTTCTTGGGGAACTCAATGAAGGGGCACCGGAGGCAGTGGTGGAGTCAATCGAGAGAAAGAAGGAGAAGAAACAGCCTCCTATGCTCTATAATCTTGCCGAACTACAAAATGACTGTTCTGCTCTTTTCAAGATAAGCCCATCAGATACGTTAAAGATAGTCCAGGAGCTTTATGAGAAAAAGCTTGTGACATACCCGAGAACGGATGCCAGGGTTCTCTCCACGGCGGTTGCGAAGGAGATTGGGAGAAACATCTCAGGACTGAAGAATTTTCAGCCGGTGGCGGCATTTGCACAGGGAGCGATGGAGAGCGGCACATACAAAGGAATAGCCAAGACCAAATATGTCAATGACAAACAGATCACCGACCATTATGCGATCATTCCCACGGGACAGGGATTTGGCGCACTTAAGAGTCTGGCACCGACGGCGCTCAAGGTTTATGAGATCATTTGCAGAAGATTTCTGAGCATATTCTATCCGGCAGCAGAATTTCAGAAGGTAGCTATGACCCTTACAAAGAACGGTGAAAAGCTTTTTGCGAATTTTAAATACCTCATAAGTGAGGGGTATCTCAAGGTCGCTGCCAACAGTTTTTCCAAGAAGAAGGATGAGCCGAAGTACAGTCAGGAATTTATAGACAGACTGGCAAAGATCAAAAAGGGCGATACGCTGAATGTACAGAATATAGAGATTAAGGAAGGTGAGACATCCCCTCCGAAGAGATATAACTCAGGATCTCTCATCCTGACAATGGAGAACGCAGGACAGTTCATAGAGGATGAGGATCTCCGAGAGCAGATAAAGGGCGCAGGTATCGGAACAAGTGCCACAAGGGATGGGATAATCACGAAACTTGAGAATAATAAATACATATCACTGAACAAAAAAACTCAGATAGTCACACCGACATTTCTGGGGGAGATCATCTACGATATAGTATATTATTCTATAAATGGATTGCTGCGTGCAGATCTCACTGCAAGCTGGGAAAAAGGACTTGAGGGAGTGGCGGAAGGCCAGATCTCAAAGGAAGAATATACACAGAAGATGACAACTTATGTGACACAGTATACCAATCGAGTAAAGCAGATACAGAATCAGGGCGGAATAACGGGTGTGTTTGACAAGACGAAAGTGTATTATGAAAAAAGCAGCGGCACACCGGCAAAAAGATCGACAGATGCAAAGAAAAACGCAAATGCGAAGAATAGTAAAAAAGGAGAATAGGAATAATGGAAGATATTCAGACATCATTAACAATAAAAGAGCTTTATTCACTTGACCAGACCATGGCAGGATCATTGCTCGAGGGACTCACATACCCATGGGAGGCGCTTCCACTCATAAAGGAATTTGTCTTAAAACTTGGAAAGACTCTTGATAAAAATGAGTTCAATGAGATCAGTGAGAATGTGTGGATACACAAGAGCTGCAAGGTGTATGGAACAGCCACAATACTTGCACCAACTATTATAGGTGCAGGCACAGAGGTGAGACCTGGAGCCTTTATCAGGGGCAGCGTTCTGGTCGGAGAGAACTGCGTGATAGGCAATTCAACAGAGCTTAAGAATGTTATCATATTCAATAATGTTCAGGTGCCTCACTACAATTATGTAGGCGACTCTATACTTGGATATAAGTCACATATGGGAGCTGGAAGCATCACTTCAAATGTAAAGTCGGACAAGACACTGGTTCATGTGAAAGGTTTTTCGTGTGGCAAAGCATTTGACATACCGACGGGACTTAAGAAATTTGGCGCAATGCTCGGTGATAATGTAGAGGTAGGATGTAACAGCGTGTTAAATCCGGGTACAGTCATAGGACCGTTCAGCAATATCTATCCGGTATCCAGAGTGAGAGGTTACGTGCCATCACACAGTATATTTAAGGATAAGGATAATATAGTAGAAAAGCAGTAGTGGTGATATGCCGGTACAAAAAAACGGACAGATGAATATGTAAAGTGTAATTACATATGCGTCTGTCCGTTTTCTGTAAAAAGATTATTTTCAGTTGATGACGGCATCTTTCAGGGCATTTTTGATAGAATCTATGATGAGTTTTGTCGTGTAGGTGCTGTCGCCGGATGGCGTTATGTCGTCAACTGACGATATGTAGTGCAATTGAGTGTTGATGTCCTCAAGTGAAGATTCCAGGAGAGGATACATGGTGGTTATGGTTTCATCCATCTGCTGGAACGACACATCAGTGATCTGGCTGTCGTCCACGGTCACCATGACTGACAGTGTGTTCTCACCGAGAATAAGCGGGGATGAATATGTGCCCGGAGTATATCGGGTTTCATATATTCCACTTCCGGGATCCGCTGATGCTGATGCAGAGACTGCGTTTGTGGAGCTGCTTTTCCCGGAATCTGACTTGTCATCGTGTTTGAACATGTTTATGAGGATTATGACAAATACGACTATCAGAGCCAGAAGTATTGCGGTATATATAAGTTCTTTTGATTTTAGTACGATCAGTTTTGTTGATGACATAATTTTCTCTCCCTGCGTTTTATTTATATATTTTATTCAGGGGGAAATGTATTTATGACTTTTTTCAGGAGGTTTGAGCATGGGGGTACAGTTTGTTCTTGGACCGGCGGGATCCGGCAAGACAGAGTACATGATAAGAACATTGATAGATGAGTCGATGGATCATGAAGACATGAATTATCTATATATAGTCCCTGAGCAGTTCAGTATGGAGGCACAGAGAGATATAGTTGTCAGGCATCCCAGACATGGATCCATGAATATTGATGCCATAGGTTTGAACAGACTTGCTTACAGAGTATTTGATGAGTTGTCCATCAATCCGGGTCAGGTGCTTGAGGATTTTGGAAAGAGTATGCTTGTCAAAAAGATACTTATGGATAACCAGTCTGATCTGTTGATGTATGGAAGTTATATGGACAAGATGGGATTTGTGGATGAGATGAAATCCATGATGTCCGAGCTGTTTCAGTATGCGGTTGACAGGGATGAGATAGATATTGCCATGGATCAGATGGATAGCGACAGTTCCACATACAGAAAACTTCATGATATAAGACTCATATATGAAAAGTTTGAGGAACACAATTCAAATGACAGTTATGTCGTTGCGGAGCAGCTCTCGGAACTGCTTGCCGAAAATGTGGAAAAATCGGAGTTTATGGCAAAGAGTTATCTTTATTTTGATGGGTTCACCGGTTTTACCCCTGTACAGATGAAACTTGTGTCAAAGCTTATCAGTCATTCGGCAGGAGTTGTATTTGCATTTGATATAGATTCAGATCAGATAGGTCCTGGAAAACCAAAGGAATATGAACTGTTTAGACTGACAAAGGAGACAGTGGCGGCGATAAGCAAGGCTGCTGCGGATGCCCATGTGGACATTCTGGATAATGTTGTGATGTGCAAAAATGGGGAGGTCCCATACAGGTTCAGAGATAATGCATCACTTGCGGCGTTTGAGCGGAACATATTCAGATATCCGCATCAGAGGATAAAAGGAAAAGCGGACAGTATAAAGCTCGTGAGAACGGACAGGGCAAGAGATGAGGCTTTATATGTTGCGTCACAGATCAGAAATCTTGTTGAATGTAAAGGATATCGATACAAGGATATCGCTGTTGTCGCGGGGGATCTTCACGATGTAGCCGGTTACTACAGACAGGCTATGGGGGAGTATGACATTCCGGTTTTCATAGATGAAAATACTGCCATGAGGGGGGATCCGTGCTCGGATACCATACGCGGATTTCTTGCGGTAATGTCGGATAATTTCTCATTTGACAGTGTATTCAGACTTCTGAAGACCGGGATGACGGATGTGGATCAGACGGACGTGGAACGCATGGAGAATTATGCGTTAAAGCGCAACTTGAGAGGGTATAAGTCCTGGATCAAGGAGATAACAGATAAGGATGACAGCGATTATGTCAGGGAACTTGATTCTATAAGGCTGCAGATCATTTCCATTTTCAGTGGAGATTGTATAGCTGTGTACAAGCCGTCCAGTCCGGGATCAAAAGATACTGTAAAAAAATATACGATGGAACTGTACAATTTCCTGGATGAACTGGATGTGTGTGGAAAGCTTGAGAAACACAAAAGACGCTTGTACGATGAGGGACGTTTTGACGAGGGTGATGCTTATGGTCAGATATTTGACAAGATGGTTGCATTGTTTGACAAGGTTGTCACGATACTCGGCGATGAGAAGATGACGGTCAAGGAATATGCAGGAGTTCTGGATGCAGGAATATCTGATATGGAGATAGGTATAGTGCCGCCGACCATAGACAGAGTGGTGGTTGGTGATATGACCAGATCGAGATTGAACCATGTGAAGGTGTTGTTCTTCACAGGAGTAAATGAGGGGATTATCCCTAAGCCTGCCAAAAAAGGCAAGATACTGTCAAACAGTGACAGGCAGAATCTTGAGGAATGTGGTGTGACACTTGCCCCATCCGACAAGACAAATGCTTACATTGAACAGTTCTATATATATACCTGTCTCACAAAGCCGTCTGACAGACTGTATATCGTCTACAGGAAGATGGGGGAGGACTTGAATGCAGTAAATCCTTCATATCTGGTGGACAGGATACGCAATATTTTCCCTGATCTGGAAGTATCAGATTTTGATATTGAGGAGCAGGTGCCAGAGACGGTGAACGGTGTGCTCAGATATCTTGTCAGCAGGTATGACACAGTTGGTGATGATGGGACACTGCAGGCTGTGAGAAGTCTTATCACAGATGGATATGATGGCGGCATGGATGATCAGGATGGCAAGGCGGATTATCATACATGGCTTGCAGCGATGCAAAATGGACACGATTATGTAAACTCAACAAAGCAGTTGACCCCGGAGACTGTGAGACTGCTGTATGGAACAGAGCTTGTTGAGAGCGTGTCGAAACTTGAGAAGTATGCGGAGTGTCAGTTTAAATATTTCCTAAAATATGGACTCGGGCTTATGGACAGGGAGACATATCAGCTGAATGCGGCAAATGTGGGAATAATCCTGCACGGTTCCATGGAGAAGATGTTTGAGTATATGAAGGCTGAGCGGGACAATGACTGGGCAGGTATCACGGAGAGCGAGATCTCTGAAAAAGTTGTGGAGTTCGTGAACATATCAGCGGATGCGGAGGCTGCCGAATTTTTTGAGGACTCCAGCAGGTCAGCGTATGTGAAGAGATTCCTAGAGGATATTGCGGTGAGAACAGCCAGGACGCTCAGGACATTCGTACTCTGCGGAGATATGCATCCTGAGAATTTTGAGAGGCATTTCAATACGTCAAGATCGGCGGATGGCATCGATGATTATGTGTTTGAACTTGCAAATGGTATGACGATGAGCCTGAAGGGAGTTATAGACAGGCTGGATGAGTATGTGAGCGACAGAAATGTATATTTCAAGATCATAGATTACAAGTCATCCGATCAGAAGATAGATCAGGATAGAGTGTTGGCAGGGCTTCAGATGCAGCTTGTGACGTACGGTGCCATCGCGTATGAGCTTGAAAAGCGCAGGATGGACAGGCTCAGAAGATCCAGGGAGGATGTGCATGTCGGTGGACTCCTCTACTATACATTTGACGATCCAATCGTGGATATGACGGATTTTGAGGGAGATATTAGATATGATGCAGACAGACGAGAACTGGTAACTGATGATGTCGGAACATTTGGCGGGTTCCAGGTAGATGCGATAGAGAGAAGGCTGCTCGATGCATCGAGATATGCCGGAATATACAATGGCAGCAATCAGGCAGTTCAGATCATGGACAGCTCTAAGGATACACTGGTGGGCAAACAGGCTATGGATGAGATCCTCATAAAGGAACTTATGGAGGCAAACCGAAGGAATATAGAGAGGCTTGGCAACAGTATCGCAGGCGGTGATGTTGAGATCAATCCGGTGAGACAGGGGAACAAGAGTGCATGTACCTATTGTTCATACAGATCGGTCTGCATGTTTGACAGCAAATATGGTGGCAACACATACTCCAGAATGTATGAAGGGGAGCAGGAATGTTACAGCAACAGGAAGAATGTCATTGACGAGATACGAACAGAAATTGCAGCAAATGATAAAAAGATAAAGGCGGCTGAGAAAAAACGGGACAGTGCAAAAAAGAAGTTTGATGCTGCTGAGGAAAAGGTATTAAGCCGTGGGGACAAGGCAACTGCGAAGATGAAGGAGAATCTCGAAACTGCTGAGATGGTGCTTGCTGATGCTGAGAGTGCGCTTTCCGGTGTGCTTTCTGATGCGGAAAACCTCAGGCACAGAGCGGTAGAGCTTGGCATGGATGATATAGATATAAGGAAGGGGGGCTGCACAGATGGAGAGTAAGATGTCGTGGACAAGACAGCAGGCACATGTGATCAATACCAGAAAGGGCAACCTTCTGGTTGCGGCGGCTGCCGGCTCAGGAAAGACGGCGGTGCTTGTGGAGCGCATAATAGAGATGGTCATGGGTGTGGATTCCAGGGGCAATAAACTCCCGGATCAGGAACGCGTAAATGTGGACGAACTGCTGGTCGTGACATTTACCAATGCGGCTGCAGCCCAGATGAAGGAAAAGATAGGTGCCGCCCTGCAAAAGAAGATTGATGAATACATGGCACATGGGATATATGACGAGCATCTTATAAAGCAGATGACACTCATAAACCACGCTGAGATATGTACAATAGACAGTTTCTGTCTTCATATTGTCAAAGAATTTTTTGCAAAGGTTCAGTTGGATTCTTCGTTTGACATTGCGGACAAGACGGAGATGGAGATCATAAAAAAAGATGTCATGGACAAGGTCATGGAGAGCTGCTATGAGGACGAGGATCTGGTGCCGGGATTTATAAAGCTCATCAGGACATTTGCGGTGAAGGAGAGAGATACGGAAGTTCCGGAACTCGTTGAGCATCTGATGCAGGTGATATCCAGTTATCCGGATCGGCATGGGTGGATAAGTGATGCGCGAAAAGCACTTGAGATATCAGTTGATGGCGATGCAGGATTTGAGGATAAGAGCAGGGCAGTTATGAGTCTTCCCGTTGTGAAATTGTTCGCTGAGCGGGCAAAAAACACGGTGCGCATGGCTTATAAAATGGCAATTGAGTGTCAGTTGTATGCAACCGAGGAATACGGTCTTGAAAAGTATGGGGAGAGGATTGACAGGGATGTGGATATGCTCACCCATATGGTGAGGATATGTGATTCCGATGAGGAGTATGGAGTAAATCTGTTTGAACTCAAGAAAGTATACATGGATTCGCTTAGACCAAAGAGTGAAAAGACGGTGGAGGATGAGTCCGGAAGAAAGATATACTATGCATTTGACAAGCTTGTTGCAGTGAGAGGTGATGTAGATCAGGAGAAAAGACTGTTTGTAAAGAACCGAAGGGATGTGTACAAAGAGATCATAACAGATCTTATGGCGGTGATCACAGATGTGGATGAAGTGCTTTTGCAGGCAAAGCTTACAGCACCGATACTCGGTTCTCTCCTTGATCTAACAGAGCTGTATATGGATGAGCTGCTGAAAGTGAAGATGGACAAAAATATATTCGAATTCCATGACATCGAGGAGTTCGCATACAGGATATTGTGTGATGGCATCAAGGACGGAAGACCGATTCCGTCAAAGTCTGGAATGGAGGTTTCTCGCAGATATAGAGAGATATTCATCGACGAGTATCAGGACAGCAATTTTATCCAGGAGTATATTCTTGGAAGTGTGGCAGGTCACGGCGAAGATATCAACAATATATTCATGGTTGGAGATGTGAAACAGAGCATCTACAAGTTCAGGATGGCAAGACCGGATCTGTTCATAGGAAAATATGACACTTATACCAGGCTTGGAGATGAGGATGAGGCATCTGCGGAGGCGGTGGGAAATTGTATAGTTCTTACGAGAAATTTCAGAAGTGAGATCAATGTACTCAAGACAGTTAACGCTCTTTTTTCCCAGCTTATGAGGAAAGAGATAGGTGACATAGAGTATGATGCGGCAGCCAGGCTCAACTCAAAGTATGCAGTTGAGGATATGGATGGCAGCATGAGTGAGCCGGAGGAAGTGTATCAGGGACCAAAGTCTGAATTTGTCATGATAGATGGCGATACGATATCAGCCGATATGGATGAGGATTACAGCTGCGCGCAGATAGAGGCGGGATATATTGCCGGCAAGATAAAGGAACTAGTTGACGGACCAGAACCGATGTATATACGGTCTGAGGATGGAGTGCACACCAGAAAAGTTGAGTACAGTGACATAGTGATACTTTTGAGAAGTGTTTCCGGGTCAGCCACAGTATTTGACCAGGTGCTTGAGGACGCGGGTATTCCTATATATATACAGAGTGAAAGCGGCTATTTTGGAGCTGTTGAAGTGAGCTGTCTGGTCAGCATGCTGTCAGTCATAGACAACAGCTATGTCGATGCGGATCTGGCAGCGGTGCTCAGGTCGCCTATGGTAGGACTTGACGAGGAGGAACTTGCCAGGATAGTCGGTGAGTACAGAATGAGATATGAGCGGGATAAGAGGGATTACAATGTCCGTCTATATGATAAGCTCATAGATTATATGGAGATGCATGAGGATGGACAGACTCTTTTAAAGATACGTGCATTTGTAAATATGCTTGATTACCTGAAGGAGAACAAGAGTTATATGTCCATAAGTGACATCATAAGATATGTTCTTGACAGGACAGGTTTTTATTGGTTTGTTGGGGCAAGACCCATGGGCAGGCGCCGACAGGCAAATATAGACATGCTTATAAAGAAAGCTGATGACTTTGAGCAGAACAGCAAGGGAGTTTTCAATTTCATCCGCTATGTAAATGAACTCAAGACACATTCGCTGGATTTTGCAGAGGCGGATACTGTGAGTGACAACGATAATGTGGTCCGGGTGATGACAATGCACAAGAGCAAAGGTTTGGAATTCCCTGTGCTTTTTGTTGCAGGGCTTGGCAAAAGGTTCAACATGAAGGAACTGCAGAAAAAGGTGTTGGTTCATCAGAGATACTACCTTGCATCACTGGCTATAGACTCAGATGCGAGGGTGAAGAAGGATACATTCATCAGAAGGGTGATGGCATCTGAGATGAGGACAGAGAATTATGCGGAGGAACTCCGTGTTCTCTATGTTGCACTCACAAGGGCAAAAGAAAAGCTATACATGACGGGCTGCCCAAGATCTATTGATAAATTCAAGGAAAAATGTGGTGTATATGCGATCGGCTCCGAGATGAACAGCGTAGCTTTGCTGAGTGGCAGTAGCTTTTTGGAATGGATATACACAGCGCTCAGGTATGTGGACTATGAAGGATTTCTTGAGGTACACGAGATAAAATCTTCAGATCTCATAGCGGCAGCAGAGAAGGATGGTGATGACGAGAAGACAAATGTGGCAGCCGGTGATATAGATGATGAATTTTATGAGAAGATCAGGAGAGGGCTGGGATTTAAGTATGCCCATGAATCATCCGGGCTTAAGAGTAAAATGTCCATAACGGAGATAAAGAGACTTCAGTACATGTATGAACAGGATGACTATGTGGATATAGGAAGTGAAAAGAAGTATGTGGAGAGAAAAGATTCTCCGATTCCGGAATTTATGAGCGGTGAGAAGGCCATAGCAGGAAATGAGATAGGAACGGTATATCATAAGATAATGGAACTTGTGGATTTTCAGCAGACCACAGACAGCGGCGTGCAGGTGGAGATAGACAGGATATTTGATCTTGGAATATTCAATGATATTTACAGGGAAAAGATACATCCGAGCAAGATATCAAGAATGTTAGGCAGCATCCTCGGACAGAGGATGGCAGCAGCTGACAGAAGAGGAGAACTGTACAGGGAGAGGCAGTTTTATATGATGATGACTCCTGAGGAGATCCTGGGGAATGCAGCCGGGGTGAATAACGAATCAGATGAGACGGTTGTTGTCCAGGGAATAATAGATGCATATTTTGTTGAGGATGGGCAGATAGTGCTTATGGACTACAAGACAGACACGGTTAAAGCTGCGGATGAGCTTGTTACAAAATATCATGTGCAGCTTGAGAAATACGCTGATGTCCTGGAGCAACTCACGGGACTTAAAGTTAAGGAGAAGATCATATATTCATTCTGTCTTGACAGCACAGTAAACTTGTAAACAGTATCATGAATTGATATAATAAACATAAGTGTGTATATCTGTAATATAGAATTGGATGTACATACAGCAGCATATGGCAGATATAGCGAAAGGGTTTATACACATGATAAAAGCGGAAAATCTGAAAAAAATATATGGTGGAGATTTCGTGTCAGTTGACGATCTGAGCTTTCATATAAATAAGGGTGAGATCGTTGGATTTGTAGGGCAGAATGGTGCAGGAAAGACAACCACTATAAAGATGCTCACTGGAATACTTATGCCAACCGAGGGCAGAGTTGTCATAAATGGATACGACATGAGGGAGAAACCTATGGAGGCAAAACAGTCCATGGGGTATATAGCAGATAACCCGGATATTTTTCTCAGACTCACCGGGCTTGAGTATGTAAACTTTATCGCTGATATATACGGCGTGTCGGTGTCTGATAGAAAAATGCGCATCGAACAGATGGCTGAGCGATTTGGCATGGAGGACAGTCTGAACAGACAGATGGTGAGTTATTCTCATGGCATGAGGCAGAAGATGATGGTCATAGCTGCGCTTGTACATAATCCGCCAGTATGGATACTTGACGAGCCCATGACAGGACTTGATCCGAACGCGGCGTACGAGTTAAAGAAGATGATGAGGGAACACGCAGATGCGGGCAACTGTGTATTTTTCTCGACCCATGTGCTTGAGGTCGCGGAGAAACTGTGTGACAAGATAATAATGATCCGCAAAGGAAAAGATATATATCAGGGAACTTTGGAAGAACTTGAAGACCAGCATAAGAACAAATCTCTTGAGGAGATTTTTGTGGAGATGACGCATGAAGAATTTTAGGACTTTGCTCAAGATGATCAGTCGAAATAATGACATGGAGATGCCGGAGCACGGTGAGAAGGCAAAGGGATACAAGGTCATGGGTTATATAGCCATGGGATGTATCATGATACCTTGCTGTGTTGTTGTTGGGTTTATAGTTTACATAATGACTGCGGCACTCATGGAGGCTGGTGGACAGACCGAGGGACTGAATCTTGTGATACAGCTGATGTCTGTATTTGGTGTTATATTCAGCATAATGGTCATATTCAATCTGCTTTATTTTTCGTCGGATCTGGATCATCTGCTGCCGCTTCCGGTAAGACCTGCGGAGCTTGTTGCTGCTAAGTTTACCCATGCATATTTCGCTGAGAGTGTTATGGAATTTATGGTTTTGTTCTGTGGATTCATAGGTTATTTTGTGGCTGCGGAGATAAGACCGGTATCGGTCATCACATCCATAATAGGAGTGTTTCTTCTTCCGGTGCTGCCGCTGGTGTATTGCGGTATATTTTCACTCATAGTCATGGCATTTTTCAGCAAAGCAAAGCTTTTGAAAAATGTTGATTTTATGGTGGGACTTGCAATGGTGGTGTTTGCAGGACTCTTCATATGGTCATTTGCACAGATGGATTCTGTAAATATAAATAATTACATAGACAGCCTTAAAAATGGTGACAATATATTTATCAACATAATGAACAAAGTGTTTTTCACTGTGCCGCTGTTTCTGAGATCACTCCAGGGTGACAGTATCATATATATGCTGCTGTTTGTCCTGGTAAATGCAGTGTGTATAGCTCTTTTGCTTTTCCTTGGAAATGCCCTTTATCTAAAGGGAGTGTATCTGGTTTCTTCGACCGGAAGATCCGGACGAAGACATAGAGAGAAGGATAAGCTTGAAAGTTTTGCCATAAGGACACAGTTTAAGGCATATTTTGACAAGGAACTCAAGACTCTGGTCAGAACTCCGGCATACAGAAAGTATTGTGTTGTTGTAAATATAATATGGCCGATTCTTGTTGTGGCGTTATTCAAAATACCTGCAACAGCTGATTCTATAAGGGGATTCAGGGCGACATTTGAGAAAGGTTTTTTCCTTTCTGATGTACTGGTACTCATAGCCGTGACAGCCATAGCTTTTTTTGCAACTGCTATGAACAGTATAGCCTCAACGGCGTTCACCAGAGAGGGAAGTCATATATCATTTATCAAACACATACCTATGGCATACAGGACGCAGATACGTGTCAAAGTTTGGATAAGCCTGGTATTTAGCGGCGTGACAGTGGCGATCAGCACCGTGATACTCAGTATATACATGGATTGCAGTTTTATTGACAGCGTATATTATGTCATTATAGGAATTTTATGTGTTGCGATATGTACATACACCGGAATCTTGCTGGATTCCACCCACCCAAAGATAGATTGGGAGGATGAGTATGGTGCGCTCAGAGGAAATCTGAACGCTTTCTTCAATATGGCAATAGCGATCGTTGTTGCGATCGTATTTTGCGGGGCGGGTTACCTGTTGTTCAGATTTACACGGATACCGTCTATTGCAGTATATATACTTTATTTAATGATCCTGGGAGCTATGCTCATCATTTTGCGAAGATACACGATGAAGATGAGCGAAAGGAATATAGACACTGATGTTTACAGTGAATGAACCTGCACTGTGTGCTAAAAGCACATGTCAGAAAGTGCTGATGTTCAAAATTACAGGAGGTAAGGAAAATGACACAGAAAAATGCATGGAGTAAGTACAAGAAAGAAGAGATAAAGGAGCTTGAGAGCCTGTGTAAGGACTACAGGGATTTCCTGGATAATGGAAAGACAGAGAGAGAATGTGTGAAGGAGATAGTCAGACAGGCTGAGGAAAATGGTTACAAAGATCTCAAAAAGGTTATAAAAAATAAGGAGAAACTTGAGACCGGCGACAAAGTATACGCAGTATGGATGAATAAGACAGTAGCCATGTTCAATATAGGCAAAAAGAAACTTGAGAAGGGTATGAACATACTTGGAGCGCATATAGATTCCCCACGTATGGATGTAAAGCAGAATCCATTGTATGAAAAGGGGGGATTTGCATATCTTGACACTCATTATTATGGAGGAATAAAGAAATATCAGTGGGTCACACTTCCTCTTGCCATACATGGAGTTGTGGCAAAGACAAACGGTGATGTTTTGACAGTCAACATAGGAGAGGACAAAAATGATCCTGTTTTCTGTGTGACTGATCTGCTCATACATCTCTCTCAGGAGCAGTTGAAGAAGAGAGCTGATTCTGTGATAGAGGGAGAACAGCTTGATATACTCTTTGCAAGCAGACCGCTTGAGGGTAAGGAGAAGGAGGCAGTAAAGGCAGCAGTGCTTGAACTCCTTGAAAAGAAGTACGACATGAAGGAGGAGGATTTCCTCTCAGCAGAACTGGAGATCGTTCCTGCCGGAAGGGCAAGAAACTGTGGTATAGATGAGAGCATGATAATGGCTTATGGACAGGACGACAGAGTGTGTGCGTTCACATCTCTTGTTGCCATGATCGAGGCTGAGACACCGGAGAGGACAACATGCTGTCTGCTCACAGATAAGGAGGAGATAGGCAGTGTGGGAGCTACAGGAATGCAGTCACATTTCTTTGAGAACACAGTTGCAGAGATCATGAATGCAATGGGAGGATTTTCAGAGATTTCTCTCAGAAGATGCCTTGCATCATCAAGAATGTTGTCCTCAGATGTGTCAGCGGGCTTTGATCCTACATTTGAGTCAGCATTTGACAAGAAAAATGCAGCTATATTTGGAGAGGGAATGGTATTCAACAAGTTTACCGGTTCCAGAGGAAAGTCAGGATCCAATGATGCAAATGCTGAGTATATGGCGGCGATCAGAAAGATAATGGACGATGCAGAGATAACATATCAGACAGCAGAGCTTGGAAAAGTAGATGTGGGTGGTGGCGGAACCATAGCCTATATACTTTCACTGTACGGTATGGAGGTTATAGATTGTGGCGTCGCTGTCCTTAACATGCATGCGCCATGGGAAGTGACATCAAAGGCAGACATATATGAGACCAAGAAGGGATATGTAGCATTTCTGAAGAACGCTTAGGATTTCAGATATGTGGTATTCTTCACACATTTCCGGAGGAATAAATGAGAAACCAGCTTAGCAGAGGGCTTATAAGAATATTTGCAATTGTTTTTGCCGTGGCGGTGGTGATACTGCCACGGCAAAAGGTGCGTGCAGACAGTGATTTTACATCGGATTACAGTCAGCACACATTTGCCGGTGATGAGGGATTTGACAGCGGTGAGGCAAATTGCGTATGCCAGTCCACAAGTGGATATATATGGATAGGAACAGACAATGGAATATACAGATATGATGGCAGTGAGTTCACACTTTTCCCGCTTGACAGCGATGAGGACGGAACGAAGTATTCAATAAACTGCATATACCTCACCAGTGATGACAAGCTATATGTGGGAACTGACAATTATGGTCTGTATGTATATGATAGTGGAGCGTTTCACAGAGTTGCAGAGACATATAATCTCGGGGTGTCAACGATAAATGCGATGTACGAGGACGAGGAAAATCAATTATGGCTTGCATCATCTTCAGGAATATATTATCTGACAGCAGACGGTGTAAAGATGGTTGAGGATGAGAGCATATCAGGATATAACATTGGAAATATATCAGGATATGACGGAACGATATATGCCACTGCGAACAATGATGTGCTTATCAGAGTAGGAAATAACGGGGATGTCACAGTCACATCAAAATCCAACTATGGAATAGATGATATCAACTCCTTGTTTGTAGATGAAAATGGTACAAGATACTATGGATCAGCCGGATACAGTATCCTCACAATAACGAACAGCGGCAAGGTCGGTGTGATAAATACGGGAAGTCTTCACGGTATCAATAAGATATATGATGACGGAGAAAAGATATGGGTTCTAGCTGATGATGGCGTGGGATATGTCACATCCGAGAATAAGATAGTCAATGTGGAAAGCCTCAGATTCAACGAGTCTATGAGTGACATGATAAAGGATTTTGAGGGCAATTATTGGTTCACATCTTATAGAAAAGGACTGCTTTTCCTTGAACAGAGCAAGTTCCAGAACGTGACGATGAAATATGGAATAGACAGTTCCATCGTCAACTGTGTCACAAGTTACAATGGCAACATTTTCATCGGAACTGATGAGGGACTGTATGTTGTGGATTCAAAGGGGAAACTTGTGGTCGGAAGTGACAATGAGCTTGTATCCAAGTTATATGGAATAAGTATAAGAGATCTGTATGTAGATACAAATGATCAGCTTTGGATAGCTACATATAAGATATATGGAGTTATCAGGGTTGACAGAAATTGGCAGTACAAGAGTTTCAACCGAAGTGAGTCGTCCCTTGTGAGCAACTCGGTAAACTGTATAACAGAGATAGGTCAGGGGAACGTTGCAGTCGGAACTGAGAATGGTATATCCATAGTGGGAACCGATGAGGTGATCAGGAATATATCCAGAATGGATGGACTTGACAATCCTGATATTATCAGCCTGTATATGTCTGAGAATGGTGATCTGTATGCAGGCTCAAATGGGGCAGGTATATACATCATAAACAAAGACTACAGAGTGACAAATATGGCACTCGAAGATAACCAGAAGATGAGCGTTGTCACAAGTATGGTTCAGGGCAGCAGTGGTCTGTGGATCGGAACTGATAATGGCCTGTACTACAAGGAGGGCGCGGTCAGACAGATAACGACCGTGGACAACACCAATAGTATATACGATATGATATTGGATTCAACGGGATATCTGTGGATATTTGGCTCAAGAGGAATGTATCGGTACTATGAAAAGGATATACTGAGCAGTGCGTCACCGGAGTTTATAAGTTTCTCAAAAAATGATGGAATAATATCAAACATAACAGAGAAATCCACTAACTACGTGTCCAATTCAGGCACTGTATATGTGTGCTGTGATGAGGGCCTTTGTAAGATAAACCTGGAGTCTGAATATGTGAATGAGATCGCACCGAAGGTCAGAGTGGCATCGGTGGAGGTGGATGGAGAGGAATATCCGGTATCTGAGCTTGATGGACAGATAGACGTTCCCAAGAACACCAACAGAATTACGATCAGGTTCTCTGTTCTGAGTTATGTAAACAGAGAGGATATCAATGTTAATTATTATCTTGAGGGATTCGAGAGCGAGAAGAGAACCCTTACAGGAACAGACAAGATGGAGGTTGAGTACACTAACCTCGAGGGAGGTACCTACAAATTTGTGCTCACGGCGAACAATGCCGACGGTGTTGAGTGCGAACAGCCTCTGACATTTGTAATAGACAAGGAGCTTGGATTCTTTGAGACAAACCTGGCAAAGATGCTTGGAATTGTATTGATCCTGCTGCTCATACTGATAGGAATAGGTGTTGCCAGGAGTATATTCAGGACCCTCAGAAAGCAGAATGAACAGGTGGAGGAGCTGAGCAAAAAGAGCGAGGAGGCCGAGAAGTCCAACCAGGCAAAAAATGATTATGTAAACTATCTGAACCACGAGATAAGAACACCGCTCAACAATATCATATCTATTTCGGAGCTTGCAATGCGTGGATGTCAGGATCCACAGAGTGATGAATATATACAGTACAGCAGATTGTATTCAGCCGGAAGAGAGATTCTTGATATGTCGGATGGAATATCAAAATTGTCAAATCTCAAGGATGATATCATAGATCCAGAGTTTAAACAGTATTTTGCATCTGACCTGATAGAGGAACTGTCGGAGGAACTGGGCGGCATGATCAACAGAGATCTGATAGATCTCAAGGTGAGTATAGAGGACAAGATACCTAATGGTCTCATCGGTGACATGCAGGCTATCCGTGAGATAATTGAGAACATATTTACATGGTCTGCCAGCACGACAAAGGAAGGCTACATCAGTATAGATGTGGATTGGCATATGGCGCGAACTGCGGAAAATGACGAACACGAGCCGGAGGATATGGCTGGCAGTTCTGAATATGGTGATTACATAGATGAGCCGGAGACAGAGATATCCAGGATATTTGATCGTGATCACGATGAGATATATCTGGATTTCAAGGTGTCCGATACAGGACTCGGAGTCAAGGAAGAGAGACTTGACACTATGTTTGAACTGGATGATTCCTATGAGAGATCGGATATCGGAATGTTCAGGGTGAGTCTGGGACTTGCCATAGCAAAGGAGCTTGTAAGACTTCTTGACGGTGACATAAGCGTTGAGAGCATATATGGCGCAGGAACGACCATCAGGTTTAGTGTCAGACAGTCGGTATTTGACTATAGTTATGTCAACTATAATGAAAGAAAGCGTAAGGAGATGGCCAGAAGAAATGCCAATTCACATTTGTGGCTGCCTGACGTAAAGATCCTTATAGTTGATGATTCAGAGATAGGACTGCAGGTTGAAAAGACTATATTTGACACATATGGTCTCGACTGCGACACAGCTACATCAGGATTTGATGCGCTTGATAAGGTTATGGTCAACGGATATGATATGGTATTTATAGACACGGTTATGCCGGTAATGGACGGTATCGACACTGTCCGTGAGATAAGAAATCTCGATGGAGAGGAATTCAAGAAGATTCCGATCGTGGCACTTTCTGCAAATACTGTGGAGACATCCAGGGAGGAGATACTCACATCAGGTTTCAATGATATCATAGTCAAGCCGATAGAACTTGATCAGGCGGAGTCCATGCTCAGAACGTATGTGGCAGTGGATAAGGTTAAGGAGAAGAATACTGATCTCACCCAGAGTGAGGATGATATCAATTACATGGAGGATGCGGTCCTCCTCAGACGGTTCATCGCGGTTGAGGATACAGTGAGAGTCATGGGAGGAAGTTTCAAGACCTTCAATACATTTGTGAGAAACTATATGGAAGAGTATAAGGACGAGGTTCAGATGCTCAGGAACTATATAGATGATGATGTGAGAAGGTATAAGAATATAATCCACGACATCAAGAGCAGCAGTGCCAATATAGGCGCGTATGGAATAGAGAGAAAAGCTGCCAACCTGGAATCCGCTATCAATATAGGAAATCAGCAGTATGCCAGGGATAACACCCGGGATTTCATTGCGATGATGAACGATTTCTTCAAGCAGATAGACAAATACATGGCAAAGATAAACCATGTTGAGAAAGTTGAAGAAAAGGAATATCGGGATGGCATCAACAAGGGAAAACTCAAGGAGATGAGGGCGTTCCTCAGAGCTGGTGACAGAGAACCGGTGGAGAGCCTTATCAGTGAGATTGACAGATACCAGTATGGAGATATAGACACAGAATTTTTCACAGCACTCAAAGATTATGTGGCATCCGGTGACTATCAGACATCAAGTGAGATGATAGATCAGTATCTGAATAGTATATAAGATAAAAATTATAAAAATATAAATCAAGAAAAGAGGAAAATGAAAATGAGAGCAGCAATAATCATGGGATCAACAAGTGACCTTCCAAAGGTGGAGCCAGCAGTAGCGATACTTAAGGACTATGGTGTTGAGGTGGATGTGAGATGTCTGTCAGCACACAGAGCTCACGCAGGACTTTCAGAGTTTATAGAGGAGGCAAACAACAATGGTACAGAGGTTATCATTGCGGCAGCGGGAATGGCAGCAGCTCTCCCGGGTGTAGTTGCATCACAGACAGTACTTTCTGTAATCGGTGTACCTCTCTCAGGCGCGACATTAGATGGAATGGATGCATTGCTTTCAATAGTACAGATGCCTTCAGGAATACCTGTTGCCACAGTTGCCATAAATGGCAGCAAGAATGCGGCATATCTTGCACTTCAGATCATCGGAGTGAGCAATGAGTCAGTAAAGCTCAGACTTATGCAGGAGCGCAAGGATATGGAAAAGGCAGCGATGAAGGCAAATGAAGAGGTAATAGAGAAGTTTAAGTAAGATTTTGTTTCTTTACTTTTAAAATAGGTAATGTTAGTATGTGGAATGGATGGTATTCGAAAGAAACTATACCTGGATTTTATTCCGCCAGACAGAGGATTACATATACTTTACAGATACTGAAGAGACGTATATAAGCAGGTGATTGTATGAGGATTGGATTTATTGGAGCTGGGAAAGTAGGAGTCACATTTGGCAAATATATTACCACAAAGATGGCTGTTTCAAAGACTGAAAAGGTTCAGCTTGAAGTCAGTGGTTATTACAGTGCCCACAGTGAGAGTGCCTCGGACGCAGCAGAATTTACCGAGACCGTTATGTACAATAGCTTGGAAAAACTTTGCAGTGAAAGTGAAGTTATCTTCCTTACTGTTCCAGATGGACAGATAGGGGAGGTCTGGAGGAGACTAAGAGATCTTGACATACGTGGCAGGATTATTTGTCATGCCAGTGGGGCCATGACATCAGACATTTTCTCAGGTATAACGGAGGCGGGAGCCTTTGGTTATTCGATTCATCCTATGTATGCAATAAGTTCAAAGTACGAATCCTATAAAGAACTGGACAATTCGTTTTTCACCGTTGAGGGGGATGACAGATATGCGGACAGCATATGCTCAGTCATAGAGTCCCTCGGCAACAGATGTGTGAAGATATCGGGAAAGGACAAGGTTAAATATCACGGCGCGGCTGTATTTGCCAGCAATCTGGTGACGGGGCTTCTCGCCGCATCACAGGAACTTCTGAGACAGTGCGGATTTTCTGAGGAGGAAGCACAGATGGCGATCATGCCGTTGTTTCTTGGCAATGCGGAAAATGCCGCGGCAAAGGGACCGGTAGACAGTCTGACCGGACCTGTTGAGAGGTGTGATATTGAGACCGTGAAAAAGCACATGGCTGTGCTTTCCGGGGACGAGCTGCAGGTTTATACTGCGGTTTCCAGATGCCTTGTGCCGGTTGCACAGAAGAAACATCCGGACAGAGATTATGGGGATTTGATACGGGTTTTGGACGGAATAGGAGAATTAAAATTATGAAGAACACAACGACGACACTTATGCAGATGAAGGGTACAGACAAGAAGATATCCATGATCACTGCATATGATTACACCACAGCAAAGATACTGGATGAATGCGGTGTCAACACGATACTGGTGGGAGATTCACTGGGCAACACTATCCTCGGCTATGAGGATACTATATCTGTCACAGTTGACGACATGATCCATCACAGTGCGGCGGTTGCAAGGGGAGCAAAGAATGCCCTGGTTGTAACCGATATGCCATTTATGTCATATCAGGCAAGTGTCTATGATGCGGTTGTAAATGCCGGAAGGATCATGAAGGAAGGACGTGCCGGAGCGGTAAAGCTTGAGGGCGGTCAGGACATGTGTCCTCAGATAAGTGCCATAGTGAAGGCGAGCATACCTGTATGTGCACATTTGGGACTTACACCACAGTCTATCAACGCATTTGGTGGATTCAAGGTTCAGGGCAAGACCGAGGCAGCGGCAAAGAAACTCATAGAGGACGCGAAGGCTGTCGAGGCAGCGGGTGCATATATGCTTGTGCTTGAGTGCGTTCCGGAGAAACTTGCAAAGATCGTAACAGAGAGCATAAGTATTCCTACCATAGGAATTGGCGCTGGAAGATACTGTGATGGACAGGTTCTTGTAAATCAGGATATGTTTGGTATGTTCTCAGACTTCGTTCCAAAGTTTGTAAAGCAGTTCGCAAATGTGGGAGATGCCATGAGAGGGGCTGTAAAGGCATATATTGATGAGGTAAATGCCGGAACATTCCCGGGACCGGAGCACACATACAAGATAGACGATGAAGTTATAGAGAAGTTATACTAAAGAACAGGAGAAAAATGTCATGGTTATTTTAAAGAAGATAGATGAAGTAAGAGCACAGGTAAAGGAATGGAAGAAACAGGGACTCACAGTAGGTCTTGTACCTACAATGGGATATCTCCACGAGGGACATCAGAGCCTTATCAAAAAGTCGGTTGAGCAGAATGACAGAACAGTTGTAAGTGTGTTCGTAAATCCTATTCAGTTTGGACCAAATGAGGATCTTGAGAGTTACCCAAGAGACCTTGAGGCAGATGCAAAGCTCTGCGAGGCAACAGGCGCAGATATAATCTTCAATCCTGAACCTGAGGAGATGTATGCTGATGGATTTGTTTCATTCATAAATATGACAGGTCTTCCAAATGCGCTCTGTGGTCTGACAAGACCTATACATTTCAAGGGTGTGTGCACAGTTGTAGGTAAGCTTTTCAACATAGTGACACCTGACAGAGCATATTTTGGACAGAAGGATGCGCAGCAGCTTGCCATAATCATGAGAATGGTAAAAGATCTGAACTTTGATATAGAGATAGTTGGCTGTCCTATAATCAGGGAGGCAGACGGTCTTGCGAAGAGTTCAAGAAATATATATCTGACAGCTGAAGAGAGAAAAGCTGCTGTTGTTCTCAGCAAGGCAGTAAAGCTTGGACAGCAGATGATAGCTGACGGTGAGCGTGAGGCAGCAAAGATAGTCGGAGCTATGAAGGAGCTTATATCAGCAGAGCCGCTTGCCACAATAGACTATGTGGAGATGGTCAACATGGATACCATGCAGTCCATCGAGAAGGCGGAGGGACATGTACTCTGTGCCATGGCAGTAAAGTTTGGCAAGGCGAGACTTATAGATAACTTTATAGAGGAGTTATAAAATGTTAAAAGGAAAGACGGTTGTTCTCGGTGTTACGGGAAGTATTGCGGCATATAAGATAGCAAATCTTGCCAGTATGCTGGTGAAAAAACATGCGGATGTGCATGTGATAATGACGGAAAACGCTACTAATTTTATCAATCCTATCACATTTGAGACACTTACCGGAAACAAGTGTCTGGTGGATACGTTTGACAGAAATTTTCAGTTCAATGTTGAGCATGTAGCACTTGCAAAGCGTGCGGATGTGTTCATGGTAGCTCCGGCATCAGCGAATATCATAGGCAAGATAGCCGGCGGAATAGCTGACGACATGCTAAGCACTACTATCATGCCAGCAAAGTGTCCGAAGATAATAGCACCGGCTATGAATACCGGAATGATAGAGAATCCGATAGTGCAGGACAATATCAAAAAGCTTGCATCATACGGATACGAGATAGTGGAATCCTCCTGTGGATATCTTGCATGTGGCGACACCGGAAAGGGAAAGCTTCCCGATCCGGAGGTGCTGCAGGATTATATACTGAAGGCAATTGCAAAGGAAAAGGATATGGCAGGCGTGAAACTGCTTGTTACGGCGGGTCCTACCAGGGAGGCGATTGATCCTGTCAGATATATCACCAACCATTCAACGGGCAAGATGGGATATGCCATAGCAAGACAGGCGATGCTAAGGGGAGCCGATGTCACACTTGTCACAGGCAAGGTTGAGATAGAACCGCCGAGATTTGTGAATGTGGTCGACATAACGTCAGCACAGGACATGTATGATGCGGTAATGTCCAGGAGCAGGGAACAGGATGTGATCATAAAGGCTGCTGCGGTGGCTGATTACAGACCAGAGGAGATCGCTGAACACAAGATAAAGAAAAGTGATGGCGACATGAGTATACCTCTTTGCAGGACAAAGGATATACTTCTTGCACTTGGAACCCAGAGAATGGAAGAGGGGATAAAGAATCAGATCATCTGCGGTTTTTCGATGGAGACTAGGGATCTCATCGAGAACTCCAGAAAAAAGATCGATTCTAAACATATAGATTTGATAGCGGCAAATAATTTAAAGGTCGCGGGAGCGGGATTTGGTGTAGACACCAACGTTCTCACTCTTATAACGAATGACGAGATCAGTGAACTGCCAATGATGTCAAAGGAAGAATGTGCAGACAGACTCCTGGACAGGATAATGGAGATGCGTTCTGCTGATTAAGTCATAGTAGGAGTGTTATCTTGAAGCAAATAGATAGAAAAAAGCTCAGGACGATATGTTTTGTGCTGTTTGTGCTTTATATAATCTGTATCGTTTATTTCCTTATTTTCAGTGATATGTTTGGAAGAAACGGATATGACGAAAGAAGATATAATCTTCATCCACTGCAGGAGATAGAAAGATTTATAGTATACAGGGATCAGATGTCAGGCTGGAGTGTTTTTCTGAACCTGTACGGTAACATTATCGCATTTATACCATTTGGCATGCTGCTCAGATGGGCGAGAAATAAAAATACGACGTTTTGGCAGGCGTTGTTGTATTCACTTATGTTCACGCTTGCCATTGAGACTGCCCAGTACATAACGAAACTTGGCGTGTTTGATGTCGATGACATTATCATGAATACGCTGGGGGGACTTATTGGCTATTGTATATATTATGTCACAGCAAAGCTGCTTAGGAGATATCATGCAAAGAAGTAAAGAATTCAGGGTATCGGCACCAGGTATGCCGACGGACACGATAATAGGATACTTTCTTGGAGGTTTTGGTGGATTGTTTATCATCATCTCCATAATAAAGTCAATACTGACACAGGGAAAAGTTCAGAGAGTGTATGGAGTCCTTATGGTCAGTGCCCTGATAATGGCATTTACAGGAATAGTATTCTCAGTGATAGGATACAGAGCTGATAATGGTGGAATAACGGGCAAGAAGATGGCAATCATATTGAATGGAATAGTGTTTGGATTGTCGATAATATTTTTGTTGATGGGTTTGTGATAATAAGCAGGAAAAGAGAGGACATTTGATGAATTATTATGACAATTTTATAGAAGAGTTTGATGACATAGAAGAGCGATACGAACTGGTGCTTGGCAGGATAAGACAGATAACACACGAGTCGGTCGTAAAACAGCCGTATGGAAGTTACTTTGCCTGTGTGGCAGCTTTTATAACACGTATAGGTGATGTGCTCGAACTGGTAAGGGAAGATGCATTGTCTGACAGGAGCCTGTCACAGCTTGAGGCAATGAACCATGGCCTTTACAGTGATATTCTGGGGGACAACTATAATAAGAGTTATGCCAATTACAGATATATCGCAGATGAGTTTATAAAGGATTACTCAAGGGATAAGGAAGAGGTAAAGAAGATTGCCCAGCTACTTGGCTTTGTATACAACGAGATAAGGGGCATGACAGTATATGCATTTGAGGGTAGAATAGTTGACATAACATTGCTCGCGGAGCTGTTTGTCCAGATATATTTTATGTTTCAGGATGACTTTACTGCCAAAGATCTCGAGTCAGTTATATACTACTTTGAAAATGATTATGCTGAGTTTTTTATGTCATACAGGATAAGGGAACAGTTAAGTCCTGACCTTACATTTGCAACGGACATAATCATGAACAGTGATCTTGAGGATGTGTCGTATCTCTATAAGTACGGTGAGTACATCAGTAAAAATGAGATCGATACGGCGATATATCTCAGCACATTTACAGATGAAGAGATTGACGCGATGGCGAGAACATATACTGAGGGGTACAGGCTTGGGTTCGAGGCTGCCAAGATAGATCTCTCAGCAAAGAAGACGGTGAACATAAGATACTTCCTTGGACAGGAGAGGATAGTGAGGGCAGCCATAGAGCAATTCCGTGCAATGGGGCTTGAACCTATATGTTACAGATATGCTGTCTCACGTATAAACAGAAGACTCATCAGCAGGGTGGGATATTCCTCAACGGTTCCGAACAAGCAGCTTGAATACGATCACAGAATGGATGAAGCTTTATTCCTTGACAAAAAACTCATGGAGAGAAAACTGGAAGTTCTCAGACAGGCATATAAAAATCTTGCGCACGAGGCTGCGGTATATGCAGGACCTGCGGTTATAGAGGTGTTCGGTGAGGATCCATTTGAGCCTGTATCAAGTGATGCAAATCCATCGCTTGACAAAAAGCAGCAGGAGATCCAGGTTGAGTATCGCACAGAGAGAGCACAGATAGTAAATGAATATATTGCGCAGGACAAATGCAGCTTTACTATAATCGCATATCCAATACCGGAGATCGGTGACAGATACCGCGATATATTCAAAGATACGGTGAAGATCAACACTCTTGACAACGATCTGTTCAGGACGATCCATCAGAGTATAATAGATGAGCTGGACAAGGCGGAACGAGTGAGAGTTGTGGGCAAAGGTGCCAATGAGACAGATATGCTGGTCATGCTGCATGAGTTGGCAGATCCTGAAAAAGAGACAAAATTTGAAAACTGTGTCGCGGATGTCAATATCCCGGTTGGCGAGGTGTTTACATCTCCGAAACTCACAGGAACTCATGGTGTTCTAAATGTAAGTGAGGTGTATCTGGATGGACTTAGGTATGTGAACCTCAAGCTTAAGTTCGAGGATGGAAAGATTGCAGGATATGACTGCGATAACTACAGCGACCATGACATGAACCAGAAGTTCATTCGTGAGAATCTCCTCGGCGGCAGGGATACACTGCCTATAGGAGAATTTGCCATAGGAACGAACACCACAGCGTATGTGATGGCGAACAAATACAATATTGTCTACAAACTTCCGATCCTTATAGTAGAGAAGATGGGACCGCATTTTGCGGTGGGAGATACATGTTATAGCTGGAGTGAGGACAACAGACTCTATAACCCAGATGGCAAGGAGATAGTCGCAAAGGATAATGAGTGCTCTATACTGAGAAAGACAGATCTGGCGAAGGCATATTTCAATTGTCATACAGATATAACGATTCCATATGATGAGATAGGCGGTATATATGCAGTACATCCGGATGGCACGGAGACTGCCATCATAAAGGATGGAAGATTTGTTCTTCCGGGAACAGAGAAACTCAATGAACCTCTTCAAAAGGGTATGTAATAAAAAACAGTCTGATATATGATATATCAGACTGTTTTTTTATGTTCATTTGAGAATGGACATTCTCTTGTATCTCTTGTTGGAGTATAGGGCGCTGTCCGCCTGGGAGAGCAGATCTTCTATGGTCTGTTCGCCGTCACATGTGAACTCTGTTACACCTACACTCATCTCTATAAAGTATGGCTTGCCGCATGTCGCATTGAGTTCTGCAGAGTACTGTTTGATCCTGTTCTGCACCTGGGAGACATAATCGGGATCATCGGTGAAGGCAAAACATACGAATTCATCTCCGCCGATTCGGCCTATGACATCGTGAGGTCCGAAACTCATGGAAAGGATGTTGGCGATATTCTTAAGAGCAAAATCACCGTCCTTGTGACCAAACTTGTCATTTACAACCTTGAGAGAGTCCATGTCGGCAAAGAGCAGTATTGCTTTGAGCCCATGGTTTGACGGGATGTTGATGTAATACTCAACTCTCTCCATGAATCCGCGTCTGTTGTATATGCCCGTGAGTTCGTCTGAGGTTGACAGATGGTTCAGCAGTTCGTTTTTCTCGTGGATCTCGTTGAGAGAGAGTTTTAGCTGTTCCTGTGTGATATTCTGTTCCCTGAGCAGTGTCATATATTTAAGTGCGGCGCCAAGCTGCAGACTTGTAGAATATATGGTGCTGAAACCGGAAACATCTGTATTGCAGATAAATACTCCGTGATGATCCTCATTTGTAAATATAGGAACTATCACTGATGTGAAACGCTGTTCGTAGTATGTATATTCATTGTCAAAGATCTCGGTTGACGGGATCCTCCTGGATTCGCCGAACAGTACCTGTGTATTGTTTGGATTGTAGAAAGCCTGCAAAAACAGAGACTTTGGTACGATCCAACTTCCTGATTCTGTGATCTGGATCTCATCATCGTATGTGTATATGTAGGCTCCGTTGTAATTTAGAGCTTTGAGTTTCTTCAATATAGAAGAGTATGTTCTATCCAGGTCATCACCATAGGTGAGGGTATCTCTCGTGATATAGATAGATGACCAGCCAAGCATCTTGTTCTCCTGCATCTGACTGTACAGACTGTTTGACATGAACAACGACAGGGCGTTGGTGATGGCAGCATTCAGGTTGTTGAACTCTAACCTTCTGGCTGGACTCATGCTGCAGCTGGAGAATATGGATGCCATTTCCCTGAACATATATGTTATCTTCTGAACCGGATAGAAATCAGTTATGTCAGATTCAAGGCGGTTCTTTATCTTATCGATGATGTTCCTCTGAAGATACGGATCTGGATCATCGCTTTTGAGTACCTTGATTATGTCCGCAAATATGTCATTGAATGATTCAATCACTCGGTGAGAAAAGAAAGATTCTCTGATCTCGCCAAAAAGTGTTGTATCAAGGAAATCAACGATCTCTGACGCGCCAAGAGACAGCAGTTCTGTTTGAGGTGAGATAATATCTTTTTCACGGCACAATCTGCAACCACACGAAAGCCTTTTGATGAAGTGCGAGTTTAACGTCTTTGACACAGTAGCTCCTGTCTTGGCAAGATCTGCAGCACCGTATACCGCACGGTAGCCAAGTTCACAGGAATTTATATTTACAGTTGTGAGGGGGGGATCCATATTGACCGATGAGGTGGAGTCATCAAATCCGATAACAGACAGATCCTCACCGATGCGGAGACCTCTTTTTCTAAGCTCGGCGTAGCCGGCTATCGCCATCTGATCATTTGCAAATACTATCGCATCCATATCCGGATTGTTGTCTATAAGAGTACCGATCTGTGCGCCACAGTACTCGGAAAAGTCGCCGTGTACGATCATGTTGTCAGTCACTTCATATCCGTGTTCAGCGAGGACATCGAGATATATGCCAAGACGCTGGTCACTGTCTGAGTTGCCCTCTTTGCCTGCAACAAAACATATATGCTTTCTGTTGTGCTCCAGTACGAGATGCTCAACAGCAGATCTCATGCCGCCGGAATTGTCTGTCATGATACATGGATATCCGTCAACTTTTTCTTCAAGTGTCAATATAGGAATCCCTTCAAAATGTGAGAAGAAGGCGTTCAGATCCTTTTCCGATAAAAATGATGATATCGCGCCCACTGATATTATGAGTGCATCGAGACATTCAGGATGTGCGTAATAAAAAATAGAATTGTACTGATAATCATATAACTGGTTGGCTGGATCGTTGAAAGACGCATTCAGGAACATACCCGGGAATACTATGAGATTGCAGTCAAGTTCTTTTGCTGCAAATTCAGCTCCTTTGCATACTTCGATAGCGTAATCGTTATCGATATGGCATGTAAAAATTCCGATATTAAGTCTGTTGTTTGTCATGTGGGTACTCCTTTGTGTTATAGTTACCGTTGCACAAAATCATTGATGGATATAAAGTCAATAATTTTGCTCGAATTTAGATCACAGCCTGTTGTAATTATAACACAGGCTGCATTTATTAGCAATTTGTAATAATGAAAAGGGATAATCATTCTTTACAAAGCAATCTTTATAATCTATAATTTATGGGAATATTTGAACGGGAGTGAGATCCCATATGATGAAAGTGGGCGTGGCACATGTGAGTCATGATAGCGTCTGCTCAAAACAGATAACAGGAGGACAAGAAATTGGATTACAAGAATGCCGGAGTAGATATTGAAGCTGGATACAAGTCTGTGGAGCTTATGAAGAAACACATCAAGACAACCATGAGACCTGAGGTGCTTGGTGGAATCGGTGGATTCGCAGGTGCGTTTAGCCTTGCTAAGATCAAGGACATGGAAGAACCTATACTTCTGTCAGGAACAGATGGATGTGGAACAAAGGTTCAGCTGGCTTATATTATGGATAAGCATGACACGATCGGAATCGATGCAGTAGCAATGTGTGTAAATGATATCGCATGTTCTGGTGGAGAGCCACTTTTCTTCCTCGATTATATAGCATGTGGTAAGAATTACCCTGAGAAGATCGCTACTATAGTAAGCGGTGTTGCAGAGGGATGTAACCAGTCAGGAGCAGCCCTTGTAGGCGGTGAGACAGCAGAGCATCCAGGACTTATGCCTGAGGACGAGTATGACCTTGCAGGATTTGCAGTGGGCGTTGTTGAGAAGAAGGACCTTATCACAGGAGAGAGTATCAAGCCGGGAGATACACTCATTGGTATAGCATCAAGCGGTGTACACAGCAATGGTTTCTCTCTGGTTCGTAAGGTGTTTGAGATGACAAAGGAATCTCTTGATACATATTATGACGAGCTGGGCAAGACACTCGGTGAGGCGCTCATCGAGCCGACAAGAATATACGTGAAGGCTCTCAAGGCAGTAAAAGATGCAGGCGTGACAGTTAAGGGATGCAGCCATATCACAGGTGGCGGATTCTATGAGAATATTCCAAGAATGCTCCCAGACGGAGTGCGCGCACAGGTTAAGAAGGATTCATACGAGGTGCCAGCTATATTCAAGCTCCTTGCAAAGAAGGGTGATATAGATGAGCATATGATGTACAACACATACAACATGGGTGTTGGTATGTGCCTTGCTATAGATCCTGCAGACGCAGACAAGACAATAGCAGCTATAGAAAGCGCCGGAGACAAGGCATTTGTTCTCGGTACAGTTGTAGCTGGTGAAAAGGGAGTAGACTTATGCTAAAGGTTGCAGTTCTGGTATCAGGTGGCGGAACTAATCTTCAGGCCATCATAGATGCCATAGAGAATAAAGTCATAACAGATACAGAGATAGTTGCAGTCATAAGCAACAACAGAAATGCATTTGCACTTGAGAGAGCGAAGAAGGCAGGTATAGCAGCTGAGGTCGTAAGCCCTAAGGATTACGAGGACAGAGCTAGGTTTAACGAGGCACTTCTCGCAAAACTTAAGGAGACTGGTGCTGATCTCATAGTTCTCGCAGGATATCTTGTGGTTATACCTGAGATAGTGATAGATGCTTATCCGAATAAGATAGTCAACATTCATCCATCACTCATACCGGCATTCTGCGGAACAGGTTACTATGGACTTAAAGTTCATGAGGCAGCTCTTGCAAGAGGTGTCAAGGTTGTGGGTGCCACAGTTCATTTTGTAGACAAAGGTACTGACACAGGTCCTATCATCATGCAGAAGGCAGTTGAGGTACAGAATGGGGATACCCCAAAGATTCTGCAGCAGCGCGTGATGGAGCAGGCTGAGTGGAAACTTCTGCCTGCGGTTATAGACAAGATAGCCCACGGCAAGGTTCATGTGGAAGATGGAATTGCAGTGGTGGAAGATTAGGAGGAATATCCATGAAAGTATTGGTAGTAGGAAGCGGCGGAAGAGAGCATGCTATAGTTACAAGTATTTCAAAGAGTGATAAAGTATCCAAGATATATTGTGCACCTGGCAACGCAGGTATCGCAGCACTTGCAGAGTGCGTTGACATAGGTGTGATGGATTTTGACAAGTTGGTTGCATTTGCAAAGGATAAGGCAGTTGATCTGGTAGTTGTTGCACCTGATGATCCACTTGTTGCAGGTGCGGTCGATGCGTTTGAGGCAGCTGGTATCAGAGCATTCGGACCTCGTGCAAATGCAGCGATCATAGAGGGATCAAAGGCATTCTCCAAGGATCTCATGAAGAAGTATGGTATACCTACAGCAGCTTATGAGAACTTTACAGATGCAGACTCAGCGCTCAAGTATCTTGAGACAGCAACATTCCCTATAGTCTTAAAGGCTGACGGACTTGCACTGGGCAAGGGCGTTCTCATATGTAATGATCTTGAGGAGGCAAAGGCAGGTGTCAAGGAGATCATGCTTGACAAGCACTTTGGTTCAGCGGGCAATACTATGGTAATAGAGGAGTTCATGACAGGACGTGAGGTATCAGTCCTCTGTTTCTGTGATGGAACAACCATCAAGCCGATGACTTCAGCGCAGGATCACAAGAGAGCAAAGGATGGAGACCAGGGACTCAACACAGGTGGTATGGGAACATTCTCACCAAGTCCTTTCTATACAAAAGAGATAGACGAGTACTGCATGGAGAATATCTACAAGCCAACCATGGCAGCCATGAAGGCTGAGGGCAGAGAGTTCAAGGGCGTTCTGTTCTGCGGACTCATGATGACTCCAAACGGTGTTAAGGTCCTTGAGTACAACGCGAGATTTGGCGATCCGGAGGCTCAGGTAGTTCTTCCACGTATGAAGAATGATATCATCGATGTTATGGAGGCATGTATCGATGGAACACTGGATAAGGTAGATCTTCAGTTTGAGGACAATGCAGCAGTTTGTGTAGTCCTTGCATCAGATGGCTACCCTGTATCATACAAGAAGGGTTATCCAATACATGGACTTGAGAAGTTTGACGGCAAGGATGATTACTTTGTATTCCATGCCGGAACAAAGTTCGACGGCGATGAGATCGTGACAAATGGCGGTCGTGTCCTCGGAGTTACCGCAAAGGGCAAGGATCTCTTTGAGGCTCGTGCAAATGCATATGCTGCAACAGAGTGGATCACATTTGACAACAAGTATATGAGACACGATATAGGTAAAGCTATTGACGAACAGTAGGAGAACTTTTATAGCTTGAATCTACGGGCTTGAAATTATAAACAAATATTTATACACACGAAAGAGGTTTTGAGATATAATGTTTCAAAACCTTTTTTACTCTGCATTATAAAAGAGGAGTAAAAAGAAAAAATTGGGCTGATGTTCAATAGAGGCGAGGTGAGATGTATGAAATTGCCATATAGCAAAGAAACAGAGGTAGTTTTAAAAGAGGCTAACAGGGTAGCACGAAAGCTGGGACAGAACTTTGTCGGAAGTGAGCATATGATACTTGCGTTGGCGTCGGTTTCGGATACCACAGCATACAGTATACTTAACAGTAATGGGCTGGATATAACAAAGGTCACACATGCCTTGAAGTTTATCCTAGAACCGGGTGGAACAGTTACAAGGGAAAAAGACAAATATACTGAGACTGCAAAAAATATACTGGACGATGCTCAGGTTGAGGCTGCAAGGCTGTCGTCTGAGGAGGTTGGAACGGAACATTTGCTGCTTGCCATATTAAAGGAACAGAGCAGTGTTGCCGTCAGACTTATGCAGATAGAAAAAATAAATATGCAAAAGGTGTATACGGATATACTCACGACCTGTGGGTTGGATTTGAGTGTGGCAAAGAAAGAATATGCTGCTATCAAGAAGAAAAAGGCAAAGGCAGGTTCTTCTACACCGACACTCGATAAGTATTCGAGGGATATCACAAAGGAGGCAAGACTTGGTAATCTGGATCCGGTTGTCGGTAGGGAGAAGGAGATCCAGAGAGTTATGCAGATACTCAGCAGGAGAATGAAGAATAACCCTTGTCTGGTTGGTGAACCGGGAGTTGGTAAGACTGCTGTGGTTGAAGGCATAGCATATATGATAGCCCATGATAATGTGCCGGATACGGTGAGGGGAAAGAGACTTTTGTCACTGGATATATCTGGTATGCTTGCTGGCTCCAAATACAGAGGAGAATTTGAGGACAGGATAAAGAAGGTTATCCAGGAGGTGGTAGCCTCCGGTGACGTGATCCTGTTCGTGGATGAACTTCACACCTTGGTTGGCGCGGGTGATGCGGAGGGCGCAATAGACGCGTCAAATATACTAAAACCATCCCTTTCTCGTGGTGAGATCCAGATGATAGGTGCCACTACGAGGGCAGAATACAGGAAATATATAGAGAAAGATGCAGCCCTTGAGAGAAGGTTCCAGCCTGTAAATGTGGAGGAACCGACGAGAGATGAGGCTGTTGAGATACTAAAAGGACTTAGGGCCTGTTACGAACAGCACCATGGGGTAGAGATAAGTGATGAGGCTGTGGAGGCCGCTGTAGATCTGTCAGTCAGATACATTACGGATAGATTCCTCCCGGATAAGGCGATAGATCTAATGGATGAGGCGTGTTCACGAAGACGGCTTGGATTCACTATGCAGGGAACAGCCCATGACAAAAATGAGGCGGAACTGGCGACCCTTGACAGTGATCTTGAGGCTGCACTCATGTCAGGAAATATAGATGAGGCAGCAAATATCAGGCGAAGACAGGAAGAGATCGCCAGAAAGTCTGCACGCAGTCGTGCCACAGGTGGACACAATATAGTTATCGGTGAAAATGATATTGCGGATGTTGTGTCCGTGTGGACAAAAATACCGGTGAGCAGACTTACGGAGAAAGAATCAAAGAGACTTGAGAGGCTTGAAACAGAGCTCCATAAGCGCGTTGTTGGGCAGGATGAGGCCGTGTCGGCTGTGGCAAAGGCGATAAAGAGGAGTAGGGTAGGACTCAAAGATCCTAGAAGACCTATAGGCACATTTCTGTTCCTTGGACCGACCGGTGTGGGTAAGACTGAACTTTCAAAGGCTCTTGCTGAGGTTGTATTTGGAAGTGAGGATGCACTTATAAGAGTTGACATGTCGGAATACATGGAAAAGCACAGTGTATCAAAGCTTATCGGTTCGCCTCCTGGATATGTAGGATTTGAGGAGGGCGGACAACTCAGTGAGAAGGTAAGGACAAATCCATATTCAGTGATACTGTTCGACGAGATAGAGAAGGCACATAGTGATGTGTTCAATATACTTTTGCAGGTACTTGATGATGGACATATAACTGATTCACAGGGAAGAAAAGTAGACTTCAAGAACACCATTATCATCATGACATCAAACACAGGTGCACAGAGGATCATTGATCCAAAACAGCTGGGGTTTGTAACGGTTCAGGATGATAGTAAAGAACATGAGGACATGAAGAAAAATGTCATGGATGAGCTGAAACGGACATTTAAGCCAGAGTTCCTCAACAGAATAGATGACACCATAGTATTCCATGCACTTACTGAGAAAAATGTCCGGGATATTGCAGGTCTCATGCTGAGGGAACTCAAAAAGCGAGTTCAGGCTCAGATGGATATAGAACTCAAATTTACAGATCATATGAAGAAATATATCTTTGAGAAGGGCTATGACAAGAAGTATGGTGCAAGACCACTCAAGCGTGCTATACAGACCTACGTTGAAGATGAACTGGCGGAGGCTATTCTTGTGGGAAAAGTTCATAAGGGAGATATAGTCACTGTATCTGTGAAGAAAGCCAAGGGTGAGGATGGATCTGTTACGGAGAAAGTATCACTTACTGCAAAACAAAAGGATAAATAGAGATAAATGATTAGATATATGTGATATGCTTACATGATAGAAAATATTATTAAAAATTGGTGAAAATGTATAATTATGTAGAAAAAAGAGACCAGTTACTGTATAATAAAAAGCACTAACGGATAGTAAAAAACAGGAGGATAAATTTAAATGGCAGTAGTAAGCGATTTGATAAATGTACAGGGAGATTCATTAGAGTTTGGCAATTATGAACTTGGATCAAAGACCAAGAAAGATGGATTTGAGTTTCAGGGTGATATATACAAAATAAAGACATTTAATGAGATCACAAAGCTCGAGAAGAACGGTTTGTTCGTATATGAGTCAGTACCGGGAACAGCGGTATATGGTTTCAAGGCTGATGAGAACGATGTGACATTTGTTGTCGAGGGTCCGGAGAATGCATCTATCACACTGGAGCTTGAGCCTGAGACAGAGTACAAGGTTCATGTTGATGATGTATATGTTGGCAAGAACAAGACAAATCTCGGTGGCAAGATGAGCATAAGCGTTGATCTTGAAGAGGGAAGACCAGTTAAGGTTGATGTAAAGAGAGCATTTGACTGATAGGTATATAAACAGGAGATATTTATGGCAAAAGGAAAACAAGTGTTTTTTTGCCAGGAATGTGGATTTGAATCGACAAAATGGATGGGGCAGTGTCCTGGATGTAAGGCATGGAACTCATTTTGCGAGGAAAAAGTGACGGTAGGCGCCAAGAGCCAGTCCGGTAGAAGGGCTGTCGTGGCGCCTACAAGCATTTTGGAGGTGGAGACCACCGACGAGACGCGATTTACCACAGGAATAGGCGAATTAAACAGAGTATTGGGCGGTGGAATAGTGAGTGGATCACTGGTGCTCGTTGGAGGTGATCCCGGAATAGGAAAGTCCACGATATTGCTGCAGATGTGCAGAAATATGTCTGAGATGGGACAGAAGATATTATATGTATCAGGCGAGGAGTCTCTTTCACAGATAAAGATGAGAGCGGAACGCATAGGCAGATTTACAAAGGATATGCTGTTGCTCTGTGTCAACAATCTCGAGGATGTGGAGGAGTATGTCAAGAAAGATACACCTAAGGTTATAGTTATTGATTCTATACAGACGATCGTTACAGACGATATAGAGTCTGCACCGGGAAGTGTGTCTCAGGTCAAGGAAGTGACCGCAAGGCTCATGAGAATGGCCAAACAGACAGGTATAGCCATATTCATAGTTGGACATGTAACTAAAGAAGGAACAGTGGCGGGTCCTAGAACTTTGGAACATATGGTGGATACAGTCCTCTACTTTGAGGGCGAGCGCAATGCGGGGTTCAGAGTACTCAGAGCCGTGAAAAACAGATTTGGCTCGACAAATGAGATAGGCGTGTTTGAGATGAAGGGAACAGGACTTGCAGAGGTGAAGAATCCATCCCAATTGATGCTTGATGGAAGACCGGATGACACATCGGGATCTGTGGTCGTGTGTACTATGGAAGGAACAAGACCGATACTTCTTGAGATACAGGCACTTGTGTGTCAGTCAAGTTTCAATCTTCCAAGGAGAACAAGTGTGGGGCTTGACTATAACAGGGTAAATCTCCTTCTTGCGGTTCTTGAGAAAAGAGGCGGAATAGTCATGGCTGGGTGCGATGCTTATGTAAACATTGCCGGCGGAATGAGACTTGATGATCCGTCTGCGGATCTTGGAATAGTATTTGCCCTTGTTTCGAGCTTTAAGAATCGTGCAATACCATCAGATATGGTAATGTTTGGTGAGATGGGACTTTCAGGCGAGGTGCGTGGAGTATCTGGTGCGGAGCAGAGAGTGCGAGAGGCGGCGAAGATGGGATTCAGGATTTGTATAATACCTAAGTCCAATCTGGATAATGTAAGGAAAATGAAAGACCTTGGCGATATGAAGGTAGTAGGTGTGGCAAATATACAACAGGCTCTTGAGTATATATAGATTTATGGTGATAAATAGATATAGGGTTGATTATAGTAGCTACAGATATGATAAATCAAAGTATGTGGATCAGACGTCAGTTATCTTGGAGATGCAGAGACTGACGTCTGTTTTTGCAGCGATGACTCACGATATAAGTTTTTAAAAATAATGAAAAAATATGCTTGACATTGTAAAATGATGGTGGTATCTTATAAAAGCTGTCGCGTGAGACACGATGAAACAGCTTGAAAAAAGATGAAAAAAGTTGTTGACATTGAGGATACGATGTGATAGTATTTAGAAGTTGTCGCTGAGAGGCGGAAACATAAAGAACCTTGAAAAATTAACAACATGACAACCCTGAAATTCCAAACAAGAATTTCAAGAACGTCGGATTGAAAGATCCAACAAACCAATAACAGTAAAGA
>JBNMKK010000005.1:0-122696 GCA_050874325.1 Coprococcus sp. | reverse complement strand
ATCCACAGTATCGTATATATCATAGTCGAACCTACAGAAGAGGTAAAGACGAGACTATGACTTAATAGTTGTTAAGACCTTGGAGAGGGTCTCTAAAAACTACTACTATATAATACGAGGGAGAAAATTATTATGAAAAATAATAAAAAAAATTATAAAAGAATATTACTTTGTTTAATGTGCGTTCTCAGTATGATACTGTGTATGTTCCCAACAACAATATATGCAGCGTATAGGTAGACAAAGACAACGCGGGATTTGGATGTTACAAAGACTTGTAAACTAACAGCATATGCAGCATTTGACACATTTGGACATAATATAAGTAATGGAAAGGAATGGAATTATAAGGCATCTGCGTCCATAAGTAAATCTCCAAAATCAGGAACGTTAGCACTGACAGTGACGGGTATGGCTACAGTTAAAACTTCAGGGTCTATGAGTTTAGGAGTAAGTGATAGTGGTGTAAGTGCAGGAGGTTCGTCATCTTGGAAAAAGGTATCAGAACAATATACACAGAAAAAAAGTATTAAAAAAAGTTCAAAAAAACAGACAACTACAACAAAATCAAATTTGATTGTAACGCCAAGAAAGTATTATAAAACAAATACCGCATGTATTTTAGCTGAGGCAAGAGTAAGGTTTACAAATTCAAGGAAGGTATATAGAATAAAAGCATTAGCGTAAATTATAATATTTTGTTGTTTATGCCGAAAATTACATATAAAATTATAGCGAGTCAGTTTATGTAAATTGCTATACAAATTTTACACCCCAGCATCACTGGGGTGTATTTTACAAGTTAAGGAGAAAAGATTTATATGAAAAAAGTATTATTACCATTGATGACTTTAGTGATGTTGATATGTTTGTTTGGATGTTCGAACAACAATGTTGATGAAGATAAAGTATATGGATTTATGGAGTCTATACCTGAGGACAGTGATATTTTGTATAATGTTCAAAATGACTGTATTGGTTACTTTAATAATAAGAACATATATAAATATGATGGAAAGTCAGACAAATACCAAAGCGTCGTGGCATACTCATCACTTGAGATTGGTGATTACTATACAATAGGTGATAGCGAGAATGGAGATTTTACATTATTGCGTATAGAGGATGGAAGTTATGAAGTGTGTTTTGAGTCAAAAGATGATAATGTATCGTATTATCCTATAGGGGTATATGAGAATGATGGAAACATAAAGGTATTTATGTCCTATGAGGTAAATAATAACGGAACATTAGAGGGTGGAATCGCTGAGTGGACTAAAAAGAATGGCATTGCAAATTTGAAATTACTTTCAAAAGACGTAGTTATGTGTGGTGCAATAGTTGATTCAACTCTGTACTATACAACATATATTTCTGACAATAATTATTCTCTGTATGCAGTAGACTGTGAGTCTGGTGACACTAAGTTAATAAAGGAATCTATAGAGGATGAGAGATTATACAGTTATGATAATAATTTATATTATTATGATGGTGGAAGTGTTGTAATTGGAAACATGACTTTGGAGAGTGCAGATAAGAATCAGATATACTATTATAATGATTATATGTTTGATATAACTTTAAGTGAAGATTCAAAAAATAATGTATGTTTGGTATACAACATCAGTACAGGTGAATGTGAAAAAAGGGTGCAGGGAATTTGTGGATTCTCTAAGTCTGGAGAAGTGATAAATCTATATTCTTCAGATGGAAATAAGGAGGCAGTTGACTGTGAAAAAAAATGATGTCCTTATATCGTTGGAGAATATTTGTAAATACTATAACAATAGTGACGTTATAAAAAATGTGAGTTATGAATTTGAGAGAAACAGATGTTATGTCATAACTGGAGAAAGTGGAGCAGGAAAAAGCACTCTTTTAAATATGATAGCTGGATATGATGAGGTAGACAGAGGGGAGGTAAGCATAAAATCAAAGTATGATATACAGTATATGTTTCAGGAAAACCTCCTATTTTCCAACTTGACAGTTTTAGAAAATATTGCATTAAAATACTATTCAACGAGGCAGCAATTGTCATGGAATTTAGATGAATTAGAACATGAATTGTCTGGTATGTTATCTGATATTCAGATCAGTCATTTATTACATAGAAAGGTAGGCAGACTGTCACTAGGAGAAAAACAAAGAGTTGCATTAGCGGGTATATTGACGACAGATTTTGAAATATTGCTTCTGGATGAACCTATAGCAAATATAGATAAGGAAAATGCGGACAGAATATTAAAAATAGTCAATGATCTTATTACGGGAAGAACAATTATAATCATAACGCATACGGATATTGATTCTATTGATAATATAGTTAGTTTAGAGCTGAAGGATGGTGGTTTACATGAAAAACAGCAAATTAGATAAGAATATAACAAAGCTGATAATAAAAAAATCCACCACACAGTTGAGAAACTCAATTATAATCTTGATTTTTTCATTTATAATTCTTTCTATCTGTTTGGCTGTGATAGATAGTCAAATACGAAGCATTAATGATAATTTTGTTAATAATGAAAATACTCATATAATAGAAATTTCAGGAAAGCGTATAGACAAGCAATACCAGCCGATATCGCCAGAGTATGTTTCTGAACTGAAGGATAATTCAGAGGGTATATCGTGTGATGTTTTTGCTGTTTATCAACTCAAATTTGGAATGGATTCAGATGAGTTGGATGAACCTATAGATTTATATAGTGTTGATTCGACAGGTGAAAAATATATTATAAAAGATAAAGAAGAAATGGGTAATGATATTGTATATACAAATAATAATTTAGTTCCCAGCAAATTGCATTTGTCGATTCCTAGAGTTATTCCGGATAAGACAGGAGTAAATATTGATGACGGAGATAAAGTAGAATATGATACGGAGAAGGTTGAATTCAAGGAAGGAATAAATATATATAGTGCATTTGATGATGATATGTATTTTGTAAATTATGATACATATAAGAAAATATATAAAATGTGCTTTGATGAGGAAATATCAATAGAATCACTAAAGAAAATTGAGCAGGTTGAGCCTATATATAAGGTGCTTGTCTATGTACATAACATAGAAGATGTAGATAAGGCGGCAAGGAGATATAACGATCAGGGGTACTTAACAAATTTTGTATTTAAATCGTTTGACGATATAGGAGAAGAGTTAAGTAAATCTGTAATCGTGATGTTTGTGATAGCAATAATATTATTAATTTTCACGATTATTAATTTTATATTGTCGATGAAAGAGTATGTGAGTAAAATATCTAAGGATATTGGTATACTGAAAATGATGGGATATAAAGCTAATGATTTGAGAAAAATATATGGAAATATAGTTCACAGGATAACGGGAAATGTTATGGGAATTTCAGTAATAGCAGCAATGGTTATCGGAATGATAATTGTAGGTTCATCATACATTTTAGATATATTACTGTATGGGGCAGGCATAGCTGTAATAATGTCATTGTTAGATATGGTGGTTAGATATTTCCTATTATACAAAGTTATAGACAGAAATGTATTAACACTTATTAAAGTAGATAGGGAACATGAATAACATACTCAAAAAGCGGCATTGAGAGAAATGATGCGACGCTTGACAAGGAGATAGACATTGTAGCAGCACAGACAGCGATAAATCAGATAAAATACAGGTTTTGTAAATAAAGTCAGCCATATATCCGCGGAATGCAGGAATGTGGCTGACTTTTGTTCGTCTGTAATATGGAGATTGTGAAGTGGTAGAACAAATGGTAGAATGAAACATAATTTTATTATTAAAAAGTATAAAAGGGAGAAGAGATGAAAAGGTTATTTGAGATAGACGTTAAAGACTATGAAACGGGATACAAGGTATACCGCGGACCATCGGCAAGAGGAATCAACGAGGCACCAAATTTTATGCGGGATGATGTCCTGGGATAGGGGAAAATGAAATGATAGATTTAAGTAAGTGGAACGAATATACTCCAGAGCAGAAACGAAAAAAGATGCCATGGATAATACTGGTTGTCGTAGTATGGATTATAGCAATTGCCTACTGGCTGATAAGACAATGACACTAAGGGAGGAAAATGATGAAAGGCAAATGGGGAATCCTGCTGTTCGCTGTAGTTGGTATAGCTCTCGTGGTATTTGGAATAGCAGCTGCATGTGTAGGTGCATGGAAGAACAAGAATTATGATTGGACTACAGGTGTTATCACAGATGTAGACAAATATGTGGATGGAGATATGATAGCCAGATATACCAGAACGTATACATATCAGGTAGATGGTGTGGATTATGAAATAACCGAATCTTCATCTGACAACAAGCCTGAGCTGGGGGCAGAAAGAGATATAGTGTATGATCCGATGTCTCCATCTTCTGGAGAGCTTGTCCAGAACACATCGGATAATGTGATATTAGTTATTATGGGTATAATCAGCCTGGCGATTGCCGTCAGTATTAAGAAAAGGACTGATAAAAAAGCTGTATTATAAAATTCTAGAAATTTTTCTCGGAAAGTGTAATTTGATAAAATAGAAAGGTAGTATATGTATGAGGAAGTTAAAAGACAAAAGATCTTTAACAGACAACTTCCAGGATTCGATATATATATATGCGAGGGTAATTGACAAATGAAAGATCAGCTGATAATTGAACTGTTTTTAAAAAGGTGTGAGGAGGCAATTACTGCTACTTCCGAGAAATATGGAAAATTATGCAAATCAATTTCTGACAGGATTTTGAAAAACAATGAGGATGCGGAGGAGTGTGTCAGCGATACATATCTGACACTCTGGGAAACAATCCCACCGGAGGAACCGGATCCATTTGTGGCATACATTTGCAAGATAGTGAGGAATCTGTCACTCAAGCGATACAGACATAATACCGCAGAGAAGAGAAATTCCTACTACGACGCATCTCTGGATGAGATATCAGAGTGCGTGGCGGCATGCGGAGAGGTGGACGAACGGATCACTGCCCAGGAACTTACAGATAAATTAAATAAATTTCTGGAAGGGCTTAAGGAAGTGGACAGGGTTATGTTTGTCAAGAAGTACTGGTTTTGCATGGAGATTCCGGAGATAGCGGAGGAAATGTCTCTGAGTACCAATTATGTAAATGTGCATTTGCACAGGACAAGAGAAAAACTGAAACAGTATCTTGTAAAGGAGAATTGGTATGAAGAAAGAATTGGTTGAGGGAGCGCTTACTGATATAGATGACAGATATATAGAGGAAACGCTTACATATAAGAAGAGTAAGATAATAAATTTTCCGAGGACGACAAGCAAGTTGGTAAAGGCTGCCACTGTGACACTTGCTGTGCTGGCGGTTGGATCGGCAACTGTATATGCCGGGGCGGAAGTGTTAAAGAAGGTATTCTACACAGAACACACAATGTCGACTGGAAATCCTGATTATGTGCGTGATGAGTGGTTTGAGACTGAGATACCTGAACCGGAGGTTGAGCAGATCAATGAGGAAATAAGCGATGGTACAGAAAAGTGGATAACCAAAAGTACTGAGAAACTGGGTTCATATACCAATGATATATACACCTATAGTACATACGAGGATGCAGCGGCAGATACAGGTATGAAACTGTGGTTTGATACTCTGCCGGGTGAAGTTACTGATGTTACGTACACATATGCGTATTGTGATAATGATTACACAAAATTAATAGATGTGGTGACAGAGTATAATGGGAGCGAGTATTTTCTTAATGAGGAGATATGGGGTGGAAATGTTGCCGACGATGTGGGATACAGCCTGCAATTTGAGAACAAACAGAACGAGAGAGTATATACAAACGCGAATGGTATAGTTTTCAATATTGCCGATGATGTTGTGCAGGACGAGCAGTTCGATGAAAATGGTGAATCTGTATATGTGACGAAGGTGAGAAGTACAACCATGATATTGGACGGGGATTATTATGGTAGTATGGTATTTGACAATATGTCAGAGGACGATATACATTACATATTGGATCAGATTAAGATTGAAAATTAGTAAAAAAAATTATAAATGTAATTTTATATGAAAAAAAGGTAGTATATTGTTGAAGGGGCGCGTAAAATGTTCGCCTCTAGGAAAGGGAGAAAAAACATATGAGTTCAGTGGAAAATAACAAAGGTGATAATACAGCAAAGAAATTTAACAAGAAGAAACTGCGTAATATTTTAATCGTGTGTGCGATTCTGGCTCTGTGCGTGGCATTCGTCTGCCCAAGATCACTGGGAAGTGGGCTGAGTGTGGATGACGATTTTTCTGCAAATTTTGAAATTGAAGGTGTGGAGAAAGACGAGAATGAGAACGTTGCTTATCCGGTTACGGATATTACAGAAGAAAAGGTGCTCACTACAGAACAGAAAGAAAAGGTTTTAGAGCTGCTTGATAAGCATCCATATTACAGAACTATAGGTACTGTTCTGGCGAAAGGCTCAATGAAGGATGAATACGAGTCAGTAAAATTAAAAGTATACGATGCTGAGACTAATACACTTACAAGGTTTTTAGTAATTGGCAAAGGTGGACAGATGTTGTATGAGGACCATACATACAGGATGTGGAGGGCAGAGCAGTTCTACAATGAAATGGAAGAGATATTGAATGAATAGAATGTGCAGAAATGTGCAGGAGTAAGGGTTGATACAGGGAGGAATACTTACAATGAAAAAGACAAAGTTGGTGGCACTTCTGCTGGCGGTTTCCATGGTACTGACAGCCTGTGGAAATGATGGGGGAACAAAGAAGTTTGGTGTATTTGCCAGCACAAAAATTGCGAATCGGGTGGCAGTAGGAGTGTCTGTATATGCAACTGATGAGGCGTATGTTAAGGAGATGGCGAACTTGGTAAACCAGATGGATTATACAAAGGTCGATTACTCAGATATTCCAGATGTTGAATACAGCGATTTTGTACTTCAATTTATTGTAGACGTGGGGGATGTGCTGGGTGCAGCTGATAAAACTATAGCTTTTATCAATGATGAGTATTGCTATGCTGATTTGGAAGATGAGAACTATAAGATCACGTGTACAGATGACACCGTATATAAAAGACTGCGGCAGCTTGCCATTGGAGTGAAAGGTCAGGAGCTTGGAGATTATGAGAAACAGATAAAAGCTGGAGAAAAGACTGATGTGCCGGAGTCTGGCAATGATAAAGTACAGCTTGACACGGAAAATCCTAATTATCAGGAGTGGGCTAAAGGAATCTGCAGCAATATAGCTTCTGTGCCGGATATAGGCAAAGTTATATTGCTCATGAATAATTATAAGGAACATAGCTGTGGATATAGGATCGACAATGTCACAGAGGATGATTTCAATCGCTTGGTTGAGAAATATGAAAATGAAGGTTTTAACAAAGATGTGATCAAGGTCGATGATGGATTCTTTGCTTACTCGGAAAGTTCCACGTATGATTATATCTCGATCAGAAAAGTGAACAAAAGCATAGTGATCACGCTGGGCGGTGATATAGATCTGGCAGGAACTGTTACTGCAAGATGGGAGGACTCAAGCAGGGGGGAATATCTTCCAAAGCCTGAGTTTGGAGATTGCTATCTGACACGCGATCAGATAGTGCCATATCTGCCATATCCAGCTATAGTAAGTGATGCCGTTTCAGAGTATGTGGTTTACGGCGCTGATAAAAAAGATGCAGAAGAGTACATAGAGATATGTAAGCAAAATGGATATACAGATTCATATGATCGTTATGATGAGTTTGGAGAAATATACTGGACGGGATATTCTGTCGATGGCAAGAAATATGTTGAGGTAATATGCGACACAAGTACCAATTATTTGACTATATGTTTGGGAGAAAGTAAATAGACTGGAGGTAATCATGGGAGCAGATAACTTACATAAGAATGAGATCAAGGATATTCCATATGTGGATCCTGAGACGAAGGTAAGATATGGCATGAAGTTGCATGATTTCCTTTGTATTTTCTTGTATATTTCGGCTGCATTTTCGCTGTTTATGGGTGTTATGTATTTTATAGGAAATGGAGAATATCAGTGGCTATATGACTTTGGAATTGAGTCTGGAGTATTCCCATATAGCAAAATAGTGACATATGTTGTGGGCATAATTTCATTTATTTCTGCACCGCTTGCATTGGCTGCAAGACACAAACTGGCAAAGCTGCAGAAAAATGGTCCGCTGATATTCTATATTTATCTGATATTTAGTTGTGCAGGAAATATTTTGTATATATGGGTTGCTTTGGTGATATACAAAAGACTTGATTTGAGGTTTGAGGATATTTTCTCAGTGAAATTAAATATTGCAGAGATAGCAGTAATAGTTGCATTGGTGCTTGGCTGTATGCTCTATTACCACAACAGAAAGGTGTACTTTGTAAATGGACGACCAGAAGATAATTGAATTACCTTTTTAAAAGGTGTGAGGAGGCAATAGCAGGAGAAATGGCATGAAGAAAAAATTGGTTGAGGAAGCACTTACCCATATAGACGACAAATATATAGAGGAAGCCCTTAAGTACAAGAAGAAAAAAGTCGTGAAATTTCCAGGTCAGAGCAGCAGTCTTATCAAGGCGGCAACTGTGACTTTGGCAGTTCTTGTGGTAGGATCGGCGACTGTCTATGCAGGATCAACAGTTTTTAGAAAAGTGGTTTTCACTGATCACTCAATGTCGATGGCGGTGTCCAACAATGTGACCGAAGATAGTGAACTGGATGATGAATATGTAGATGATGCTGACATTTCCTGGGATGATATTGAGGATCTGGAGCCTGTGCAGGGGGATGATTCAGTAAAGTGGGTTTCAAAATATGATCAGATCTATGGAGATCACGTTACAACATTTTATCAGTACGAAAGCTACGAGGATGCAGCGGCGGATGCTGGGATGGATCTGTGGTTTGATACGCTTCCTGGTGAAGTTACCAATGTAGAGTATGTATACAGTCTTGATAGTGGACATGCAGAAAGATTTATAACTATTGATGGTGAATACAAGGGGTATGACTATTTCATAATGGAGAACAGGGCCTCCGGTGAACTTAACGAAGACTTTGTGCATAAAGTTACGCTTGAAAATGTCCAAAACGAGCGTACTTATACAAATGTAAAAGGGCAAACGTTTACCCTTGCTGATGAGGTTGCGGACTATGACGGATACGATGAGGATGGGAATCTGGGTAAGGTACAGAGTGTTAAGACTACCACGCTTATATTATACGGCAATCATTGGGGAGATATAACATTCTGGGACATGCCAGACAAGTATATTCATCGTATACTTGATCAGATTACGCTGGAAAATAATATTTAAAAATATGACCTGGTATTGTAATATACAATAAAAAAGAAAATGTGGACAGTTATCAGGTATGAATAGGAAAAATATAAGATCAAACAGAAAAAAATATATAAAGTCAGCCATTATTTTACTTATCGTAATTGCGCTGCTTTTGTTCTGCAACTATCAGAACAGGCACCTGGAGACAACGTATTATACTTATAAGGCGGAGCAGCTTGGTGCAGAGTTTGATGGCTATCGGATAGTACAGATATCGGATCTGCACAATGCAAAGTTTGGTAAGGGTAATCAGAAACTGGTGGACAGGATAAGAGAATGTGAACCGGATATTATCGTTCTGACCGGAGATCTGGTGGACTCAAATCATACAAATGTAGACCGTGCAGTTCAGTTTGTGGATGAGATCGTGAAAATATGCCCGGTATACTACATCACAGGCAATCATGAGTACTGGCTGGATACATCCGAATACGAGGAACTTATGGCTGGACTTACCGGTGCAGGGGTGGTCACCCTAGATGATCAGGTTGTGGAGATATCCAGGGGCGATACGAAATTCAGGCTGGTAGGACTCGATGACAAAAACCTTTCGGATGGGTCACTTGATGGGTTGTTGAAAGGAAAAAATGAGTTCACAGTTGTTCTTGCGCATGAGCCGCAATACCTAGCTAGGTATGCCAGTGCCGGTGTTGATCTCGTGCTTTCCGGACATGCCCACGGCGGACAGTTCAGACTTCCGTTTGTCGGCGGAATAGTGGCGCCAGATCAGGGATTTTTCCCGGAATACACAGCAGGCGAATACTATATGGACAGCACAGAGATGATAGTCAGCCGCGGCCTTGGCAACAGTGTGATTCCGGTAAGACTGTTTAACTATCCGGAGATCGTATGTGTGGAACTATCTATCTCAGTCGTTCATCGACGATTAACTTGAAAGGTAGTTTATTTAGGATGTCATGCTCAAGATCAATGCCTGGGTACACTTCTATGAGTTTGAGCCCATTTTCGGTGAGCTCAAATACGCATCTTTCCGTCACATATATAACCCTTTGACCATTTGCCAGCGCACGCTTTCCTGAGAAACTGATGCTTCTGACATCGTTCACGAACTTAGGAATACTTCCCTCATTCTTTATTGTCACTATGCCGTCGTTGTCCTCCACGGCAAGCCCCTTCGTGTCAAATGTGAGACAGAACACAACGGTTGCTGTCTTGGCAGTGATATTTGCAAAGCCGCCCACTCCGGCAAATGCGCCAGGTCCCTTGTGGGCGTTTACATTTCCGAATCTGTCAACCTCGATTCCGCCCATAAAGCAGATATCCAGACCGCCGTTGTTGTAGAGGTCAAACTGATTGGCCATGTCGTATATGGAGTCTGCACCGATGACGGCGCCGAACACCTTGCCCGATGCAGGAAATCCTCCCACACCGCCAGCCTCAACGGTCAGTGTGATCTTGTCCAGAACGCCGTTCTCTCTGGCGTACTTGGACACTGTCTCCGGAATTCCAACACCTATGTTGACTATATCGTCCGGTTTCAGTTCCCTGGCGGCCCTTCTTCCGATGATCTCAGCGCTGGTGTTGACGACATTCTTAGTCTTTGTACGACCAGCCAGCATCTCAGCCCAGTCCTGCCACTGAGAATAAGGAATCTCAAAACTTCCTGTCAGGGATTCATAAGAGGCATGCCTTGGTTCTGGCGGTATCTCCACGATGGCATCAACCAGACATCCCGGAATGATGGTGTTGTGCGGCCTTGATGGTCTTGCTACGAGTCTGTCTACCTGCACTATGACCTTTCCGCCATTTGCCTTTACAGCCTGACAGATGGACAGTGCATCTCCGGCGGTGAACATGTCCTCGAAAGAGATGTTGCCCTTGCGGTCGGCAGCAGTTCCCTTGATGATAGCCACGTTGATAAGAGGCAGCTTATAATAGAGAAATTCCTCACCGTCCAGCTCAACGTATTTTACAAGGGAGTCGTCATTTGATATGTTGTTGATCCCCGGACCCTCCAGTCTCGGATCGACAAATATATCCAGTCCGACCTTGGAGAGTGCGCCCGGAAGTCCGCCTGCCTGCGCACGTATTGCGTGTGAGATACAGCCAAGTGGAAGGTTGTACGCCTCAAATCTGTCTTCAAGAACAAGCTTTTTTGTGCTGTACATGGCGCCGAAATGTCCGCAGATGATCTTGTCGACTGCGCCGTCTCTTATATATCCTTCTGCCGCCTTGTTTTCATCCCACGCACCAAAACCCGCGCTGGATATGGCGGTGAGGTGCTTGGGGGAGCCTGTCTTTTGATATCTCTTATATAATGCCTCATGAAGTTCCACTGGATTATCTATGCCGAGAAATGAATTGAGCGCGATCACATCTCCGTCATTTATGAGATCCATTGCCTCGTCGGCAGTCATTATCTGGTACATTTGTCTTATCCTTTCGTCTATATATAAAATGGGTAAAATTGTCTATGAATTTATTAGTAGGTTACAATAGGATAACAGTCTTTTTAATAGTTCTGTATCCTTGTTCTGACATAAATCAACAAGAGCAAAGAGCTCAGGATTCTTGTTTTTGTCAATTACGATTTGTGTAGCGGCCGGAGAATCAGAAAGACCGGTCAAATATTCAACAGATGTATTAAAACATTGAGCAATAATTTCCAGCGTTTGCTGAGATGGAACTCTCTCTCCGTATTCATATCTACAATATCCTATTTTGGAAAGATTAAGTCTTCTAGATGCTTCAGCCATAGTAATTCCCATATTTTCCCTTACATTTTTTAGGCGTTCTGGAATTAATTTAGCAGTCATTAATATTCCTCCTAGAATAAACATTGACAGTAACCATTGGATAATATAATATAGATATATCCAATGGTTACTATACAACAAATAATAGCCTTATTCAACATTTAATATAGAATAGAGGGAGATATATAATATGCGTAGCAATGACAATATCTTCATTTCAATAAAGTTAGATGAAAAGAAATCAAAATATTATATTGTGACAGTATTCGATGTTAAAAAAGGAAAAATAGATTCATATGTAAAGTCGGGCAGATTAATCCCGTTATGTCGGGACATATTTTTATAAATAAGATATCTTGACTTTGAAAGTAACCAATGGTATCATCATTATATACATTTGACAAGCAGGAAAGGCACCCTGCGCTCCCACGGGAACCTGATATGATGGATACGCCGACCATCCAAATGTAAACATTAAATACTTAAAAAATGTCAGATAGATATAAGCAATGAATTTTGCATATATCTACCTGACATTTTTAGTCTTTTAATGGGGATATTTGATCAGATCATACATCTTGCCATAAGCACCCATGTCACGTACGCCCTCAAGCTCCATGCCGAGATGTACATATTTGTCGCACTTTGATTTTGCATCTGTCTCAAGGATTACAGGAACATGCAATCTATTTCCCTCAGAAAAAGCAATGTCAAGAACTTTCCTCATGTATCCCTGTCCCTGATACTGTTCGCGGACGCAGACCATGCCAACGAATATAAAATCTTTCTTTTCTTTCTTCATTCGATCTTGAAGTGATTTTCCACCTTTGGACAGTGCCTTGCCCATGCGGATCATTTCCTTAAGGCTCATGTTTCTAAATAGTGCTTTGAGAATAGTCATGCCGGCCTTGAAATTCATTTTCTGTCCCGGCAGAGTGTAGGCGATATATCCCTCGCCTCGCTCGCTGGTTGCGTAGAGCATTTGTCCTTCAAATGCCATACGGACGTAGCCTGCGATGTAATTTGCCACGGCATCCTTGCTGCTGTAGAACACGCCCATACCTGTTTCCTGTCCATAGTTGTAATATCCAAATGCATGACCGATATCTTCGGCAGCCTGTGCATCCCATTTTGTTATCTTCATTATAATCTCCTTTCGGAATCTCTATATGTAAGTTCTCATAAGTTAGTCTAAACTAACATGACTGATATTACCACATTTTTCTTTAAATGAAAATACATTTTGGATTATATACGGGGGCGGAGGTGCCTGACCCCCTCCGTCCCCAGGAAGTAGAATTTTGGGTGGTTGACAAATGTACGAAATCGGACTATTATACAGAAAAACAGAAATGTACGAAATCGTACAATAGTAAATTATAAAGGATGTGAACAATATGGTTAGAAATAAAATAGACAGAATGTATGAAACAGTGAGAAAGATAAATCACACATACGAGATATGGGCGGCTGATCATGGACTGACCCTGTATGAGATGCAGATATACTACGAATTGATAAAAGAGATGGATAGGACCGGAGAGGCAATGATAGCACAGAAGGAACTATGTTCGAGACTTGATGCGCCGAAGACATCCATAAGCAGTATGGCAAAGAAACAGCTTGCGACAGGGTATATAGAGACGATGGTCAATCCGGATAACAAGAGGGAAAAAGTGATATCCCTCACGGCGAGCGGTTTGAAATTTGCGCAGGAATTGGTAGAACCGTTGCTGCAGTATGAGGAGGAAGCGGCATCCATGATAGATGATCAGGACATGGAGACAGCCATAGATGTCCAGAACAGATTCGCAGATATATTTTTAGAAAAGGTGGTACAGAAGGATGAATAGAGTTGCACTGGTTACAGGATCAAGCAGAGGTATGGGAAAAGCGGAGGCTTACGAGTTTGCATCGAGAGGATATGACGTGATCTTACATTACGTGAACAGTAAGGCTGCAGCTGAGAGCGCATGTGAGGATATAAAACAGAAATATGGTGTGCAGGCTACGGCGATAAAGGCTGATCTGTCAAATGAGTCGGAAGTGAGAATGCTGGCAAGCGGGGCGTTGCAGGCATTTGGCAGGGTTGATGTGCTCGTAAATAATGCTGGAATGGCACTTTATGATGATTTTGCAAATAAAACTATTCAGGGATTTGACGATTCGATGAAGGTGAATCTGTATGCACCGTTTCTGCTGACTCAGCTCATTGGACCGGAGATGATGAAGAACAAATATGGAAAGATCATCAACATAGCGACGATAGATGTCATGACGACATATAATGCGGAGAGTGCGGAGTATGACGCGTCAAAGGCGGCACTCGTCAGTCTTACCAAGACATCATCGCTGCAGTTACAGCCTTATGTGAATGTGAACTGTGTTTGCCCGGGCTGGGTGGCAACGGACATGAACAAGGATCTGCCACAGGAGCTGCTTGATTATCAGGCATCAAAGACATGTAAGGGACGTATGGCAAGACCAGAGGAGGTTGCAAAGCTTGTCGTATTTCTGGCGAGTGACGATGCGGAGTTTATAGACGGCGAGGTCATCAAGATAGATGGCGGTTACAAGTTGATGTAGAGCGTATAGGAGAATGATAAATGATGGTATTTGCATGGGTAGTTCTGCCCGTATTATGTGTGATAGCACTTGCGGTCTTTTTGTATTTTAAGGTCAGCAAGGGTATTGAGTGTTTCTTCCCCGCATGGACGAAGAAAAGGAAACGTATAGTTTCGGTGGTTTTGTCGGTAGTGATCATTGCCCCGGGATTCAGAATATATGGACTGTGGTTTATCATTCTGCTGCATGTCACTGTATTGTTGCTGGTCAGTGATCTGGTGGCATTTATCGTCAAAAAGATAAGAAAGATTAAAGAAAAACGTCAGGGTAAAACAGGAGATATCTCAAATGTATGGATGAAGATCTACAGGAGCGGGATTATAGCAATTCTGATAACTGCGATCATTATGGGATATGGAAGATATAATATTTTTCATGTAGTCAGAACAGAATATACGGTGCAGACGGATAAGAAGCTTGGAGCAGGTGGATATAAGCTGGTCGTACTTTCAGATCTGCACTATGGCATAACGCTTGATGGCGCCGGATTGCAGAAGGTTGTGGATAGGATAAACGATGAGAAGGCAGATGTGATAGTTCTGGACGGAGATATCGTGGATGAGAACACGACATATGAGCAGATGAAAGAAGCATTTGGTATTCTGGGTCAGATCGACAGCAAGCATGGAATCTATTATGTATACGGCAATCATGACAAGAACAATTATGCTACTAAGCCGAATTATACGGCGGAGCAGCTTGCTGATACGATACAGGAATCTGGAATCAACATCCTTGAGGACGATACAGCGGTGATAGATGGCGGACTTGTCCTGATCGGAAGAGCTGATGCAAGTGATGAGGCTACGGGCAGGAAAGATATATCACAGCTCACAGCAGGTCTTGATCCAAAGATGGAGTGGGTAGTCCTGGATCACCAGCCTGTCGAATATGCGAATGTGTCAGATGACTGTTGTGATCTCATAATATCAGGGCACACCCATGCGGGACAGATCTGGCCGGCGGGACTTATCTCATCCTTGTTACATCTGGATGATCTCAACTATGGAGAGAGGACGCTTGGCAATCTGCGCGGAATAGTGACAGCAGGCATAGCGGGTTGGGGATACCCTATCAGGACAGAGAAACATTCGGAGTATGTGGTAATCAATCTGAATTAGGATAAATAGTTGGAGGATATAAGATAGAAGAGCAGAAAAAGAAAGGAATGTTCAATAATGAAGAAAGTAGTGATATTTGGAGCTGCAGGACATACAGGAAAGTATATAACAGAGAAGATGAAGTCGGACAAAGGCATAGAGCTGTCTGTATTTGTAAGAAATCCGCGAAGTTCGGAGACATGGATCTGACGGGCGTAAATGTGATACAGGGAGATGCCTTAAGCGCTGACGATGTGAAGGCAGCCATGGAAGGACAGGAGATCATGCTGTGTTCACTTGAGGGAGATGTACTCACAATGGCTCGAAACATTGTGTCAGCTCTTGAGACAACATCAGTTAAGAGGATCATCTGGATCACCGGCATGGGAATCCACCATGAGATCACAGGCGTCAGAGGAATGATGCTGAATATGTATGCGAAACAGAGACCAGAGTATATAGAGGCAGCAGATACGATCGCTGCAAGCTCCGCTGTAACAACACTTCTCCGTTGCCCGGGAATCAAGGACGGCGACAACACGAAGTATTTCCTCACAAAAGAGGGAGTACAGCTGGCCCACAAGGACATCGACAGAGCCGGAATTGCCCAGTAGATATTTGTGCCTAGGGCATAGTCGAGAATAAATGCTGAATGGTCAGCATTTGACGCTGCCTTCTGTGCAACCTTGGCGGTTGAAGGTACGCATGACACTCCGGTAATACCGTCGATACCAAATACTTTTAATGCTAATAACAACCACAATATATCCAATTGACAAAATGGTGCCAATGAATAGCAGGGGAATTGGGTGTATCTGAACAGTATCTTTGCCGGGCTTGGTTATTTGTCAATGAGTTTTCGGAGACTTGCTATTTCTTCTTGGGACTTTTTAAAAGCATCAAGCAGTTCCGCAATCTGTTGGTTTTTCTCATTTAACATTTTGTCTTGTTTGTCTATCAGTTGGTTTTGATCTTCAATCATTTCATTTTTGTTATCTATATCTTTCTGCATTTCGTCCATCATGTAATGAACTGTATTCTCATCCAGTATCTTAAGTGCTTCTGAAAACATTCCGACCACCTCCTGAGGCTTGTCTAGGTAGCCTGCCATATCTGCGATTATGCCTCCCAGCTGCGGATAATCAGAGACCAATTCATCCAGTCTGTTGACATCATCAGTGGAGAGCAAAGCAAGCCATCCGTTCAATTCGTTTAGTTGTTTCTTAGCCTTAGAATAGTAGCTTTTCTGGAACACGTCAAGTGGGATGAGATAAAATTCCTGAAGCATATCCATCTGTATTTCTGAATCAAAAACAGTTCTTCCAAAGTGTACATAATAGTCCTTTACTGCTTCCTTTTTAAGTTCTGTTGGACTATTTTCGAATATGATAATAGTATAGACTTTCTTGAGATCATTGTAAGTGAATGACTCTCCCTTACTCCCCTTAACCCGGGCATACTGCCTAAGTAGCAGATCCGCGGAATAGCAGGACATTCTCTGTGCAGGGAAAAGATATGATATTTCCTGGATTTCGACATTTGCTATTGAACCATCCTCCAGCTCAACAATGATATCCATGATGAGAAGTGATGTTCCTTGCAGCTGGCTATCCTCCTGTGTCAGTATACCTTTTATCTTTACTTTGCGTTTTAGAATACTGCTGATAAATCCTGCAAGGCGGTCAGGATAAATATCCGGGTTGAACAGTTTCTTGAAGAATGGATCATATGTGAGTGGCAGAGTTTTTGTTCCGCTTAGGAAATCTATCATTCTCTCACGGAGTTCACCGGTAAGTTTACGAAATTTGGGATAAACAAATGCATCATTTTTCAAAGTATGTATAACTTCATTTCTGTCGGTTTGTCTAAACAGGACACTTATATTGGTATTATCGGTCATAGGCATAATTTCTCCTCATCTTTTGCATATTTCAATCTCTGTGGAATTCAAATATCTGATCTATCTGGTTATAAACACCTGTATGAGTGATTGAATCTGATCTTAATTTTGAAATGTTAAATGAATTATTTTATAGACATGCACATCTGATATCTCGCACTTTACCACTCATGCTTTTATGAGTCAATAGCCCGAAAAAGCGGTAAATCCTGCACGCATAATCCCAAAAGTTAACAGGTGAATGGTACATGAATTGAAGATAATTCTCAGGTAGCTTGCTTTTCTTATATTTTTATGTAACAAGAGATACGCGTGGATGTATACAAAAAGTTAATTAATTAGAAATTTTTTGTTTATAAAATGCATATCTTAATTATAATTAATGAAAGCAAATGATAGATGATATGGGGAAGAGTATTTCAGAATTTTGGGGGCAAAAAGATATAGAACAATCCGTAGAGCGATGAACATTAAAGAGTGGGAAACATACGTTTCCCACCTTTTTGTGTATTAAAAATTTCATAAACTAACTCAAAAGCGTTATATAAATTCCCGTGAGTATCGCAGTGGTTATAACTCCGCAGATATTTGCGCCCAGGGCATAGTCGAGAATAAATGCTGAAGGATCAGTCTTAGACGCTGCCTTCTGGGCAACCTTGGCGGTTGAAGGCACGCATGACACCCCGGCAATACCGACGGTAGGGTTGAAGTTTCCTCTCTTGAAGAGGTATACGACATAACCTCCTGCAATGCCGCCGATACCTGAGAGGAGAAGAGCGAGCATTCCAAGGATCAGAAGTTTCAGCACCTGTTCATTCAGGAGAGTGCTGGCATCGCAGAGAACGCCCAGCATCAGACCGAGGAAGAATGTCGCAAAGTACAGGAACTCTTCACCGACCAGTTTGACATATACGGCTATACCGGTCTCTCTGATTACGATACCGATGAAGAAACTCAGGAACAACGGTGCTGCAACAGGGAAGAGCAGGCACAGGATGGCATTTGTGATGATGGCAAATACCAGCTTTTGTTTGGATGTGATCTTACTTTTCCTTTGTTCCCTGACAATGGCTTTTCCCCTCATGCTCTTTGGTATGAGCAGCTTGATGAGGTACGGATATCCGCCGTATGTAAGGCTGAGGTAGAGGTAAGCCACTATAGATATAGGAACAAATAGCTCCGGTGCCAGCTTGAGTGATGCAAATAAAACCATAGGTCCGTCAGCTCCTCCGATGATGGAGACTGCGGCTGAAGAACCGGCATCGAGTCCCATTGCCCTGGCGATAGGGTATGTAAGTATGGTGCCCGCCTCGGCAAAGAGGGCGATAGTCATGCTGATAAATGGCCTTTCCAGCACATAGCCGATATCACACATCGTTCCGATGCCCATAAACACAAGGCAGGCAATAAGTCCGTTGCTGAATGTGAGGGTGTAAACCGGCTGAAGAAAGTCTATCTGCATATATTTCATCAGATCATCAGTGGTTGAGAGAAGAGGATTGATGATCAGATTTCCCGTCTGGTCATTCTCAAGGAACAGAACGCCGGCATTTACCGCGGACATTCCGAGCCCCATTGGGACCATGATAAGTGGTTCCAGAGTTCCCTTTATTCCGAGGTGTACAAGTAAAAATCCGAGTAATATGAGCGCGATTCGGGCGATGACTATCTGTGGTGACTGTTCGAACATAGTCGCAATACCCTGAAAGAGGTCAAGAATATTCATTATTTCTGTCCCTCCTTTTCCTTTGTCATGGCGCTTATGCATACCAATGTAACTTTCATGAGCACGGCGATGCCGTATGATATCACGGCGCCGATACCAAATACTTTTAATGCTAATAACATAATGATCTTCCTTTCAATCTCAAATTAATCTCAATATTTGGGCATTTGCGCAAATGCCTGTGTTATGTTTGTCAGACAAATTTATACATGAGATAAAAGGACAGACTTCTTTCCGTCACACAGATGTAGGTACACAACGATCACATATCTAGGGGTTAGCTCCCCTCTGATAATTAAAATTGGGATATAAGCAGACATTGACGTTGTCTGCATAAGAGAATAGCTATCGGCACAGTCTAGTAGTTCTTCAGCACCCCGGAGATTTTGTCTGCTGCGGGTGAACTGTTCACCGGTTCTTGAGTTGGAGATTATATTTGTTTCTATAATACGATTTGCGTCGGGAGTCTTTATGTCTCCGCTTTCAAGGGATGATTCGGCATGAACTTTTGAAAGCTGAATGCTCTCAGCATGCTCAGTATGATTGGTACGGATATTGTAAAAATGGTCAGAATGTGAGCATACGCACAAAAAGGTGAGAATTGTTATCAGGATAAAAGCTATGAACTTTTTTCTTCCACTGTTTATCCCATACATGGCTGTCAGCTCCTTTTTGCTAATAACAACCACAATATATCCAATTGACAAAATGGTGTCAATGAATCGCAGGGGAATTGGGAGCATCTGAACTGTATCTTTGCTGGAATATCAGTAGCATTGAATCACTTCACAAAATCTTCACAGAATAATTAGCACTCAACACTTGACATTGCTAACAAAGAGGACTATAACATAGTCAAAGATAAGAAAAGGAATTACAAAAGTCTAAGTGCCTCAAGGCTCCATAAGGAGTTGAGATTTCCGACACTGGTTTGAAATTGAAAGGAGTAATGACTTATGTTAAGACCTAGTATTTTTGGAGAAGATTTATTTGATGATTGGATGGATGATTATTTCCCATTTGGAAAGGATTTCGACAAGGAGTTTAGTAAAGCGTTAGCACCTACAGAACATGCTCTGTATGGCAAGCATGCCAAGAACATGATGAAGACAGATGTCCGCGAGACAGATGATTCATATGAAGTAGATATTGATCTCCCTGGTTTTAAGAAGGATGAAGTTAAGGTTCAGCTTTCTGATGGTTATCTGACGATAGAGGCTGCAAAGGGTCTTGATAAGGATGAGAAGGATAAGAAGAGTGGAAAGTACATCAGGCGTGAGCGTTATGCTGGCAGCATGAGCAGAACATTCTATGTTGGCGAGGAAGTTGCCCAGGAAGACATACACGCAAAGTATGAGAATGGTATTTTGAAACTCTCGATTCCTAAGAAGGAAACCAAGAAGGCTGTAGAACAGAAGAATTACATCGCAATTGAGTAATTAAGATAGCACAACCGGTAGTGCACAGCCGTGCGGCATATGCACTGCAGATTTCTGTTATATAATATGATAGGCAAACAGAAAGGAAGTGTTCAAAATGGATAAAAACCCAAAGCATCCATTGAAGAAAAAGAAAGCAGTTCAGAAGGTATATGCGACAGCAAATCACAACGCTGCAGCAGCTGAAGAACCAGCTACACCAAAGTCAAAAAAGCATAAGTAGTAATATGAGACGAAGGTCCCCCGTATCTGCACAGGCAGGTATGGGGGACTTTTTTTATGGAGTGACTTGAAATGAAAAAAGTAACAATGCTATTATGAGAAAAAGTGGGAAACATTCTGAAAGATCAATATACAGAAGGAGTTCGACAGAGGTGGATAACACGGAGAAAAAGACGGGTAGGATAAATGTGGATATTCCGGTCACAGAAAAACTCGTATTACGGGGAGCTGCGATACCTGAAAATACAGTAAAAAAAGCTGTCGCAGAATTGATAATAGAGATAATCCTTGTTGCCGTGATAGCGGTTATTGTGGTGGCTATGATTATCAGTCCAGCTATTTACAAACACAGTATAAGTGATGATGTAGCGGGCAATGATTGGTATGGAATGATCATTTATGTACTTTTGATCATTGGTTTAGGTATTTTGATCAGAAAATTTCCAAGGACTATATCGAAATTTCCTGCAAGAAAGAGCAAAGAGCAGAAAAAAGAGGATGAGATCGCAAGACGGAAGAATTATTTGAATCAGTTGATCGCTGATGTTGACGATTATGAGAAAGAAATATTCTATGCAATGGCAAGGCGTTATCCGCCACTTGATGATCTGTTTGTATATCTTGACCGAAATGCCGACAATGACTGGAAGATGGAGATAAATTCGTTCAGAGACGAGGAAGATTTTCTGACGGTGCGGCTTGGATTGGGAAAACTTGATCTGTCCGAATATATTGATGTTCAGGAGCCTGTGGGAAAGACGGAGAAGATAGAGGAATTGTTATGGCTGGCAAGAGAGGTCAAGGATAAATGCTCTGTCATGAAAAATATCCCCAAGACTGTAAATCTTTGCCGCAATGGATTTGTTGGTGTGCTGGGAGATGGGGATATACAAAAGGCGTATGATATAGCGAGGGTAATAATAGGCCAGATCGGTCTTAATGAGGATCTTGACAAAGTTGAACTGGCATTTGCATATGATGAAAATCTGGGACAGCGTGAATGGGCGGAATATAAGGAGATTTACCAGTCTGATCTTGATGAGGTGAATTCCTGTGATGAGAAGTTTTTTGCATCAAATGCCGGCGATGCCTGGAATATGCTTGACAGACTGGCTGACAGGCTGAAAAAGCGGGAGATGACAGCAAATAGGAAAATGGAAAATAAGGATATGGATGACGACAGGCATATAGTCTTGTTTGTCGGAAATCCCGAACTGCTGGCGGGGCACAGGATAAACAAATATATCAGCCCTGATGCAGGCAAGTATGGTTTTTCCGTTGTTGTTCTTGCGGACGAGGAGGATAAACTGCCTGGCCGGATATGCTGCGAGATAGTGTCCAGAAATGGATTTGCGGGTATACATATACCTAAGACTGGGGACTGGGTGGATGTGGAGTTTGATGTGGTGACAACAGATATGTTGGACAGACTTAATCATTTATTGTAGAAGGGATGGTGTGATATGGGCGCATACGTGGAATTTAAGGATGTAAAGAAGGTATACAGAACAGGTGAGGTGGAGATAAATGCTCTCCGCGATGTGAATTTTGAGATAGAAAAGGGTGAGTTCTGTGTGATAGTCGGAGCCTCAGGGGCAGGAAAGACTACCATACTCAACATACTGGGCGGTATGGACACGCTCACAAGTGGCAGTGTTAAACTGGATGGCAAAGAGATTTCCACACTCAGCAAAAGGCAGCTCACGGCATACAGAAGATATGATGTGGGATTTGTATTCCAGTTCTACAATCTGGTTCAGAATCTGACGGCACTTGAAAATGTGGAGCTGGCGGCTCAGATATGTAAGGATCCGCTGGATGCAGCAACGGTTCTCAGGCAGGTGGGACTTGAGGAGCGTATGGCGAATTTCCCGGCACAGCTATCAGGCGGCGAGCAGCAGAGGGTTGCCATAGCCAGAGCGCTGGCGAAGAACCCTAAGCTTCTTCTGTGTGATGAGCCGACGGGAGCACTCGATTACAACACAGGTAAGGCGGTGCTCAAACTTTTGCAGGACACATGCAGAAATACAGGGACCACGGTCATAGTGATAACTCACAATCAGGCACTTACAGCCATGGCGGACAGAATAATCACGGTGAAGAGTGGAACCGTAGAGAAAGTAGTTATGAATGACAATATCAAAAATGTAGAAGATCTGGAATGGTAGGTGGCATATGAAATCAATGATGAGACGCACGACATTTCGTGAGATAAAGAATACATTTGGAAGATTTGCGGCAATCATGGCTATCATAGCACTGGGAGTGGGATTTTTCTCAGGCCTCAAGATGACAAAGCCGGATATGGTGAACACGATCTCCGATTTTCTTGATAAGGAAAATTTTTATGATCTGCATCTTTTGTCCACAATGGGGTTCACGGATGACGATGTGGATGCGTTTGCAAAGGAAAAAGATGTACAGTACGCGGAGGGAGGTTACAGCCTGGATGTTCTGTATAAGAACGAAGGGGAAAATGACCGTGTGCTTAAGACCATATCGGTTCCGGAGAATGTGAACAAGCTAAGGCTGGTTGATGGACATTTGCCGGAAAATGCAGATGAGTGTGTCATAGATGCCAAGATGGGCGATGTGAAGATAGGAGACATCATTGAGGTGTCGGATGAGAATACAGACAACACAAAGGGGATGATGAAGACAAAGTCGTTCACCGTTGTTGGTACGGTCAATTCTCCGCTATACATAAACTTCGAGAGAGGAACCACCACACTTGGAAACGGCAGGATCGCAGGATTTGTGTATGTCAGTCCGGATGCGATAGACAGTGAGTGCTACACCGATGTGTATGTTGCATTTGACAGGAAGTTTGACCTGTACGCTGACGAGTACGATGATTTTATGGACGATAAGAAAGACGAATGGGACTCCATCTGCGGAGACCTCGTGCTGGATAGATATAAAGATGTCCTCATGGCAAAGGGTATGACTGAGGATATGGTTAAGGATATCACTCTGGCGGATGCGGATGGTGTGAACTACTACATACTCGGCAGGGAGACCAATATAGGGTATGTCTGTTTTGAGAGTGACTCCGATATTGTAAATGGTGTTGCAAGGGTATTCCCAGTGTTCTTTATATTGGTTGCGGTACTTGTGTGCATGACGACCATGAACAGGATGGTGGAGGAGCAGCGCTCCATGATAGGCATGCTCAAAGCCCTCGGGTATGGTGAGGCGGCGATCATGGGCAAATACATGATATATTCGGGTACTGCGGCGGTGGTTGGATGTGTCGGAGGATATCTGGTAGGAACTTACGTGTTCCCTGAGGTTATCTGGTACGCATATCACCTGATGTATGTGAAAATGCCTCTTGAGAGGGTGACAGACTGGACGCTGGTACTCATAGTGCTTGCGGCATCGCTCCTGTGCACAGTGGGAACTACATGGTTCTCGTGCAGATATGAGCTTTCAGAGACTGCGGCTGGGCTGATGAGACCGAAGGCGCCAAAGCCGGGCAAGAGGGTATTTCTTGAGCGTATACCTTTTATATGGAAGAGACTAAAATTCCTGAAGAAAGTCTCAGTGAGAAATATATTCAGGTACAAAAAGAGATTCTTCATGATGATAATCGGAATAAGTGGGTGTACCGCACTGCTGCTCACTGGATTTGGAATAAATGATTCCATAAGCGGATTTGCGGACAATCAGTACGAGGAGATACAGGTTGGAGATGGAGTGATAACTCTGAGTACCCCTATGTCAAGTGATGATGTAGATGCGCAGGGTGATGCTGCAGAGCAGGACGGATCGACAGAGAGTACACAGGATGGAAAAGCCGGTAATAGTGCCAGGAGTCTGAAAGATAGGTTAAATGACGATACCTCGTGCTACGACTTTGTCAGCGAGTCGAGCTGGGATCTGGTCCAGGACGATGGCATAAAATCTGTCAACATGGTGATCATGGAAAAGCCTGAAGATGTGGATAAGTACATGAAGTTTGCGGATAAGTCTGGCGTGAAGATAGATTATCCTGAAAAGGGTGAGGCGGTCATCAACAATGCACTGGCTGATCTGTACGACCTGAAGGTCGGAGATGATATAACGGTCAGAAACAGTGACATGGAAGAGATGCATGTAACCATATCTGGCATATTTAGAAATCATGTATATAACTATGTGTACATTTCACCTGCTACATACGAGGAGCAGATGGGCGAGGCTCCAGAATATAAATCAGTCTACTTCAACTTGAAGGAAGGAGCAGATGCACATGAGATATCAGCTGACCTTATGGAGGATTCAAATGCGGTGTCAGTTACTATGAACAAGGACATGAAGGACAGAATATCTAAGATGATGAAGAGTCTGAACTACATCGTAATAGTTGTCATACTGTCCGCCGGTGCGCTGGCATTTATAGTTCTTTATAACCTGACAAACATCAATATCACGGAGCGTATCAGGGAGATTGCCACGATAAAGGTACTTGGATTTTTCAAGAATGAAACTTCGGCATATGTGTTCAGGGAGAACAGAGTGCTCACGGCATTTGGAATAATTGTTGGACTCGTGCTTGGAATATTGCTGCACGGATTTGTCATAGGACAGATCAGGGTGGATATGGTATCATTTGACACGTATATAGCTCCGGCGAGCTATGTGTATAGTATCATACTGACATTTGTGTTCAATTTCCTGGTAAACAGGATAATGTCGGTGAGACTTGACAGGATAAATATGGCAGAGTCGCTCAAGTCGGTTGAGTAAGTCTGGCAGACGTATAAAATAAAACTTATCATTTATACACAAAAAGAGGAATGGATAGTCGTAAAGTGAGGTGACCCCTCAAAGTCTTTCATTTCTCTTTTTTTATATTAATTATGAAAAAAACGTGGTTTGGTGTAAAAAAGACAGTTTGACTAACCATTACTAGCCGTTTGGTTAGTGTACACAGAAATATTGACAAATTATAATTGAAGAGAACAACAAACAACAAGGGTAAATCTGCGCGATGACTGAAGAACTTGTAATTTACAGGTAATTTACGAGTCCTGTAGTCATTCGGCATTTTCCCGAAAGAAATTAAAAAGGAAAGGGGAAATTTAATGAGAAAGAGGGTACTGAGTTTCGCCCTGGCGGCGAGTATGGCGCTGTCCCTATTGTCCGGGTTTGCCCCCGGGACTAAGGCTTATGCGGCGGATGCTGATTCCGGGAACGCCGGGAGCCAGGTAAAGCAGAGGGAGATCGACAGTGCAACCTATAAGGATCTGAATTTGAATCTCACAGTGGATGAGTCGGAGGCTATAGTTCCTTATAGTGAGACAAATGTTACAAGTCTTGTCACGGGAAATGAGATATATGTGGAGGCCAACGGCAGGAAAGGCAATACATATACGGTTCGTGATGGATTTGACAGATGGCAGGACAATGATGAGGTTTTTGGCAGAAATTCCGATATCAGAGACGACTGGGGAAACCTGGACGGAGCCTACGATTATTATGGCATAAGCCCTGAAATAAAGGGTAAGAAAGGTGGAACAATAGGCAGTAAGCTCAGCAGCAACAGAGGCAATTCACTGAGTAATAGCGGTGCGGGATTTTCCGGAATCTATGCAACCAGTGTTTCATTCGATGGCGGTGACAATAAGGAAAATTATATTGCGGAACTCCGCGCATATGGATTTAATGACACATGTACATTTAATGGCAAAACACTTCACGGTAAGATCGAGGTAGTTATCATGAAGGTGGCATCAAATGGCAGCAGGAGAATTGTGAGGAGATTTAGCCCAACTCTCACTCAGAACAATGTATACGGAGACAGACTTTCGTATTTTACGAGGGTATATGCTCAGGATATGGATGCTTTGTTTGAGATTGAGAAAGCAGATGTGGACGGTGATGGTCTGGATGACCTTCTTGTCTACTGTGGTGCTTTTGAGGATGACAGTGAAGGAAACAGATATGCACTTGTGAATGTTTATAAAGGAATGAGAAATGGTAGTTTTACAAGCATGCAGACGTTGAAACTTAACTGTGGTCCGGCTGAATATTTTCAGGATAGCACGGATTGGAACTATTTTCTCCATCGAACACCGGTGGTGACGATCGCTGGCGGTGATTTTATGAGAGATGGAACAGACGATGTGGCAATAGCTGTGTCTGCACCAACTGATCATGTGAGAGTGTCTGCAGCTGCAGGACTTTCAGTGTTCAGCTATGACAAGAATGGCAAGTCATTAAAAGTTATAGATGGACTTGAAAATGTATCGCTGGCAACTAAGGATGGTGGACATGGAATGGTATCTGCAAACTGTACATTTGGACAGTTCACTCTGCCACAAACCAGCGTGACAGCAACAGTTCTCATAGCAGGAGGTTATCAGAGTAATTATTCCAGTTCAAATTCAAATACAGATACATACAGAACAGCGGCTTACAGATACATATATGTAAATCCTGATACAAATAAATATGAAATATCAGATTATCAGACAAAGGATCTTGGCAAAAAAGGCCTTATGATAGCCGATTCATACAGTAATGCCAGAGATGGACATCAGAGACCTATACATGCACCTCTGGCTCTTGCCTGTGCTGACCTTGATGGCATGTCAGGTGGAGCTAAGAACGACAGCGTCCTCTTTGGCGGAGAGGTTTACAGTTTCGTAGTGGGTACAGGTCTGGATTCTGAGATAGGAAGTCTGAGTGTATGCAGGAAACAGGTAAAATCAAAGAGCAAGGGCAAGGAAAAGGAACAGTCATGGATAGGAGATGTCAAAGTTGGTTGTGTTGATGCAGATCCGGCAAGCCGAAACTACAGAGAGAGTTTCGTTGCGGTGGTCGGAACCCACAGAGATGGAAAGACCAATACAGACGATGATTATTACTGGATGGATATCTCCACTTTTGCACTTTTTGATGGAGAGGCGTACAGCTCTCAGGAGGGAGTTATCGCAGAGTCAAATGTCAGAAATGACCAATATGGAACATTTGTATCTCTCTGTCTGCCGGACATTGACAATGATGCAGTAAAACTTAGGTTTAACAGCAAGAGTGTGATGTATTCTGATCCTGAGGTGTATGCAGTGCTTCAGGCAAGCCCATATTTCGCAGATGTGCAGGAGAGCTATGAGTATGTAAACAATGGAGGAACTTCTTACTCTACCTCAAAGGGAAGTTCAGAGGCAAATTCAGGCAACATATCACAGTCTGTTGGTGTGTATGTGGAGAACGAAGTTCAGCTGTTTGGAGGCGCGGACTTTGAGAGTGAAGTATCTGCTGGAGCCAGCTATGAATATTCAAAGGAAAAGGAAACTGAATATGAGATAAGCTACAATGCTGCCGGCGGCGGATCGGATCATGTTGTGGTGTATTGTCAGAAGTATATGTATTACATGTATGACATGTATGTTCCAAAGACTAATTCCTGGGATACTCTTATCATGCCGGTATCTCTCGGACCTTCGACGTCGGTTATAGATGTAGATACATATGACATTATAGCGAACAGAACTCAGGGACTGAACCCTATCAGAGGTACGGTACTCAAGAATACACCGGGCGATCCTGCTTCGTATAAGAATAGTCTGGGAGGCAAGCAGGAGTATGTGAATAACGGTGGAGGGGACTCCAGTTATTCATCTGTTGTGGCAAGTTCAGGTGCGGACCAGACACAGACAATTTCAACAACAACGACAAATTCACACAGCATAGAGGTGTTTGTAGAGATCAATCTAAAGGTCGGTGGAGGTGCCGGCTTCCTTGGCAATAAGGCTACAGCAGGAGTGACGTCAAGCACGCATGCTGGTTATGGACATTCCTGGAGCAACAGTACGGGTATTACCTACAGCGGTACTGTTGATAACATGCCAGAGGATTGCGGCAACTATACATTTGACTGGCAGCTCAGGGTTAACAGACACGATCTGAATGGTTCAAATAAACCGGTTTGGATAATCGGTTACGATGTAAAGAATGTTGAGAGACCACCATATGCGCCACAGAATCTTTCTATCGTGGATGTAACAAAGGACAGCGTGGAGCTCACATGGGATCCTTCATCCGATGCTGCATACTACGAGATATATCTGGTGGACGGAAACGGCAACTACAATCGTAAGGCAGTGGTTCCTTACACTGTGACAGATTATGTTGTGGGAGGACTTTACTCCAACAGAACATATACATTTGCAACTAGAACTATAGATTCAAAGGGTGAGGCAAGTATCTACAGTAAGCAGGTGAGTGCTACGACACTTCAGAACTCTGCGAATTTCAAGATAACTCAAAGCCCTCAGGATACAAGTACATATGTAGGTGGTACTGCGGAATTCAGAGCCAGTGCGGTATACACCGATGAGAATGGCAAGAACCAGTCTGTTGGTTACATCTGGCAGGTGGACGAGGGCAATGGCTGGGAGACCATGAAGAGAGCGAGTAGTCCGGTACTCCGTCTCACAAATGTAGGAAATGAGATGAACGAAAATAAATATAGATGTCGTCTCTACTACAATGATATAACACTTTACACATCTGCAGGTGAACTTCTGGTTGACAGAGCCAACAGCAGGACGGAGCTTTCTATGGATAAGGTGATCGCACAGAGCGGATCTGCCGAGACATATGAAGAACTCGCAAATGGAGCTGTTGTAAAGGGCAACGGAAGGATCGAGAATTACAGTCAGGAAGGACAGTATTCTTCAGAGGCAGTGCAGTTTACATATGGTGGAGTCAGATACAGTCTGATGACGGATGGAACCCATTATATATGGACTGACGCCGATGGCAATTACTATCCTTGCAAATATACTGTAACACTAGATGCAGATAATCGTATGGAGGAGAGCGATAAGACATTTGACATCTCTGACATGGATAAGGATGCACCTTATGGATCCGTTGAAACGGATTATAAGGCGGTAATATCTACAGTGACCAGCGGAACTAATGGAACGGTGACTGTTGATGATAAGACAATAAATGTAGTGAAGCAGGAGGCTAAGGATTATGCTAATGACACAGTTACTTACAAGGAGCTTGTGTCAGAGAAGAAGACAGAAAATGGTGTGATCACTGAGACAGAAAAAGAGGTCGTTGTTCCGACAGTCATATCTGATAAATGGGTTGATGCAGATGGCAAGTATGAATTCTATATGCTGAATAGAACAGATGATGCAGATGAGACAATCTACTGTTACAGAGAAAAGGGTAAGACAGAAGTCAGCGACTGTCGTATCACATCTACACTAAAACTGCAGTTAGATGAGGAGACAGTGATCGACTATAGCTCACTCAAGGGGCTGGACAGAACTGTGTCAGAAGTTGCAACTGTCCGAGGAGAGGATACTCTGTGCGATGGAGATACGATAGTGCTCACAGCAGGACTTGCGGCTGAGGATGCATCAATTGCAGACCAGGAGGTCATATTCAGTATCAACGGACCGATCGAAGAACAGATAAAGGCTGTCTACGATTCGGAGAAGGGATGTTATACAGCGAGATGGAAACCTGCAGGGGAGGGAACATACACTGTATATGCAAAGTTTGATGGAAATGACAGATATAACAGCAGTCAGTCTGATCCTATGACCATATACACATCATATGATTGTAGAAAGAATGTATCTCTCTCGGTTGATAAGTCGGTAAAATATGGTGATGTCACCAGCTTTGCACTCAATGAGATAGACAGTGCAAATGGTGAGATAAATGATGTGTCTAAGTCAAATAAGGCAAAGTATACTATCTACAACACTGACAAGGGTGAAGTGACTGGGGAGGCTCCGGAATCAGAATATGAGCTGAATGGCAACGAGTTCACTCCAAAGAAGGTCGGCATCTACAGAGTTGAGGCTGCATACACAGACGGCAGCGGTAACGTAGCAAAGGATGTAAAGGATATAAAGGTAACCAGAGCTGAAATGACTATTGAGGCTGTGGATACAGATAAGGGTATCAATGATACAGACAGAAGTTGTATGCCTGCTGTTATCAGAGGACTTAAGACCTGGGATAAGGCGTATATGCCAAAGGAGGGTGTAGACTATGAGCTCCAGTCTCAGGGAACCACAGTTACAAAGGCAGACACATATGATATCAATAGTATTCTCATTGAGGACGCAGATGGCAACAATTCAGCAACAATACAGAAACTCAGTGAAAATTATGACATTATCACCAAGAATGCGTATTATTACCTGAAGGGCAATGTATATTCAGTGAAAGCTGCTGCGGCCAACACCCATGGTGATATATCGATCAAGTACAATCAGGCGGATTCAGAGATATCAGAGGGACTTATCGTTGACAGCGGTACAAAACTTCCTGAGAATTCGATAGTGACATTTATCGCAACACCAGCCACAGGTTACAAGGTTAAGTCATGGACAGTAAACGGCAAGAAGTATGCGGCAACCCAGACAGGAACCGTTGACGGTGTGGTATATAGTGAGGTTCAGATCCAGGCTCAGAGCCTTTCTAAGGATATGAGCGTGGTTGTAGATTTTGAGCCTATATATTACAAGCTGAATTTTGTATCAGAGGATATGGAAAAGGGAACCGTATCGGCTGCGTATATTACTGACGGCGTAAAGGGTAACTCATTTGCATCGGGAAGTAATGTACACATAGAGCAGACGATAAGGCTTACGGCTGAACCTAAGCCGGGATATGCAGTTGATCACTGGACAGTGACAGGTGCAGACGGAGTAGAGACAACGATCCTCTCAGATGATGGAGTATCGTATTACACAGATGTGATCTATGATGTGAGCAAAGTTTCGGAGAATAAGACATTTACAGCATATTTCACAGAGGCAGACGACTTTGACATCTCAATTGCACTTGAAACTCTCGGTGCTGATGGAACAAGAACTGCAACTTCAGGTGCAGAGCTTACAGTGACAGCCAAGAGAGACGAGCAGATCATTGAGATAGAGAAGGGTGAGAACGGAAAGTACAATGTACAGAGAGGTGACAATATCACCATATCAGTGACAGTTCCATCGGGACTTCTCATCAACGGTTGGACAGCAGCGGATGAGGACACCATGGGAACAGTTTCAAATGACCTGAAGTCGATGACCGTGTTCAACGTAACAAAGAATGCAGACTACACAGTCACATACACTGCGCCAAATAAGTACAGTGTAAACTTTGAGTCAGAGAATGCAAAGGCTGGAAAAGTTGAGGCAGAACTTGTTGGAACCGCGGGTAAGCTCAGATCAGGAGACAGGCAGTTCCAGGGTTCAAAGATCATACTTACGGCACAGCCAAATGATGGTTATGAGGTAGCCTACTGGACGGTGGACGGTGAGAAGGTCAGTGCTGATGCAGGCGATGATGGCACTCAGACATATACGATCGGATCACTGAGCCAGAATACTTCGGTGCTTGTATACTTCTACAAGAAACCTGTGATCACATTCTCAGCGGATAATGACACTGAGATGACAGCAAAGTCAGGTGACGCAGACGTTGCAAGCGGGGCATGTATAGCATATGCAGATAAGAGTGATCTTACATTTGTATCAGAGGCAAAGAAGGGCTGCGAGATAGCAGATATTGCCGTGACATACGGAGATACAGAGGCATACAGGTTGTCAGATGACGCTGCACACGGACAGAATGTACTCTCAGAGACAGCTGGCGCTGATGGAACGGAGAAGTATACATTTACATGGAAGTCCGGAGATGAAGGATTCACAAAGGACGTTGATGTGAAGTTCATGTACAGAAATATCACACCGGTGATAAAGGCAGAATATTCACTTGATGTGATAGAGAAGGATTCTGATGATTCGGCACAGGGCAAGATGCACGGTTCTATATCTGCTGCTGTATCCAGAAAGGATCTCACAGCATACGAACAGACAGGAGATACAGTAAGTGATGCGACAACTGAAAAGTCGGCTGAGATCGCAGAAATATACAGGGATTCAGAGATCACATTCAAGATCACACCTGATACGGGTTACAATGTAAAAGAGTGGATCGTGGATGGACAGAAACTCACAGAAGAGACAGAGAATATCAAGATCTCGTCAGACAGAAAGACGAATGACACTCTGAAGATAAAGGTGACAGAGGATACAGCTGATATTGTGGTTTCAGCCAGACTTGAGCTGATCGGAGATGTTCTCACATTTGGACCTGAGACAGAGGGAACAGGTGAGGTGAGTGCAGTTATCAGAAGATCGGGCGTGGAACTTGTATCAGGAGATATGCTTGGAACCACTGCAGATGTAGGATTTACAGCCGCTCCTGCAGAAGGATATGAAGTTGCTGACTGGCTGGTAAATGGAATAAGTCAGAGAGTAACAGAAAATGTATTCATATACATGGTGCCAAAGGATACAAGAGCGGATGTCAGAGCGGTATTTGACAGACCGGCTTATAAGATAACATGGTCATCAGATGAGGGTGGACAGATAAAGGCAGAGAACGTTACAACTGGTGAGGAACTTGAAGGAAATCTTGCATACATCAGAGGAGACAGAGAGCTTAAGTTTACGGCAGAGGCTGATGAGTACATGGAGTGTACAGGATTTACAGTAAAGACAGCCGATGGAACAAAGGATTACACATCAGAGGAACTTGGCGGTGAAGTATTTACTGTAGATAAGGTGGCGTCTGATGTAGAAGTTGTTGCACACTTTGCAAAGAAGGCACTTAAGGCGAATATCACATTTGCTGCAAATGACGATTCACTTGGAACAGTGACAGCAAAGTATGGAACAGACAAGAAGTCGGAGATCACAAGTGGCGAGAGCCAGATGGCAGGGGGCGATGTGGTATTCACAGCAACACCTGCTGAGGGACAGATGATCGAGGGCTGGTACTCAGATCCTGAGTGTACAACTGCGATCGATGGAACAAAGATCGAGCAGACAACATATGAGGTGAAGTCAGTTTATACTGATCTTGCAGTGTATGTTAAGTTTGTAGAGATTCCGGAATATACCGTCAAGGTAGGCACAACAGGAACTGGTTCGGCAAAGATCGCCGTTTCATCAGATGGTGAGGAACTGGATATCGTGTCAGGAGAGGTTAAACTTAAGAGACACAAGGATCTGACGATCACGGTTACGCCGAAGGATGACTACAACACAGTTGAGCATTGGGAAGTTGATGGAAATGAAGTGGCATCAGATGAGCTTACATATGAGATCACAGACATAACAGCTGATACCGCAGTATACGCATACATAGCTCCATCACTCCTGATAGACGTTGTGTTCAAGGATGATGATGCGGTCAAGAAGTATGACAATATCGATATCAAAGCTGGATATGTTGGCGAGGATGGAGATATAAGCGGACTTACATCTATAAATGCGGAGAACAATTCAGTGAGAATTGGTTCAGGCAAAGATGTGAGATTTGTCATAACACCGAAGGATGAATACATGATCCAGTCGTGGACAGTCAAGTATATCAGAGGTGGCAAGGTTGTCAAGGAAGAGACCGGAGCTGACTTTGGATTTACCAATGAGATACTTTTAAATAATGTCACAAACAGTATCGAAGTGAGTGCCGAGCTTGTAGACAAGGAAGGATTCTTAATACCTGCTGAGGGAAATTATGGCAGAGATAACGAGATCATCGATACAAAATCTGAAGAAACCACAGAAGAAAGCACTGACGTGGAGGAGACAGCATACACAATATCAGATCTCACAAAGACTCCGGACAATGTAGTATTTAAGTCTGTCAGTGGCAAGATACTCAGCAATATGGTCAGAAAGAATGGAGATGCGAGCGTTGTTATCACACCTGCTGATGGCTGGAGGATCAGAGACATAATCGTGGATGATGCAGAAGGTTCGGATGGCACAGAGCCGGTTGAAAAGACAGAGAATATCATGGATGTTCAGCCAGTGCTGTCTGACAATGGCACTGAGCCAGGTGCATATCTTGTAACTGCAAAAAATGTAACAAAGTATGTTGAGTTCAAGGTAGATGCAGTTAAGCTTTACGCAGTTACTATCTCCGAGACAGAACACGGAAACATCAAGGTTACAAGACCAGATGGCACAGAGGTAAAGAGTGGTGAACTGATGGATGAGGGAACTCTCCTGAGTTTCACAGCCACACCTGATAAGTATTATGACTTTGATGCGTGGACAGATGATGCGGCTGATCATACTGAGAATACATTTGAGAAGGCTCTTGGCGGAAACATCACAGTTGGAGCTGCATTCAAGGCTAGATATGCAAAGGTAAATATTGCTACAGTGACGAATGGCAGCATAACAGTCACAACAGCAGATGGTAAGAAGATCACAAATGGACAGCTGGTTCAGGAAGGTACAGTGATCGTGTGCAAGGCAGTTCCTGCAAAGCACTGTGATCTGGCAGCCTGGGGCGGCGATGCCAAGGGCAAGAGCGGAACCACAGTAAAGCTCACTGTGACAAAGAACATGAACATCAGTGCAGCATTTAAGTACAGATATGTGAAGGTTGCAATAGGCAAGACTGTGAACGGAACTATATCAGTAAAGACATCTGATGGAAAGGCGCTCAAGAATGGTTCATCAGTCAAGGAAGGAACAGTTCTGGTATGTACAGCGAAGGCTGCAAAGAACTGTAAGCTTGGATCATGGTCAGGCAGCTTTACAAGCAAAAAGACATCAGTCAAGGTAGCTGCCAACAAGAACATGAAGATAGCAGCAAAGTTTGTTGCGCAGATCCCTGCACAGAACACAGCGGGTATCAACAAAAACATTCAGGCATCTACAAACGGAAAGAGTCTCACAATAAAGTGGGGTAAGGTGGCAGGAGCTGATGGATATGACATATTCATGCAGAGATGCTATCTGAAACTCGACACAAAGAATCCGGTCAAGGTGGTGAAGGGGGCAGCAAATACAAAAGCAGTTATCACAAAATTACATGGAACAGCACTTAGCGGATATGATATAGTAAAGACACAGGTTAAGGCATACAAGGTAGTGAACGGCAAGAAGAAATATATAGATACAAGTGTATTGCTCCACACAGTTATAAACAGTGGTAAATACACAAATATCAAGACTGTTACCCTTGCAAAGAAGGCATACACAATGTCTGTAAAGCAGGCGGTTACATTGAAACCGATATTCAAACCAGCCACGGCATCCAAGAAACTTCTGGGGTCAGATCACGGACCGAGGGTATTCTACTACTCAACAAACACAAATGTTGCGACAGTAGATGCCAAGGGAGTTGTACGTGCTAAGGCGTCAGGTAAATGTACGATCTATGTCATATCATTGAGTGGTGTGACAAGTCCGGTTCAGATCACAGTCAGATAATAGACAGGTTTTGCCGGAGATAAAAAGCAGCCGGATGTCTGGGAGACCAGGCTCCGGCTGTATTTTAGTTAAGCAACGAGATTTTCGCAGTTTAGTGAGCAACGAGTCGAAGTTAGAACATGCAGAATAAGGAGAGGCATAGTATGGGAGAGGCAACTACAGGTAATAAGGGATATTACATCAAACCGAAAAAAGCATGGCGACTTCTCAGAACAGCAGATGACGAGAATGTCACATCGTATATATATGGAGTCAGTGGTTCGGGAAAGACAACTCTTGTCACCAGATATCTTGGAACGCGGAAGTACATTCTGTTGGATGCCGGCGGTATCAGACCAGATGAACTCATGATAGAAAGCGGCAATTCAAGGAAGATAGTTGTCATAGATAATCTGCATGAACTCTCATGGGGAGACGTGGATACGGTTAGAGATCAGATCATAGATCTGATAAAGAGAGAAGATATATGGGTCATACTCATTGGACGCTGTCCAGTTCCTCCGTGGCTTTCCGCCGTAAGATTTCAGGAGGGATTTTATGTGGTGGACAGCAAGCTGCTGATGTTTAGTCTGGACGACATCAAGAAGTATGCCGAATATGCCGGTTTTGATATGACGGAGTCACAGCTGCATAGGATGCTCTATGAGACGACGGGACTTCCGCTGGGAGTGGAGATGTGCAACAGCAAATACAGGGAAATGTCGTATACATGTCAGATGACAGATACCATGTATGACGATTTTTCAAGGCGTGTTGTTGAGGATATGTGTAATTATCTTGAGTACCATGTGTATGATAACTGGGATGTGGAGATGCAAGAATTTCTCATGGAAGTATCTGTGGTGGATGAGTTCACGACCAGGCAGGCGGAGATGATAACAGGAAGAAGTGACAGCGAGCTTTTGACGGAACGGGCAAAGTGGCTTGGCAACTTTATGACCAGTCGGATCGATAAGGATGGCAATACTCAATATCAATTGCAGTACCACATGAGGATTTCAATGCGCAGACGTCTTATGCGGAAGTATGAGAAGGAGAGGATAAGAGGTCTTTACGAGAATGCGGGATTGTTCTACAGACTAAATGGGGATATCAGAAAAGCTCTGGAGATGTACGAGAAGGCAGGTGTGACAGAGCGTATAGTATCGATACTTGTGGACAATGCCAGACGGGCTGCAAACAGCGGTTACTATTATGATCTGAAGAAATATTACCTTGAGCTGCCAGAGAATGTGATAGAGAAAAGTCCAGAGCTGATGTGCGGTATGAGTATGCTGCAGTCACTGCTCTTGAGCCCTGATGAGAGTGAGAGGTGGTATGACAGATTAAAATTATACGCTGACGAGAATCAGGGAAGTGCCAGAAAGAATGCAAAGGGACTTTTGCTGTATCTTGATATTGGACTGCCGCACAGGGGAAGTGTCGATGTTCTCAAGATGATAAAGTCAGCATATACGATGCTTTTCAATAAGGAGATAAGGCTGCCGGAGTGGTCAGTCACATCCAATCTGCCTTCAATGATGAACGGTGGAAAGGATTTCTGTGAGTGGAGCAAGAAGGACCGGGAACTTGCATCAAAAGTTGGCAAGATAGTTGAATTTGTACTCGGCAGATACGGAAAGGGACTTGTAAATCTTGCGTTGGCAGAAAGTTTTCTCGAAAAGAGCGGGGACAATTATGAGGTGGCGACGCTTGCGGCAAAGGGCAGGATGCAGGCTGAGGCAGGTGGAAAGCTGGAGCAGTGTTTTGTCGCCGATGGTATACAGGCATGGCTGCATCTGCAGAACGGAAAGCCGCAGGAGGCTCTTGAGGTCTTGAATGGAATAGCGGGCAAGGCTGAAAAAGAGGGAGGACAAAATCTCCTTCCGAACATACATGCATTTGAGACCCGGTGCAGTCTGTACAGGGGAGATAGGGCGCATGTCACAGAATGGATGGAAAGTGCCCCGGATGAAAATGTGGAGTTCAGGATATATGACAGATTTATCTATCTCACCAAAGTGAGAGTATACCTTCAGAGCGGACGGAATGAGCAGGCATACGCGCTGCTCACAAAGCTGAGGTACTATGCTGAGATGATGTCCAGGACATATATAGGGATAGAGTGTGATGTATTGATGGCGATAGCTCTGCACAGATTGAAAAATGATGACTGGAAGGACATGATGTGCCATGCTGTGGATACCGCGATGGAGTACGGTTTCACAAGGGTCATATCCAGGGAAGGCGCAGCTGTGAATCCACTTATAAATTTCTGTGGTTGGAAAGCCGAGAAAGAAGGCGCTGACGACAGGGAGATGGCCACAAGAAAAACATTTTTCAGACAGCTACAGAAAGAGACGGAGAGTATGACGAGATTCTATCCCGGATATATGAAAGCGGGAGTGGATGATGTTCAGCTCAGTGAGACGGCTACAGCGATCTTGAAATTGCAGGCAGAAGGATTGTCCAGACAAAAGATAGCGGACAGGCTCAACATGACGGAGGCAAATGTAAAGTATCACCTGAACCAGGTGTACAGGAAACTCGGTGTGACTGATAAAGCCGGGGCGGTCAGGGAGGCATCTAACAGAGGACTTATCTGAAATGTATATAATTGGGGTGGAAAAACTGAGATTGTTGTTGTATTATGTCTTTAATTATGATTGTGTGCGGATCAAAGCGTGCATGCAGATTCACATTTGACAGGTATTCAAGGAGGAATTACGACGTGAATTTTTTGGAAGAGAGAATAATGAAAGACGGAATAGTTAAGGAGGGAAATGTACTCAAAGTAGACAGCTTTCTTAACCACCAGATGGATATACGTCTGTTTGATCAGATCGGTGAGGAGTTCAAGAAGAGATTTGAGGGAACTGAGATCAACAAGATCCTTACTATAGAGGCATCAGGAATAGGTATTGCCTGTGTTGTTGCCAGACATTTTGATGTGCCTGTTGTATTTGCAAAGAAGTCAAAGAGCATCAATATAGAGGGCGATGTGTATGTGGCAGAGGTTGAGTCATTCACACACAAGTGCAAGAACCAGGTCATCGTGTCCAAGAAGTTTATCAATCCGGAGGACAAGATTCTTATCATAGATGATTTCCTTGCAAATGGATGTGCGCTTCAGGGACTTATCTCCATAGTGAAGTCAGCCGGTGCCAGCGTTGAGGGAATCGGAATCGCAGTTGAGAAGGGATTCCAGACAGGCGGTCAGGTTATCAGAAATCTCGGATATCACCTTGAGTCGCTTGCGATAGTGGACAGCATGGATGCTGCCACAGGTGAGATCAAGTTTAGAGAGCAGTAGTAGTTTTACAGAAAAATAAAATAAGCATTATAAAAAGGAGTTGTATACGGTATTTCATAAACCATATACAGCTCCTTTTTACGTGGTCAACGAGCCTCTGTGATTACCTGAAACTCTTCAGCCAGTTCACAAGCGAGTCGTGCCATACATTATCTGTTACTGTCTTCTTCATCTGTGCGTCCACGGGACCGTTGCCTGCAAGCTTTGCAAGGACCGCAGCCTGAAGTTCTGGTACGGTCATGGACTCAGGGGATTTGCTCCAGTCCACAGTGATCGTCTCAGGATCGACAGGTGTGTCTGAATCATTCTCTGTCTCGGACTTTCCCGGAGTAGCAGGTTGAATCTTTTCTGCTGGATCTGTCGCAGCATTTTCGGTGACCTCATTTTTAACCGTTGATTTGTCTGCTGATTTTTCAGGAGAAATAGTTTCTGTTGTTGCTGTTTCGGTTGTGGCAGCAGTCTTATTCTCCACCTTTTTGATAGTGGCAGCCTCAACTTTGACAGGCTTGACATCCAGGTCTGTTCCGTCCGGTACCCAGATCTCGCCGCTGTTTGCAGGCTGTGTTATGTTGATGTGACCATCCTGAACTGATACTTTTTTGCCTGACATAGCACCTACATATGTGGCACAGTTTCCTGCTGCAAGGTGCATTCCTGCAGGTGCGTCATCGTTATTTACAGAGATGATGACGCGTGTTCCGTCAAGATCTCTTGCGTATGCGAACTGTCTGTTGGTGAGCATCAGCTCATTGTAACTTCCGTATGACAGAGCCGGAACAGCCTGACGTACCTTGCCAAGCGCTGCAATTAGAGCTGTGCAAGGATTGGTCTTTACGGCATCCTTATAATCTTCTATATTGAGAGCTGGTCTCAGGGAATCATCTGAACCGCGCTCTTTTTTGCCCTCGATTCCGAACTCTGAACCGTAGTATATGCTAGGTACACCTGGAAGAGTGTAGAGCAATACATGTACAGGCGCAAAATGTGCCTTGTTGGTGAGCTTTGTATAGATACGCTCTACATCGTGGTTGTCCACGAAGTTGTAGAGCTTTAATGTTCCCATATTCTGCAGACGCCTTACTGTGTGGGCTATCTCAAAATAGTTGTGGTCATTGTGACCGCTGTACAGAGCCTTGTGAAGTGTGTAGTTGGTGACGCTGTGAAGAGTCTCGCCGTTTACCCAGCGGCTGTAGTCACCGTGGATGACCTCGCCCATGAGCCAGAAATCTGGTTTTACCTCATTTGCTGTGCGGCGCAGTGCCTTCATGAAGTCAAAGTCAAGAACGTCTGCTGCGTCAAGTCTGATTCCGTCCACATCAAATTCGCTTACCCAGAAACGGATCACATCGCATATATATTCAACAACGGCAGGGTTCTTCTGATTCAGCTTGACGAGCAGGTTGTAGCCGCCCCAGTTGTCATAGGAGAAACCATCGTTGTACTCGTTGTTGCCCCAGAAATTTACGTTGCAGTACCAGTCTTTGTACTGTGAATTCTCTCTGTTAGCCTGAATATCCTTGAATGCGAAAAAGTCACGACCTGTGTGGTTGAACACTCCGTCGAAGATGACCTTAAGTCCCTGTTCATGACAGTAAGCCACAAATGCAGTAAGGTCTTCATTTGTTCCGAGTCGGGAATCAAGTTTCTTATAATCTGTAGTCTCGTAGCCGTGTCCAACGGACTCAAAGAGTGGTCCGATGTACAGTGCTGATCCGCCGATCTCCTTTATATGATCCACCCATGGGATCAGGGTGTTTAAGCGGTGAACAGGTTCACCGTAGTCGTTCTGTTTAGGGGCTCCCGCAAGTCCCAATGGATAAATGTGATAAAATACTGCCTCATCATACCATGCCATAGTTATCCCTCCATTTTTTAGGTGCTGGCAAATGCAAAACACCTGATATTGTTTTAAATACGCAGTGAGCTGGAAAAGTTGTCCAGTCAGCCCACAACATTTACATTATACTAAAAATATTAGGAAAATGCGACAAAAAAACATGTCTATATTGCACGATTTATGGTAGAATCATTTCTGTTCTAAAAGGACGCGAAAAAAATACAGGAGAGAAAGAAAATGAGTAAAGAACAAGCTAATACAGCTAAGTCAGAGTCCTCAAAGCAGGTGGCTTCCATGGACAACATTTACAAGCTTGATGGCAGAGTGCCGGTGGGCAAGGCGATACCATTTGGTCTGCAGCATATCCTTGCCATGTTCGTTGCGAATATCGCACCGATCATCATAGTCGCAGGAGCCTGCGGCCTGGACGCAAAACAGAGTGCACAGCTTATCCAGAGTGCGATGATAATTGCCGGAATAGGATCGCTTATCCAGATGTTCCCTCTGTGGAAGATCGGTTCAGGACTTCCTATAGTAATGGGAATCAGTTTTACATTTGTGTCAGTGTTCTGTTATCTTGGACCGACATACGGTTACAATGCGATAGTTGGAGCGGTACTTGTGGGAGGTCTCATAGAGGGTACGCTGGGACTATTTGCCAAATATTGGATGAAACTTATCACTCCAGTGGTCGCAGCCAGCGTTGTCACAGCGATAGGATTTTCATTGCTCTCAGTGGGGGCCGCATCATTTGGAGGCGGAAGTGGCAGTGACAATTTTGGTTCAGTGGAAAACTGGATACTCGGCGTTGTAACACTAGCATGCTGTCTGCTTTTCCATATATTTGCAAAGTCATACTGGAAACAGCTCTCAGTTCTGTTTGGACTTGTGGTTGGATATATAGTTGCTGTCTGCATGGGTATGGTGGACTTTTCAGCACTCAGTGGAACATCGGTCATAGCACTTCCGCACATCATGCCATTTAAGCCGGAGTTCAACTGGAACGCCATCATATCTGTTACGCTTATATTCCTGGTTTCTGCTACAGAGACCATCGGTGACACATCAGCCCTTGCGGTATCGGGACTTGGAAGAGAGGTCACAGCCAAGGAGACATCAGGTTCGATAGCCTGTGACGGATATGTAAGTGCATTGTCTTCGGTGTTCGGCTGCCTGCCTATCACATCATTTAGCCAGAATGTTGGTCTGGTTGCCATGACAAAGGTAGTCAACAGATTTACTATAGCTACAGGTGCGATCATAATGATCCTTGCAGGAATATTTCCAATATTTGGAGCCGTGCTTGCAACTCTGCCTGACGCGGTACTTGGCGGATGTACCATCATGATGTTCGGTACTATAGTTGTGAGTGGAATACAGATGCTCGGCAGATGTGGCTATTCACAGAGAAACATAACTATAGTTGCGCTGTCGCTCAGCATTGGTCTTGGATTTACTCAGGTGCCAGAGATATTTGCTATCTTCCCTAAGATCATACAGACAGTATTTGCAGAGAACTGCGTGGCAGTAGTGTTCATAGTTGCCATCATTTTGAACCTTGTACTTCCTAAGAATATGGATGCCCACGAGGCATCAAAGACTGAGGATGTGGAGTAGATTCTATATAAAAACTTTCATAAGCTGTAAGTGTTAATCACAGCGTCGCTCTGATATTATAGTCTCAGAACGGCGCTGTTTTTTATAGTTTATTTTCATAAATCAGTTATTCAGGATAGTAGAAATCAGGATGGTGAAAAAATATGGATAGTTTATTAAAAATAGAATCACTTAAGAAATATTACGGCAAAAAACCAAACCAGACCAAGGCACTGGATGGCATATCGTTTCAGGTCATGTCTGGAGAGTTTCTCGGCATTATGGGCAGCAGCGGATCGGGAAAATCCACTTTGCTGAACTGTATAGCAACGGTCATAAAGCCTGACAGCGGAACCATAGAACTCCAGGGCAGGGAGATACAGTTACTTAAAGGTGCAAAGCTTGCGCAGTACAGAGGAAAAGAGATAGGTTATCTGTTCCAGAACTTTGAACTGCTGGACAACCTCACAGGCAGAGAGAATATCATGGTTCCACTTTCAATACATGGTGTGTCCGAGGAGGAAAGTGGTAGCAGATTGGAAAAGCTTGCCTCTTATCTCGAGATCAATGATGTGCTTGATAAATTTCCTTCCCAGATGTCCGGTGGTCAGAGACAGAGAGTTGCAGTTGCCAGGGCGCTTATACTTAATCCAGGGATAATCCTTGCGGATGAGCCGACCGGGGCGCTTGATTCAAAAAATGCAAAGGCACTCATGGAAAAATTGTCGGGGCTGAACAGGGATGACAATACCACCATACTCATGGTGACTCATGATTCAAATGCTGCCAGTTTCTGCAAGAGGATCCTCTTCATACAGGATGGCAGGATATTCCATGAACTGAGGAGAGATATGGAGAGGGAATCCCAGCAGGAGTTTTACGAGAGAATACTTAAACTGATGGCACAGATGGGAGGAGGCAGCGCAAATGTTCTTTAAACTCGCAATGAGGAACAGCCGTAGGAGCAGAAAAGAGAATGGTCTGTTCTTCGCATCGCTGGTTGTATCCATAGTGGCATTTTATATCATATTGGCGTTGTCTCATCAGGATGTGATGATATTCCTGAAGAGTCTTGAGAGCGATGCGGTGAACAGCCTTCTTCAGATAGCGACAGCGTTCTATGTATTCTCACTGATCATGCTGTTCTTTCTTATATATTATGCAAGCAAATATCAGCTTGAGCGGCGAAGGCATGAACTTGGAATGTATATCATGATGGGTATGAGGAGATCAAAACTTTTTGCGCTCCTTATGGCGGAGGATCTGGGCAGCAGTGTCCTGGCATTGATCATCGGTCTTCCAATAGCGGTTCTTGTGTCTGAGGTGGTCAGCCTTCTCACAGCCAGACTTGTGGGGCTGGGTGTTATAGGCCATCATGTATCATTTTCGATGCAGGCGGTTATACTGACAACAGTTGGATTTGTGACGATAAAACTTGCTGCGTTCATCATATTGAGTGGTAAGCTTGCGAGAAAGCAGATAGGAGATCTGCTTGTTGACAGTCCTGAGACAGAGAAAAAACAGCTGCCTGCTCCGGTGTATGGGGGAAGTGCGATTCTCGGGCTTTCAGCTTTGGTCGCTGCATACTATCAGGGAATCAGTGGCTATTCATGGATCAGCGTAAAATATATGGCGATCACCATCACACTGGGGTTTGTTGGCATGTTCCTGCTGTTTTTCGGCCTCAGGATCTTTATGGACATGCTTGCCAGACGTGCGAATGGCTCAAAGCCTCTTGCGGTGTTTGGGTTCAGACAGATACATGAAAATGTGGTTACAAAATCAGGGACGCTTGCAATAAGTTCCATCCTCATCCTCGGCGCTTTATGCTGCTGCGGTGCGGGCGTTGGAATATGTATATCCAGACAAAATATGGATCACGTACTTGACTATACATTTGCATCATATGGAGACAACGCCGAAGAAGATAGCCGAAACATCCGTGAAAAGCTGAAGGATGCCGGCGTGCTAGATGATTTTTCAGATATATTTGACATGAAACTGGGCTATATAAAGATGGAAGATGACGAGTCATATGATGTTGTGAACGTGGATAATGTCATATCTGCACTTGAAAATATTGACGCATCAGATGACAGAGATGTGTTGATAAATAATATTTCATACATGACATATCCTTATCTGATCCAGCTCAGTGCATACAACAAGGTGCTTTCGGCTGCGGGAAAAGATCCACTGGAACTTGGCAAAAATGAGTTGGCACTCTACACGGATTTCTATACTGATTACCGCGGCGGAATGTTGAATAAGGTTTTGGCTGAGAGACCGGAGGTGGATATAAAGGGAGATGAGTATTTCCTGACCGGAGAGATCCAGACCACAAAGATAGTGACTGATTCATCGATAACCCTCTCATTTGGACTTATCGTTGATGACGATACATTTGCAAGGCTGACAAACGACGATTACGAGTTATATGTAAATGCTGTTCTCAGAAAGGATATCGTGGAGGACAAGGGGCTTATGAAAGCCATAATGGATGAAAATGATAAACTTGAAAGCGTAGACTTTGCCAGTGTGGACGCTGATTGTGAGAGCTATCTGCAGAACATAGGAAGAAGTATGTTCTATACGGTGGCTGCCGGATATATAACGCTTTACCTTGCGATAGTGTTCCTCATAATTGCAAATACCATAATCGGTGTTCAGTTCCTCATGGGACAGAGAAAATCTGGCAGAAGGTACAGAACCCTTGTAAAGCTTGGCGCGACATATGAAATGCTCTGCAGTTCGGCAAACAGACAGGTTGGATGGTATTTTGGAATCCCTGTTGGGGTGGCAGCGGTCAGCAGTATATTTGGTGTGCGTGCTCTGCTCACGGGAATACTGTCAGAATTTATGAGAGGCAGTGTGAAACAGATACTGATTATAGCTGCTGTTATGATAATCTTGCTGTGTGTGGTAGAATGTATATATATGACTGCGGTGAAACGTTCAAGCAACAGATACCTCATGGCAATGATGACGCCGGAGAGAGTTGAATGAGTCGGAGCGCTTATGAGCGGAGCGAATTAAGGAGAATATACGGTGAAGAGTGTGATGGTTGTTGAGGATGATGTCCTCATGTGCGATGAACTGCTGGATATGCTTGCAAAGGCGGGATATAGAGCGGTGAAATCGGATGACTTTGACAATATAATAGAGAGGATATTGGAGATGTCTCCGGATCTGCTCCTTCTGGATATCAATCTTCCGGGCAGGAGTGGATTTGACATATGCAGAGAGATAAAGAGACGCAGCTCTGTGCCGGTGCTGGTCCTGACCTCCCGGGATCAGCTGAGGGATGAACTACATGCCCTGGAACTCGGGGCGGATGAGTATCTTACGAAACCATGCCGCAGGGAGAGACTTCTCGCAAGGGTTGCAAATGTACTGAAACGGTACGAGGGCAGGCAGAATCTTATAGAGGGTGATGGATTTTTGCTGGACACGCAGACATACACACTGTATATAGACGGAAAGTCCGTTGTGCTGCCACAGAATCAGGGAAGGATACTCGAGACCCTGATGACGGGAGGCGGAGATGTTGTATCAAAGGAGAAACTGTGTGAGGCTGTATGGGGAACATCGGAGTATATAGACGAGAATGCCCTTCAGGTGAACCTCACCAGACTAAAGAAGACTATGACGGGACTTGATATGAAGGTAAAGATCATTTCAGTAAGAGGCGTAGGATACAGGTTGGAATAGGATGAAAAGATTTTTGGTTGTTATAAAACAGAATATCGTCTGGCTTGGTCTGTTGCTGCTTGTGGACATGGCCATGTGCTTTTTTGTGTGGCTTGTGGCACCGGAGGCATTTGCCAGACTTCGAGTGGTGGTCGGAGTATTCAGTTTGATCCTGTTCGCAGCGGTATGCTCAGTTTTGTTTATAAGAGATAGAAAAAAGCTTGCTGCATTTAAGAGATTTGTGAATTCTCCTGATGAGCAAAACGAGATAGAACTTTGGAGTATGTGCGGTGCAGCCGAGAAGGAATATATGAGTGTGCTGGCGGATGAACTCCACACGCTGAGTGATGATGTGCTGCAAAGTGGAAGGCAGTTAGATGATTATCAGGAGTATGTGGAGAGCTGGGCGCATGAGATCAAGACACCCATTTCTCTTCTGACATTTGTGGTGGACAACAGAAGGGATGAGCTGCCGCGCGGTGTTGTGTCAAAACTGGATAATGTGGGCAGGCAGATGCAGAATTATGTGGATCAGATGCTTTATTATGCCAGGTTGAAAGGGGATTCCAAGGATTACCTCATGGAGGACATAGATTTGGATAATTGTGTGGACGAGGTTATCGCGGACTACAGACCACTGCTTGAGGAAAAAGGCATAAGGATAAGAAAATGTCTTGAAAACGGTGTGGTGTATAGCGACAGGAGAGGATTGCAGTTCATACTTGGCCAGGTGATCAGCAATTCCATGAAATATACAAAGGAACAGCCGGAGATATCATTTGACTACTGGACTGTGGGCGATAAGAAGATACTTGCAGTGAACGACAACGGCATAGGGGTGAAAAGCTGTGACATGCCGTATATATTCGAGAAAGGTGTGACCGGAAATTCCGGTGAAAACAGAAAACATGCCACTGGAATGGGATTATATCTTGTCAGAGAGATGGCAAAGGATCTCGGCATCACTGTTTCGGCAAATTCAAAATGGCAGAATGGCTTTGAGATAATACTTGAGTTCCCGGATGTTGGATCCGTAAAATAAATATAGAGGCAGATACAGGTGTGGATGTATCTGCCTCCACGTTTTTGTCAGGTTATTTTATAATAATTTTATAGCAGTGGTCTGTTAATTATTCTATAATATAAAAATACATATGACGGAGGATAACTACACAAAGTATATATAGATGCTATAAATGAAAAATAAGAGTTATTACAGACTTGAAAGGAGACAAAATATGTGTACGGCAGCAACATATAAGACAAAGGATTTTTATTTTGGAAGGACGCTGGATTATGAATTCTCTTATGGCGATGAGGTAACAGTGACACCTAGAAATTATCCGTTTGAATTTAGATATATGGGAAAAAGCGAAAGTCATTATGCAATGATAGGAATGGCGCATGTGGCGGGCGGATATCCGCTTTACTATGACGCGGTGAATGAAAAAGGTCTTGGAATGGCAGGGCTGAATTTTGTGGGCAATGCTGTTTATCAGGATGTGGTTCCAGACAGGGACAACGTGGCTCAGTATGAATTCATTCCGTGGATACTGGGAAATTGTGCCAGTGTGGGTGAGGCAAGGGTTGCCCTTGACAAAATGAACCTGACTGGAACTCCGTTTTCAGAGCAGCTGCCTACTGCGCAGCTCCACTGGATAATAGCTGACAGAAATGGAGCCATAACTGTAGAGTGTATGGCGGATGGGCTGCATGTGTATGAGAATACGGTTGGTGTGTTGACCAACAACCCTCCTTTTCCACAGCAGATGTTCCTGCTCAATCAGTATATGGGACTGTCATCTAAACAGCCTGTGAACACATTTGCACCGGAGGTGGGACTGAATACTTACAGCCGTGGCATGGGAGCAATCGGACTTCCAGGAGATCTGTCATCGACATCGAGATTTGCCAGAGTGGCATTTGTAAAACAGAACAGTATGTCTGGGGACTCGGAGGCTGAGAGTGTGAGTCAGTTTTTCCACATACTTGGCTCTGTGGATCAGCAGAGAGGGTGCTGTGAGGTGGCAAAAGACAAATACGAGATCACCATATACACCTCGTGCTGTAATGCGGATAAGGGCATATACTATTACAATACCTATGAGGGGCACCAGATAAATGCTGTTGATATGAACAGGGAGGATCTGGATGGCAGGACTCTTGCCAGATACCCGCTTCTTCAGGGGGAGAATATCAATTGGCAGAACTGATAGATATGGTTTACAAGGGAGAAAGGATGCTGTATGAGTAAGAGCAAGGTTACGATAAAAGATATAGCGGATATGGCTGGGGTGTCCATAGCCACGGTATCGCATGTTATAAACAGGACAAGATATGTAAGACCTGAGCTTGTGGATAAGATAGAGAAGATTATCATAGAGACAGGGTATCAAAATAAGATAGCGGATAAGGAGAGAAAACTGCTGGTTGGACGTGAGTCTACGATCGTTGCAGTCATTCCAAATATTGAAAGTACGATATACAGGGATATGGTTGCCTACGTGAAACAACTTGTCAGTGTACAGGGCTATCAGTTCCTTGTAGCGATAACAGACAATGATCTGAAGGAAGAGGCACAGGTGCTGGCTGGACTTTTGGTCAACAAGAAGGTTGCCGGTATCATACATGCGCCAGTGAGTGATGTGGCATCAAACTACACAAAACTCATACAGTCAGGTGTTCCATTTGTATGCGTGGAGAGAAACATACTTGGATCAGGGATAGACTCAGTTGAGTTCCGAGACAGAGAGGCTATATTTAAAGGCGCAGATTATCTGCTTGTGAGCGGACACAAAAATGTTTTGTTTTTCAGAGAAAGCACAGACAGTACCACAAAGGATGAGAGGACAAAGGGATTCCTGAGAGCCTTAGAGAAATATAATATAAATACCAACGATGCAAATATTGTTGATGTGACGTTGGAAAATGGAGAGGATGACTGCATGCTGGTCATTCAGAAAGCATTGCGCAGGTACAGGCCGACTGCGGTTTTGGCGGGTGGCAACAGAATAACACTATATCTCATGAAGACGCTGCGTGACCTGGGGATTGACTGCCCTGGTGAAATATCTGTGGTGGGGTTTGGAGATGAGAGCTGGTCGGAACTTACTTATCCCCCTCTTACTATACTGAGAAGGGATGTGAAGGGACTCAGCACCAAGGCTGTTGGAATGTTGTTTGAGAAGATCAATACAGGAGCTGTCATATCGCATGATTGTTACGCGGATGTGGAGCTTGTTGTCAGAAAATCCACAAAGATGCTTGACAATGGACCATTTGGAGACAAAGCGGCAGCTCCGGATTCGGTTGTGTTGACAAAGGAAGAAAAACACAGACTAAAGGCAGGGCATTTTAGAGTTGCGATTTCTTTCCACTATACCGGAACTTCATGGGCAGAATTGCATGAGAAGGGAATACGGGAGGAACTTGAACAGTTTGGGATAGATGTGGTATCGGTTATGGATGCACATTTTGACTCAGAATTGCAGAATGCGCAGCTTGATGGAATAAGACTTCAGAAACCTGATGCAGTGATAGCTATTCCTGCTGATGACAGTCGTACAAGAGAGAAGTTTCAGGAACTTTCCAAGGTGTCAAAGCTGGTGTTTATAAGCAATGTTCCAGAGGGAATGTCAAAAAACAGCTATGTGTCCTGCGTGTCTGTAAATGAGTCAGAGAATGGAACAAATGCAGGAAGAATGCTTGGTGAGTATTGCAAAGAGAATAGGATATCGAAGGTAGGGTTTATAATTCATGGGGCAGTGTTTTATGGAACGAGAGTAAGGGACAATGCGGCAGAAAATATCATAAAGGATACATATCCGGGGGTGGATATAGTCACAGTGCGAGGGTTTGGTGAGATATCTAATGCGTATCAGGTTGCCAAGGATGTCATAATGGCGAATCCTGAGATCGAAGCAATGTATGTGAGCTGGGATCAGCCTGCACTGCTGGTCATAAAAGCACTTAAGGAACTTGGAAGAGAGGATGTTGCGGTGTTTACAACAGATCTTGACCACGGAATAGCGAGGTGTATGGAGGAGGGAATTGTCAGAGGACTCAGCACCCAGCGACCATATGAGCAGGGTAGGGCAGCGGCGGCAGTTGTTGCTAAATCTCTTGTAAGTGAGGAGCAGCTTCCAAAGTATGTAGGTGTTCAGCCATATCAGGTTGAACCAAAACAGCTAAGACTGGCGTGGAAAGAAATCTTCCATGAGTCTATGCCTGACAGACTCAGGTGATATAACGTAAAATAATTCAAAGTGAAATACCCATCAGAGAGAAGTTACTTCTTTCTGATGGGTATTTTTTACGTAAAAAGATATAAAACGCTCTCCAATCACATAATGCAATTGGGTGTTATTTGTGCATAACGACGAATAAACAATAAATAAAACACTAAATATTGACAATAACAGACAAAGGATATATCATCAAAACATGCAAGGGACGAAAAACAGTTTAAATTTTACGTAAATAAACCGGTTGATGACAGTTTTTCGACAACGAGTTAGCACAAACGAAACACATTATAGTGGAGGTAAAAATTATGAGAAAAATTAAGAAATTATTAGCGGTTGGTGCGTGCCTGTGCATGTCACTCAGTTTACTGGCAGGTTGTGGATCAGGAAACACCTCGGGCAGCAGTTCATCTGATTCAGGAACAAAGCAGGAGAGCAGTAAGACATCAGATCTGTCATTTGCATTCTGTACTAACACACTCAACAATACATTCCAGAGTTCGATAGATGCCAAGCTCAAGGAGCTCTGCGATGCAAACGGAATATCATATACCTGTCTTGATCCTGACTATGATCTGAACACACAGCTCAGCCAGTTATCAGATGTAGCAAACAGCGGATACGACGCAGTGTTCATCATCCCGGTTGATTCAGCAGGTATCACATCAGGTCTTGCAGAGATCAAGGATGCAGGAATCCCGATCTTCAATGTAGATACAGCAGTTATCGAGGATGACATAGAGAACTTCGTAACACAGTTTGTTGGAACAAATGCTTATATGGCAGGACAGCTTGTCGGCGAGCAGATGGCTAAGGATTATCCGGATGGAGCAGACATTGCGATCCTTGACTTCCCATCAAATGAGAGCTGCGTAGACCGTGTAAATGGTTTCCTCGACGGACTCGGTGATAACAAGGATAAGTTCAACATTGTAGCACAGCAGGATGGCGAGGCAGCACTTGATGCATCAATGAGCCTTGCAGAGGATATCATCACAGCAAACACGGATCTTCAGGCATTCTTCTGTATCAATGATCCTTCAGCACTTGGCGCTGCAGCAGCAGTTAAGGCAGCCAACAAGACAGGTCAGATCGGTGTATACAGTATCGATGCTTCACCAGATGGCAAGCAGGCACTCCTCGACGGCGAGTTCACAGCAGTTGCATGTCAGGTTCCGGTACAGATTGCTGAGTATGCATTCAATGCAGCACAGAAATACGTAGGTGGGGATACAACCATCGACGAGAAGAAAGTATACCTTGATTCACACCTTGTACTTAAGGATGAGGCAGAGAAGACGGTTAACGATTGGCAGTAATTCCGGGGAATATGACCGGATGGGATGAAGGTCGGGGAAATTTAGTATCCCGGCCTGACTTCCCGGTATGAGAAATATCGGAATATAAAGATCAAAAAGTAAGATATTGATAGTAACGTACATGATATATAGAAACTTGGAGGTTTAATATGGGACAGACAGTTCTGGAAATGATAGGGATAAAGAAAAGCTTCTCCGGAATATATGCTTTAAGTGGCATCGACTTTTCCCTTGAGCTGGGAGAGGTACACGCACTGCTCGGTGAGAACGGTGCAGGAAAGTCCACACTGATCAAAGTCCTTGGCGGAATTTACCAGCCCGACAGCGGAATCATCAAGGTAAATGGCAAGGAGGTCAAGATTAACGGAGTTCCGGCTGCCAGAGAAAATGGTATAGGAATAATACATCAGGAAATCGTACTTGTTCCATATCTTTCGGTGGCACAGAATCTGTTTCTCGGCAGAGAGATAAGAACCAAGATTGGAACATTGGACTTTGCAGAGATGAACAGGAGAGCGGAGGAGATGATATCATCCCTCGGTGTAAATATAAAAGCAGATACAATAGTAGAAAATCTGACCATCGCACAGCAGCAGATGGTGGAGATCGTTAAAGCGGTCTCATTCAACGGCAAGATAATAGTTATGGATGAGCCAACCTCATCACTTTCAAATGAAGAGGTTGAGCAGTTATTTGAGATCATTGAGAATCTCAGAAAGAAACAGGTAAGTATAATCTACATCTCCCACAGAATGGAGGAGCTCTTTAGAATATCAGACAGAGTGACCGTCATCAGGGATGGTGCATACGTAGGAACAAAAAAGACATCTGAGACCAACCCGAATGAGTTGGTGGCAATGATGGTAGGAAGAGATCTGGAGAGTTTCTATGCCAGGGATTACTGTGACATGGACAAAGCGGAGACTGCTCTGGAAGTAAAGGATCTTTCCCAGACAGGTGTCTTTGAAGATATAAGTTTTTCGGTACACAAGGGCGAGATCCTGGGTTTTTCGGGGCTGGTAGGTGCCGGACGAAGCGAGATAATGGAAACTATATTTGGCGCAACGCAGCCGACATCAGGTGAAGTGATATTGGGTGGAAAACAGGTCCATTTCAAAAATCCGATGCAGGCGATCAAATCAGGTATAGCACTGGTTCCCGAGGACAGAAAAAAACAGGGACTTGTACTGGGCAACAGCGTGGCATTTAACCTCACACTCTCATCACTGAGATTTTATATGAATGGAATTGCCATAAGTGACAAGAAACGTGGAGAGGTCATAGACCACTATTCTAAGAGACTGAGGATCAAGGCGGCATCGCCGGATATTGAGGCTGGCAGTCTTTCCGGTGGAAATCAGCAGAAGGTAGTCCTGGGCAAATGGCTTGCAACCAAGCCGGATGTACTCATTCTGGATGAGCCAACCAGAGGCGTTGATGTAAATGCAAAGTTTGAGATATACACAGTTATAAATGAACTGGCGAAGGAAGGCATAGCGATAATCATGGTATCCAGTGAACTTCCAGAGATCATCAACATGTGCGACAACGTGTGTGTTGTAAGAGCCGGAAGACTTGTGAAGAAACTGTCAAAGGACGAACTTTCACAGGAAGAGATAATGAAATACGCTGCAGGAGGTATCGAATAATATGGGCGAGACAAAGAAAAATTCAAAGGCAACTTCTATATTGAAGAACAATCCATTGACATCCATAGTCAAGGGCAATATCGGAATCATAGTGGTTTTGATAATAATGTGTGTGGTAGTGGCACTTGCCACAGATAAGTTCCTCACAACCAACAATATAATATCGGTGCTTAGACAGATATCCATCAATACATATATAGCACTTGGAATGACACTCATAATCATACTTGGACACATTGATCTGTCTGTTGGATCTATAGTGGCAATGTCGGGAACGCTGACTGTAGGATTTATAGTAAATCAGGGACTTCCTCTTGGTGTAGCCATAGCAGCAGGTCTTCTGGTAGGTACGGCAGCGGGCTTTATAAGTGGTTTCATAGTAGCGAACTTCAAGGTGCCTGCGTTTATCATAACAATGGCAATGATGAACATAGCAAGTGGTATTGCATATGTTTATACAGGCGGACAGTCAACACGTATTACCAATAAGCTGTTTATTGAAATAGGTACTGGATACCTGTTTAACGTGATCCCACTTCCTGTAGTATACATGGTAGTGCTTATCATAATATTCAGTTTTATCCTCAGCAAGACAAAGTTTGGAACATACGTATATGCAATAGGTGGTAACCGCGAGGCTGCAAGACTTTCAGGTGTACCTATCAAGAAGATAGAAATCATAGTTTTTACAATATCAGGTCTTCTCTCAGCATTTGCAGGACTTGTACTCTGTTCAAGAATGTATTCAGGTCAGCCTTCAGTCGGCAGCGGATATGAGCTCGATGCCATCGCAGCCTGTGTACTTGGAGGAACATCCATGACAGGTGGTAAAGGAAGGATCAGCGGAACAGTATTTGGTGCAATGGTAATCGGAATCATCTCAAATGGTCTGAACCTTATAGGTGTGTCATCATACTGGCAGCTCATAATCAAGGGTCTCATCATCGCATGTGCAGTACTCCTTGATGGACAGAAGGGTAAGCTTGAACTTCTCAAAAAGAAGAAACTTGCAGCAAACTAGAAGAAAGGCAGGACTGAAAATATGGAAATTTTTAGAAAGATGTCCTTCGCGGATTCTACGGGAGATGCAATACCTTTCTACCACGAAGGAAAATATCATATATTCTCACTGACTTCACCTCCGGGAACAACAGTATATCCGGCAAGGCTTAGGACCACATGGAGCCATAGTGTGTCAGAGGATCTGGTACACTGGGAGGAACTTCCGACAGCAATCTATCCAGGTGAGGGAGATGAGCCGGATGCATCCGGTGTGTGGACTGGATCAGTCATATACGGAGAGGGCAAATATCATGCATTTTATACAGGCTACTGCCTCACCGCAGAGTATCAGCAGACCATATGCCACGCGACAAGCGACGATGGGATCACATGGGTGAAGGATGCCGCCAATCCGGTCATCACACCTATGATAGAGCTTTACGAGAAACTTGACTGGAGAGATCCATATGTATTCTACAACGAGGAGGACAAATGTTACTGGATCCTCATATCAGCGAGAAGACTGGACATGCCGATAACCAGAAGAGGATGTATCGTTCTCTACAGATCAAAGGATCTGGTGAACTGGAAATACTATGGACCGATATATTCACCGGGACATACAAACTGTCCTGAATGTCCGGAGATGTACAAGATGGGCGATAACTGGTATCTCTCATACTCAAGATTCTCAGAATATGTAAACACAATATATAGAGTTGCAAAGTCACCGTTTGGTCCATGGAGAAAGCCGAAGAAAGATGGCATAGGAGGCAGAAGATTTTATGCAGCGAAGTCTATGCAGGATGATAACGGCAGAAGATTCTACTTTGGATGGGCTCACGACAGAGCAGACAGAAGTGATACCGGTGAGTGGTACTGGGGAGGAACATTCTGTGTGCCGCATGAGGTTGTTGCCACGGAAGACGGTGGTCTCGATGTAAAACTTCCGAAAGAATATGATAATGTATTTGAAAGGCATGTTGACTGGGACTACATTCCTGTTCTGGGAAATGCGAAGATATTCGGAGACAAGCTGATCGAGATGGACTCAGTCAGCACATGTACATATGGTTTCCTTGGACATAACGAGGAGAGCTATATGCTGAAGTGCAAGATCATGCCAAGAGAAGTGTATGATCATTTTGGAATACTTCTAAAGTCAGATAAAGAGGCAAGTGGATGCCTTCTACTCGAGTTTGATGTCGCTATGCAGAGGGTATCGCTGGTGAATCTTCCTATGGGCGTTGATCCTTTCTGGGTTCAGTCCTGCCAGGCTGTACCCCCGGCAACAGAGCCAGGACCTGATGGAGTCAGAGTGTGTGAGAAGACATTTGAAATAAGAGAAGGCAGAGAGATTGATGTGAAGATCATTGTTGACCATGACATGGTAGAAGTATTTGTTGGAGAGCAGGTTGCGTTCACATACAGGATATATGCAAAGCCGGAGTATGAGATAGGACTGCTGGCACAGGATGCCAGGGTAGAGTTCTATGACATAGAGATCACAGGAAAGTAGAATTTACAAGGAGGATCCAACATGGAAAAGAAGTATGATGTTGTGGCTCTTGGTGAATTCCTGATAGACTTTACACCTGCCGGAAATACTGTTTCCGGGATGAAACTTTTCGAGCAGAATCCAGGAGGTGCTCCAGTTAACATGCTCACAGCGGTCGGTAAGGCTGGTCTTAAGACAGCCTTCATAGGTAAGGTCGGAGATGACATGCATGGCAGTTTCCTGATTGAGTCGGCAAAGCAGGTGGGGATAGAGACCAGAGGTATAGTTGTTGATGATACGGTATTTACCACTTTGGCATTTGTTTCTTTAGATGAAAATGGAGAGCGTGAATTCTCATTTGCCAGAAAGCCTGGTGCGGATACGATGCTCTGCTACAAAGAAGTTGATCCTGAGCTGCTCAGGGATACAAAGGTGTTCCATATAGGTTCACTTTCACTTACGGATGAGCCTGCGAGAACAACCACTTTCCAGGCGGTGAAGGAGGCAAAAAAGTATGGGGCTTTGATATCTTACGACCCTAATTACCGGGCACCGTTGTGGGACAGTAAGGAAAATGCCATAGAGAGAATGAAGAGTATCCTTCCATTCGTAGATATAATGAAACTTTCGGATGAGGAGACAGAACTTTTGACTCCGTTTGTCGATCCGGATGAAGCGGCAGAGTATCTCCTTGGGCAAGGCGTCAGACTTGTTGCAGTCACCCTGGGAAGCGAGGGCGTATTGATATGCAGCAGGGATGGAAAACGTAAGGTTCCAGGATTTGCCAGTCATGTGGTGGATACAACGGGAGCCGGAGATTCCTTCTGGGGAGCATTTGTATCGCAGCTCATCAGAGCGGACAAGAGCCTGGAGGAATTCAGTATAGACGAGATTGCAGAGTATGCAAGATATGGAAATGCGGTGGCGAGCCTTTGCGTTGAAAAGCGCGGAGGACTCAGATCGATTCCGGAAGAGAGAGAGACATTGGAAAGACTCACATTAAAATAGGTATTAAAATTTTCACATAAAACATTTCCCTTAAACTTTGGGGCTGTGAAAAACTCAATCGAGTTTTTTCGCAGCTCCTTTTTAATATTTTCTTAAAGATTCCCCCGATTGAACCTTAAAAAGATTCTGTCTATAATCACCAGATGTACAACAACGACATGTGTGAGTGCTATGTTGTAATTCAATTGTAATAACTCTTACTTATATTTAAGTCTGTTGAATGTATATTAAGTTGAATTTGACATGTGGCACGGCATATAATCAATTCGATTTAAAGGAGATGACAAAAGGTGATTGAACGAGGTGAGATATATTGAAAAATATACTTGAATTTATAGAGAACTCAGCAGCGCGTTATCCTGATAAGCTGGCGGTGGCAGATGAGAATGGTGGTCTCACATACAGCCAGATGGAGAGTTTCTCGAGAAAGATCGGCGCATGGATATTGGCGGAGATCAAAGGCGTGAGAAATAAGGCGATAGCGGTGCTGTTGGACAAGAAACCGGAGAGCGTAGCGGCGTACATGGGAGTTGTCTACAGTGGTAACTTCTATGTTGTGCTTGACGCGGAGATGCCTAAGCAAAGAGCAGAGTCAATACTCACAACTTTAAGACCGGCAGCCATAGTGACGGATGACCTTCACATGGAGCTGGCTAAGAGTATCGCAGAGGCTGTTTCGGATGAAGGTGAATGTAGCAGCGTTCGCGATGGGATAAAAGTGCTTGATCTGGATGGTATGAATGCTGACGCGGATCAGAGTGAGCTAGACAGTGTAAGAGCCAGGATGATAGATACTGATCCGGTGTATGCGCTTTTCACATCAGGATCAACAGGAGTTCCAAAGGGAGCTGTTGTATCACATTCAAACATTATCGCTTACATAGATTGGTACACAGAGGCATTTGGCATAGATGAAAATACAGTGTTTGGAAGTCAGACACCATTTTATTTCAGTATGTCGGTATCGGATCTTTACAGCACACTGAAAAATGGAGCAACATTGTACATCATACCGAAGGTATATTTCACCTTCCCTATGAAACTGATGGAGTTCATGAACACCTACAAGATAAACACGATATACTGGGTGCCTTCGGCTCTGCAGATCGTTGCAAATTACAAGATGTTCCAGTATGCAAAACTGCCGGAACTCAAGAAGGTTCTGTTTGCCGGGGAGGTCATGCCGACAAGACCTCTGAATTATTGGAGAGAGAATCTGCCGGATGCGATGTACGCAAACCTGTTCGGACCTACAGAGACGACAGATATATGTACATACTATGTGGTGAACAGAGAATTTGCAGATGATGAGCCGCTTCCAATGGGACATGCATGTAATAATTGTGATGTGTTTGTACTTGATGAGGATGGAAAAGTTGTATCTCCAGAGGTGAATCCTGATACAGGTTTCAGCCGCGAGGGAGAGCTGTACGCGCGAGGTTCATTTGTGGCACTTGGGTATTACGGAAATGCTGAAAAGACGAAGGAGGCATTTGTTCAGAATCCTCTTAATCCGAATTATCCGGAGCTGGTGTACAGGACCGGGGATCTGGTGAAGTACAACAGATACGGTGAACTCGTGTATGTGTGCCGCAAGGATTATCAGATCAAGCATATGGGATATCGAATAGAGCTTGGAGAGATAGAGGCTGCGGCGGGGGCCATAGACGGTATCAGAAGTTATGCATGCATCTACGATGATGCAGCGGACAAGATATTGTTCATATATGAAGGCAAGAAGAAGGACGATGCGGAGCTGCTAAATGCGTTTAAGGCGAGGGTTCCACATTACATGGAACCGAACAGATTCATAAGGGTAACGAGTATGCCCCACAATGCAAATGGCAAGATCGACAGAAAGAAGCTGAAGACGGAATACGCGCAGCATGTGTGACATTAGTACTGTCTTAACATACCAATCAGTGGTCGTTTCCACTTATTTCGACCTGCAGCGGTACTAAGGCGCCCGCCATGGCAGCCGCCTAAGTACCGGCGGTCTCAAATTTCACTGATTTGGTAATGTTAATACAGCACTAATGAAATTCACTTTATGTGCTGCGCCGGTATTGCCGCAAAAATATATAATATGTAGAAAATTTTAATTATAAGGAGATATGAGATTATGGAAGAGTTATTAAAGATTTTAAATGACGTTAAGCCGGGTGTTGATTATGAGAATGAGACTGACCTTATAGGTCATGGTGTGCTGGATTCCATCACTATGGTAACTCTGGTACTTCAGCTCAGCGATGAATTTGACGTTGACATAACACCTGTTGACATTACACCTGAGAACTTCAAGACAGTTCAGACTATCTACGATATGATCCAGAGACTGGAGGACGAGTAGGAGTAAATTAATCAGGAGTTTGTGCGATCATATAAACGAATGGTGATTGAGTTGTTTAGTAATACCGATCAGGGATATACGAAACCGCCGGCACTCAGCGAGAATGCGAGCGCTAGTGCCGTTGCAGGTTGAGTTAAGCGAAAGCGCTCCCGGATTGGTATTCTAAAACCCCCCACAAATATCGCATATGATGATCGCACAAACTCCTGACAAAATAGGAGTAAAAGGTTATGTCATATACGTCGATATCATATCTGGTATTTATATTGCTGGGCTGTTTTATAGTCTACAATATAGTGCCGCTTAAACACAGATGGAAGGTGCTGTTGACCTTCAGTTATCTGTTTTATTTTATCAATTCAGGAAAATATATTTTGTTTATCTTGTTTGGTTCGCTGACAATATACATTGGCGGATTGCTGATCAACAAGATAGATGATGGCTATAACATGGCGCGCAAGGCACTCCCGAAGGAGAACAAAAAAGAGTACAAAGCGCTGATAGGATGGCAGAAGAAATGTATATGCGTGTGTGTTGTGCTTGTGAATGTTGGTATACTGGTATTTTTGAAATATTCAGTTTTCTTTGGACAGGTGTTCACGGATATCCTGGGACTCATGCATATAAATATTGAGAATCCGATGTATCAGAGAATGATGCCTCTCGGAATATCATTTTATACTCTGTCGGCAGTGAGTTACATAGTTGATGTGTACAGGGGCAAATACAGGGCAACGGACAGTTTTGGAAAGGTTGCGTTGTTCCTGGCATTTTTCCCTCATATAGTGGAGGGACCGATAGCCAGATTTGACCTGGTGGCTGACCAGATGTATGAGGGTCACAAGTTCAGTTATAAGAATATGACAATGGGACTTCAGCTCATACTTTGGGGATTTTTCAAGAAGATCGTCATAGCAGACCGTGCAAATATGTATGTCAACCAGATCTTCAACAACTACAGTGATTACACAGGACTTCCCGTTGTATGCGGAATGTTTCTCTATACACTCCAGCTGTATGCAGAGTTCTCAGGATGTATGGATATTGTAAGGGGTAGTGCTCAGATGTTCGGAATCGGACTTTCTGAGAACTTTAACCAGCCATTCATATCAAAGACTGTAAGCGAGTTCTGGAGAAGATGGCACATGACACTTGGTTCGTGGTTCAAGGATTATGTATTTTATTCTGTATCCCTTTCAAAGCCGTTTGTAAAACTCAGCAAGAAGACCAGGGAGCATATGAATGCGTTCTTTGCTACATTTGTTCCGATGTCTGTTGCGATGTTTATAGTGTGGTTTGGAACGGGAATTTGGCACGGGGCAAGCTGGAAATATGTAATGTATGGTCTTTATTACTGGGCGATCATGATAATCGGACTGCTTACTGAGCCGTTTTTCAAAAAGCTTTATGAGAAAATGAATGTTGACAGGCAGGGAAAGATATACAGGCTGCTCCAAGTGGTCAGGACTTTCCTGTTTGTAAATGTGGGAATGCTCATGTTCAGGGCTGACGATCTCTCAGCATTTGGACACATGTTCGTTTCGATGTTCAAGGGATTCTCATTTGCGGATATAACTGATGGTGTGCTGCTCGGAGTGAAACTGGACGCTGCTGACTTTGCAGTTCTGATTGTGGGAGCGGTCATACTGCTGCTCGTCGGGCTGTACAAGGAGAAGGGACATCAGATAAGAGAGGAGCTGGCATCGAGAAACATAGTTCTCAGATGGGCAGTATATTATGTGCTTTTGTTTAGCGTGATAATCCTCGGTGCATATGGAAAGGGCTATGAGGTAGCAGGTTTCATATATGCCCAATTTTAACTATTTTAAATCTGAGTGGAGTTAAAAAGAAACTGAATGAATACAAACTTTGTTAAAAATATCATCAAGTCAATATTTTTTGTGGCGGTGGCTGCTGCGGGTGTGGCGGTGCTATGTGTGATGTTTACTCCGAAGACCAGTGATCTGGAGGGGGGGATGACCAATCCAAATGCCAGGGGATTTTACGGTGAGCCGAAAAATTCCATAGATCTCGTTGTACTCGGTGACAGCAATGCCTACTGTGCATATTCGCCGATGGTGACTTGGAGCAAATATGGTATTCCGTCATATGTGGCGGCTGAGGGAAATCAGACTATCGTTGGAGCGATTGATCTTTTGGACGAGATACTCACATGTCAGAATCCTAAAATGGTGGTGTTTGATGTGAATATGTTATGGTCAGGCAACAGCGATGCGCAGAGACTTGAGGACTGTGTGACCAGTATGATCCAGGATTCAGTACCTGTGATCAAGTATCACAACAGATGGAAGACAATGTCTTTTGAGGATAGTTTTAAAGAGAAAAGTTACACATTCCGCTCAAACACAAGAGGACAGAGACTCAGCAGATGTGTAAAGCCGTATGTGGGTGAAAATAAAATGGAAAAGTCTGATGAGAAGGACAGCATACCTTTTATCACCAAATACTTCTTTGAAAAACTGCTGAAAAAATGCGAGGACAGGGGGATAAAGGTCGTTCTGATCGAGACTCCGACAGCTACGTCCTGGACATATGTCAGACATGTGGCCATGGAAGAGTATGCGGAGAAGAATGATCTGGAGTTCATAGACTTCAATACTCTCACTGGCAAGTATGCCATCGATTGGAATAACGATACAAAGGATGGCGGCATGCATATGAATGTGTATGGTGCGAAGAAGGTGACGGCATATCTTGGAAAGTACCTCACGGACAGGTATTCATTTGACAATAAAAAAGATGATGAGGCATACAGTGACTGGAACACGGACTGTGAGAGTTACAAAAAGTATGTCAAAGGAAAAAAGATATTTATTGAGCCTGACGATCAGGATAATGAAGTTAAGGAAGGCGATGAGGGTGTGTACAACTAAGTGTGCGTATCCGCGGAGCATCCTTCAGACAAGGGTGGTATAGATGAAAAAAGAGAGTAGACACAATATTATAAAGACAGTGGCATTTATGCTGGTATTCGTCTTGCTCCTTGGCGTGCTGGGAGTTGCGTTTACACCAAAGCGCAGTGATCCCGGAAGTGGAATCACCAATTCCAATGCCAGAGGATTCTACGGGGAACCAAAGAATTCCATAGATGTGGTGATACTCGGCGACAGCAATGCGTACAGCGCATGTTCCCCGATGTATATTTGGAACAAATATGGAATACCTACATATGTGGCTGCTGAGGGATTTCAAAATGTGACGGGTGCATCCAATCTGTTGGATGAGGTTCTTACATGTCAGAAACCAAAGCTGGTGGTATTTGATGTAAATATGCTCTGGACAGGCAAGACGACGCTTAAGAAGGTCGAGAACAATCTCAAGAATGTGGCATACAAATATATGCCGCTGGCACAGTATCACAACAGGTGGAAGACCATGGATGTGAAGGATATGTTCGGTGACAAGGAGTATACTTACAGGTCTGCATCCAGGGGACAGTATCTGAGTATGGATGTAAAACCGTTCACAGGTCAGAGTAAAATGACACCGACAGATGATGTGGAGGCGATACCTGAAGTATCAAAGGTACTGCTTGAAAAGCTGATCGCAAAATGCAAAGACAATGGGATCAAGATCATGTTCATGGAGACACCAACAGCGAAATCATGGAACTATGCCAGACACAATGCGATGGTTGAGTTTGCAAAGGAGAAAAACATAGACTTTGTGGATATGAATACGCTGGATGGAGAGTACGCTGTGGATTGGAGTACAGATACCAGAGATGGCGGAAGACATTTAAACTGCGGAGGTGCAGAGAAGGTCAGCGCATACCTTGGAAAATATATCTCAGAGAAATATTCATTTAAGGACAAAAGAAAATCTGACAAGTATGTTGACTGGAATAACGATTACATGAATTATGTAAAGTATATGTCAGGTGAGAGTACCACGCTGGAGGCAAAACAGACAGATGGTGCGGAGTCAAATAACTGACAGGGCAGGCTGTTGGATAAAAAGGCGAAAGGATATGAAACGTTTAGGTTTTGTATCTTTTCGCCTTTTTATGTTAAAATTATAAACTAAAATTACAAAAGGATACAAAAAGGATATAAGTACACAGTATACTGGGTTCAAGATCTTAGGTATTGGGGAGGAAATATGAAATACAATATATTACTAGTTGAGGATGAGCAGAAGATAGCAGAAGGAATAATGGATTATATGAAGGGGACTGATGCGGAATTCACATGGGCAGATGACGGTGATAAGGCCCTTGCACTTGTGTATGAGAATGAATACGATATGGCATTGCTTGATGTTATGCTGCCGGGTGCAGATGGATTTGAGATATGCAGAGCGATAAGGTCCAAGAGCTATGTGCCTGTCATTTTTCTGACCGCTCGTGGCAGGGAGGAGGACAGACTGTATGGCTATGACATAGGTTGTGATGACTATGTGGTCAAGCCGTTCTCCATGGCGGAACTCCAGGCAAAGATCATGTCATTTCTCAGAAGAAGTAAGGGACTGTGGGAGAAGAAGAATAGCATAGAGGCATACGATATAGTGATATATCCTGACAAGCTGCAGGTATTTGTATCAGGAAAAGAGGTACGGCTTGCACCGAAAGAATATGCAATGTTGAAATATTTTATGGAACACAGAGGGATGCTTGTCACAAGGGATGATCTGCTCCTGAGACTGTGGGGTTATGATTACGAAGGCAGTGACAGGGTTGTGGACAACCATATCAAGAAACTGCGCCAGGCACTTGGGGAGTCCGGCAAGCAGATCAAGACAGTATTTGCCAAGGGCTACAGAATGGATTAAATCGATGAAACTGTTGATATCAAGGGAGGGTTACATTATGAGAAAGAAAAAAACGAAAGTGTATTGGAAGAAACAGAAGTTTGGGTCGTTCTTCCTGAAAGTATTCGTGCCGTTTATACTGGTGGCATCATTGCTCGGAGGTATCGTCACGTATCTGCTGGTATCTATATATGAATCTAGTCTGGACGATAGTTTGATCAATTTCAATCAGATGGTCGACAATGGCACAACGTCAGCGTTAAACAACTATAATGAGGCACTGAAATCTGCAAATGTCAGTGCTGCTGACTACGATTTCCAGATAGCAGATAACCGGCTGATGGGCAGTCTTGATTATTATCTGAATATGGCGACTATGTATGTTGTCGATGATAAAGAGGGGCGCAATGGAGCTATAGAAGTATATAAACTGGATGAATATGGAAAACCATCGAAGGTATGGGAAAACGGTGCAAAATATTACCTGAGCGTGAAGGATAGAAAGGGCGAAAAGTACATATTGTCATGTTCGCGTGAGGACGGTCAGGAGATGTATAAAGATGCTCGTGAGACAAAAGATGCCAGTGTGCTTAGTATAGATGAGCTCTATGTCAAGGGGAACAGTTTCTGGGTAGGTGCATATACATACTGCACAGATGAGGTTGAGATCATCCAAAATGCAGATGGAACGGCCGACTCTGATTTCAAGCAGTATAAGGTTACAAACACAAATATTCCGGAGGGTTATGTAAAGATAGAAAACCTGAGTGCATATGAGATGAGCGGCACTCCTATAGGAAGTCCATTTTCAACAGAGAAACTGGATACATATGGTGATCCAGAGGGATTGATAGGGGATGCGATCGCTTATGGAAAAGACTTTGTAGACAGTCATGATGTGAGCAAAGATTATCAGACCTATCAGTATGCGGAGAAAGATTACAAATGTGAATATGGAAAGCATCATGTAGAGGTTGTGTGGCTTGGCGGTGGATATGACATGGTATTGAATTATCACACCAATATCTGGAGGTCTTTGATCGGAAAGCTCATGATCGGAACCTGGATAGGTACAATACTTCTGAGTGTTATAGTATCTCTTGTCATTGCATATGCCATGTACAAAACTTATAAGTCTGCCTACGACATGGAGCGGTATAGACGGACAACGTCCAATGCTATGGCTCATGATCTGAAGAGTCCTCTTGCTGTCATCCTTCTCGATGCGGAGAACCTTAGGGATGGAACCAATCCGGAGAAAAATAAGTACTACATGGACAACATAATCGATGAGGTCAATCAGATGAACACTCAGATAGCATCGATCCTTGATATGGCAAATGCTGAGGACGTGAACACTCAGTTAGATAAGACAGATGTTGATATCACAGCTATAGTTAATCTGTTGGCAGAGGAATATGCAGAGAGAATAAAAGAGAAGGACGTTACCATTGATATAAAGGGCACTTGCACGGTACACGCCGATGAGAAACTCATGACTCAGGCCTTAAGGAATGTAATGGACAATGCGGTGAAGTATGTGACAGATGGCGGGGAGATAAAAGTATGGCTTTCAGACCGCTCAGTGTCATTTGTCAATGCCAGCGAACCTATTGATAAAGAGACTCTGGCAAATGTGTGGAATCCGTTTGTAAAGGGAGACAACAGCCGTCACGGACATAAGGGAACCGGACTTGGACTCTCGATCGTAAAGACAATAATGGACAGACATGGATTTGACTGCCTGATGGATAACAGTGCGGATGGTGTGGAGGTCAGACTGATATTTAAATAGTCTGTGTCTGGGAGGTTTGAACAGATAAAGTACAGATCGTGTCTAAGTTTATGTACACTGTCTATATGAAGGGGGATAAATCATGAGTAAGAAAAGATCTAAGATAAAGATGTATTGGAAGAAACAGAAGTTTGGCTCATTCTTCCTGAAGGTATTTGTGCCGTTTATACTGGCAGCATCGGTGTTGGGGGCTATAGTAACGTATTTGTTGACCGCAACGTATAACAACAGTGTAGATGATGCAAGGAAGAATTTAAATACTGTATTCACGGAAGCAGAGGATGAAACATCGAAAGATTTTGGTGACTCTGCAGATGCCAATGCGGAGGGGGATGTCGATTATGATTTCCAGACAGTGGATAATGCATTTGCCGGAAGAATGGAGTATTACTGCTCGATAAACCGTATGTTGGCGCTTGATGACAGGAATTCAAGAGACTGCGTGCTGACAGTGTATCACAGAGATGATGCCGGTAATCTTTCAAAGATAGCATCGTCAGATGGCAGGGTGTTCATAGCGATCCAGGATGCAAATGCCAAAACGTATTATCTTTCATGTACATATGAAGAGTACAAAGAGATGTTAGAGGAGGCATATAAACTCAGCGCACCTGCAAATATAAGCATTAATGAAGTTTATGTTAAGGACAATAACTTCTGGGCAGGGGAATATACTTATATTGATAGTGATGAGGAAATCCGTTTTGTGGAAACGGAGGATGGCACTAAAGAGTTTGCAGATAATAAGGTATATACAGCTGTCAATGAAAATATTCCAGACGGTTATGTGAAACTGGATATGTCAAAAGGATTTGAGATATATGTGGATTATTACGGATATATTTCAAGTCCGAAGAATATGGATGTTTATGAGAATGTGGATGAACTGATGGATGAAACCTCAGTGGAGGATTCGGATTTTGTTCAGGGATATGTAGAAAAAGATTACAAGTGCGGTTTTGGACACCATACCACAGAAGTGGAGGATCTTGGCAGTGGGTATTTTATAGTTTTGGATTTTCATACAAATTTCTTGAGATCAATGGCCGGCTTGTTGGTGATCGCTACCTGGGCAGGAATAATTCTCCTGTGTGTGATATTCTCTCTTGCCATTGCCTATGCCATGTATAGGACATATTTGTCGGCTTATGATATGGAGCAGTACAGACGTACAACTTCCAATGCCATGGCTCATGATCTGAATAGTCCTCTTGCGATTATTCGTCTGAACGCAGAGAATCTCAGGAATGAGACAAATCCAGAGAAGAATAAGTATTATATGGACAACATAATCAATGGTGTTCATCAGATGAATGCACAGATCGCCTCAATTCTTGATATGGCAAAGGTTGAAGATTCAAATACTCAGCTAAATAAGACAGATGTTGATATAGCGTCTATTGTCAATTCATTGGCAGATGAGTATGCTGAGAGGGTAAAAGAGAAAGATGTGACCATTGATATAAAGGGTACTTGCACTGTGTATGCCGATGAGATGCTCATGACTCGGGCTATAAAGAATGTCATGGACAATGCGGCGAGGTACGTGACAGATGGTGGTGAGATAAAGGTGCGGCTCTCCGACAGTTTTGCATCATTTGTCAATTCCAGCGCACCGCTGGATGAAGAGGTACTGGCAAATGTGTGGAAGCCATTTGTCAATGGAGATGACAGCCGTCATGGACATAATGGAACCGGGCTTGGACTCCCGATCGTGAGGACCATCATGGACAGGCATGGATTTGACTGCCTGATGGATAACAGCGCGGATGGTGTTGAAGTTAGACTAATGTTTAAATAAAGAAAAGGACAGATATGTATGTTTGCTTGAATTAACATACATATCTGTCCTTTTTATGCATTCTTGCTTTTATAATCCTCACCCCAATTTCTCATTGCGTCAAGCACGGGGCGTAGACTTTGACCGAGTTCAGTCAGAGAGTATTCCACTCTTGGCGGAACCTCCGCATACACTTCTCTGTGGACAAGTCCATTTTCCTCCATGTCACGGAGCTGAGCGGTGAGAACCTTTTGAGAAACAGTTCCGATGGATTTCTTAAGTTCTCCGAATCTCTTTGTGCCGGTTATCAGATCTCTCAGTATCAGAACTTTCCATTTGTCGCCGATAAGGCTTAATGTCGTCTCAACCGGGCATGCCGGTAATTCTTTTAATTTGTCGCTCATAATAATTACCTCTTAATAAAAATATTTAATAGGGTTATAAAATCTAATAGTTTCTTTTGGTTACTTATAGGCGGATTATACCATACATATGATAAGTATACCAGATAAATTCCCTTGATTTCCCACAATAGTAACCTCCAGGTAACTACGCCACAATATTGTGCGTACTTTTTTTAATAGAAAACCTCTTATAGAATAGTCTCGAAAGCAAGGGAAAAAACTTTGATGTTCCGATGCGATCGACAGCGTATCGGGGCAGAGTGTAGAGCATATTTTGTAAGGAGGTACAGCGATGGACGCAGAGAGATGCCTGCAGATACTCAGGGAGATAAAGGATGTCGCCTTTGCCACGGTTGATGACAAGGGGATGCCACAGATAAGGATAATAGACATAATGCTGGTGGAAGGTGAGAAGATATATTTTTGTACGGCGAGGGGCAAGGATTTTTACGCACAGCTAATGGGTGATGGAAATGTTGCCATAACAGGGATGAACAGAGAATATCAGATGATAAGACTTAGCGGAAAGGCTCACAAACTGGAAGATCAGAAAATGTGGATCGACAGGATATTTGAGGAGAATCCATCCATGAACAGCGTATATCCGGATGACAGCAGATATGTGCTTGAGCCATTTTGTATCGACAATGGAGAGGTGGAGTTCTTTGATCTTGGAAGGGAACCGATTGTCAGAGAGACATTTGCCCTGGGTGAAGGTGAAACGGCTTTCAAGGGATATGAGATAACAGACAAATGTATCCAGTGCGGGAGATGCGAGCGGATCTGTCCTCAAAAGTGTATTAAGGATTTTGTGATAAATCAGACGCACTGTCTGCACTGCGGATTGTGCTTTGAGGAGTGTCCGGCAAATGCGGTGAGGAGGAGATAACATGTTAAAAGAAATGTGGACATTGCTGCTTGAGAAGAAGGGATTTTTCCTGGATCTTCTTGTGGAGCATATAGAGATATCATTGATGGCAATCGTGATCGCCATAGTATTTGGCGGAGTTGTTGGAATCTTGATCAGTGAATACCAGAGGGCGTCAAAGCCGACTCTCGGAGTGATAAATTTCCTGTACACTATTCCGTCCATCTCTATGTTGGGATTTCTCATACCATTTTCAGGTGTAGGGAATGCGACTGCCGTTATCGCGCTGACCGTGTATGCACTGCTGCCGATGGTTAGAAACACCAACACAGGTCTGACAAATGTGGATGAGAACATCATAGAGGCGGCAAAGGGCATGGGAAGTACAAGGACTCAGATCTTATTCAAGGTCAAGATTCCCCTGGCAATGCCGGTTATCATCTCGGGCATCAGAAATATGGTTACGATGACGATAGCGCTTGCCGGTATAGCTTCATTTATCGGCGCCGGTGGACTTGGCGTGGCGATCTACAGAGGCATCACGACAAATAACACAGCGATGACGATGGTAGGAAGTCTGCTCATTGCACTGCTTGCTCTGGCGTTTGACTTTGCCTTAGGGTTTGTGGAGAAACGCCTATCGAAGAGAAATGTCAAGGCAAAGAAGAACAATAGGATAATGGCGGCAGTCTGTGTGGTGATTGCCCTGATATTGGTGATTGTTCAGGTGGTGCCGAAGGGCAAAAAAGAAACCTTACATATCGCAACCAAGCCGATGACGGAGCAGTACATACTCGGCGAGATGCTTGATATTTTGATTGAGCAGGACACGGATCTCGATGTGGAGATCACTCAGGGCGTGGGCGGAGGAACTTCGAATATCGAGCCTGCCATGGAGAGCGGTGAATTTGACATTTACCCTGAGTACACGGGTACTGCATGGAATATGGTGCTGAAAAAAGATGGGTTATATACTGAGGACATGTTTTCAGATTTTGAGAGTGAGTACGAAGAGTCACTTGGAATGAGCTGGGCAGGCATGTATGGATTTAACAACACATATGGTCTGGTGGTGAGAAAGGAGATCGCGGACAAATATAACATAAAGACATACTCGGATCTGAGCGCCGTTTCGGATAAGCTTATTTTCGGCGCTGAGTATGATTTCTTCGAGCGTGAGGATGGATATGATGCGCTCTGCAGCGAATATGGATTTAATTTCAAGAAAACAATGGATATGGACATCGGACTCAAATACCAGGCTATCAATCAGGGCAAGATTGATGTTATGAATATATTTACAACGGATGGACAGCTTGCCGCGTCGGATGTGACTGTACTTGTGGATGACAAGGATTTCTATCCATCTTACATGTGCGGAAATGTTGTCAGAAACGAAGTCCTCGAGAGTCATCCTGAGATAAAGGATGTGCTTGATAAACTGGACGGCATAATAACCGATGGTGACATGGCGCAGATGAATTATGAAGTTGAGACCGAAGGCAGGGAGCCAAGGGAAGTTGCGGAGGAGTTTTTGGCTGGTAATGGACTTTTAAAATAGACAGGAGGTAATTATAGTGAATATTGCTATTGAATTTAAAAATATAAAAAAGTCGTATGGCAATAAGACCGTCATAGAAAATCTCAATCTCACCGTGGAGCAGGGAGAGTTTGTAACAATAGTTGGTTCGTCAGGATGTGGCAAGACGACAGCGCTCAAGATGATAAACGGACTCATCGATGCTACGGAGGGAGATATTCTGATAGACGGCGAGAATATCAAGAAGAAAAATCTTATTGAGCTCCGCAGAAGTATTGGATATTCTATACAGGGAAGTGTGCTTTTTCCGCACATGACTGTTGAAGAAAATATATCCTATGTTCCCAATCTCCTAAACAAAAAGGACAGGGCAAAGACAAGAGCGGCCGTGTTAAAATGGATGAAGATAGTGGGACTTGATGATGAGATAAAAAACAGGTATCCGGGAGAACTGTCTGGTGGACAGCAGCAGAGAGTGGGTATAGCAAGAGCACTGGCGGCATCACCGTCCATACTGTTGATGGATGAGCCGTTCGGTGCAGTTGATGAGATAACCAGAACCCAATTGCAGGATGAGATCATGAGGATCCATGAGGAGACAAAGATAACGGTAATGTTCGTGACTCATGATATCTCGGAGGCGCTGAAACTTGGAACAAAGGTGCTCGTGATGAATCATGGCAACGTAGAACAATATGACACCCCATCAGAGATACTGAAAAATCCCGCGACGGATTTTGTGGCGCAGCTAGTCTACAGACAGAGACACCAGTGCAATCTGCCGGATGGTCAGATCAGGGATTGTCAGTACAGCTTTGTTGCGGGGATTGGTGATAGCTTATAGGGAGGATTCAGATGAATCAGGGTGAGAGAAGAATATACTTGATAAAGAGATTGTTGGAAGAACGCAGCGACTGCGTTGGTATGCGGATTCCATCTGGAAGTGAGGATCAGCGGAGACTTCTCCGTTCTCTTATGAATGTCAGGATGCCGGGAGCTATTGATGCGGATTTTCTGAAGATCCAGGACGAATATCTGATGCAGGTGAATTCCGAGAAAGGAATAGTGAAACTGGAGGATATACCGGAGATTCAAAAGGACACATATGTGTGGCGGGGGGATATAACAAGACTTGCAGTCTCAGCCATAGTAAATGCAGCAAATAGTGGTATGACCGGATGTTACGTGCCATGTCACAACTGCATAGACAACTGTATCCATACATTTGCGGGGGTACAGCTCAGGAACAAATGCGGAGAGATCATGGAGGCACAGGGACACGAGGAGGCGACGGGTCAGGCGAAGATAACACCGGCTTACAATCTTCCGTGCAAATATGTCATTCACACTGTTGGGCCGATTGTGCAGGGCAGGCTCACAGCTGAACACGAGCGCCTCCTGGGATCTTGTTATAGAAACTGCCTTGAGCTTGCGGACAAAAGTGGTGCAGGCTCCATAGCGTTTTGCTGTATATCAACAGGCGTATTTATGTTCCCCAATGAGCGGGCGGCAGAGATAGCGGTGGAAACCGTCAGGACATACAGATGTGAGACGGGCAGCAAGATAAAGGTTGTATTCAATGTGTTTAAGGAAGATGACGAGAGGATATACAGAAGGCTGTTGAATAAGAAGGTGAAAAAGTGAAAAACACAGGTTTACTAAAAAGAAGAATAACATTTGAATCGTTCCTCTGCGGAACTCCCGCCAGGGATTATGTGTATCAGAGTGTTCCGTATGAAAAACAGATACAGCAGGCTGCGAATGCTATAGCCGATGCAGACTGCGTGCTTGTAGGGGCGGGAGCAGGTATGAGTGTGGCTGCGGGGGCACAGTACGGTGGAAATTTCTTTGCGGAAAATTTTGGCGAGTTTCAGCAGAGATATGGCAGGGGGCCATACATGCAGGATATGTACAGTGCAGGCTTTTATCCATATCCTGATGAGGAGAGCTATTGGGGATATTGGTCAAAGCAGGCAGTGCTTGGAGGGATAAAGCTGGATGTCACACCTCTTCACAGGGTGTTGCTAGGTGGGCTTGCAGACAAGGATATATTTGTGTTGAGCACTAATGCGGATGGTCAGTTTGTGAAGGCAGGACTGCCCAAGGAAAAGATATTTTGCACCCAGGGAGACTATTTCCATATACAGTGCGCAAAAGCGTGCCATGATAAGACATATGATGCTACAGAAATGTTTATTCAGATGGATCAGGCGAGAAGAAACTGCAAGATTCCCGCATACATGGTTCCGCGCTGCCCTGTATGCGGAGGCTCTATGGATATGAACCTCCGCAAGGACGGCTATTTTGTTCAGGACAGTGCCTGGTATGAGGCAGAGCGGAATTTTAGTGAGTTTGTCACAAATTCTATAAACAGTAAACTCGTACTTCTTGAACTGGGTGTCGGTTTCAATACGCCAACTATAATACGTTTCCCTTTTGAAAAGTTGACACGCGAACACGATAACATAACGCTTATCAGGTTAAATCTTGATCAGGCGGTGGTGCCGGAGAGTCTTGGCAGCAAGGCTATAGGAATAAATGCGGATATGGCGGAGAGTATAAAGGATATATTTACCTCTTGAGTATCGCATCCATATCCTGTTCAGGTGCAGTGATGGGGTTTAACTGGTAATTCTCAACCAGGAATTTTACCACGGTCTCGGACATGAATGCCGGCAGTGTCGGTCCGATATACATATTGCGCACGCCCAGCGACAGCAGGGTGAGAAGGATACAGACGGCCTTCTGCTCATACCATGACAGTACAAGTGTGAGTGGGAGGTCGTTTATGCTGCATCCAAATGCATCAGCCAATGCAAGGGCAACCTTGATGGCACTGTAGGAGTCATTGCACTGTCCCATGTCAAGTATTCTTGGAATACCATCGATGTCGCCGAGGTCAAGATCGTTGAAACGGTATTTGCCACAGGCTAGGGTGAGGACAATGGTGTCCATAGGAGTCTGTTTTACGAATTCGGTGTAATAGTTGCGTCCCGGATGTGCGCCGTCGCAGCCGCCAACGAGGAAAATGTGTTTGATATGTCCGGCTTTTATGGAGTCTATGATCTTGCCAGCCTGTGACAGAACCGCACTGTGGGCAAAGCCGGTAGTCAGCATATGTCCGCCGTTTATGCCGCTCATGCTCCTGTCGTGTTCATAGCCGCCGAGTTTCTGGGCGTGTTTGATGATCGGAGTAAAATCCTTTTTGCCCGCTCTTGTACCCGTGATGTGGATCATGCCATCATAGCCCACGACAGAAGTGGTGTATATCCTGTCCTTGTAGCTCGGCCTTGGCGGCATGAGACAGTTGGTGGTGAAGAGCACCGGTGCGGGGATGTTCTCGAATTCTGTCTGCTGGCTCTGCCATGCCGTTCCGAAATTGCCAGCCAGATTGTGATATTTGTTAAGCTCCGGATAGCCGTGTGCCGGGAGCATTTCGCAGTGGGTATATACATTTACCCCGGTCTTTTCAGTCTGTTCGAGAAGCTGCGACAGGTCATTCAGGTCGTGACCGGAGACTACGATAAATGGTCCCTTTTTGATGTCGACATTCACTCTTGTAGGTACAGGATTGCCAAATGATTCAGTGTTGGCCTTGTCAAGCAGCTCCATGCATTTGAAGTTGACCTGACCAAATTCCATGATGAGTTCTATCCATTCCGTGACGCTGTGCTCCCTGTTCACCTCGCACAGTCCCTTGTAGAACCATTTCAAAACTTCGTTATCGGTGTATCCAAGATTCATGGCGTGGTGGGCGTATGCCGCCATACCCTTGAGCCCAAACAGCAGGGTGTAACGAAGGGACACGATATCTGTGTCACCATCCCAGAGGTCGATCACCTGTATCTTTTCTGCCTCGGATTTCCCGATCTTGTTCTGCTCGTTCTTTACTCTCCCCATAAATTCTTTTATTGCTTTGTCGTCAAAGTTGACATTTGTAAGAGTTGTAAAAAGTCCGTCTATAATAAGCCTGTCGGCGACAGTGCTGTGCTTATTCTCCTTTTTGGAAAGTTCGGCGAGCCTTATAAGCTCACACACAAGCTCGTCCTGTAGATTTGATGTGGATGGCTGTTTACCGCACACTCCGGTATTGACGCAGGCGGAACCTCCTGCTGTCTGCTGACACTGAAAACAAAACATATTTGACATGTACTTGTATACCTCCTGAAAATTCTTCTAAATAGAGTATGGACAGTGAATAGGAGTTTTATACAAAAAAGCAGGTCACCAGATAAGATCTGATGACCTGCCCCTTCCGTTACTCTGACAGTACAGTTCCGTCAGCCAGAGTGATGGTATATCCGTTGAAGTTAATAGTTCCGTTATTTGTCAGGCTGCTTATCACACAGTTTCCGGTGAGATTCCATGTGCTGCCCTTCTCAATAGTGATCACGGCGTTGTCAGATACAGCGGTTCCGCCGTCTTCATTGTCAACCACATTGATGGTTCCGGTGAATGTGCTGTTTCCTGAGAGCGTCATGTCGAGAGTGGAGATACTGTCAACTCTGATATCGCCCTCAAGTGTCTGCTTATTTGCTGTAAATGTCACCTGTGCACCGTTTGAACCTGCGGAGCCCCAGCCGTGGGATGCAGAGTTGCCGGTTACGTTGAGCAGGTAGCCATCGCTGTCCTTGTTTGTAAGCTTTACACCCGTGAGGGACAGTGTGCAGTTGGTGTTGGTTATATAGAACATGTCACCGTTGTTTGATGTGAGGGAACCGCCGGTCATGGTGAAACTTGATGTACCGACCTCCGCGTCACCGGACATGGACTGGTAGATCATTACATTGTGCACATTTTCATCAGAACTGCTGCCTTTAGAGTCGCTCATGTTGCCGTATACGGTGCAGTCTTCGAGCGCTATGGAGTTCTCACCTTCTATTACGAGTGCCTCGGAATTGTTGGCTGTGAGTTTTGCGTTTTTCACTGTTATGTTGGCGGTGGAGTAGACTGCAGGCGAGTTGTATCCATTGCTCGTGTAGGTTCCTCCATCGACATTCACTGTTCCGCCGCCTCTGTCAGATCTGATGGCAGCTGAGGAGTTACCCGATGTCGTGACAGTCAGATTGTTTGCATTTGTAGTACCACCGCCGGTTGTCTGGATTCCACCGGAATTGTCGGCGGTTGTGGTGATCGTTGAATCCGAGATATTTACGGTTGTGCCTGAGCCGTAGCTGAACACGCCATTTCCGTTCTGGGCTGATGATGTCACATTTGCATTCTTGATAGTAACTGTGGCACCGTTTGTGGCGAGAAGTGCTGCATTCATACCGTAGAAATCGCCATCTTCGGTGTTGGAACTTGCACCTGCTGATTTGTCGACTGTTATGCCATCCAGGGTTACTGTCGCACCGTCAACTCTGAGGGCGTTCTCGTCATCGCCGGTTGATGAGTAAGTCTCACTGCTGTAGGTTCCATCCGAATCTATGGTATTTGCACTGTCACCCTGAGTGACCTCGCCGGAACCGCCAAAGTTTCCTCCGCCAGGGCCCCCCTGGCCATCGCCGTCCGGTTTGTCAGGAGGTGTGTTCTGATCGCCTTCACCATCTGGCTTGTCAGGAGGTGTCTGTCCATCCTGAGCATCATTGTTATTGGACGACTGATCTGTGTCAGTTACAGCGGATGCGTCGCCGCTGGCATTGTTTTCTGCAGAAGCTTCCGTGGTGGTTGTCTCCGTGGTTGCAGACTCTGTTGTTGTAGTTGTGCCCTGACCGCAGGCTGTGAGCGTCATTGCCATTGCCAGTGCGCATATGATTGTAAGATTTTTTTTCTTCATATTAAAGACCCCTTTCATTTTGAACATGAGTTGTTTTATCAATCCTTTAAATGCATTGTAGTGACGGAACTTTAAATGAACTTTAAATCTGGAAAATTAAATAAAAAGAAATATAAGTGCTGTCTTGCACGCATTTGACGGAAATTTTACACGGTGCTGATAGTGAGCGACCATGTAAAAGATTTATAGTGATTTTGTGACAGTTTGTTTGATGTGGGATAAAGGAGAAGGAGACGAATGAAAAAGGATGCTGCTGAGAGGTTGGATCAGGCTCTGGAATTTGCAGAAAGATCAGCCGAGTATCATGTCCAAAATTATGCCGGGGGAACGCTTTCATCACCAAAGGCATTTGCTGATATGTCGCCGGATGAGAGGGATAAGGTGTATCTTGGACCTGATTCCGGGGCGCCAAACATGTACACCAGACTGTACCGCAGTCAGAGAGAGAAGGAAATGCGGGAGCAGGGGATGACAGATGCCCAGATAAAGGAGAGATGGGATGCGCTAAATGCATTGTGGCACCGGGAGATAGAGGAGAGACTTTATGGGAAAGTCAGTCATGATGTCAGGTCAGAGAATCTGATATCAAAATTTGAAAAAGAGAAGGCAGCCAGAGATCAGGGGAGGCTGGATGAACAGACAGCGGGGCGAAAAAGGACAAAGAGATTGATCGTCAGACTGATAATACATGCCATATTTGCTGCGCTTTTTCTCGTGGTGGTCCTGGATGCTGTGGGAGCTATAAACGGTGTTGAACTGGCACATCAGATATTTGAAAGGATAAACCTAACTGGAAATACCGGCAATGGTGCAGATTCTGGTAATTTCGGTGGATTTGTGCTGGTATATGGCGCAGTTATTTTCCTGATATATAAAATAGTAAAGAAAAAGAAAAAACATGTGGTGGCGGATGACAGCATAGTATACACAGAGTTTCTTCCGCAGATGGTCAGGGAAAAATATGGTGAGGGCAGTGTGTACTATCACAAGGGCGGTCTCCCTGATGATCAGATAAGAAGATTGAATTGCTTTGGCGGTAGACCATTCACTCTGGATGGCAATCCACTGCCGATCGTGGGACGTGATCTGATAGAGGGAACTTATAGGGGGATTCATTTCAGGAGCAGTTATGAATATATGGAGTATGAATACTACTATGAGGACAGCGATGGTGATAAGGAGAAGACGATCGGCAAATTATTTGGCGGAATAATAGTGGAAATTTCACACGCCAGGACATCGTCGGCACCTCTTGGTTTAAGTGCAAATTCCGAACTGAAAATGAAAAATATATTGAAGAGTGGTTCAAAACATGACACAGCTGAAAAAATAGAAAAGACGGAAAATGAGAACTTTAATCTGCTGTTTACAATAAAATGCGATGACGAGGAAAATATATTCTATATACTCACCCCGGATGTCATGGAAAAACTGGCGGCACTTTATCCAAAGGAGAAGACTGCCCTGCATGTGACATTTGACGGGAACCGTCTATACATGTGTATGAGCAAGAGTGACAAATATATGATATTTGATGAGGATAAGCCGGTTAGCGGAATTAAGGATATAGAGACTCAGCTGGACAGACATCTTCGAATGCTAAAGGAAGTCTTGGATGCGGCACTTTTATTATAGAAGATGGACGGGTGTGAAACTTATCAAAGATACAGGGAGGAAAATGTATGTTTACAATATTATTTAGCAGAGGAATGGTTGTGATTTTGTTATTGGTGATAATTGCGTTGATATTTATATCATATGTGATAAGAACTGCAAATGCGCTGAAGGCGGCGGAAAATAAGGTGAGAGAGCTGGACTCGGATGTGGATGTTGCGTTAACGAGAAGGTATGATCTGCTCACAAAACAGTATGCGATGGTAAAGTCGTATATGTCATATGAGAGCGAAACACTTATCACGGCGATAAAGATCAGGAAAGGGATGACACCTGACGAGAAGACCGGGGTAGAGAAACTTATGAAAAATGCTGCGGATCAGATAAATGCAGTTGTGGAGGCGTATCCTGAATTGGCGGCGGGCAAGAATATAGAGGTTCTTCAGAACAGTTGTACAAATGCGGAGGAGCATATCCAGGCGGCAAGAAGACTGTACAATGCAGGTGTGACAAATTACAACAATCTGTGCAGTCAGTTTCCTTCATCGGTGATTGCAGCCGTCACGGGACATCATATGCTGGAGTATTTCAAGACAGATTCAGATAAGAAGTCAGATGTGATATTTTAGTAGAAATTCCAGATATTTCTGTGCATAAAAAAATCGGTGCGACGGGATTCGAACCCACGACCTCTTCGTCCCGAACGAAGCGCTCTACCAAGCTGAGCCACGCACCGATAGTGTTATATTAACACTGCCATAATAGTATAAGAATATTCTGAAAAAAATTCAAGGAGTTTTCTAAATAAATTGCCAAGAAATTTTCCTGACAATTTATCTGTTTTGGGGTGGTCATAGATACAATTTATATAATATTTAGATTTGTTACAGTGGAAATTTATATGTGTATGGCAGAGTAATAATCAGAAAGTAGTTGAATGAGGATAAGGTGCAGGTGGTAATGTCCCAAAATGAACACCGCCTGAAAGAGAAGGAGACGATAGATTATGAAGATACTTATTACTACGGACTGGTATGAACCTGTTATAAATGGAGTTGTGACATCGGTTGTGAATCTGGCAAAGGAGCTTAAGGAGAGAGACCATGATGTGAAAATACTCACTCTGTCCAGAAATCATCATACATATATAGATGGGGATGTGATATATGCCGCATCGATAGGTGCCGGAAAGATATATTCAGAGGCAAGACTTAAGATGCCGGTTATCAAGGCAGTCATAGACAAACTTGTAGAATGGAATCCGGATGTCATACATTCTCAGTGTGAGTTCTCGACATTTTTCATGGCGAAGAAGATCGCAGATGAGACAAATGCGCCGATAGTACATACCTACCATACAGTATATGAGGATTACACACATTACTTTTCGCCAAATGCAGCGTGGGGGCGCAAAGTTGTACAGAAACTTACAAGGATGCTCTCATCGAGGGTGGATGCCATGATAGCGCCGAGCAGGAAGATAGAAGAAGTGCTTGAAAAGTACGAGGTTGAGTGTCCGGTGGAGGTAATCCCGTCTGGAATCGACACGGACAAGTTTGGCAGATGCATCGGAACGGACAGCAGACACAGGATCAGGAAACAGTATGGACTCAGCGATGACCAGACGGTTCTTCTCTATGTTGGAAGACTGGCAAAGGAGAAGAATGTTGAAGAGATACTCAGATGCCAGAAGAGAGTGAGCGGATATGGAACAACGCTTATGATAGTGGGCGATGGTCCATACAGGACAGAGATAGAGGAGCAGGTAAAAGAACTTGGGATCGAAGATGGCGTGATATTTACAGGTATGATAGCTCCAGACAAGGTGGCTGAATATTATCAGGCAGGTGATTTCTTCGTAAGCGCATCCACAAGTGAGACACAGGGACTTACTTATGTGGAGGCTCTCGCAGCTGGAATCCCACTCATTTGCAAGGAGGATCCGTGCCTTGTCGATGTGGTTGATTCCGGAAAGAACGGATGGAAATTCACAGATGAGGAATCATTTGAAAATGCATTTGTCAAATGGCTTGAGATGGGTGAGAGTGACAGGAAAAAGCTCAGAGAATGTGCAGTGCAGTCGGCGGACAAATTCTCCACAAGGACATTTGCAGACAGAGTGGAACAGCTCTACATGAATGTATGTGAGCTGAGAGAACTGGTGCTTAAAGCTTGCTAGAAATTTTATTTGTATGAATTCTCTAGTGGTTGTTGGGATAACCAGGGAAAAGATACAAAATTATCTCTAAATAGACGGAAAAATGATAAAAAGAAAAAATATATCCAAAAATATCCGTAGGACACAGAATAATGTGTTTTACGGATGTTTTTATATCTTTTTGGGAGGAAACATTGAATATGAGATGAATTGTGGACAATAAGCAAAAATGACTAGATTCTCGGACACAGGATTTACCGTCCAGATGGCTAAAAACTTAAAAAATATACTTTGTTTAAAAAAACGGTTGACAGCACTATAATACTAGTGTACTATTCAACTAGTACAGCGGTACAGAAGAGATACAATGCAAGGAGGTGTGTGATGGAATTTAAGACGAATATCCCCATATATCTTCAGGTCATAGAGGATATAAAGCAGAAGATCATAGCTGGCACACTGCCTCTGGGATCAAAGCTGCCATCGTCCAGGGAGCTGGCCATAGAGTACCAGATAAATCCGAATACTGCAGCGAGGATTTACAGCGAGATGGAGTCTATGGGGCTGTCCTACACCAGACGTGGGATAGGAACATTTGTGACGGAGGATGTCAGGGTGATAGACGACCTGAAAAACGAGAAGATAGAAGAACTTATACGGGGCTTTGACGAACAGCTCACCGGTATGGGATTCTCCCAGGATGAGATACTTGAGTTATTGAAAAAACACTATGGGAAGTAAATAAAAAAAGAAGGGAAATGATACAATGTTAAAATGCGAACATCTGGTTAAGAAGTATATCACGACCACAGCGATATCCGATCTGTCACTTACGGTAGAGCCGGGACACATATATGCACTGCTTGGTCCAAATGGAAGTGGAAAGTCAACACTTATGAAGATCATAGCCGGCCTGGTCAAGCCGGATTCAGGATCCATCACCATGGACGGTGTGCCTATGACATACAGATCAAAGAAAGACATAGCCTATATGCCGACGGAGGCTTTCTTCTTCGGATATATGAACTGCAAGGACATAGGAAAGTATTACAAGGACTTCTTTGACGATTTTGACTATGACAAATACATGGGACTGCTTGATGAGATGGAGCTGAATCCGGACCAGAAGGCGAAGAGTATGTCATCAGGAATGTTGGCAAAGCTCAAGATAGCTGTGACACTGTCCAGAGACAGCAGGATCGTAATGCTCGATGAGCCGCTCAACGGAATAGATATCATAGCGAGGGAGAAGATCATCAACACGATAGTAAAGAATATATCGGATGACACAGCAGTACTCATGTCCAGCCATCTTGTGGATGAGCTTGAGAGGATCGTGGATCATGCATTCTTTATCAAGAATGGTACCTGTGTGCTTCAGGGGGATGCAGAGGAGCTGCGAGTTAACAAGGGCAAGTCGATAGTTGATATGTATAAGGAAATATATGCATAGGAGGAACCGCTATGAACGAAGTTCATACTCGTAATCGGTTCCGACGATCTGCCCCGCTCGTGTGAGCGAGAGGGGCGATACATATTAAATAGGGATATATGAAGGAGAGATAGATATTATGTTAAAGATGATGAAATATGAATACAGACGTGGAATATTTCCACTTCTGGTGGTTATAACGGCTCTTGCCGCAGCGGAGTTGGTATTCCTGATAGGAGTATTTGCGGAAAAAGATATATTTGTTGGACTTGGACTTATCTTCCTTATAATGGGTGGATGGGCTGCATTTATGTTTGTTCTGATATATGGTGTGATAATATACAGTCAGGATCTGAAAAATAAGACGGGATATATGGTGTTTATGACACCACTTTCTAATTATAAGATCATCGGTGCAAAGCTGCTTTCAATATTACTCACTGGTATAACGCTCGTAGTATTCCTCGGAATAATTATTGTGGTCGATTACGATGTGATCAAGTCACATAACAGTGATATAGCTGGTATGGAAGTTATGTTAAATGACATTCTGGGAACAACTGGTTCATCACTTGGAGCAGTTGTTGCGAATCTTGTGGGATTTATAGTAGTCTTACTTATTCAGTTCTTTACAATGATAACTATAGCATACCTTGCAGTGTCCCTGTCTTCCACAGTGCTCCAGAACAAGAAGATCAAGGGTGTTGTCAGCTTTGTACTTTTCGTAGTCCTCTATGTGCTTATGAGCTATATAGCCTACAAGCTTCCACACCTTGGAAAGGGAATGCAGGCAGGTAATATGCTTGAGGCAATATATGCTAATATCCCACAGCTTATACTCTATGTTGTATGTATGATCGGCAGTTATATAGGAAGTGCTACACTGCTCTCTAAGAAGATAAGCTTATAATATAAGAAAAGGTGATGTGATAAAGCAGAATTTATAAATGTGTATTTTTAATCAATAAGATAACCCGGAGTGAGAAAATGTCTCACTCCGGGTTATTGACGTTCAGAGGGGAATCCTGTAGTATTTTTGTTAGAGTTAGATAAAACTAACCAAAGATATATTTGTCACAAGGAGGCTTTTGCATGAGTGAAAATACATGGGAGATCATGAAGGGCATGGAGCTTGGCGATGTGGAGCTTCAGATGGCACTTCAGTGTGCGCCGGTGATAACCGGAGTAAAGGTGTCAAATCTTCTGAACATAAAGCTCAGCGGATATCGCCAGATGGTGGAGATACTTAAGGATAGCGATATATGTATGTACACACTGGGGGCAACCTGTGGCAGAGTAAATGTATTTATCTACAATGTGAAAAAACTCAGGGCATTTGTCCAGAGGGATGATGTGCAAAGGCTTTTATCTGAGCTTGGATATGCTGATATGGATCTGCCCGATATACTTGCGGCATTCCGCGAGAAATATCAACAGTATTTAAAGAGCAGAGGAAGATTTACTTCGAAGCAGCCAGCGCAGATAGATCAGGCAGCTGGCGATGGAGCACTTGGCAAGGAGTGGTTCCCACACGAGATGGGACTGCTGCTGGGATATCCACCTGAGGATGTGAAGGGCTTTATCCGGCAGAGCGGCAGAAACGCACTTTGTTCCGGATACTGGAAGGTATATGAGGATGCTGAATCAAAGCAGAGAACATTTCATATATTTGAATGTGCGGAGGAACGCCTTATACAGCTTCTTTCAAATGGACTTCACATGAGAGACATCATGGGGATGTACACGGCGAGCAGAAGTGCGGCGTAGAAGTAAGCTTATAATTGTACGAAGTATATGTAAAGATGTAGATAAACATAGGTTGTAAGGCTGTATAGGGATAAACTCTATAACATATATTTTCTTAAGGAGGATCAACATGAGCAAAATTAATATCGTATTCTGGACACAGGGCGGAAATACACAGATGATGGCAGAGGCTATCGCAGACGGCTTGAGAGAGGCCGGAAAGGAAGCAGAGGTTGTATTTGTAAGCAGCATCACACCGGATGCACTCAAGGATGAGCCGGTATTTGCACTTGGATGCCCAGCTATGGGTGCTGAGGTGCTTGAGGAGGCTGAGATGGAGCCATTTGTTGCAGAGGTAGAGGGATTTGCGGCAGGCAAGAAGATCGCACTCTTCGGTTCATACGGCTGGGGAGATGGCGAGTGGATGCGTGACTGGGAGGCAAGAATGCAGTCAGCAGGAGCTGAGCTTGTAGGTGGCGCAGGTCTCATGTGTCATGAGACACCTGATGCAGAAGGTCTTGAGGAGTGTAAGGAGCTTGGACGTCAGCTGGCAAATGCCTAATTGACGGATGGCACGGACGATAAAAAATAACCATATATATGCAGTCACGTTTGGCATGCATATATATGGTTTTTTGTTTGCATTGGATTTGCTCTTTAGTGACCCGCATACTGGGCATTGTGGCTGCCGTGGCGCTTGATGTGCTCGGTTATGTATGGAGCGATAGCAACGTGCTTATCCATGGTATTTCCAACCATGGAGATGCCTTTGCCCATGGTGAAGGCGGCGAGGACCGTGCCTATTCCCAGACCATAGATGTGACCTAATATGAAACCAGTCAGTGCCGCGGTGGTTGCAAGACATATCACATCAAAAGAAATCTTCACCTTGGAATATTTTGTCGATATTATCTCCGACAGTTCCCTTGGGAAAAGGTCTGTCGGGATGATCGGCAGACCACATCTGTTGGAGAGAGCGATCCCTATGCAGATCAGAAGGTAGCTTATCACAAAGTAAAGGATTCTCCATGGAAGTGCTGTTGGGAGAACCTCTATCCACAGTTCATGGACATCCAGCATTTTGCCAAATACAAAACCAACTATGAAACTGCATAGATATTCTGGAACAAATTTCTTTCTCATGATCATGAGTGTGAGTATCAATGCGCCTTGGAATATGTACGTCCAGGTCCCGAGCGTAAGTTTGGGGAGAACCAGTGAAAATGCGTATGGCACACTGGATATCGCGGATATTCCGGCTGCGGAATAGAGCATGAGAACAACTCCAAAACTGTTTATAACAACTGCGGTTATCAGAGCAAGTTCGCCCCACATGTTGTGTAAATGTGTATTTTTTGATTTGGTATTCATTTTTATTTTTCCTCATTTCTTTATATTCCCTGCGGTTTCTGATTGTAGCACCAGTGATATCACATAACAAATAAATAGTTTTTATAGTTTAATAGATTATATCTATAAAAATCGGGCTTATAGTGGTAAAATATGAATATATAAATTTAATAGCAAGCAATAATGCCACAGCTGATATGCGGTGCAACTAAGATAATATAAAGAAGGAGGTACAGGCATGAATCTGTCATATATGAGGTATTTTGTTGAGCTGGCGCATGTTCAGCATTACACAAGGGCGGCTCAAAATCTTAATATTACGCAGCCAAGTCTAAGTCACGCCATTGCTCAGCTCGAGGATGAACTGGGGGTCAGACTGTTTGAGAAAAATGGGCGCAATACGGAACTCACTGCATTTGGCAGGGAATTTCTTGCGTGTGCGGAGAGAACGCTTGGCACACTTGACGCTGGGGTGGAATCAATACAGAAGTCTGCGGCCGGCAATGGGGTGATACGGCTGGGACTTATAAGACCACTTGGAATGGAATTTGTTCCCAGATTGGCAGCGGATTATCTGAAACAGTGTGGAGACAGAGAAGTTAGATTTACATTTCACACTGGAACCACGGGGCAACTGCTGGATGATCTGCCGGCTGGAAGATATGATATGGTGTTTTGTTCGAGACCACCAGAGACGATGGGACTTACAGCGGTGCCTGTTGGCAGACAGGATCTGGTGCTTATAACACCGTCTGATCATCCCCTGGCAGATAGAGGTTCGGTGTCACTTGCGGAAACTCTTGCTTACAGGTACATATATTTTTCTCACGGTTCGGGAATGAGAGATCTTGTGGATGAGATGTTTGAAGGACTTGGCAGAACGCCGGAGATAGCGTGTGAGACCGAGGAAGATGAAGTTATAGCTGGTCTTGTGGCAGCAGGCTTTGGCATTGCTGTTGTACCATATATGGACATCTTAAGGCGTCTTGATGTGAAGGTACTCAAATTGCAGCAGCAGGGCGTTGAGAGACTTTACTATATGGTTCATGACAGCAAGGCATATATGTCTCCAGTGGCGACATATTTCCATAAATATGTGTTATCTTGTAATTGACATTACAAATGAGGTTATATAGAATTATTCTCAGATATAGTTATAGATTGAAGACGAATTGCACAAAGGGATTTGGCGATTTGTTATAATGGCTCGCCGTATATGAGGAGGCGGATAATCAGTGAATAGAGATGCTATTTTTAATATTACTCTCGAGATATGGGGAATCGTCATTTGCGTTCTTGCATTTGTGGCATTACTTCTTGAGAGGAATCAGAGGAAGGACAAGAAGGGGGTAAGTCTGTGCATGGAGATTGCATGCATACTTTTGCTTGTCTGCGATTCGCTTGCTTGGTGTTACAGGGGAAATACCAGAGATGCCGCATATTACATTGTCCGTATAGCAAACTTCGGCGTATTCTTTATAAATTATTTGTATATGAGTTTGTTCATGTTTTATCTTTTGATAAATCTGAACAGGGGTGAGGATAAAATGCCGATAAGGGCAAGACTCGTGCTTGTGTTAAGCGGAGTCGGAATATTGATGCTCATAGCATCGCAGTTTAGTGATGGATTGTTTTACTATATAGATGCGCAAAACATCTATCATAGAAGCAGGGGCTATATTTTGTCTCAGATTATAGCAGTAATAGGGCTTACGCTCTGTTTTACCATCATAATCCAGTATAGAAAAAGGATTGAAAAGGCAGTGTTTTGGGCGACCATGTCATATTTTATACTGCCATGTATTTCTACAGTAGTGGTAATATTTTATTATGGGTTGTCGCTTCAGACAGTATCGGTGGTTATGTCCACACAGATCATGTTTGTGGTGGATATGATCGATGTGGACAGGAGACTCGTCAGATCAAGACTGGAATTTGAACATGCCAAATATGAGGCAGAGCACGATTCTCTCACAGGGCTTTACAATAAAGTTGCCGGTATGGAGAAGATACAGGACTATATCAGGAATATGTCAGATGATGACAAGGCATCAGTGTTGTTTGTGGACATAGACGATTTTAAAGGTGTAAATGATACATATGGTCATGCTGTTGGAGATTATTGGATAGAGGTCGTGGGTAAACTGTTAAAGAGTGAATGTGACAGTGAAGATATTGCCTGCAGGTTCGGCGGAGATGAATTTGTACTTATACATAAAGGAATAGCTGATGTAAATTCCATGAAAGCCAAAATTAAGAGATTTGCCAGAAAATTGCAGCTCAAGGCAACGGAACACGGACAGGATGTCCATTGCAGCTCGGGAGTGTGCCAGATCATCGGTTCAGGGCATGATCCAGAGGAGTGCATCAATATGGCGGATAATGCGTTGTATGAGGCGAAGAAGAAGGGCAAGCACACGAGTGTCATACACAGTATAGACCGCGACGGAGCCGAGAACGTGGCCATCCTTGATAAGATAAATGCTGATGCCAGAGAGATACAGGAGAGAATAGCCGCCAGAATATCATATATGTATACGGTTATGATATATGTAAATATTCATGCAGGGGATTATCGGGTCATCAAAGGTGAGGAGGATTTTCAGAGGTCGGTGGAGCATGCTGAAAGTTATAAGCAGGTCGTATCGATAATAGAGAATCGCCTCAGATCAGAACGATCCAGACAGATCATAGGAGAATTCCTTGATCAGGATCGCATGGAAGGACAGAATAGTGATGCACTCTCGGTAAGCTATGCCAATAATGAAGGCGGAGCTGCACTCATGCACGTTCTCCCAGTCAGAGAGAATGGAGATTGTGGATTTTTTATTGTAGTACAGAATCTTGATGTATATGTGAGCTGATTTTGTTGACAAATGATATAAGTCTGATATAATTGCAACGAAAACTAGTTGGTGGATTTTTCCGGATTAAGTCATCTTTTCGCCCCACAACCGTAAGGCTGTGGGGCTTTTTTATGTGGAGGTTTTATGAACGAGAATTTTATGAAAGAAAAGCCGGTGTTCCCACTTTTGATGTCCATGGCGCTGCCTATGGTCATATCTATGATGGTGAATGCTCTTTATAACATAGTGGATAGTTTCTTTGTGGCGAAGATAAGCGAGGAAGCGATGACGGCACTGTCGTATGTATTTCCACTGCAGAATTTTGTAAATGCTGTAGCGATCGGATTCGGTGTTGGAATAAATGCGGTGATAGCCATATATCTTGGAGCAAAGGACACTGAGCGCGCAAATCGTGCCGCCAGCTGGGGCATGCTTCTTGCAATCATACAGGGAATAGTGATGACGGTTGTTTGCATTGCAATCATCCCGTCATTTCTCAGAGCTTTCAAGGCAAGCGGAGATGTCCTTGATCTTGGCTGTCGTTATGCAGACATTGTATTTGGATTTTCTATAATCATCTCGGTTGACCTTGCATTTGAAAAGGTGTTCCAGTCGGTGGGGCGCATGATAGTGACCATGGTGGGGCTGATGGGCGGATGCATTGTGAATATAGTGCTTGATCCACTGCTGATATTTGGCATCGGACCATTCCCTGAGCTGGGTATAGAAGGTGCGGCGCTTGCAACTGGTCTGGGACAGGTGTTTACCTTGATCATATATTTTATTGTGTACTTTGGAAGACCGATAAATGTGAAGTTTGGTATAAAGTATCTGCATGAGGGCGGTCTGATGGTGAAGAAACTGTATGCCATAGGTATACCGGCGATTCTCAATATGGCTCTACCATCACTGCTGACAAGTGCACTGAATGCCATACTCAGCATGTATTCTGCAACATATGTCATGATTCTGGGTGTGTACTACAAGCTGCAGACTTTCCTTTATATGCCTGCAAATGGAATTATACAGGGAATGCGTCCTATCATAGGGTACAATTATGGTGCCGGAGAGCATGCAAGGGTGAAGAAGATATTTACCATAACTCTGACACTAAATGCGGGGATCATGCTGGTTGGAACCGTTGTGTGTCTGTTCATACCAGAAAGTCTTATAGGTATGTTTACGGAAAATACGTCTACGATAAATGCAGGTGGAACGGCACTGCGTATCATATGTGCAGGATTTGTGGTGTCAGCTGTGTCAGTAACGGCATCGGGAGCGCTTGAGGGACTTGGAAAGGGAACCCCGTCACTGCTTATATCCCTGCTCAGGTATGTGGTTGTTATAATCCCTGCAGCATGGATACTTTCAAGACTGTGCGGTTTTGGCCCTAACGGAGTATGGAATGCGTTCTGGGTGGCAGAGCTTATAACGGCTGTGTGTGCGGTGTTTATATATAGATGGGCTGTCAGAGGACAGCGGGAGACGGTTTAGATAATGCGGAATATAAAACAACAAAGTCACGATATGACGAGATATGTGCCCAGAAATTCAGGGACATATCGGTATTAAATCATGTCGTGACTTTATTTTATTTATATACTTTCTTTTACTAATAAGGCATAAAGTAGTCTATAGCTGAGAAATTGTCTATGAGATGATCCCCAGTTTCTTAAGTGCAGTTATAGTACAGATGGAGGTATTCTTGTCGTAGCCAAGCTCCTCAAGCTTTGCGGGATCGGAAATGTTCTCTTTCTGTGCAGTGAGCATAGCTTCAGTCAGCAGATCCTGACCTTCGGAGCGCCCTTCGGCCAGTCCTTCATCCTTGCTTTCTTTAAGTTCCTTAGCCATAATTCTTTTCATCGCATCGTTCATCATAGAATTTGCCTCCTTCCATGTCTCAATTTTTTCTTCGTTTACATCGGATACAATTGCAAATATTGTCTCTGCAAACATGCTATGTCTGCTGTCTAACTCATTTACAGTGATCAAAAAATCAATGTAAGTGTCCTTTGAAATATCAGCAGTAAGAGCGTTCAGCCAGATTATGTCTTTTTCGTCCTTGTAAGAACTTTCGGTATCTGCCGATGGCTTGGTAATGACGATCTGTATTGGAAACTGAGCACCGTCTACGTGGTAGATGTTCCTGATATCTTCGCGTATGGTGTATCCCAACTCCTTTAGATCTTTCATGAGCTCTCTTGGGTATGCAGCACGCACGATGGATATAGTCATATCATTCTCACAGACAGGTGTACCATATGCATCGCAGTTGGCGGGAGAGATCATATACAAAAGTGCATATGCCTGTACCTTATAGAAAGTCTCAAGGTTTAATTCGTCCTTCGGCGACTTATATTCAAGTATGTTGTGTTTCCTGAAGAATCTGCCGATGTTGTTGTCGATGATCAGATCGTCAGGTTTCTTGACTACGGTCAGGTCTATGCTCAGCGGTTTTCTGGTGAGCTGAAATTCTTCGTTGAATTCAATGTCGTCCTCATAGTCTTTCAGATACAGCCGCATGGCATGGACAAATCCTGTGTGCCACTGTATGCGGCCGGTGGCATCATCAGAGCTTGTAACGCTAGTTGCGGCATCAATCTCATCTGACTGAGACATATCGTTGTTGCTGACATTAATTTTATCATTTGGTTTGTTGTTATATCTCAAATAAGTACCTCCATTTTACCCCATAAATTCATAAATAACAATGTAGTAAATAGTTCATCTGGCCAGATGGTTGCTTGCAAACGATATAAAGTTGCCATATGAGTCGTGTTGTAAGATGTCTGAAATATTGTTTTTAAAATATTGCTGTGTTAGAATGATCGTGGTTATCCTATAAAAATAGTAGGATAATTATGATTATTTTGTCTGCGTGGCAATAAGTCCAAGTTTGTACGGCGTTGGCTTAGGGATATGTAATAAATGGAACTAGGCGACCGCCGCGTCACCTCAAGAGAAAGGGAAAATCGTGGGAAATATATTCAGAAGAGCATTTGTCAAATCAATCCCTATCATGTGCAGCTATCTCTTCGTCAGCATGGCATATGGAATTATGATGGAGAATGCCGGATTCAAATGGTATTATTCACTGCTGGTCAGCCTGACGGTATACACAGGGGCATACCAGTTTGTGCTTGTGACACTGCTATCCAGCGGGGCATCCATACTCACCATGGCACTCACTGCATTTCTGATGAACAGCAGGCAGAGTTTTTATGCGTTGACATTTGTGGATGAGTTCAACCGTATGGGAAAGCGAAAGTTATATATGATACATACGATGACTGATGAGACTTACGCCGTGAACTGCACCCTGCCAGATACCGGTAAGGAGAAACAGAGCATCATGTTCTGGGTGGCATTCCTGTCGAGGTGTTACTGGATGGTTGGTGCGGTTGCCGGTGGAATTCTGGGACAGATCATTCCGTTTGACATGACGGGAATAGATTTCTGTATGACGGCACTGTTCGTCATAATATTTATCGATCAGTGGGAGAAGGCGGAGAGCCATATCCCGGCGATTGCAGGGATTGTGATAGCGGTTGTATGTCTGTTGGTAGTTGGACAGCAGTATTTCCTTTTGCCGTCACTGATCATAGCGTCAGCGGTGCTTGTGGTGTGGAATACGAGGAGAAAGTAGGAAAATATCATGAATACGAAATATATATTGATAGGAATTGCAGTGTCGGCAGTTGTCACATTTGCACTGAGGGCACTTCCATTTGTAATATTCAATGGAAAAAGGCAGATGCCGGAGATGCTGGTTAAGCTTGGAAAGGTACTTCCGGCGACCATCATGGCGGTGCTTATAGTGTATTGCCTGAAGGGGGCTGTATCGGCTCCGGTGGCAATGGGGATACCAAGCCTTGTTGGTGTGCTGGTGACAGGGGGAACATATAAATGGAAACACAATACGCTGTTAAGCATTCTGCTTGGGACTGTTAGCTATATGATTATGCTGCGCATAATGTAGGCAGGCGTGCATAATCCCACTATTGAATGAGTGTGCATAATTTGTTAGAATAGCTGTGTGTTTATCTTAGTGACGTAAGCACATATTATAATATGAAGATATCATTGTGGCATATTTTGTCAGCTCCGATGATATTGGGAGATATTATTAGAAAGGATCTGAAGAAGTAATGGATAGATCAGATAAACAGAGAATTGAGGGGATCGTGCAGAGGATATTGGATGATTTCGGCGATGACAGAGCCATCAACAAGACGGATCTGTGTAATGAACCGGACAAGAATGCCATTATTGATGTGATCGACAAACTCATGAAGATTCTGTATCCGGGTTATTACAGCGACAAGCTGTATAAGATATACAGTCTGAAGAATAATATGTCTGTTATCATAGAGGACGTTATATTTCATCTGAAAAAACAGATAATGATAGTGCTCAGGTATTGCAAAAAGTTCCCTGAACTTACAGATGCTGAGCTTGAGGATAAGGCGATGGATATCACGTATGAATTCATGGATAAGATACCTCAGATAAGAGACTATCTTGAGACTGATATCCAGGCAGCGTTTGACGGTGATCCTGCAGCGGGAAGTAAGGATGAGGTTATACTTTCATACCCTGGACTTTATGCGATATCCGTATACCGTATGGCACATGAGCTTTGTCTGCTGGATGTGCCGATGATACCCAGGATCATGACGGAGCATGCCCACAGCGTGACTGGAATAGATATTCATCCAGGTGCAACTATAGGCAGATATTTCTTTATCGATCATGGTACAGGAATCGTTATAGGTGAGACGACGATCATAGGAGAGCATGTAAAGATATATCAGGGTGTGACACTTGGAGGTTTATCAACTCAGGGTGGTCAGAAACTCAAAGGAGCAAAGAGACACCCAACCATCGGTGACAATGTCACCATATATTCTGGTGCATCGATCCTTGGCGGTGAGACGATCATCGAGGACAATGTTGTGGTTGGCGGTAACACATTTATTACCAACTCGGTTGAGAAGGACACTAGGGTTACAGCCAAGAAACAGGAACTACAGTATAAAAATAATTAGAGGACAGACAAATGGGTGACATACGAAAGATAGCGGTTCTCACCAGTGGCGGAGATGCGCCAGGCATGAATTCTGCTGTGAGAGCGGTGGTGGTATCAGCCATCAACAGCGGCATAGAAGTTGTCGGAGTGTTCCGCGGATATGAAGGGCTTATCGATTGGGAGACGCAGTCCCTTGGACTGGCGGATGTCAGGAACATAAATAACCAGGGAGGAACGATACTTTTCACCAGTAGAAGTGAGAGATTTCTTCAGAAGGAATACAGAGAGCAGGCTGCGAAGAATCTGAGAGAGCATGATATAGATGCCCTTGTTGCCATCGGCGGAGATGGTACTTTGAGGGGAGCCATAGCATTTCAGGATGAAGGGATCAATACAATCTGTATCCCTGGAACAATAGACAGAGATGTGGCATGTTCTGAGTATACGCTGGGATTTGACACGGCGGCGAACACAGCTATGGAGGCTATCGATAGAATAAGAGATTCATCGGTTTCTCATGGAAGATGCAGCGTGGTGGAGGTCATGGGACGAAAGAGAGGCTATATAGCACTCTGGGCAGGCATGGCGACATCTGCTGATGCCATCATCATTCCAGAGAAATGGGATGGAGACTTTGACAGTATCATAGATACGATAAAGGCAAAGCATGCCGATGGAAGGAACAGTTATCTCGTGGTTGTAGCTGAGGGAGTTACAGATGCACCGGAGCTTGCACAGATGATCCTGGATAAGACAGGGATAGAGTCAAGAGTATCAGTGCTTGGTTACATACAGCGAGGTGGTCAGCCGACAGCAAAGGACAGGATGTACGGCTCGCTTATGGGCGCGTATGCTGTGGATGTACTAAAAAAGGGCGGTGCCAACCGCATGGTTGCGATCAAGAATGATATACTGATAGATTACGATATCAAAGAGGCTGTAGATATACAGAACAACCAGCTTGACTCATTCCAATATGAGCTGAGTAAGCTGCTTGCAGAGTAATAGCAGAAACATCAAGGTAAGAAAAGGAGAAGGTTATGAAACAGGTAATATTAACAGGCGACCGTCCTACGGGCCGTCTTCATGTGGGACATTATGTAGGATCACTTAAGAGAAGAGTCGATCTTCAGAATTCAGGAAAGTATGATGAGATATACATCATGGTGGCAGATGCTCAGGCCCTGACAGACAATGCAGAGCATCCGGAGAAGGTCAGACAGAACATTATGCAGGTTGCCCTTGATTATCTTGCCTGTGGCATAGACCCTGAGAAGTCTACTATATTTATCCAGTCAATGGTACCTGAGCTTACAGAGCTTACATTTTACTATATGAATCTTGTTACAGTTGCAAGAGTTCAGAGAAATCCAACCGTAAAGGCAGAGATCAAGCTGAGAAATTTTGAGGCAAGTATCCCTGTTGGATTCTTCTGTTATCCTATCAGCCAGGCTGCGGATATCACAGCATTCAAGGCTACAGAGGTTCCAGTAGGAGAGGATCAGATGCCTATGATCGAGCAGTGTAAGGAGATCGTTCACAAGTTCAATTCGGTATACGGAGAGACTCTTGTGGATCCAAAGATCGTTCTTCCAGATAATGAGGCATGTCTCAGACTGCCAGGTACAGATGGCAAGGCAAAGATGAGCAAATCTCTTGGAAACTGTATTTATCTGTCTGAGGATCCTGCGGAGATCAAGAAGAAGGTTATGTCTATGTACACAGATCCAAACCACATCCGTGTTGAAGATCCAGGACAGGTTGAGGGCAACTCAGTATTTACCTATCTTGACGCATTCAGCAAGCCAGAATACTTTGAGGAATTCCTTCCAGATTACAGCGGTATGGATGAACTTAAGGAGCATTACAGCAGAGGTGGTCTCGGTGATGTAAAAGTCAAGAAATTCCTGAACAATGTGCTTCAGGCAGAGCTTGCTCCGATCAGAGAGCGCCGTCAGATGTGGGAGAAGAGACCACAGGATGTATATGACATTTTAAAGAGCGGCAGTGAGGTAGCCAGAGCAAAGGCAGCAGAGACTCTTGCGGATGTAAGACGTGCAATGAAGATTGACTATTTTGAGAACGACAATTTATTCAAGTAGGCATTATTTTATAACTTGGAAACAGTATAAACATGAAAAAAGGATAAAAATCTCCTAAAAAGTCCTGAAAAGTGATATTCAGGATAAATATAGAGGTTTTTATCCTTTTTGGTTGCAAATACTATCTAGATAAACAATCCGGATTTCTCCTTGCTGTGTTCCAGCTTGTCTAAAAGTTCGCTGAAAGGCTTTGCGATAAAGAGCCCGATGACGGCGGATATCGCAACATAGATCAGCAGTGTGGCAAGGCATTTGCCATATGTGTGCTGATACATTCCGGCTACACATTCCCTGAGAGCATTCATGCAGTATGAAAATGGCATAAATTTGTACAGATATTGATAAACCGCAGGGAGGACCTCAACTGGGAATGTTCCGCCTGCTCCGGCAACCTGTATGACCATGATAACCACCGCGATAGCCTCACCGATATTGCCAAATGCCACGGTGAGAGAGTAGATCAGGAATGTGAATACAAAGCTGGTCATCATGGCAGCCAGTGTAAATGCTATCGGATGTTTGCACTGTATCCCCACATAGAACAGATCACCAAATACTGTTATGATCGTTTGAACCTGTCCTATCACAAAGAAACTTATGTATCGTCCGAAGAATTTCTGGTATGGTTTTACTCCCTCGAGGTCTTCTCCGTCCTTCACTTTAACATGGATGAGTGCCACGAGAATGAGGGCGCCAACCCACAATGCAAGAACAGTGTAAAATGGAGCCATTGCCGAGCCATAATTACTGATGGCGTAGATCTCCACAGTGTTCATCTGTACAGGAGATGATATGAAGTCCACAATCATTTGCGGATTTTCTTTTATTGCAGACATCATTTCCTGAAAATTCTGGTTTGAGGTTATCTTGTCCAGTTCCTGTATGAGAGAGCTGATATCGTCCTTGAGATCGGACAGATATTTTGCTGTGACCTGTACATTTGTTTTGCCGTCCTTAAGTATGGACTGATACTCGGTGAGGGTGGAGCTTATCTCCGAAAATGTTCCAGGTACATCAGACAATATAGCCTGTGCCTGCGTCAGAGAGTTCTGCATGCCAGTCAGTGACTCGGTCAGAGTTGACGACAGTTCACCGTTTACCAGATCCTTGACCTCTTTTATATGGTCTTTACATTTGCCTATATCAGAGATGATCGCGGATTTTATATCAGCTATCTCAGAATCGGAAAGCTGAGCGTCGCCATTTAATCTGTCGAGGTCACTTTTCAGCTTTTCAAACTGTGATTTTGCATCCGAGATCTCAGGGGATTTGCTCTCTAAAAGTCGTTGAATGGTGTCAAGCACGGTGGTCCCCAGGTCGTCAGATGAAAATTCTTTGGTGACGGTTACTATGTGAGTATTGCTGCCCAGATCGTTTACTGCGTCTGACAGATCATCCAGCTTGCCTGATATAGTATCCAGGCTGGTGCTCATAAGGGAAAGGGCAGAACTCACAATGTCATTGCTTATATCCACACTGTCCTTGAGGTTGCCAAGGCTGTCGGATCCGCTGGATGCCATGCTATCAATGTTTGGAAAGAGAAGTTTTGTCGTATCTATAGAGTCAGATGCCGATTCTGTGAGCAACGCAAATGTGTTCATCATGTATATATAGTTGTCCAATGTGGATGAAACCTGATTGAGCTTGTTTTTGACTCCGCTGATCAGGTCAGATCCCTCTATATCACTGCCGGACAGATAGTCACCTGCATTTGCAAATACCTCCGTCAGAGTGCTTATGAGTTTGGTGTTGATCTCATTTTGAACGGTGGTTGTTACCTTGCCGGTAATCTTGGTTGCAATGGCATTCTTTTTGCTGTTTTCATAGTAAACAATTCTGGGATTTACTATATTGCCGCTCATGATGCTCAGCATGTTTTCTGTGAAATCCTTGGGGATTATGATGCCGGCGTAACACTCGCCGCTCTGGATGAGCTCAAGAGCCTTCGCCTTGTTGTCAGCAAATGTCCAGTCGATAGTGTTGTTGGTCTCAAGACTTTCAGTTACCATATCACCGATAACAAGCTTGATTCCATTCAGGTCGATTCCCTCATCCTCCGAGTATACGGAAATTTTCATGAGAGATGTCGCAGCCTCTCCGTATGGATCCCAATTGGACATTATGTTAAACCAGGCATACAGGGAAGGGATGATGCACAGTCCCATAACAATGGACAGAGCAACAACGTTTGTGGTCAGCCTGCGCAGATCTGATAAGTATACGCGCCAAATATTTTTCATGGTGTTTGTTCCTCCTGTTCAATGTCGTCTGAAGCTTTGTCCTGAGTCTCATTTGGTGTCTCGTCTACAGAGCCTTCATTTTGAGTCTCATTTGGTGTCTTATCTTCAGAGGTTTCATTTTCAGGCTCATTTGATGTCGCATCTTCAGAGACTTCATTCTGAACTACATTCTGTGTCTCACCTGTTTTGATATCGCCCTGTGTCTCGATGTCTGTTTCAGCAGCAGCTCCCCTGGATTCTGACTTTACATTGGTGATGATCGTATCTATTCTCTCGTCCAGTTTCTTTTTTGGTGCGGAAACCCTTGTGTAAATGCTGTCTATATCAATCAGGCTGTCTATGCCACCCTCTGAATCCTGAAGAGAGTTGACCATTTCCTGTATCTTGTAGTCAGAATATTCCACATGAATGAGGTATGCCGCGATCAAAAAGAGGCTGGCAATCCAAAGCACGAGGAATATGATCTTTGAGCTGTTGGTGAAGAACAGCAAAATGAGAAAGCAGGCAGGAACTATGAAAATGCATTTGATTCCGGCTTTCAGCTTTCGCACATTGTCCGCATGGGCATTGTCTCGGAATTCAAGAACCTTTGTCATTATGTCGGGGACTTCGGTCTTGTCATAAGTTTCGCTCGAAACTTTTGCGCCTTCGGTGTCATGTTTATCTTCAGTTGTGATATCTGATATTTCTGTGTTTGTTTCGTCCATAGGAGTCCCTCCTTTATTGTCTGAACTGCGTTTTGACTTACATCATCTGTGTGTCTTCCATTCGTTTTTCTATGAAGTGCATGATCCTGATAAATGGTTTTCTTATAATAAGACCAATCACAAGCGCCTCAACTATGAACAATGACAGTTCAGAGAGGTAGATAAAAATATTGTGGTGGTACATTCCGCCTATACATTCTCTCATGGCATTGATGGCATATGGGAATGGGAAGAAAATGTACACCTGTCTGAAAAATCCAGGCAGAGCCTCGATCGGATACGTTCCCCCGCTGCCCGCGATCTGTAATACCATGATGACAACAGCCAGTGCCTTTCCAATGTCGCCAAAAGAAATAGTCAGCGAGTATATAAATATTGAGAAGGTCAGACCTGTCAGTGCCGCAGTTGCCCAGAATGCAAAAGGGTGCAGGCATTGTATCTTGAGCAGGTACAGATCTCCCAGAACGATCACAAGAACCTGCAGCTGTGAGAGAAGGAAGAATATAAGATATCTTCCAAAGAACAGCTGGTGTGGTTTGGCATCCTTCAGGTAGTCGGCATCTTTCACATGTACTTTCATGAGTGATACGAGTATGGTCATACCAACCCAGATGGCAAGTACTGAGTAAAATGGTGCCATGGATGAGCCGTAATTGGCGATCTGGAAGTAGTAGTGTTCCTCCACGGTTACAGGTTTGGAGAGGAATGAGGCAAGAGCCTCAGTGTCCCCGTTCAGGAAGGCAAGGATCATTTCGGCTGCCTCACTGCTAGATGCTTTGTTGATATCCGTGATCGCCTTTGATATCTTCTCTCTGACATTGCCGATGAGATCCGACAGATCCGAGAGGCTGGTATTCATGGAATCCAGAGTTCCCTTGTAATTGTCAAATACAGTGCTGGTGCTGGCAATCGTTGCGTTCAGAGTTTTCAGAAGATTTTGAGCATTTTTCAGAGCCTCCTTGATGTTGATGAGTATATTGTCAAGATCAGGAACTATCTTCTGACTGAATGTATCGTCTACAGTGGATATTGCATTTGACACTGCAGCCAGTTTGTCAGTGAGTGCAGTTTCAAGTTTGAGAAGATCTGTGAGATCGATGCTGCTAAGGGTTTCGTCAGTTAGATTTGACACTGTGTCCACCTGGGATTTCATTTTGTCAAGTTTGTCGAGAGCATCTTTCACCGCATCTGTGTTGCTGATGTCCAGAGATCTGACAAATGTCTCTATGTTGTCAAGTTTCTTTCTCAGTGAGTCTGCATCAGACTTTATGTTGTTCAGATCAGAGGAAATATCATCAGCATCGTCTTTCAAAGAGAGGAGTTTTGCTGATGTCTCCAGAGATTTTATATCATTTTCTATTGAATCGATCTGAGACTGAAGACTGTCTCTGAGCTGATAATAGCTGGAACCGGTTTGGTCCATATCCGACAGACTGGAGTCGATTGCTGCATCGGCTTTGTCTATCGCATTGGTGCTCTTGTCTGTGGCGGACTTAAGTTTAGTGTCGTTCCTCAGTTTGCCATTTGCCTTGATTATAGACGCGATCAGATCCTGGTATCCTGCAAGGTTGTCATCAAGAGTTTCCAGGGATGTGACAAAGTTCGTTCCGCTCAAGTCGGTAGTCAGCTGTTTGTCGGAGCTATCCACAGAGGACAGCAGTTTTTCAGATATTGCCTTTATATAGGTTTCATTTATGCTTGTCTTCAATGTTGATACAGCAGTATCTGTTATCTTTGGTGCAACAGCATTTTTCTTTTCATTCTCGTAATATGTAAAGCTTGGGTTGGCAAAGTTGTCGGTGAGAGCGTTGTACATATTTGAAGAAAAGTCCTCATCAATTACTACTGCAGCGTAATATGTGCCAGATTTCACGCCGTTTATTGCGTCATCCTCGGACTTGGGAAATACCCAGCCGATACTGGTCTGACTCTTTAGTTTATCAGCCACAGACTGTCCCATGTTCACTGTGCTGCCGTCGCTGTCGGTGTAGCCTTTGTCGAGATTCACAACAGCGATATTGATGTTGCCGGTGTTGGCATAGGGATCCCAGTTGGCAAATATATTGAACCACGCATACAGAGCTGGCAAAATACATAATCCAACTGCAAGTATGATGGTGAGAATGCTTTTTCTGATGCCTATGAGGTCGTTCTTGAATATTTTAAAAATAATCTTCATATTAATTAGCAATCCTTTATGTAAAAGGGGCTCGACTATGTCAGTTCCCCGGGTGATATCTACAGGTTCTTAAAGTGGAATTGTTTCTTTCCGGTTGCATAATCGTCCACGATCTGTCCATGTCCGTAAAGTTTGTACTTGTATGTGACAAGTCCCTCAAGTCCTACAGGACCTCTTGCGTGGATCTTGCTGGTACTGATTCCAACCTCGGCACCGAAACCATATCTGAAACCGTCGGCAAATCTTGTGGAGCAGTTCTGGTATACTCCGGCGGAGTCCACAAGCTGCATGAAGAGAGCAGCGGTGTCGGCGTTCTCGGTGATGATGCAGTCTGTGTGGTGTGAACCAAAGTGGTTGATATGGGAGATCGCCTCCTGTACATCGCTTACGATCTTGACAGACAGGATCAGATCGAGATATTCGGTGTTGAAATCATCGTCACCCATGATCTCACATTCAGACTGGTTTATGATCTCAGCAGCCTCGGATGTACCTCTGAGTTTTACGCCGTGCTCCTTGAGGGCTTTTGCGATGGCTGGCAGCATTTCATTTGCAACATCCCTGTGTATGAGAAGAGTTTCTGTTGCATTGCAGGCGGCAGTATACTGTGTCTTGGCATCAATGATGATAGGTATAGCCTTGTCAAGATCTGCGTCCTTGTCTATGTATGTGTGACAGATTCCGTCAGCGTGTCCCATGACAGGGATCTTGGTGTTGTTCATTATGTACTGAACAAATGCATTTGAGCCTCTCGGTATGAGAAGGTCAACGGATTTGTTGCATGACAGCAGTTCATCGATCTCGTTGTGCTGGCTTGCCTGGAGCATACATCCCTCAGGCGCTCCGCTTGAGACGGCGGTGCTGTAGATCACATCAAAAAGGGCTTTGTTGGTATTGGCTGTCTCCTTGCCACCCTTGAGTACGGCGCAGTTTCCGCTCTTGATACACAGAGATGATATCTGAACCAAAGCGTCTGGTCTTGCCTCAAATATGATTCCAATGACTCCTATAGGGCAGGAGACTCTCTGGAGGACAAGCCCCTCGTCAAGCTCCCTTTTAAGCTGGATCTGTCCCACAGGATCAGGAAGTTTTATAAGTTCATCTATACCATTTGTCACATCAGCAAGCTTGTGTTCATCAAACTTAAGTCTCTTCTTGACCGATGGAGCAATCCCGTTTTCCTCAGCAGCAGCCATGTCCTTTGCATTTGCCGCAAATATTTCATCCTTGTGGGCGATGAGTGCATCCTTTACATGTGCGAGTATGTTGTTTCTTGTATCCTCTGAAAGAGCAGCCATTTTGTAGCTGTCTGCCTTCATGATTGAAGTAGCCTCCTGCATGTTCATAATATGTTCTCCTTTATAAAAGTTGTTTTGTTCTATTGGGAGATTATATGAGAATATAATCCATTTCATATTACCACAAGTTGGGAGAGATGACCACAGGGAAGGGGAATGTACATTCTTAACAGTACTTACAATTCTGGAAAATAAAAACCGCTTAGACCGGTATGAAACTGGCCTAAGCGGTTTTATATGTGTTGTGGTATGTCTATAGCACAACCTTTCGGTTGGATGTTGTGATAATTAGCAGCTTATCACAACAAAACTCTGTGCTGGAAGAGTGATTACACCTTCAGCAACACTTGGCTGTGTGCCATTTACAGAAAGGGAATATATAACCTTTGAATCTGTTGTCAGTTCAGAGAGCTTTCTTGATCTGGTGTCTGTATTCTTAGGGTTCACAGCGAGTATCAGATTTCCTCTCTTGTATACAAGAGGCTTTCTGCTGATGATCTCAAGATTGCCCTTGTCAAGCAGATCAGCCTGTGAATGTCTGAGAGCTGTGAGTCCCTTCACGGTGTTGAGCAGAGAGTTTGGATCAGTCTCGGCAGCTGCTACATTTGCTGCGCCGTCCTCTGGATCAACAGGAAGGTAGAGCTTGTCGGCAGCCGCATCTGAAAATCCCATGTTCTTGCCATCTGTCCACTGCATAGGAGTCCTTGAACCTGTTCTGGTGAAACCGCCCTCCTTGCTAGGCATACTTCTGAATCTCATGGCAATCTCATCTCCGTAGTAGATGAAAGGATTGCCAGGCATGGTTATGAAGAATGCGTAGGCAAGTTTTAACTCATCCTCTGAGAGTCCGTAGCTGATACGTGTGGTATCGTGGTTTCCTGTGATGAGAGCAATCGCACCCTTGTTCTTTATCTGCTTGTATCTGTTCATGTATTCATCTATGAAGTGATCGCAGGATCCTTTGCTGTCCGCTTTGAAGAAACTATTGTTTACCACGTTGTCGTCAAGGGACTCTGGAAGTGAGGCAAATGCGTTCATATGCGCCTCGTAGTCTCTTACAAGGGAGTTGTATCCATTGCCCATCCAGTCGAGGTAGAAGTCCATGTCAAATCCAGCCTTTATAGACTGCTCAGCCTTTCCCCACTCGGAGACAAATGCTGATTCAGGGTACTCAGCGTGTATGTCGCCGAGTATGTCCTGCCATACAGCAACCGTTCCGCTCTTGTTCTCATCATCATGCTTTACGAGAGAATCTGCCATATCGACACGGAATCCGTCACAACCCTTATCGAGCCAGAAACGGCAGACATCCTTCATTGCCTCCCTGGTTGCGATACATGCCGGGTCATACATGCTCTTGTGCCACTTTTCTGTAGGGGTCAATACTCCATAGTTAAGTGCCGGCTGGCATTTGAAAAAGTTGACAATGTAGGCTGCGTTTCTCGGTGTCTCACCTGCGATGTAATTAAGTCCGGCACCTCCGCAGAGCCATCCGTCAGTCCACATATATCTGTCTGTGTATTCATTTGCATCAGTTTTTTTGCTCTCGGTAAACCATTCATGCTCCTCTGATGTGTGACCTGGAACCAGATCCAGGAGAATGTGCATGTCTCTCTTGTGAGCCTCGGCAAAGAGATTTTCAATGTCTTCCATGGTTCCGTATCTTTCGGCAACCTTCTTGTAATCCCTGACATCATAACCTGCATCAGAAAATGGTGAATCAAAGCATGGATTCATCCAGATAGCATTGCATCCAAGAGACTTGATATAGTCAAGTTTTGCGGTGATTCCGTTGAAATCACCGATTCCATCTCCGTTGGTATCGTAGAAACTCTGTGGATATATCTCATAAAAAACTGCGTCTTTAAGCCATGTAGCCATAATAAATGTCCTCCTAAAAATAAAAATAGCTATAGACAGTTTCTCCATAAATATGAGCAGCGCACTTGCAGCAATGCGCTGGTGGTTTATAAGGTAAAGGTACTGCAATCCCACACAGAAATCTGCCTCAAAATACGGAGAACGGTCTTAATAGTATTAAGAACATTCTACCCAATATAATAAAATATAATATGGGAAAATGTAATCCTTTATATGTAAATTAGAATATTAATTTTTATGAGAAAATTTGCTTTAAACTGTAAAAGTTTAAACACACAAATGTCACAATATATGTTACAATCACATGGTGTGTGTTAACTATAAATAGTATAGAAGAGAAGGAGGCAGATGATGTTAGGACACAGGCATCTGCGAAAGTAAAAAATGTATGAGTAAAGAAAATAACAACGGCGACAGAGAAAAGTTCGCCTCCAGACTGGGTTTCATACTGGTATCTGCGGGATGTGCCATAGGTTTGGGAAATGTATGGAAGTTTCCATATATATGTGGTCAGAATGGAGGAGCGATATTCATTGTGATCTATCTGCTCTGTCTGCTGCTGCTTGGGTACCCGATCCTGACATGTGAGTTTGCAATAGGACGAGGCAGTGGCAAGAGTGTGGGATCGGCACTGAGAGAGCTTGCGCCAAATGGCGGCAACTGGCATAAATTTAGCTGGTATGCCTACGCGGGCAATTACCTGCTGATGATGTTCTATACCATGGTGGCAGGCTGGATGATCTATTACGTGTATGTTATGGGTTCAGGACAGCTCCATGGAGAGTCGGTAGAAGTGATAGAAGACAAATTCTCAGGCATGCTTGCATCACCGGGACTTATGGTGATCATCACACTTGCGGTTATCGCGTGCTGCATAGGTATATGTTCACTGGGACTTCAGAACGGAGTGGAGAGAGTGACAAAGATCATGATGCTGGCGCTTATAGTTTTGATGATAGTCATGGCTGTGAACTCGCTCATGCTCTCAGGCAACGAGGAGGGACTCAAATTCTACCTCGTACCAAGTATTGAGCGTGCAAATTCCAGAGGCTGGGGCAATGTATTATTTGATGCCATGACTCAGGCATTCTTCACCCTCAGTGTCGGCATGGGTTCCATGGAAATATTTGGAAGTTATATAGGCAAGGAGAGAAAATTGTCAGGAGAGGCAAAGAGCGTTATGTATCTCGATACATTTGTGGCGCTTATGGCCGGAGTCATCATATTGCCGGCATGCTTTGCGTATGGTATCAGCCCTGACAAGGGACCATCACTTCTGTTCATGACACTGCCAAATGTGTTCAATCACATGCCGGGCGGAAGAGTGTGGGGGATCCTGTTTTTCATATTCATGTCATTTGCAGCATTGTCCACGGTCATAGCGGTGTTTGAGAATATCATATCGATAAGTATAGATATGTTCGGATGGAAGAGAAAGAAATCCCTTATCATAAACCTTATTGGAATATCGGTTTTGTCCATGCCGGCGGTTCTTGGTTTTAATCTGCTTTCGGGTATAACACCGATGGGTGAGGGCACCAATATAATGGATCTTGAGGACTTCCTGGTCTCAGGAAATATCCTTCCACTCGGTTCACTGCTCTTTGTCCTGTTTTGTACAAAGAAGAATGGCTGGGGTTTTGAAAACTTCGTTGCCGAGGCGGATACAGGAATAGGAAAGCCGTTTCCTCAGTATCTCAGAAAGTACATGTCATATGTGCTGCCTCTTATAATAGTGATCATCTATTTTAAGGGCTACTATGACACTTTTGCCCCAAAGGGAACAAAACTGCTGTGTATCTGGATGGGAGTTGCGGCATTGTTTGTGTTGTTCATAGGATATCTGGCATTTGGAAGAGATCACAGCAAACGGTCAGAGATATCTGGCAAATGATCGAGGCAGTAATACATGCTTAGATTTTCTGAAAGTAATGGAATACTAAAATTTTGAAATATATTATTGCATTTTTTCTGAAAGGGTGATATTATAAAGATACCAACAGTAAGTCCTTCGATAGTGCGTTTATCTATGTAAGTGTTCTGTGTGGACATCGCTCGAAGGCAATTGGTATTCATGACTAAAGTCATGATACTTTATCCTATTTGTAAATATTTAATCAAGGAGAGATTGAAACCGCGATTGTAATCGTATGGTTCAGTCTCTTTTTGTTTTACTTATTTTTATTATAGAATCCCATGAGGAATTTCATATATTCCCTTGAGGATACCAAGTTCCTTCATAAGGTCGAGTTCTTCCTGGTAGTGACCAGTCTGTAAATGCGAGTAGAAAAGATTTGAGAATACATCGGCTATCTGTACGAATTTGTTGCAGGATGAGTCGAAGTAGCCCACAGAAAAATCCCCGGCAACCTGTCCGGGCAGAGTAAGCTCTGTGTTTAGATAGTTTTCCAGAAATGATTTGTTCTCAACACGCTCGTTTCTCTCATCAAGCTGCAGACAGCAGTCCTCATCCGGCAGATATCCGCTCTGGATAAAATACAGCAATGCAGATTTGATAGAGTAGTTGAATGTTCTTGAGATGTTGTCGAAGTAACGATTTGGAAGATTCTCATTTTTCATCATGATGTAGTACACATCAAAATGGTGTTTCCTTGAGAAGTAATCCACGAATATGTGTTTCATGTCCCTGTCGAATTGGGCCCCCTTGAGTTCCCTGAATTTGCCGTCCCGGAACATTCTGCCGCCGTGCTTGGTGATCTTGCCGGTCATGTCATCGACCTTATCACTGTCCAGGTCGAGCAGCATTTCGTAATTTGAAGAAATAAATCTCTTGTAAGCACGTTCAAGTGAGACAGGATCGAGAACGTGTATCATGGATACAACGAAATACAGGTCGTTTGTGGAATATCTGTTTATAGATCCCGACTCATCAATGTAAATGTTCATGATTCTGTCCCCCTTTCTTTTGTGCTCTGATATATTATCGAATGATGGCTATCCGGTGGATCAGTCCACAGATACAAGTTCTATCTTGAAGTTTAATTCTTTGCCAGCCATCTCGTGATTGGCATCAAATGTGATAGACTCGTCATCTTTCTCAATGACCTTTACAAGAAACTGCTGTCCAAGAGAATTGGCAAGATAAACCTGATTTCCAACTTCAAGGTTCTCAGCTCCCGGCATATCAGCGAGAGGCGCTTTGATGATGGCCTCAGGATCAGGCATGCCATACGCATCCTCAGGACGGAGATGTATATCGATGATATCCCCAACGTTCATGCCTTCGACAGCCTGGTCAAATCCCTTGATCATCTGACCGGCACCGCATACGAACTCTATAGGCTCGCCTCTGTCATATGATGAATCAAATTTTGTTCCGTCGTTGAATGTTCCAGTGTAATGAACCTTACAGGTTCTTCCTGTGTTACTCATAAATATTTGTCCTCCAATTTTGGTTATGATAAATAATAATTAATTGTAACATGAAACGGATGGAAAGGATATAGGAAAATTAACGGCAGAGCCATATGAGACGATCACGGCGTTCCGACCTCTATGAGATTGCCGTCGGGGTCATAAAATCTGATGACCCGCTGCCCCCATGAGTGTGTCATAAGTCGGTTGACGTATTCAATCTCGTACGGACATTCATCCAGCTTTTGGGCAAATTCTTCGATGTGAGTTTCCTCAAAATATAATTCAGAGGCATTGTTGTGTGAAATAACAGGATTTTCGATGAAATCCGACCAGATAGAGGCGTCCTGAAGAACAAGCCCGCTTGTGAGTATGACATTTCCCCCATTGTCCAGAATGACCTCCAGCCCGAAAAGATCATTGTAGAATTTTTTTGATCGTTCAATATCCTTGACAACGATCAGAACATTTTTCAAAATCATAAGTTGTGTCTCCCATGGTATAGCTTTGTCTTGCATTTATTTTTGTAGATTATACATTAATAAATAATAAAAAAACAGTTAAAACACAAAAATATTAAGAAAATAAAGTGAGGAAAACCTAAATAAAAAAATATATCAACATTGAGGAAAAATCATGTATGAGTTACACTGTAGATATAAAATATCGAAAACGAATATGAAGAATGGAGAATAGATAACATGTTAAAACTTGGTTGCCATGTTGGAATGTCAGGCAAAGATATGATGCTTGGCTCAGTGAAGGATGCTGTGAGATTTGGAGCAAACACTTTTATGCTTTACACAGGAGCGCCACAGAATACTAGAAGAAAGGATATATCTGAACTGAGGATAGATGAGGCACATGCCCTGATGGAACAAAATGACATAACGGAATTTGTAGTCCATGCTCCATATATAATAAACCTTGCAAACACGGTGAATCCTGCAACCTACGAGATCGCGGTGGAATTCCTTGCGAAAGAGATAGACAGAGCAGTAGCGATGGGAGCTGAAAATATAGTGCTGCATCCTGGATCCCATGTAGGTGAGGGCGTAGACAAGGGGATAGCAAGCATCGTAAAAGGTTTAAATGAGGTGTTGAACTCTGACACCGCATGTCATATAGCACTTGAGACTATGGCGGGAAAAGGCAGTGAAATAGGTAGAAACTTTGAGGAGCTCGCCAAAATATATGACGGAGTTAATTGCAGTGATAAACTCAGGGTATGTTTTGATACGTGTCATACCAGCGATGCCGGATATGATATAATACATGATTTTGACGGGGTAATCGATAAATTCGACAGGCTCATCGGAAAGAACCAGATAGCTGTCTTTCACATGAATGACAGCAAGAACGATCCCGGAGCCTCCAAGGACAGACATGAGAACTTTGGATTTGGCAAGATCGGTTTTGAGCCACTAATGTACATCATGAACAATCCAGACTTCATGGATGTGCCAAAGATCCTGGAGTCCCCATACATCAAAGACCCGGAAAACAGTAAAAAAAGCTACGAGCCATTCAAGCGGGAGATAGCCATGATCCGAAATGGAAAATTCGATCCTGAGATGAGAGAGAAAGTGTTGGAAGATAACAGATAAAAAGGGAGTTCTACTTAGTAGAACTCCCTGGATGTTTTCTTTTGGCATCTCTGCCTATCCGAGTTTTGGTAAACAAACAACCCTTATAAAGCTCAGCCATGCACTGTTTCTCGGAACATCACACGCATCATCACTTTACAGCCTGCTACGACTATTAAGTTTACGTCAGTCTGATAGGCAACTCCTGTCACCTGCATAACAGTGCTTTCGCCCCGTTTCTATTATTCATTATAAGCTGAGCTGCAAGAAAAGCAAGAAACCTGTAGTTTACTATTGAAAATATATTTTTAAAAAATATAAATTCCGTAATTACCGTTCGTTCCTCACTCCTCCGGGTGCTCCGTCAGCCAGTGCTCGATCACCTGTGCGTCTGAGTGACACTGTACAAATGTACCGTTGATTCTCTGGGTACTCTCTATACCCTTTCCTGTGGTGATGACAAGTTCGCCAGGCTGAGCCTCGTCGAGTGCTCTTGTGAGGGCCTGTTCTCTGTCAACGATGATGTAGCAAGGCTTGGTGATATACTGTTTGATCTCCTTGCAGATCTCTTCACATGACTCAAAGCCGGGATCCTCCATTGTGAGGACTACCTTGTCAGCATATTTTTCTGCAAGTCTTCCCATATCCTCACGGCGTTTCTTATAACGCTCGCCGCCGCAGCCAAATACAACGGTTATGGACTTTGGTTTCATGGTCTTTCTCACCATCTCGTAAAGTCTGTACATGCTGATATAGTTGTGTGCATAATCTATCATGAAAGTGCGATCCTTCCAGTGATAGATCTGCAGTCTTCCAGGTACATATACATCTCTTATGCTGCTCCTGATCTGCTCATTTGGTATACCGATGAGCAGTGATGATATGATGGCAGCGACAATGTTCTCGACATTGTAGTCACCGATCAGGTTTGTATTATATGCACGGTTTTCTCCGCCGTAGATCAGTTCAAAATAGCTGTTGTGGTCAGTGAGTTCCTCGTTGTGTATGAGGGCAAAGTCAGTGTCCTTCTCGAAGAAATCATCCTTGCTCGACATGAGCTTTTCTACAGATTCTTTACTGCCGTATACCACAACATGCTTGTCTCTGACAGCGTCATATATAGTTTCAAAGTATCTTGTGTCGCTGTAGAGAACAACATTCTCACACTGCTTGAGGAATGATACCTTACATCCGAGGTAGTCCTCCATAGAAGAGTGCTCTGTAGGGCTTATATGGTCGTAATCTATATTGGTGAATACGCCGACCTTATACTGTTCGCCGTATATACGGTTCATCTTCATGGCCTGGGATGAGACCTCCATGATACAGTGTGTACAGCCCTCAGTCACAGCCATATCAAAATATGTCTGGAGTTCAATAGGCTCAGGGGTTGTGAGGGTTGTCTCGAATACCTTTGTTCCCACATCGATCTCATGGGTTGAGAACGCCGAGCATCTGTTGTCCGTGTACTTGTCCAGAATGTCCTTCATGACAAATGTTACCGTGGTCTTACCCTTGGTTCCCGTGATACCAACCTTTGTCATAGCATCGCCAGGGTTGCCGAAGAACCATCTGGCAGCCAGAGCCATGGCCTTTCTTATATCGTTTACTATTATATAAGGGATATCCACCCCGTCATACTTTTGCTGAGACAGATAGACGATGGCACCCTGTGAAATTGCGGATTTGAGATATTCCTCTTTAAATGACGCACCTTTACATACAAAGAATGTTCCTGGAACGACATCCTTGGAGTTGATGGTTATATGTGCAGGAGAGATGTCTTTGCAATCCTCCGAATATTCTGTTATAAGATTCTGCTGATCTAAGATATTCAATAAGGTTTCTAACTGTAAATTTTCTTTCATAACTTTTCCCCTTGGAATAATTTCTTCTTATTATGCTTTCAATATATCATTATGTCAAATGGTTTAACTGGCGTTATATGCTTTAGTGATCCTGGTTTTTCAGGTCATCAGGTTCGTAATCCTGCAGCTTTGCAAGAAATCCCTTTTCTCTGAGCTTTTCCTGGATTAGATCAAGAGTCTCAGATGAGTCTGCAATGATGGTGTGATAGTGGTAATCTGAGGTTATCTTTTTGAGATAACTGGATCTTCCGCTCTGCAGTTCGTTCAGGTATCTCTCTACATCCAGTCTGGAATGAAGATTAAGATCCGCTTTTATGATCCCATAAATATGATGATATACGAACACATCCTGTACTGTTCCGCCACAATCTACAAACAGGCGCAGTTCGTCACCGGATTCCTCATCTGTGTGGTGAACTTTGAAGACGCGTTGTACATGTGACTTTTGTTCTACAATGTAGCCTCTGTTGGTTGACAGAATATTTGTACCGCCTTCCCGAAGCAGGGCAATGTCCTGGACTATTACCTGGCGGCTCACATTCAGCTGACTTGCAAGAGCACTGCCGGGTACCGGTTCAGCACTGTCAGTGATTATTTTTATGATCTTTTCTCTGCGTTCTTTTCCCTTCATATTTATCTCCATATGCACACTAATATATCCCATCTGGCATAGCCATTCAGTATTATAGCATGGTTTGACAAAATATAGCACTATAAATTTATTTGCATAATTAGCGATGAAGTGTTGATAACTTCTCTCATGAGTGTAGACTTGTGTTGACAAAGCAAAAATATTAAATTAAATTGTAGTCGCAATTTAATCATGGATTGAAAATAGATTTTTTTGATCGAACGAATATAGTATAAACAGAATACATATTACATATCATAGAGAGGTGAAGATATGGCTGAATTTGTAACATTATTTATACCGTTTGTCGGAACTACGCTGGGTGCGGCAATGGTATTCCTTATGAAAGATAAAATATCACCGATGGTTGAGAAGGCATTGCTTGGATTCGCAGCGGGGGTCATGATCGCGGCATCCATATGGTCGCTTCTAATACCGTCTATAGACATGGCAGAGGCGCAGGGCAAGATAGCGTGGATGCCTGCACTTGTCGGATTTGCACTGGGGATCATATTCCTTTTGGTGCTGGATACGGTGATACCACATCTGCATTTGGAAAGTGACAAGCCGGAGGGAGTCAAGTCAAAGCTGCAGAAGACTACAATGATGATATTTGCGGTAACTCTCCACAATATACCGGAGGGAATGGCAGTGGGCGTTGTGTATGCTGGAGCAGCCATGGGAAATATGGGAGTTTCGATCACGGGGGCATTTGCTCTCTCGATAGGAATTGCCATACAGAATTTCCCTGAGGGAGCCATCGTGTCTATGCCGCTAGTTGGTGAGGGCATGAGCAAGAAGAAGGCATTTTTGTACGGAACTCTGTCAGGTGCAGTGGAGCCTGTGGGGGGATTTTTGACAGCACTTTTAGCTGCTCAGATCACACCATTTCTTCCATATTTTCTGGCGTTTGCAGCAGGAGCAATGTTGTATGTTGTCATAGAGGAACTTATACCAGAGTCGCAGGCGGGGGAGCACACCAATATAGGAACGATCGGGGCTGCTGTCGGATTTGCGCTCATGATGGTGTTGGATGTTGCACTCGGCTGATCGGCCATAAGTAAGGTGCGAGAGAAATCTTATAACCAGAAAAATGCTAAATGAGAAAATATGAGCAACTACTCATGTTGATTTTGAAGAGAAGTTAGCTTAAACTAACATCGTAAATCATGTGAGCTCCTGAGCCCTCTGTAAACTGCTGAATCGGAGGGTCAGCAGGGGTTATACTCGCGCGAAAGGAGAAATATAAAAATGATGAATTATCTTGAGATCGAAAAGGTAATAGGAAGAGAGATCCTTGATTCAAGAGGAAATCCAACAGTTGAGGCAGAGGTGTATCTGGCAGATGGAACAGTAGGTCGTGGTGCAGCACCAAGTGGAGCATCCACAGGTGAGTTTGAGGCACTTGAGCTCCGTGACGGAGATAAGTCAAGATACCTCGGCAAGGGTGTCCAGAAGGCAGTAGAGAATATAAACACAACAATAAATGACGTACTCACAGGAATGGATGCGTCTGACATATATGCAGTAGATGCAGCTATGATCAAGGCAGATGGAACAAAGGACAAGTCAAACCTTGGAGCAAATGCTATCCTTGCAGTTTCAATCGCAGCAGCAAGAGCAGCATCTATCTCACTTGACATTCCTCTTTACAGATTCCTTGGAGGAATCTCAGGAAACAAGCTTCCAGTTCCAATGATGAACATCGTAAACGGTGGATGTCATGCTCTGTCATCAGGACTTGACGTTCAGGAGTTCATGATCATGCCAGTTGGCGCTCCATCATTCAAGGAGTGTCTGAGATGGTGTGCAGAGGTATTCCACGCACTTGCAGGAATCCTCAAGGAGAGAGGCCTTGCCACATCAGTAGGTGATGAGGGTGGATTTGCTCCAGCACTTAAGTCTGACGAGGAGGCTATCGAGACAATACTTGAAGCTGTCAAGAAGGCTGGATATGAGCCAGGTAAGGACTTCAAGATCGCTATGGATGCAGCATCATCAGAGTGGAAGAGCGAGAAGGGCAAGGGCTGGTACAAGCTTCCAAAGGCTGGAACAGAGTACACAGCAGAGCAGCTCATCGAGCACTGGGCAAAGCTTGTTGAAAAGTATCCTATCATCTCTATCGAGGATGGTCTCGATGAAGAGGATTGGGAAGGCTGGCAGAAACTCACAGCAAGACTTGGCGACAAGGTTCAGCTGGTTGGTGATGATCTGTTCGTTACAAATACAGAGAGACTTGCAAAGGGTATTGAGATGGGATGCGCAAACTGTATCCTTATCAAGCTCAACCAGATCGGTTCAGTATCAGAGACACTTGAGGCCATCAAGATGGCTCATAAGGCTGGATACACAGCAATTTCTTCACACAGATCAGGTGAGACAGCAGATACAACTATCGCAGATCTCGCAGTAGCACTCAATACATGCCAGATCAAGACAGGTGCTCCTTCAAGATCAGAGAGAGTTGCAAAGTACAATCAGCTCCTCAGAATAGAGGAACAGCTTGGAGATTCAGCAGTATATCCTGGAATTAAGGCTTTCAATGTAAAGCAGTAATTTAAAATATTAGCCATACGAAGGCATCTCCGCTGATGGAATCATCGGCGGGGGTGCCTTTTTTACGTGAGCAGTGGGGAAAAGTCATTGTGGCAGAACTATTCTGCCAAGGTAAAAATTGACTAAAAATTTTCATAATATATGTGCTTATTTTGACACTAAAAATGTAGAATCACTTGACAGATAGTGTTAAACTATACATAGGCTTATCGGGAGGTAGAGATAATGGCTTCAAAGAGAGATTATTATGAAGTTCTCGGCGTCGCAAAGACAGCCACTGACGCTGAGATAAAAAGAGCATATAGGACCCTGGCGAAGAAATACCACCCGGACACGAATCCTGGCGATGCGACAGCTGCAGAGAAGTTCAAAGAGGCATCGGAGGCATATGCAGTATTGTCTGACGCTGAGAAGAGGAAAATGTATGATCAGTTTGGAATGGCTGCATTTGACGGCTCTGGCGGAGCTGCAGGTGGCGATCCGTTTGGAGGCGGAGGTTTCCACTTTGAGGGTGGGGACTTCGGAGATATGTTCGGAGACATATTCGGCTCGTTCTTTGGCGGTGGCGGTGGACGTTCACAGAGAGGCGGCTTTGGCGGTTTTGGTCAGGGCGGCTTTGGCGGAGGTTTCAATGCCAGAGGCAGAGATATGGAGGCAAGTGTCTCAATAGATTTTGATGAGGCGGTCTATGGCTGTGACAAGACGTTGTCATTCAATGATGGACGAGGAGGAAACTCTCAGTTCAAGGTGCATATCCCAGCCGGAATAGACAATGGTGGTGTGATCAGACTTGCGGGTAAAGGTTATCCGGGAAGCGGAAAGGGACAGCCCGGCGATCTGCTCCTTAAGGTAAATGTCAGGGACAAGGCGGGATATGAGCGGAAAGGCCTTGATATTTATACCACTGCCCTTGTGCCATTTGATGTGGCGGTACTTGGAGGAGAAATACTCGTCCACACCATGTTTGGTGATGTAAAGTGCAAGATAGCACCGGGTACACAGTCGGGAAGCAAGATAAGACTGCGTGGCAAGGGTGTACAGGCAAGGGGCGGCAATACCCATGGAGATCACTATGTGACAGTCAGGATTGCAGTTCCGAGAAACATTTCACCGGAGGCGAAAGATGCACTTAAGAAGTTCACAGAGCTTGTGAATAAAGGCTGACAATTTTATATGTGTTCACATAGAAACCAGGGCGGAAAGCTCACTTTATGAGCAGGCTGCCCTGGTTTTCTTAGGTTAAGTGGGCGGCGATCCAAAGATCTGCGGACAAAAATACATATAAAGAATACTTTAAACAATTGATTTCAGGAGGGCAAATGTTATTAGATAAAGATATACGGGAGCCTCTGTTCGAATTCCTGGAGGAACGATACGGAAAGGTAAGGATCCTAGAGGAAAAGACTGTGGGCAATTCCCGGGCGGATGTCGTGATGGTAATTCCTGATAAGATAGTGGGAATAGAGATAAAAAGTGATGCGGATACATACACTCGCCTGGAGAGACAGGTCGCGGACTACGATCTTTATTTTGATCAAAATATTGTCGTGGTGGGCAGCAGCCATGCAGGTCATGTAGCTGAACATGTGCCGGAGTACTGGGGAATAGTGTCGGTGGAGGAAGATTGTACATCTAATATAGACTTCTATGTAGTGCGTGAGATGCAGCCTAATCCAAAGGCAGACATTCTTCGCACTATCCGGATCTTGTGGAGACCGGAGCTTGCACATATCCAGGAGACCTACAGCCTTCCTATGTATAAGGGAAAAAGCAAAGATTTTGTCAGGACACTTATAGTGGACAGACTCCCTGCAGAGATAGTGCATCACGAGATCAGTGAGCTGCTGTTCGAGAGAGATTATGCAGCCATGATAGAGCAGATACAGGAATTTAGAAAGGCTCAGGCGGCAAAGCGCGGCAAGACAGTGCGAAAGAAGAAAAAGAGGTACAGAAGGAAGAAGAGGGATGCGTAGATCAGTATAAAGCTGGCTGCAAAAATTGCATCGAGAAATATTATATATAGAAAAAAGAGGTGACAGGATGATAAAGAAATATACTTACGGAAAGCCATTTCAGACAGAATCGGTAGTAATGGATATCGCGGCAGAAAAAGGACAGCCGGGTTATGGCAATATAGATTTAACATCGGGATTTTCATATACGTTTGACCTTTGCGACAGTGATATAGTGTACGGTCTTGGAGAGGCAAACAGAGGGATCAACAAGAGAGGATACAAGTATATAAGCAACAATACAGATATCCCACATCATCACGAGGATGTCTATTCACTCTATGCAGCACATAATTTTGTTATTGTTTACGGGGCAGAGACCTTTGGACTTTATTTTGATTATCCGACATCGATCACATTTGATATAGGCTATACGAAGTTTGATGAACTGCATATATTCTGTGACAGTGCAGATCTGGATCTCTATGTGATAACAGGCGATAGCCCGTATGATATCACAAAGCAGTTCAGAAAGATGATCGGGAGAAGTTACATTCCGCCAAAGTTCGCATTTGGATTTGGACAGAGCCGCTGGGGATACAAGACCCCGGAGGACTTTGAGGCAGTTGCAAGGAAATACAGAGAGAACCACATACCTATAGATATGGTGTATATGGATATTGATTATATGGACAGTTACAAAGATTTCACCATAAATGACGACTTCGGAGATTTTTCGGAGTATGCGGAGAATCTGAAAAAGGATAATATCCGTCTGATCCCAATTATTGATGCGGGTGTAAAGATAGAGGACGGTTACGATGTGTATGAGGAGGGTGTGGCACATAACTACTTCTGCAAGAGAGCAGATGGAAGTGATTTCGTAGCTGCGGTCTGGCCTGGATACACACATTTCCCTGATGTTCTGAACCCTGAGGCAAGACGCTGGTTTGGTGCAAAGTATAAGATCCTCACTGATGCAGGAATAGAGGGATTTTGGAATGATATGAATGAACCGGCTATTTTCTTTACTCCGGAGGGCATAAGTGAGTTGAAGGCAGCCATGAAGGAATTCATAGATAAGGATGAGACTGTGGATGATGTCTGGGGCATATCGGGTATGGCAGCAGGCGTTGCCAACAATCAGAAGGATTATGAATCCATGTATCACAATGTGAATGGAGAGATGGTGCGTCATGATAAGGTCCACAATCTTTTTGGATATAATATGACCCGTGCGGCGGGCGAGGCGCTTCGGGAGATCTCACCGGATGAGAGACGGCTTTTGTTCTCACGTTCCTCATATATAGGAATGCACCGTTATGGAGGTGTCTGGATGGGAGATAACAAATCATGGTGGTCTCACATCCTGCTCAATCTCAAGATGCTTCCATCCATGAATATGTGCGGATTTCTGTACACCGGGGCAGATCTTGGTGGTTTCGGCTGCGATACATCAAGAGATCTCCTTCTCAGATGGCTTGCACTTGGTGTGTTCACTCCGCTTATGCGTGACCATTCCTGCTCCGGCACAAGAAAACAGGAGTGCTATCAGTTTGAACGTATAGAGGATTTCAGAAACGTGATCGGTGTTCGTTACCGTCTGCTTCCATATATATACAGTGAGTATATGAAGGCAGTCCTGACAGATGACATGATGTTCAAGCCTCTTGCATTTGAATATCCTGACGACAGAATTGCGGTGAATATTGAGGATCAGCTCATGCTTGGAAATGAGATAATGATCGCGCCGGTATACACACAGAATGCCATCGGAAGATATGTATACCTGCCTGAGAATATGATGCTCGTAAGGTTTGGAGCTGGTGGATCGGTTGAACAGACGGAGATGCCTGCGGGACATCATTTTGTGGAGATTCCTCTGAATGAGGTTGTTCTGTTTATCAGGAACGGTAAATGTATACCTATAGTAGATGTTGCTGAATGTGTCGCTGATATTGACAATGGCACCATGCAGCTGATCGGATATAAGAACAGCACGTATACGCTCTATGACGATGATGGATATACCAGGGAATATGATCTGGAGAAGAATAGCAGGATTTTATCTAACTGATTTGGCAGTTAAAGAGAATCAGTGTTAACATTGCGGAGAAGAATAATGAATAAGAACATGACACAAGGAAAAGAACAGAGGGAAAATGGGATGCAGGATATTAAATTAATAGCTTCCGACATGGATCATACATTGCTGATGGAAAATGGAAAACTTCCGGATGGTTTCTTTGATTATGTTGACAGGCTGGCTGATAAAGGAATCCGTTTTGTAGTGGCCAGTGGAAGGCCAATGTACACTCTTAGAGATATGTTCGGAGACAAAATGGACAAGATGGTGGTCATCGGCGATAACGGTGCGGCTATTTCCAACTGCGGTAAGATCATATACAAGAGCCTGATGGATGTGGAAGAGTACCAGAAGATGATACGCTTTGTGGAGGACGAGACGGATGGTGTTGCTGTACTCTGCGCCCTTTCCGGTGCGTATGTCCTGAAGAAATATGAGAAGTATGCGAAGTTTTTCCGTGCATTTCTCAGTAATCTTACATTTGTTGATGATATGAGAAGTCTTGATGTTGAGGCCAATAAGTTTACGATATTTGCACCGAACGGGGACAGTGTAGAAAAATACAACGATATATACATCCCTAAGTTTGGTGACAGATTCTCTGTAACTGTGGGTGGAAGTGAATGGATAGATATCATGAATAAAGGTATTGATAAGGGAATGGCCATGCGAAAGATAGGCGAGCTCCTTAATATTGATACAAATGAGATGATGGCGTTTGGCGACAATTTCAATGATGCTGAGATGTTGAAGACGGTATATTACAGCTATACCGTGGCAAATGCACAGCCAGGCATGGAGAAGTTTGCAAGATTCCGCGCTCCATCCAATGAGGAGTGTGGTGTACTGCAGATCATGGAGCAGGTGCTTAAGGAGCAGAGATGATTTACACATACCCGGATTATTATAAGAAATTCAACTGCATAGCGGACAGATGCCCAGATACATGTTGCGGCAAATGGCAGATAGTTATAGATGAGGATTCGCTGGAAAACTACGAGGATTATAAGGGTGAGTACAGGGACGAGCTGCGCCGCAAGGTAAACTGGAAAGAGGGTGTTTTCAGGCATGGCAGAAGTGGAAAGTGTGCATTTCTGCGGGATGACCTGCTGTGTGATATGTATATTCATATGGGTAAGGACAGCCTTTGCACCACCTGCAGGGAGTATCCGAGACACACGGAGGAATTCGAGAATGTGAGGGAGATCTCATTGTCACTTTCGTGTCCAGAAGTCGCAAGGATGCTGATGAACACAACGGATAAAGTGACATTTGTATCTGATGAGGATGATGAGGATGAGGTGTACGATGAGTTCGACTATTTTTTGTACTCCAATTTGGAAGATATAAGAGAAGAGATATTGAGTATTCTTCAGGATAGAAGTGAGGATATAAGCAGCAGGATAGAGAGGGTATTACAGATAGGAACATCTGCTCAGAGGCATTATGATGATGGGGATCTTGTCATGTGGAGCGATCTTGGCGAACAGGATAAACCACAGCTCGGCAGAAAAAGTGATACCCAGGACGGACATGAAGAATATATGCTGCTACAGAGGCAGTTTATGTTTTTGCTGGAGGATCTGGAGCTGCTTTATGATGACTGGGATGATGTGCTCATAGAATCTCAGATGCTTTTGTTCGGTGCGGGTGAGAAAAAATTCGTGGAGAACAGAGAGAAATTTGAGGCATGGTGGAGAGATAACAGTGAAAGATCAGTTGACGGGGAAAGTCACATATCAATGGAAGTATTTGTTGAGCAGATCATAGTATATTTTATATCAATATATCTTCTCGGCGCAGTGTATGATGGCAATATAGATGGCAAGGTGAATGCCTGCGTGGGACATGCTGTTGAGCTTTATATGCTGCTCATGGCCAGATGGCTCAAAAATGGAGGTGATCTGGCAATGGATGACTTGATCGAACTTGCATACAGATACTCCAGAGAGATCGAACATTCAGATGAAAATCTGGAACAAGTTGAGGTGTTGGATTGGTTTGGCGTGTAAGGCAAAATAATAAATTGACAAAAATAATTTCTATGTTAATATGAAATCATTAACACTAAAATCCGAATATTTTGGCAAAGCAGTCGAAAGGCTGTGACGCAAAGCTATAGGGCCTGTAAGATGGCAGCCAGTTGCAGATACGAAAAGTTGGATCTATGCGTATGCTGCGTAGATCCGCTTTTTTTGTGCGCTGAGCTGACATGTTATGCAAATTATATGGCAGCGTGGAGGCTTAGAGAAATGGGAATGAGAAGAAATTTAATAAACAAAATAAAAAGGGCAGTGTCATTTTTGACGGTGATATTCCTTGTGCTGTCGGGCTTGATACCGGTGTATGCGTCATCAGTTCCTAGGAAGGATACGAAGAACTATAAGGTGGCATTCTATGCATTTGATTGTTATCACATGCAGGACGACAATGGCAGAAAGTATGGATATGGGTATGACATGATGCAGAGCATTTCAAAATATCTGCAGTGTACATTTTCTTATGTGGGATATGACAAAAGTGCAAAAGAATGTGAGGAGATGCTGAGAAATGGCGATGTAGATATTTATACCGCGGCAAAAAAGACTGCGGAAAGGGAAAAGGAATTTGCATTTTCAAAGCATCCGGCTATAACTGCGACCACATGTATGAATATCAAGAGGGGCAACAATTCTGTGATTGCAGGTGATTACTCAACATATAACGGACTTAAGGTTGGACTGCTGGCTAGACATACTTACAATGATCGTTTTATAGAGTTTACAAAGGAAAAGGGATTTGACTGTGAGATAGTATATTATAACACTCCTACGGAACTTTCCACAGCGCTGGTCGATGGTGATGTGGATGCTCTGGTAAACAGTTATATCAGAACCCCGGAGGATGAATTGACAGTGGAGGATTTTGGAGAAACTCCATATTATATCATGGCGCGAAAAGAGGATCAGGATCTGATAGATCAGCTCGACGATGCTATAGATTATATGAATATAGAGACTCCTAATTGGAGGAGCGATCTGTATAACCAGTACTATGGTACTCAGAATTCCAATACAGAACTGACGGCGAAGGAGCAAACTCTTCTCAACAGGCTGCAGCAATCAGGTACAGTGATAAAGGCTGTCATGAACCCTGAAAACAAGCCGTATTCATGGTATGAGGATGGGCGAGGATACGGTATGGCAGTGGATTTGTTTGATGCCACAGCAGCAGAGCTTGGATTAGACTATGAGATAATCCAAGTGAAGTCCGAAAAGGAATACGAAAAGATATTGTCGGATGGGACTGCCGATATATGTATAGACATGGACGGAAATTATGAGGACAACGGTGAAAGTGTGTATAAGCTGACAGAACCGTATCTCTCAACCTCTGTCTCTGTTCTGCGAAGACGAGGCACATCCGGTAAAATAAACAAGATCGGAGTTTTGAGGGATGGTATAGCAGTTAAAGAAATAGTGAGTACAACATGGTCAAATGCTCAGATCGTGTCTATAGATGATATTGCTCAGGGTGTTCAGAAGATCATGGACGGCAAGATAGACTGTGCGTTGCTCATGAGTTATGCAGCACAGACGGTTGCGAGGGAAGATGCACAGAACAGACTCAGTGTGGAGGTAGTGCCGGGGGTATCCTTAGACCTGAGGATGGGGATAAATTCGGATGTGGATAGAGATTTCTATGGATTATGGGAGAAAACGCTGGCTGAAGTAGCTGCAAATAAGAGCACAGAGATAGTTCAGGATTACCTTGAAAGTTCAAATAGTCCATCTCTCATCGCATATCTGTTTGACAGTCCTATATATTTTGTGTGTATGGTAGGTGCGCTGTTTCTGATCCTTTTGCTGGGCTGTCTGTATTTTCAGTCTACAAGGACAAAGAATAAACAGTTATATATATCAGAGCAATTGTCAGCAGCTTTGATAGAGGCGAGAAAGGCGACTGATGCAAAGGTTAATTTCTTCTCCAAAATGAGTCATGATATCAGAACTCCGCTCAATGTAGTTCTTGGAATGACTCAGATTGCCAGAAAATACAAGCATGATCCAAAGAAACTCGACAGTGCACTTGAGAATATAACCACTGAGGGCAATTACCTGCTGACGATGGTCAATTCAATATTGGACGTTAATCAATTGGAATATGGCAACATAGAGCTTGCCAATAAGCCTTTTGATCCTTATGAATGTATGCAGGATAGTATAAGTGTTCTCAGACCGTTGGCTGAAAAAAAGGAACAGCATCTTTCAATTGTATCTGACCTAAAGAAAGATGTGGTAGTAGGTGACTCAGGACGTTTCAGCCAGATCATGGTGAACATAGTCTCAAATGCCATAAAATATACGGATATAGGGGGAGACATCAGTGTTACTATGGAGGATCTTCCTGGAAACAGATATAGATTTACCTGTACTGATAATGGTATAGGAATGAGCAGGGAATTTATCAAACATATCTGTGATGATTATAGCAGGGCTGAGGATAGCAGGATATCACAGGCAGAGGGAACCGGCCTTGGAATGGCCGTGGTGAAAGGCTTTATTGATCTGATGGGTGGAACACTGACGATTGAGAGTGAGCTTGGCAAAGGGTCTACATTTGTGGTGGAACTTCCATTTGCAGAACCGACCATAAAGGAACGAGAACTGGTGGCAAAATCAGGCAAAAATGGGGAGCAGATGAATAATGATCTGGCGGGAAGAAAAGTACTCCTTGTGGAGGACAACGTGCTAAATGCAGAGATAGCTATGGAACTGCTGCAGAGCATGGGACTGATCGTTGATCTGGCTGAAAATGGTGAGATTGCCGTAAGGAGATACGAAGAGTCTGATATAGGAGAGTACTATGCTGTATTTATGGATATGCAGATGCCAGTTCTTGATGGCATCGGTGCTACGAAGCAGATAAGGGCGTCAAAGCGTGCTGACAGGGATATACTTATATTTGCAATGACAGCAAATACTTTTGCCCGGGATCAAAAGAATTGCAGAGATGCGGGCATGGACGGCTACATATCGAAACCAGTCAATATCAGGGACATAGAGAATGCACTCAAGGAGGTTGCTGATCGTTGAGCCTGGCTGCCGCCAGGCTCTTGATGTGGAAATAGTTATATTTTATCAAGATCTTTATATTGTTCCAGTGCGGGACTTTCATCGCCGACATACCAGTAGTCGCAGCAATTCCCTCCAAGAGCTTCGGTCTGTGTTCGGATCAGGCGGGCGTGCATGACTTCAGCCAGGTAGTGGTCGGTCCTGCACAGATAGGGGAGCAGATCCGAGTAACCGTGTTCCTTTGCATGT
>JBNMKK010000004.1:0-160066 GCA_050874325.1 Coprococcus sp. | reverse complement strand
CCTTCAGGGGTATTAGCAACGCGTCAAGTGCAATAGTGACTTGAACGGAGAGAAAGTCTGGAGCGCCTTGAGACGCTGTCCGGTGTTAAGGGCTTATAGCCAGCACGTCGAGCCACCCCTTTTAGGGGTGGCGGCGACTTATGACTATATATTTATTCTGATATTGATGTGGTGTCACTGTTCTTGGCAACCTCAACGATTGAAGATGTAAGACCAGCGATTCCTTGGATCTCTGATGGAATGATGATCTTTGTAGCTTTACCATCGGCAGCCTTTGTAAATGCCTCGAGACTCTTGAGTGTGATGACCTGATTTGAAGGCATTGACTCATTCAGTGCCCTGATACCATCTGCATTAGCCTGCTGTACCGCAAGTATAGCCTGAGCCTGACCTTCAGCCTCCTTGATAGTTGCCTCTTTCTTAGCCTCTGCACGGAGGATCTGTGAAGCCTTCTCAGCCTCAGCCTCAAGGATAACTGACTGCTTGTTACCTTCTGCTATGAGGATTGCAGATTTCTTCTCACCTTCAGCACGAAGGATCTGTTCACGTCTCTCACGCTCTGCCTTCATCTGTTTTTCCATGGCATCCTGAATAGCAGCAGGAGGAATGATGTTCTTTAGCTCTACTCGGTTGACTTTGATACCCCAAGGATCGGTGGCCTCATCAAGTGTTGCACGCATCTTAGTGTTGATGGTCTCCCTTGATGTAAGTGTCTGGTCAAGTTCCAGATCACCGATGATGTTACGGAGTGTTGTGGCTGTGAGGTTCTCGATTGCCATGATAGGGTTTTCAACACCGTAGCTGAAAAGCTTTGGATCCGTTATCTGGAAGAATACGACTGTGTCGATCCTCATTGTAACGTTATCCTTTGTGATAACAGGCTGTGGAGCGAAGTCAACGACCTGTTCCTTGAGAGTAACCTTCTTGGCTACCTTATCTATAACAGGCACCTTCATGTGAAGTCCTACGGACCATGTTGCCTGATAAGTTCCAAGTCTTTCTATTACATAGGCATGTGCCTGTGGCACGATCTTGATCGTACTGCAGATAACAACGATTACGATCAGACATAAAATAATAATTAGTGCTGTTCCAATTCCGTCCATATTAATCTCCTTAATAAAATAAATGTGTGTGTTAAGGCATGTCAGCCTCGTTAGTTACTGCCCCTGATGCTGCGGCTTTTTCAACGATCGCCTTGACGCCGGATATCTCGTCTATCACAACCTCTGTTCCAGGCTCTATGATATCGTTGTTCTTAGATCTGGCGGTCCATTCAACACCGTTTATCATGACCTGACCGGTGGACTTAAGATTGTCTATCTCGGCGGAGACGATAACGTGCTTGCCGATAAGACTTTCCACGTTGGTTTTAACCAACTTATTGTCCAGATGTTTCTTTGCAATAGGTCTTGTCGTGAAAAACAGGATAGATGTGACAATGAGGAATACAACGATCTGCAGTGGCAATGATCCGCTGAAAAAAGCGATTATCAATGCTGCAAGGGCTCCTCCACATGCCCAGATAGTTGTAAGTCCCAGCGATATGATCTCAGCAATGAGACATACGGCAAATACTATAAGCCAGGTTGCAATCTCCCAATTCATATAGAACACCTCCCTTGTGTTGGAAATCCAGATATGCGATATGTTCCGCATTTGCCCTTGGCTAGCTATATTTTACTAGAAAAGATTGGGCTAAACAACATAAATTTTCTGAACATAGTATCCCTTAAAGTGCATTATACGCACGAATTATAAAAATATTTAGAATAATTGATAAATGATTGGTTAATTTTGTGTAAGCTGTCTTGAACCGACCTGAAAAAACTAATATAATGTGCTCATGCTAAAGGATGGGAGAGATGAAGTTGGCAACTAATAATAAGAAGAAAAGAATTCTGAATGTAAGCCTGGCGGTCATAGGGATCATAGTGGTTGGGCTTTTGTTCAACAAGATCCTTGAACAGTGGGCGGGATTCAGGGCGATACTGGACAATATATCAAGCGCATTTGCACCTATCATTGTAGGCGCAGTCATAGCGTTTCTAATGAATCCTATCCTAGTATTCTTTGATCGTTTATTTCATACGATATTTCAGGACAGAGTGATCACAGACAAAAAGAAGTTGTTTAAGGTATCCAGAACATTGTCGGTCATTATCACGACCATAGTATTTCTGGGGATCATAACCGGGATCGTATGGCTGGTGGTGCCGCAGCTCTATGACAGCATCAAACAGCTGGTTGGCAATATGGATGTGTATTATTTCAACATGCAGCATATGGTCGAAAATATCAACGAGAAATTCCAGAAACTCAATATACCAGAGGATGAACTCAACAAATATATGAACACTGCATATCTCAAGGTTCAGGATATGCTCAACACCAAGATCATGCCAAATGTGGACAAGATAGTTGTCAATATAGGAAGTGGAGTGTTCTCTGGACTTAAATTTCTGTACAATTTCCTTATAGGTATAGTTGCATCTATATACGTGATGGCAAATAAAGAATATCTTGCATCCAGAGGTAAAAAGATAATATATGCAGTATTTAAAGTGAAAAATGCAAATACTATTCTTGATGGTCTTGCGGAGATGAACAGGATATTTGGACAGTTCATCAATGGAAAGATACTTGACTCACTTATCATCGGTATGATCATGTTCATCGTGTCGACGATACTTAACCTGCCTTATGCGGTTCTGATAAGTGTTATAGTAGGTGTTACAAATGTTATCCCATTCTTCGGACCTATAATTGGAGCAATACCATGTTTCTTCATCGTGCTCATCGCGGATCCGATAAAAAGCTTGGTGCTGCTGGTAGTAATACTCATACTTCAGCAGTTTGATGGAAATATCCTCGGACCGAAGATCATCGGAGATACGACAGGACTTTCAAGTTTCTGGGTGCTTACAGCAGTTATCGTGGGTGGCGGCTTGTTTGGATTCTTCGGAATGCTTCTTGGTGTTCCGGTATTTGCATGTTGTTACATGTATATCAACAGGACATGTACAGCAAAACTGCAGGAGAAGAATCTTGCATTCAAGACATCTGAGTATGAAAAGATAAAAAGGATTGACGAGGAGACAGGAGAGCCTATATATATAACCGAGGAAGAGGAGGATATAAGATTCAAAAAGAAGACTCCGCAGCAGAAACAGGCAGAGAGGGAGAACAAGAGGAAACTCAAGCAGAAACAGCATATGCTGCAATATCCATCGGATCTTCCAGACGATGAATATGAGAGAAAAAATGATGGGCAGAGTGATAGCAAAGAAGAATCAGATGATTATGACACGGATGACGATCCCATCAGTATCATAGATAAGTTTATGCATGTCATGAAGAGTGTAGCAAGCAGGGCGGATGCCGAAAAGCTTGCCAGCAACATTGTGGATGATGCAGAAACTAAAAAAGCTGGTGACAGGCAGCAGGAAGAGATGAAGGAAAAAGCCGTGGCAGAGGAGGTACATCAGAAAGACGAAAAATAGAATAACAGTACGGGGAAAATAACTGTGGCAGCGGTTTGTGTTCACCGTCTAACATAAGAGAAGAACAGATTTGCCTCAGACAAATCTGTTCTTCTCTTTATCATATGAATAATCGATCGATGCAAGCTTTCCTTTGATCGCATCTGCATCAACACACAGAGAGCTGCACAGCTCGTCAAAGCTTGGATAGTCATCCCGGAGCTTGGTGTTGATAAAACTGAGGAGAACCATAGGGTCCTTTGGAAGTGATGAATATTCCATAATAAAATACCTCCTTGTGGTATATTGCGTCATAATATGTGGGCTAATTATAAATATTATGGTTGAATTAGCTGCATAAAATTGGTATATATATAGTTTGTGGTAATTGTTCAGTTGCACATATGTGTGACTTGGACATATATGCAGCACTTGAATTTTACAATATAGATATAGAAATGGCAATAAGGAGTTAAATATGAGTACAAACACTGGCGCGAAAAAGAAAGGCAAGCTATCAGGAAAAGGAAGTAATCTGGCACTTCAGGCTGGAATTCTGGCGGGCGCGGGAATCGTGTCAAGGATCATAGGTCTGCTGTACAGATCACCTCTGTATCAGATACTTGGAGATGAGGGAAATGGATATTATGGATCGGCATATGCCATATATGCAATGGTCATCATGATAGCGACGTATAGTATCCCGACAGCGGTGTCCAAACTCGTTGCAGGTAAGATCGCAATGGGACAGTACAAAAGTGCCAGACGTATTTATTATTGTACATTTATATATGTAGTGATAGCGGGAGCTGTGGCAGCACTCATCACATATTTTGGCGCAGAGTGGTTTGTCAGTGACCAGCCAAATGCTGTGCTCAGTCTTAAGATACTTGCACCTACCATATTTATATCAGGATTCCTCGCAATATTCAGAGGGTATCTTCAGGCGTACAACACAATGGTTCCGACATCAATATCTCAGATCATAGAGCAACTTGCAAATGCCGCGGTCAGTATAATTGCAGCGTACATGCTCGCCAGACCATTTGCTGCGGGAACCACAGAGCATGCAAAGTACGGATCTGCGGGAAGTGCAATGGGAACAGGTGCCGGTGTTCTGGGTGGATTGATATTTATACTGTTTGCCTATGGAAAGAGAAGAAAAGGCATCATGGAGTCTGTGAAAAACGATACAAGTCCGGACACAGAATCATATGGAAAGTTGTTTAGGATCATCATTGCCACAGTAACACCGATCGTGGTTGCAGCGGTGGTATACAACGTGCTTACACCTATAGATATGAAGGTTTTCTACGTGGTCATGAAGATGAAGGGAATGGATTCGCTGGAGATGGCAAAGCTTTACGGAATATATTCCGGACAGTATACGGTCCTCACAAATCTGCCGCTCGCCATTGCGGCATCCGTTGGAATTGCATATATCCCTGGAATATCGGGGGCGTATGCGCAAAACGACATGAAAAAGACAAACAGACTTCTCAATCAGGCACTCAGCATGTCTATGTTGGTCACGATACCATGTGCCGTTGGAATGGGAGTCCTGGCAAAACCGATCATACAGCTTTTGTTTGCAGGGGCTGATCCCATGGCTGCAAAATGTATGTACCTTGGATTCATATCAATAGTGTTCTTTGCACAGTCAACAGTTACAAACAGTGTTCTTCAGGCGATGGGCAAGGTGATGGCACCGGTTATCAACGCAACGCTTGCACTGGTGATACATGTGGTGGTTCTTGTTGTTATGCTGTATTGCACGGACTGGGCGTTATACGCTCTGGTTTTCGGTTCCATAGTGAATTCACTGCTCATATGTATATTCAATCAGCGTTCTCTCACCAAGTACAAGACAGGCAAGATGGACAACAGGAGAATATACGTTGCCCCGACAATTGCATCTATATTCATGGGTGTTGTCACGATCATTGTGTATGAGGGCTGCAGAAAGTTTCTTGGCAATTGGGTGATCGCAATGTTCATCGCGGTGTTTGTGGCTATCATATTCTACGCGGTAGCTATACTCAAAGCCGGAGGGTATACAGAGGAAGAACTCCTCAATATGCCTAAGGGAGGGCTCATAGTAAGATTTGCGAAGAAGTTCCGTCTTATAAAGTAAAACGTTTATAAACAAGTTCACTCAGAAAAGAGCAGGCATCATTGCCTGCTCTTTTCTGAGTGAAAAAATGTTTCCATAATTTATAAAACAGGAATATACTTGTACCTGGAGTGTGAAAACGTTTTCACGAGAAAGGCATATTATGGAAAAAGAAAAGAGAAAGGGCAAAACTCTTATAAAGATATTCATAACAACATTATATCTAAGTGCATTTACCTTTGGGGGTGGCTATGTCGTCGTTTCACTTATGAAGAAAAAGTTTGTTGATGAAAAACATTGGATAGAGCAGGATGAGATGCTTGATCTTGTGGCGATAGCTCAGTCGTCGCCAGGACCTATTGCGGTAAACGGAGCTATTGCGGTGGGGTATAAGTTGTCAGGGATAGCCGGGGCACTGGTGGCGATAATCGGAACTATCATACCGCCATTTGTCATAATATCTGTTATATCGTACTGTTACAATGCATTCAGGAGCAACTGGGTGATCAGTCAGATGCTGGAAGGGATGCAGGCAGGTGTTGCTGCGGTTATCGCATCAGTCACATATGATATGGGAGCAGACATAGTAAAGCAGAGGGATGATCTGGGGATATTGATCATGATAGGTGCATTTGTCGCATCCTACATATTGGAAATAAATGTTGTGTTTATAGTCATTACATGTGGGATCATAGGGCTTGTGAGGGGACAGATCGAGAGAAGAAGGGCTGGTGATCAGAAAAACTCATCGGTTAAGACCTCTGAAAAAGACAGTGATGAAGGGGGAGATGTGCGGTGATTTATTTACAGTTATTTCTCAGTTTCTTTCAGATAGGCCTTTTCAGCTTTGGCGGTGGATATGCAGCCATGCCGCTCATACAGGGACAGATAGTGAAGATACACGGCTGGATGACCATGTCGGAATTTACAGACCTTGTGACTATATCGCAGATGACACCCGGTCCTATAGCGGTCAACTCGGCAACGTTTGTGGGCCTCAGAGTGGCGGGATATGCAGGAGCGGTGGTAGCTACTCTGGGATGTATACTTCCGTCATGTATAATAGTCACCATAATAGTAAGATTGTATATGAAATATAGAAAGATGGATGTGTTCCAGGAACTGCTGGGGGGCATAAGACCAGCGGTCGTGGCTATGATAGCATCGGCAGGCGTTTCGATATTTGTCACAGCGGTCTGGATGGGGCTCGATATGATCAGTCTGGCTGGAACGAAGTGGAACATTGTGGTTATATTTGTCTTAAGCATTGTGTTACTGAGAAAGTTTAAGCTGAATCCTGTGTGGGTCATGCTGCTTTCGGGGGCAATGCAGGTATTGGTGGGACTTATTGGAAGATATCTGATCTGAGTCAGGTGAAATTATAATTTTAATTAAATTGTAATTAGAAGAGTAATATTATAGTATGTAGAAAGTATTATGTGAAATTGGCAATAGAATAATATGTCAGGGACGAAAGGGAGGATAAGAAGGATGGATGTAAATGGAGCGAGGAGTAATCTCAAGGCTGTGGCAATAATACATGTAGTGCTTGCGGCTTTGGTAGTGGTTGGAGTGCTAATTTTTGCTGCACTTTCACTTAGCATTGGAGATGCGACAAAGGCTGCGGGGGACAGCCTCAATGATATAGACAGTAATAGTATCACTGCTGGATATGAAGTTATTGGCGGAGTGTTTGGAACATTTGCAATGGGACTTGCATGGGGCGTTGTGTTGATATTCGCGATGGCGTTTGGATTTGCTGCAATTTTTTGCGCGGTCATTGCAATAGTAGGATTCTCATGTCTTGGAAGTCAGAAAAGAAGTTTCGTAGCGGGCAGATATGATAAGGGCATAAAGACTCTCAGGGGCAATGCTGTGTTCAATATAATTGTCAGCAGCATATTGGTACTCATCTGGATTGTAACCATGATATCAGGTGACTTGGGAGTAGTATTTCCTGTTGTGATGATGGTGCTGCCTGTCCTGGTGGATGTTCTGTCGGCGCAGGCATATAGTAAACTTAAATCGTGACAAATTTAAGAAGAAGTTCGATCAAATCAGGTCTTAAGTAGTGAGTTTTATTGATGAAGTAAAGATGGTCCCACCTGCATGAAAAGCGGGTGGGGCTTTTTGATTGAAGATTCATCAGGTGGCATTCCTGCACATGAGTCCAAAGTTTATATTTGAGAAGAACTTGACAAACAGAGAAGATATAAATATACTTACTAATGGTAATTACCTAAGGTAATTACTGATGATAACAAATGATGATATCGTCCAGGAATGTTGGCGACCATTTTATTAAGGAAAAGGAGAGCTATGACAAAGGAAAAGATAAAACAGGTTATGGATGCCTGTTACCAGGCGAAAAGGGTCAGGGATATGATGCCCAAACTGCCAAATGGAGTCACACCGACTCATATACATTATCTTGATGTGATAACGAGACTTGAGAGGGCTGAGTCTGAGGTGAAGGTCAGTGATATCAGTGATGAACTTGGACTCCCAAGACCGGGAGTCACAAAGACCATCAAGGATATGGAGCGGCTTGGCTTTGTGGAGAAAAAAACTTCTGAATCCGATGGAAGATATGTGTACATAAGGAGTACACAGACCGGCAGAGATTTGGTGGATAAATATGTAGATGAGTATTTTAGTGATCTGGGCAGCGCGCTGGGAGATATCACAGATGAGAGCGCAGACACAATGATAGAGCTTATTGAAAAGCTGTATGAAGTTATGAGTAAAAGGAGTCAGGATATAAGATGAGTGTACAGGATAAAACAGACTTTACCCAGGGAAGTATAATTAAAAAACTTGTTCCGTTCATGGGACCAATCCTGGGAGCACTGGTACTACAGGCGGCATATGGTGCAGTGGATCTGCTTGTAGTGGGAAGATTTGGATCAACGGCGGGATTGTCAGCCGTATCGACAGGCAGCCAGATCCTCAATCTGGTCACATTTGTGATGACGTCACTGGCGATGGGCGTCACAGTGTTGATAGCGAGGTATATAGGAGAGAAGAACACAGATCAGATAGGGGAACTTTTGGGCGGTGCAACGGTGGTATTTGCAATATTGGCTGTCGTGCTTGCGTTCGTCATGGTTGTGTTTGCGCATCCTTTGTCCGTTCTCATGCAGGCGCCAGAGAAGGCGGTGACACTCACTGTGTCATATGTGAGGATATGCGGCGGCGGAATATTGTTCATAATCGCGTACAATGTGCTCACGGCAATTTTCAGAGGATTGGGAGACAGCCGATCACCGCTTATATTTGTTGCGGTTGCATGTGGTGTGAACATTGTGGGCGACCTGATACTGGTTGCCGGATGTCATCTTGATGCTGCCGGTGCGGCGATAGCGACAGTGGTTGCCCAGGCTGTGAGTGTGGTACTGGCATTGGGATTATTGAAGAAGAGAAAACTGCCTTTTAAGATATCAAGGAAGGATTTCAGACTGAACAGACAGTGCAAGAGACTGCTCTCAGTCGGGCTGCCGTTGGCACTTCAGGAGTTCCTGACTCAGATGTCATTCCTTGCTCTATGTGCATTTATCAATAAACTCAGTCTGGAGGCATCATCCGGATATGGTGTTGCCTGCAAGATAGTTAATTTTGCCATGCTGGTGCCAAGTGCGCTAATGCAGTCCATGGCATCATTTGTATCCCAGAATGTAGGTGCGGGCAAGGAAGACAGAGCCAGAAAAGCGATGTTTACCGGAATGGAGATAGGTATAGCGGTGGGCGTTGTGGTGTTCATAGGAGTATGGTTCTTCGGTGACAGATTGACAGCGCTGTTTACACATGATACAGAGGTTGTCCAGAAGGGTTTTGAGTATCTTAAGGGCTTTGCGCCGGAGACGATAGTCACCGCGGTTCTGTTCAGCATGATAGGTTATTTCAATGGACATGAGAAATCTTTGTGGGTCATGATACAGGGATTGATACAGACATTGCTTGTGAGGCTGCCTCTTGCATATTATATGAGTATACAGCCAAATGCGAGTCTCACCAAAATAGGACTTGCTGCACCTATAGCCACATGTGCAGGTATAGTCTTGAATGTGATATTCTATGTTGTAGTTTCGAGAAAATGGCGTACACAATTATAAACATTGAAATTATGCCCCCGATGTAGTACAATTACCGTGCTATTGGGGGCTTTTTTGCCCTTATAAAACAGGTAAAATAAAGGCCTTAAGAAAGGAAAATAGAAAAATGAAATTAGGTATCGTAGGACTTCCAAACGTGGGAAAGAGTACACTTTTCAATTCACTTACAAAGGCGGGAGCAGAATCTGCTAATTATCCATTCTGTACAATAGATCCAAATGTGGGCATAGTTGCAGTTCCAGATGAGAGACTGGACAGGCTCACAGAGATGTACAACTCAGCCAAGACAACACCTGCAGTGATAGAGTTTGTGGATATTGCAGGACTTGTAAAGGGTGCATCAAAGGGAGAGGGACTTGGAAATCAGTTCCTTGCAAATATCAGAGAGGTTGATGCCATCGTTCATGTTGTAAGATGCTTTGAGGATACGAATGTCATCCATGTTGACGGATCCGTTGATCCTATCAGAGATATAGAGACTATCAATCTGGAACTCATATTCTCAGATATAGAGGTTCTTGACAGAAGAATAGCCAAGACGATCAGAGGCGCAAGAAATGATAAGATGCTGGCAAAGGAGCTTGACTTCCAGCAGAGGATCAAGGCTCATCTTGAAGATGGAAAGCTTGCGAAGACAATAGAGGTGACAGATGAGGATGAGCAGGCATGGATCGAGGAGTACAATCTGCTCACTTGGAAACCAGTTATATTTGCTGCAAATGTCGGTGAGGACGATATAGCAGATGATGGCGCATCAAATGAGAATGTACAGAAGGTAAAGGCGTATGCGAAGGACTTCGATGCGGAAGTATTTGTTGTGTGTGCTCAGATAGAGCAGGAACTTGCAGAGCTTGACGATGAGGAGAAGAAGATGTTCCTCGAGGATCTCGGAGTAAAGGAGTCAGGTCTTGACAAGCTTATCAAGGCTAGCTATTCACTTCTCGGACTCATCAGCTACCTCACAGCAGGAGAGACAGAGTCAAGGGCATGGACCATCAAGAAAGGAACAAAGGCTCCGGGAGCAGCTGGAAAGATACACTCAGATTTTGAGAGAGGTTTCATCAAGGCTGAGGTTGTCAGCTACAAGGATCTCATGGACTGTGGAAGTATGCTTGCTGCAAAGGAAAAGGGGCTTGTGAGGCAGGAAGGCAAGGAGTATGTGGTTGAGGATGGAGATGTAATCCTCTTTAAGTTTAATGTTTAAAGAAGTCATGTGATTACATATAGAGTATAGGAGGATGTAATGATATGACGCAGATATCAGAGTACTTTAGAAATATATTTTTCCCGAATCTTGGGATAACACTAAAGAACATAGGCGATCATATAAGTATAGGAAGTTTTGAGATAAGATTCTATGGAATCATCATCATGATAGGTTTCCTGCTGGCTTATGTGCTTGTCACAAAAGAGGCCAAGAGAACAGGACAGGATCCTGAGACTTATCTGGATTTTATACTGATACTCATTATTCCGGCGATACTGGGAGCCAGACTTTATTATATATTGTTCAGACTTGATCAGTATGTTGTAAAGGGTGATGTGGGAGCGACGATCAAAGCCATGTTGAATATCAGGGGTGGCGGCCTTGCCATATACGGAGGAATTATAGCCGGAATCATCACGGCGATCATCTTCTGTAAAGTGAGAAAAGTCAATTTTGTTCTCATGGCGGATACAGCTACATTTGGAATACTTATCGGACAGATACTTGGAAGATTTGGCAATTTCTTCAACAGAGAGGCGTTTGGTGCCTACACAAACAGTAAGATGGCTATGGCTATCCCGCTTGATTATTACAGATCAGAAGGCAACCTTGATTATCTGGAGAGAACCGGTGTCATCACACAGAAGATGCTTGACAATGTGGTGAATATAGACGGTATGGACTGTATCACAGTTCACCCGACATTTCTGTACGAGTCTCTATGGAATCTGATGCTGCTCGTGTTCTTGTTTATATATAGAAAGCACAAAAAATTTAAAGGCGAGTTTGCGCTTATATATGTGGGTGGCTATGGCCTTGGAAGATTCATTATTGAGGGACTCAGAAGTGATTCTCTTATGATAGGCAATACGGGAATAAAAGTGTCCCAGGTACTTGCGCTTGTGTGTTTCATAGTTGCGGCTATCCTTCTTGTGGTAAATTATGTAAGGTGCGCAAAGAAAGGCTGGCCAGCAGTGGAGATCAGTGGAGCAGAAGGTCAGTATGTGGAGGCAAGTGTAACTGAGGAACAATCGGTGGAGACTGGTGGTACTGAAATCCTGGAGGACGGTAAAAAAGCGGAGAAAATGAGCAAAAACAAACAAAAATAAATAAATCAGACCAAGATTTTTTCTCATAAGCAGAACGATCATAATTAAATAATTATTAGTAAGAGACATATATAAGGGAGAATCCCCCACAGAGTGGTAAAAAAATGGGATTTGCCCCCACAGAAAAAGAGCCTGTAGGTTTAACACAAAAAAGTGTTGAATCTACAGGCTTTTTTGCGCTTTCAAGCGCAGTTTTTTGGTATAACGGGGTTGCATTTTGAGGGGCAATAGTATAGAATAGTGGTTACAAGTGGCGCCATAGTGAAACTGTGTGGTGAAAAGTGGTGAAAGTAACGAGAGGAGGAGATCTGAATGTCCAGATGCTTATCAGGTGAATATGAACATAAGCTTGATGCAAAAGGAAGACTGATCATGCCTCTTAAACTCCGCGCAGAGCTGGGCGAGTCATTTATGGTGACAAAGGGAATTGATAAATGTCTGTACGTGTACAGTATGGATGAGTGGGAACAGTTTGTTGAAAAACTGAACAAGCTCCCAATGACCAACAGAACGGCGAGAACATTTAAGAGACGTTTCCTTTCAGGTGCGGTCAAGTGCGAACCGGATGGACAGGGAAGAATTCTTCTCTCCCCGAAACAGAGAGAGTACGCAGAGATCGATAAGGATGTCGTTATTATCGGTAATGGTGAGAAGGCTGAGATCTGGAGCAAGGTTAACTGGGAAGGCGACGAGAACATTACTGATGACGAGAGTATGGCAGAGCTTGCAGACAAGCTTGATGAGCTTGATTTTAGTTTTTAAGAGAAGAATGGTAGTTGAGTATGGAATTTGCACACAAGTCGGTCTTGCTTGAGGAGACCATAGATAATCTGAATATAAAGCCTGATGGCATTTATGTGGATGGCACATTGGGAGGTGCCGGACATTCAGAACAGATCGTCAAAAGACTTGGAGAAGGGGGCAGACTTATAGGCATCGATCAGGACGAGGATGCCATAGCTGCTGCAAGTAAAAGGCTGGAACCTTACGGAGACAAAGTGACTATAGTAAGGGACAACTATCAGAATTTCAGAAGAATTTTGGATGAACTGGACATAAAGAAGGTGGACGGGATACTCCTTGATCTGGGAGTTTCTTCATATCAGCTCGATAATGCGGATAGAGGATTCACATATCGAGTTGATGCTCCACTGGATATGAGGATGGACAACCGTCAGGCTAAGACGGCGAAGAACATTGTCAATGAGTATTCAGAGACAGAACTGTTCAGGATACTTAAAGATTATGGAGAGGAGAGATATGCGAAGAGTATTGCGTATCACATTTGCAAGTACCGGGAGAAAAAGGAGATAGAGACTACGGAGGAACTCAACGATATAATCCGTGGTTCAATTCCGGCAAAGGCAAGAAATGGACAGGGACATCCGTCAAAGCAGACATTTCAGGCTATAAGGATAGAACTTAACAGAGAACTTGATGTCTTGAGGGATTCCATAGACGGCATGATAGCCAGTCTGAATCCGGGAGGAAGATTATGCATAATCACGTTCCACTCCCTTGAGGACAGGATAGTGAAACTTGCATTTAGAAAAAATGAAAATCCATGTATATGTCCACCGAATTTCCCGGTGTGTACATGTGGAAGGAAACCGCTCGGTAAGGTTATAACGAGAAAACCGATCATACCGAGTGAGAGGGAGCTAACAGAGAATTCAAGATCAAAGAGCTCAAAACTCAGGGTGTTTGAAGCAATTTGACATATAAATGAAAGAGGCGATTATTGATGGCAGATAGAAGACATTATAATGTAAAGAGTTCTGCAGGAAAATTGAATGAATCAAATAGAACTGGACGCAGGGCGTACAGAGGAGAGTATGTAGGTGGTTCGGCGGCGCCGGCGATGACACCGCAGCCGGCCAGAAGATCTCATTTGACCGAGGATGACAGAAGAAACAAGGCAGCTCGGGAGGCTGAGAGAAGGGCGGCTACGAACGCACAGATAAGGTATACAGCGGGAATGGTTGCTGCAATAATCGTGGCGGTTGCACTTTGCTGTTATCTTCTCAAGCTTATCTCTGATGTGAGGGTTGCAAAGAATACAGTGGCGAACCTCAAGGAGCAGGTGGCAGCTCAGCTTGATGAGAACACGGGATACAGCGCGGGTCTGGATTCTATGGTTGACTTGAGTGAGATATATGATATTGCAACAGAAAAGCTCGGCATGGTATATTCACAGCCGGGACAAACTTTATACTATTCGCAGAATAGTGATGATTATGTAATACAGTACAAGGATGTCCCTGAGGTCAAGTAAACCTCAGGGATAATTTTTTGAGAAAGAGGTGGTAAGATCAGATGTCAGCGAGATCGAGATCATTTTTGGAAGGAATGAGGAAAAAGAGCAGATGGGCGGTTGTTGTGATAATCATTGCCATGATTATATTTACCATACGTGTTCTGCAGATAAACATAAAAAATGGAAAAGAGTATTCGGAGGCTGTGGTACTGCAGGAAAATTATGAGTCTTCAACCATTCCGTATGAGAGAGGTGAGATACTGGACAGAAATGGCAATGTCCTTGCAAACAGCGAGAAAACATACAGTCTGATAATCGAGCCTAACAATATAAGATTAAAGCCTGAGTATCAGACAGCGACAAGAGCAGCTATATTGAAATTCTTTGATATATCCGAGACAGAATTAGACGAGAAACTGGCTATAGAGGGTGATTACGGATATTATCAGAATATACTTCAGGATCTGACGTATGATAAGGTCAGGGAATTTGAGAATTACTGCAAGTCTGATGAGGGAGAGAACGTTGTAGGAGTGTATTTTGAGACAAAGTACAAGAGAAACTATCCAAATGGTACTCTGGCATGCCATTTGCTCGGATACACGGTTGATGGAAATGTTGGACAGTATGGAATAGAAGGATATTACAATGATGAGCTGAATGGAGTTGACGGCAAGTCATACAGTTACATGACAGGCAGCGATGGACTTGATTCAGAGACGGTGCCTGCTCAGAATGGTGAGACAGTGGTTTCCACCATTGATATGAATATCCAGAAGATAATAGAGGATAACATATCCGAGTACATGCAGAATACCGGTGCAAAGCAGATAGGTATAATAGCAATGGATCCAAACAACGGAGAGGTGCTTGGAATGGCAAGCTCAAGAGTTTATGATCCAAATGATGCATCAAATCTGGAGGCACTCAAGAGCCAGATAGTTCCAATAACGCAGGAAGTGGAGGTAGATGGAGCAGACGAGGCTGCAGACAGTCTCATATCAGTAGAGAAATCCACAGAGAAATCTACAGAAGGTGTATATCTGGATGATTCGGAGAATAAGAAGAAAGCGGAGAAGGCAGCGGAGAAGGCTACCGAGGCGACAACTGCGACTACGGAAAAAAACGATCAGACAGAGGATGCTGACACCACGGAGACAACAGAGGAAAAGAAGAACGTTAAGACAGAAGAGGTAGATTATGATTTCTCAGCCATGACCGAAGAGGAGTTTAAGGACACCATAAGTCATTTTACAAAAGAACAGAAGAGTGAAGCCCTCAATTATCTCTGGCAGAATTATTGTATAAGCGATGCCATTGAGCCTGGTTCAACATACAAGGCACTTACGATAGCCGGAGCCATGGAGGACAATGTGATCTCTGACGGTGATGAATTCTATTGTGATGGATCACAGACCCCGGTGGAAGGCGAGTCACCGGTTTACTGTAGTTACAGAGCAGGTCATGGAACAGTGGATGTCAAGAGGGCGCTTGCGGTATCGTGTAATGATGCACTTATGCAGATAGCTGAGAAGGAAGGTCCTGAGACATTTGACAAATATCAGGAAATATTCAATATAGGATCTAAGACCGGAATAGATCTTCAGGGTGAGACAACGGGTATTAAGTACAGCGCAAAGTATCTTCACCCGATGGAGCTTGCTACATCCTCATTTGGACAGGGTGTTACCACATCCATGATACAGATGGCAGCAGGTTTCTGCTCAGTCATAAATGGCGGAAACTATTACGTTCCACATGTGGTAAAGAGACTTCTTGATGATGATGGCAATGTTGTACAGGATATAGAGCCTGTGCTTGTGAGAAAGACAATATCAAAAGAAGTTTCAGACTACCTCAGAACATATCTTCAGGCGGTAGTTGAAGAGGGAACAGGATATGCAGCTGGAATAGAGGGGTATACCATCGGTGGTAAGACGGGTACCGCAGAGAAACTTCCACGAGGAAATGGAAAATATGTATTATCATTTATAGGATTTACACCTGTTGAAAATCCACAGATAATGTTATATGTAGTAGTAGATGAACCAAATCTTGAGGATCAGGAAGGTTCAGGAGCAGGAGCAAAGCTTTTTAATCAGGTTATGTCTGATCTGCTCCCGTATCTCAATGTGTATGCCACCAATTCAGAAGATGTAGCATATGATGGAACAGAGGAGCCTTTGACATCGACCATAGATGAGGATGCGGCAGCAGAGGATACTTCAGTGGATGACACTGAGGCAGCAGATGAAACAGATGACAGTTATACGGATGATACATCGGATGGCGATGTGACGGATGACTCTTATGTTGACGATTCATCGGGGGATGATTCGTCGTACACGGATGATTCGTCGGATGACGGTGGATACACGGATGATTCATATACGGATGATACATCTGGGGATGAATCTTATTCGGATGATGGATCAGATTATTCAGACGGCGAGTGACAGATAAACAACAGTCCATGGGTATATATGACAAATATATCCGTGGGCTGTTTTTGTCTTTGTGGAATAGAATGGGTGGAGCTGTAATACTATAGTAAAAAAATACAGGTTATGTGAGTGAGAGTATACAGCTATAACAGACGCAGGATAAAATATGTCTTTGCCCTGGTGTGTATAGCTGCCGCTGTGATAGTTGGCAGACTGGCGTACATAATGGTTGTCAAGGCGGAGTACTACAGTGAACGCGCGGAGGATCTGCATGAGAGGGAGAGGAGCATAAAGGCTCCCAGGGGCAGGATATATGACAGAAACGGCAATATCCTGGCTGATAACAGGGCAGTGTGCTCTGTGTCGGTGATACACAGTCAGATCGATGATGAGGAAGAGGTGATAGGCCTTCTGGAGAAGTATCTGGACAAATCACCGGAGGAGATAAGGAAAAAGGTCACTAAGGTTTCTTCCAGGGAGATAATAGCCGTGAATGTTGACGAGGAGACCGGAGGCCTGATAAAGGCAGCAGGACTGTCAGGGGTAAAGGTGGATGAGGATTACAAGAGAAATTATCCATATGATGAACTGGCGTCAAAAATGCTGGGATTTACCGGTGCAGATAATCAGGGCATACTGGGACTTGAGGTGTCATATGACAGCGTGCTCACGGGCGTTTCCGGCAGTATAAATGCTGTAACCGATGCCCGGGGGATCGAACTTGCGGAGTATGCGGAGACCCGCACAGACCCAATCCCCGGAAATGACCTGGTGACGACGATAGATATAAATATACAGAAATATGCCACGCAGGCGGCGTACAAGGTGCTGACTGAAAAAAATGCAAACAGAGTGTGCGTGCTGGTCATGAATCCCGAAAATGGTGAGATATATGCGATGGTGGATGCGCCGGAATATAATCTAAATAAACCATTTGAGCTGATAACTGATGAGCCAGGAACATCCGGGCAGGAACAGGCACAGACAGCGATGAGCCAGATGGATAAGCTGAATAATATGTGGAGAAATTATCTTATAAGTGATACTTATGAGCCGGGATCAACTGCAAAGATGATAACTCTCACCGCGGCACTTGAGACTGGGGCAGTGGACAAAAGCAATTCCTTCTACTGTCCGGGATACAGGATAGTTGAGGACAGAAGGATACGTTGCAGTAAGACAACGGGGCATGGAAGTCAGAGTCTGGAGCAGGCTCTTATGAATTCGTGCAATCCTGCATTTATGGATATAGGTGAGAGGACCGGTGTTGATGCAATGTATGAGTATTACCACAAACTTGGATTATTTGACAGGTGTGGGATAGATCTGCCGGGTGAGGCGAATTCTATAATGCACAAAAAAGAAAATGTAGGACCGGTGGAGCTAGCAACTATGTCATTTGGACAGTCGTTCCAGGTGACTCCGATACAGTTTATGTCGGCTGTAGCATCGATCATAAATGGCGGGCACAGCATAACGCCGCATATAGGACAGAGGGTGGTCGACAGCGAGACCGGGGAGACAAGTGTGCTGACATTTGGGGAGAAGAGCCAGGTGATAAAGGAAAGCACATCCCTGCAGATGAGAGAGATGCTGGAGGGGGTAGTTGCGGAAGGAGGAGGTTCAAAATGTGCCATAGAGGGGTATAGGATAGGAGGTAAGACCGCAACCAGTGAGAAACTGCCCAGAGGTACTGGAAGATACATTTCATCGTTTATAGGTTTTGCCCCTGCGGATGATCCGGTTGTCATGACGGCAATCCTGATAGACGAGCCGGAGGGAACCTATTATGGCGGAACCATAGCGGCGCCGGTGGTGAGAGACATATTTTTGAACATTCTTCCCTATTTGGGAATTGACAAAGCATCAAATGAGTATTAAATTTATGACAGTCTGAAAACAGTAAAAGAAATACATAGTCCATGTTGTGTGGACAGGTAAGGAGTACAAAATGAATTTAGATTTAAAGATTATTTTACCGGTAGTGATCGCGTTCTGCATCAGCGTAGTGTTATGTCCAATAGTGATTCCATTTTTGAAGAAACTGAAGTTTGGACAGTTTGTCAGGGATGATGGTCCACAGGCGCATCTCAAAAAAGCAGGTACACCTACAATGGGTGGTCTCATCATACTGCTTTCATTTACAATCACGACTCTTATATATATGAAAGATTATCCTGATGTCCTCCCGGTTCTTTTTGTAACTTTGGGATTTGGCCTTATAGGATTTATAGATGATTACATCAAGGTGGTAATGAAGAGATCCATGGGTCTTCGTGCATGGCAGAAGATGCTGGGTCAGATAGTTGTCACCGGTGTATTTGCATATTATGTTGAGAAGTACTCAACGATCAACAACGAACTTATAATCCCATTTGTGGGCAAGACAGTACAGCTTAATAATGTTCTATATGTGGTGCTGTTGTTCTTTATCGTGCTTGGAACTGTAAATGGCGCCAACTTTACAGATGGTCTTGACGGATTGGCATCATCAGTCACGGTGCTCATTGCGACATTCTTCGCAGTTGTTGCAGTTGGAACCGGCTCAGGTGTTGCCCCTGTGGCATGTGCTGCAGTTGGATGTCTTCTCGGATTCCTGGTATACAATGTATACCCTGCAAAGGTGTTCATGGGAGACACGGGTTCTCTGGCACTCGGAGGATTTGTGGCATCCACAGCATACATGCTCAAGATGCCAATATTTATAGTTATAATAGCGTTTATATACTTCCTTGAGGTATTGTCAGTAATAATACAGGTTGTATCATTTAAGCTCACAGGCAAGAGAGTGTTCAGAATGGCACCTATACACCATCATTTTGAGCTTGGTGGATGGCCAGAGTCAAAGGTCGTTGCAATATTCTCTATCGTGACGGCGGTGCTCTGTGTTGTGGGACTTCTGGCACTTTAATGGATTCAATATAGCCATAGAAAGGAGAAAATGGCGCAGGCTGCGCCATGGTGAAGATTATGGAGATAAAGACAGCGATAGTAGCAGGAACAGGAAAAAGTGGAATCAGTGCTACGAAACTTTTGATAAAGCATGGAGTTTCGGTATATCTGTTTGATGAGAACAAAGACAGAGATGCAGATAAGATAAAGGAATCATTTGATGGTTCAGATCTTGTAAATGTTGTTCTGGGCGAGCTCAGCGAGGAGGCGCTCTCGGCATCACAGCTCATGGTCATAAGCCCTGGAATACCGGTTGATGCTCCATTCACAGATATTGTAAGAAATGCGGGAATACCTATATGGAGCGAGATAGAGCTTGCATATCATTATGGAAAGGGTAAGATAGCAGCCATAACTGGAACGAATGGCAAGACGACTACAACCGCTCTTGTGGGCGAGATAGTGAAGGCATACAATTCCAGCACAATCGTGGTTGGAAATATAGGAATACCATACACAGAAAAGTGTGATGAGACGGACGACAGCTCGGATACTGTTGCAGAGATAAGCAGTTTCCAGCTTGAGACTATCATAGACTTTCATCCAAATGTGAGTGCGATACTTAATCTTACTCCGGATCACCTGAACAGACATTATACATTTGAGAACTACGGCAATGTGAAGTTTTCTATAACTAAGAACCAGACCATGGATGATGTGACTGTGCTTAACTATGATGATGAGCATACAAGAGCCATGGGGGAGAAAGCAAAGTCCCACGTCCGTGTCGTATATTTCAGCAGACTGGAAAAACCAGCCGGTGGTGTGTACGTTGAGGATGGAAATATAGTGCTTGAGGACGGCGACAAAAAGATAAATGTGCTGGCACTCAGTGATCTTAAACTGCTCGGTGCGCACAATGTTGAGAACGTACTTGCGGCGGTTGGTATATCGTACTACATGGGAGTACCTGTAGAAATAATAAGAGATGTTGCAACATCATTCAAGGCCGTCGAGCATAGAATAGAGTATGTCGATACGATAAACGGTGTGGCATATTATAATGATTCAAAGGGAACAAACCCAGATGCTGCCATAAAGGGTATTCAGGCGATGGTATCACCTACATACCTCATCGGTGGTGGATACGATAAAGGTTCCGAGTATGATGAGTGGATAGAGGCATTTGGCGGTAAAGTTAAGTGCCTTGTGCTTATTGGACAGACGGCTCAGAAGATAGCAGATTGTGCAAAGAGACATGGATTTAATTCAATAGTATTTGAGGAGAATCTGCAGGAGGCGGTTGCATACTGTCATGAAAATGCAGTTGATGGCGATGCCGTTCTTCTCTCCCCTGCATGTGCAAGCTGGGGACAGTTCAAAAACTACGAGGAACGTGGAACAATGTTCAAGGAATATGTAAGAGGCTATAAGGAGTGATGTGATTGAATGGCAGCCCTGTAGTTTCAGAAGATAGAAAGACCAAAGCACGAAAGCATCGGATGGATTCCAGAGACGGATATATGGATTTACCTATGCTGATCGTATTGGTCATGATTCTGTTATTTGGGCTTGCCATGATCTACAGCACGAGCAGCTACAGAGCTATGGATCTGTATGGGGATGGTACATACTTTTTTAAGAGACAGACGGTATACATGCTTACGGCGGTGGCTGGAATGTGGCTTGTATCGAGGATAGACCATCTGTTTTTTTTCAGATATTCAAAGGTCATTCTTTTGTCATCTCTGCTGTTGCAGATCCTGGTGCTTGTGATAGGAACAGCCAGTCACGGATCATCGAGATGGATATATATAGGACCTGTGGGCTTTCAGCCGTCCGAATATGCAAAGCTTGCAATAACCGTGTACACGGCGTCGCAGGCGGCAATGAGGAGCAGGGATCTGAACAGAGCAGGGTGTCTGATCAGGGTAATGGCACTCCCTGTGATCACAATTGTACTTATAGGTGTTGAGAATCTCAGCACGGCAATAATATGTTTTGGCATCATGTTTGTGATATTGTTTGTAGCAAGTCCGGGCATAAAGCATTTTATTGTGATAGGAATATGTGGTATAGTTGGATGTGTGCTGTTTATATTGTTTGCGGGATACAGGGCGGACAGAGTGAGAATCTGGCTTGCCCCGGAGCAGTATGCGGACGGATATCAGACAGTGCAGTCTCTGTATGCAGTAGGGTCAGGCGGTCTGTTTGGACTGGGGTATGGCAAGAGCGTACAGAAGATGGGGTTTATCCCGGAATCACACAATGACATGATATTTTCTGTCGTGTGTGAGGAACTTGGTATAGTTGGAGCGGTGATCTTGATAACGCTCTTTGTGATATTTCTGTATAGACTGGCTTTGATCGCGATGAATGCGGGGGACCGTTTTGGAAGTCTGGTCACCTGCGGAGTTATGGCTCATGTTGCAGTTCAGCTGCTCATAAACATGGGGGTTGTAACAAACACGATACCGCCGACAGGGGTTCCTATGCCCTTTATAAGTTATGGCGGAAGTTCGATCATCTTTATTCTCACGGAGATAGGAATAGTGATGTCTGTAGCACGGAGTGGAGTGTCGGAGATACAGACATGAACAGTGATAACACGTAAACCGATGGATGACGGATCCTTAAAAGGAAGATATTGATGAGTGAAGACAACAGAACTAATAACGGTAGAGTTAACAATAGAAATAATAGGGTGAACAACCGATCAGGCAGAAGACCGGACGGCAGAGCAAACTCCAGACCGGATGCGAGGACAAATGTCAGATCGAATGTCAGACCCGGCGGCAGAACGTCAGATAGAACTGCATCGAGGCGTAATCTCCACGATTATAGTGTGGATATGGCGGCTCAGAGAGGCGTTGTGAGGGATGATGGCGCACAGAGGCGTAACAGGAAAACTGGTGATGTCAAGGTTGCGCCGGTTTCCAGAAATCCACACAGCAGTAAGTATGACAGAACAGACAGCAGTGCTGCGAGAACAGGACGGATGGAAGATCAAAGCAGAAAGAGCCGAAATGTGGATGTAGCGGCTGCAAGACGAAACAGCGGAAAGGTTGATGTTGAGACGGGAAGACGACTGGACGGTCGGGTTCGTGTCCCTGTGGATAAAAGGCGGGTTCAGCATGCAGATGAGGATAGACATGTTTCCAGGACAAATAACCGAATGGCAGAAGATGAACGCAGGAAGGTGTCCGGAAAGCGCAGAACAGTGGATGGTGAACGGCGGAATGCTCCATCAAAAAGGAGATCACCGGAGGATGATCGCCGCCGGCGCAATGATAATAAAAAATCTCCAAGTAAAAAAGCTGACAGGAAACCGGTAAAACAGAAAAAGGTAAAGAGAAAGCCTACTCCACAGGAGATAGAGCAGAGACAGCGATTAAAGCAGGAGAAACTGGAGAGAAGAAAAAAGAGACGCGCGAAGGCTGCAAGAATACTTCGCATTCTGCTCCGTGTCCTGCTGGTTGTGATCGTGGTATCAGTGATAGCACTTGCGGTGATAAACAGCAGTTATAAGCTGAAAAATGTAAAAGTCAGTGGAACAGATCATTACACGGATCAGCAGATGGAGGAGATAGTTACAGGCGGTAAGAAGATAAGCAATACATTGTTCTTCCTCCTGAATAATCGGATAAATCCTCCTGGAGATGTGACATTTATAGACAAGATAGATGTGTCATATGTGAACAGGAACACCATATCAATAACGGCTTACGAGAAGGCTATGGCGGGATGTATAAAGACAGGGGACAAGTATGCATACTTTGATGGAGATGGAATTGTGCTTGAGATCTCTGACAAAAAACTGGATGATGTTCCGTGCATAGAGGGACTCACAAGTGACAGCGTCGAGCAGGGAAAGAAACTGGCTGTGGGAGACAATAGTTTCTTCCAGGAAGTGCTGACTATGACGCAGCTTATATATAAAAACAACATACAGATAGATAAAATAACGTATGATGACAAGCAAAACCTTATACTTCACAAGGATGGAATAAAGATAAAGATCGGAAATGCGGACAACCTTGAGAGCAAATTTATGAATCTTGAGAATATCCTGTCCACGCTGAAAGGAAAGAAGGGTACGCTTGATATGTCGAATTACAGTGCATCCGATGGAAGTGTTATATTTAAAGAAAATAAATAAAAAAATCTTGCGTATTGATATAAAAAATCGTATTATATAGGTACTAATGCTGTAAAGCGGATAAAAGAGTTTAAAAGATAAGTAGAGAAATAGAGAATAATATTAAGGAGGATGCAACCGTGCTTGAAATAAAATCAAATGACGAGAGAACACCTGCAAGGATTCTTGTTATCGGTGTCGGCGGTGCAGGTAATAATGCTGTAAACAGAATGATTGATGAGAATGTTGAAGGAGTGGAGCTTATCGCTATCAACACAGATAAGCAGGCACTTTCACTCAGCAGAGCTACAACAAAGATCCAGATAGGTGAGAAACTTACAAAGGGTCTTGGCGCCGGAGCAAAGCCAGAGATCGGAGCCAGCGCAGTTGAGGAGAATAGAGAAGAGATCGTTGATATCATCAAGGATGCCAACATGGTATTTGTAACATGTGGTATGGGTGGTGGAACAGGAACAGGTGCAGCACCTGTTGTTGCAGAGATGGCAAGAAATCTTGGAATCCTCACTGTAGGTGTAGTAACAAAGCCATTTGGTTTTGAGGGCAAGCCTCGTATGAGAAATGCTCAGGAGGGAATCGCAAGACTTAAGGAGAACGTTGATACACTTATCGTTATCCCTAACGACAAGCTCCTTCAGATCTGTGATAAGAGAACAAGTATTCCGGATGCACTCAAGAAGGCAGATCAGGTTCTTCAGCAGGGTGTTCAGGGTGTAACAGACCTGATCAACAAGCCAGGACTTATCAACCTTGACTTTGCAGATATCCAGACAGTTATGAGAGATAAGGGAATCGCTCATATCGGTATCGGTTCAGCAAGTGGAGAGAACAAGGCAGTTGATGCTATCAAGGAGGCTATGGACTCGCCACTTCTTGAGACAACAGTATCAGGTGCTACAGATATTATCGTCAACTTCTCCGGTAACATTGGAATCGTTGAGGCATATGATGCAGTTACATATCTTACAGAGCAGGCTGGAGATGGTGTCAACATCATATTTGGTACAGTTGACAATGACAATATGGGTGAGGATATCAGTATTACTATCATTGCTACAGGCCTTGAGAGATCAGGCGAGAGTGATGTGACATCAAGATATGCAGGAACAGCGTCACCTATGGGTACGATGACAACTCCAAAGCCAGCAGTTACAACAACACCTGTAACAGAGCCAAGAACAGCTACATATGCAGGACAGAGCATAGGAACACATAGTACATCAGGACAGACATCAGCAGCCAGCAGACCATCGTTCCTGAACAATACAGCAGCGACAGAGCCGGTTTCAAAGCCAGCATACACAGCTGCCACAACAACACAGCAGAGTAGTCCGGTCACATCAACACCAGTTGAGCCGGTTCACGTTTCAAGACCAAAGACAGAAAGTATAAAGATTCCTGATTTCCTCAAGAAGAGATAATTGGGAGACAATCGGACAGGTCTTAGATAAAACGGATAATTTCGTGAGAAATTATCCGTTTTGTTACATAAAGAGGTCATTTGATATGATCACAAAACGGTAAAGAGGAGATGTATATATATGCTTTATCTTCCAGACAGGGATGAGATGCAGGAGATAGACAGACGAACCATTGAGGAGCGGGGGATTCCCGGTATACTTTTAATGGAACGCGCAGCGATATCTATTTTAGATGAGATAAATGCAAGAAGGACAGCAACACTTCCGGGCAGGCTGGAGTGCCTTGTGGTGGTGGAAGGCGGCAACAACGGAGGTGATGGCCTGGCACTGGCCAGACTTCTGGCTCAGCAGGGAGATCATGTGGATGTATGTTATATCAATGGCATATCAAGAGTCAGCGAAAGCTTTGCTTATCAGCTTGAGATAGTTAGAAAGATGGGCATCGAGGTTACTGATGTGATTCCAGGAAAAGACTATGATGTGATAGTTGATGGCATATTTGGAGTAGGATTAAAAAGAGATGTGGCGGGAATCTGGAAGGACACTATAGACCAGATGAACAATATGCCGGGCTTTAAGGTTGCCATAGATCTTCCGTCCGGAGTTGATGCGACCACAGGTCAGATACTTGGCACAGCGTTTAAGGCAGATATGACTGTCACTTTTGGACTTAACAAGAGAGGACTTGTTCTGCATCCTGGCTGTGATATGGCTGGACTTGTGCAAGTCAGGGATATCGGTTTTGTAAAGCGCGAGATAGATGCAGTTGCCCCTGTAGCGTTCACATATGATATATCAGATCTGACACGTCTCCCAGGGAGAGTCGATAATTCCAACAAGGGAACATATGGAAAGGTTGCGGTCATTGCAGGGAGCAGAGAGATGTCTGGCGCTGCAGTGTTTGCCGCGGAGGCTGTGTACAGGACTGGTGCAGGACTGGTGAAGGTGTACACACACAGGGATAATCGAGCTGTCATCGGGACGCGGGTTCCGGAGGCTGTGCTCATGACTTACGCTGATGATCAAGAGGCAATGAAGTGTGCCGGTGATGCGGTGACGTGGGCGGATGTCATCATTATTGGACCTGGAATTGGCAGATCTAAGGAATCGAAGGATATGCTGAAATATGTTATATGTGAGGCTGAGCAGCCGCTTGTGGTTGATGCTGATGCACTTAATATGATTTCAGAGGATCGCGGATTGCTGCTCGGACACAGGGCAGATGTGATCGTGACACCGCATATGGGGGAGATGTCAAGACTTACCGGGATATCCATACCAGAGATAAAAAAGAATATTTTAAAGGTGTGCAAAGACTTTGCCATGGAGTATAATGTTATAGATGTGCTCAAGGATGCCAGAACATGCGTGAGCAAGGGCGAGGACATATATATCAATACATCAGGTAACAATGGCATGTCAACGGCAGGTGCAGGTGATGTACTCACCGGCGTGATAGCCGGACTTATAGCCACAGGGCTTTCGCCGTATGATGCGGCAAAGCTTGGGGTGTTCGTACATGGACTTGCTGGTGATATGGCGGCTGAGCACATGGGAAAAAATGGAATGATAGCCAGGGATATAGTGGATGCCATACCTCAGGTGATAAAAGGAGCGAAATATGAGGAGCTATAGTAATTACAACAGAGTACAGGCAGTGATAAATCTTGACAACATAAGACATAACGTAGCGGTCATGAAGTCTCTTATTGATAAAGATAAAAAGATGTTGGCGGTCATAAAGGCTGATGCATATGGTCACGGTGCGATAGAGGTGGCACATGCGCTTGATGATATGGTCGACTTCTATGCGGTGGCATTTATAGACGAGGCAGTGGAGCTGAGAATGGCTGGGATAGACAAACCTATATTGATACTCGGATATACAGATCCAGTTGATTATGAGCTGCTGCTCAAATATGATGTCCGTCCGGCTATATATGATGTAGATAATGCCAGAAAGCTTTCTGATATTGCAGTGAGCATGGGCACAAAGGCTAAGATACATATAAAGGTTGATACAGGAATGGGTAGGATAGGATTTTCCTGTGATGAAGAGGGAGTTAGCAATATAGAGGCAATAAGTAAAATGCCTGGTATTGATATAGAGGGAATATTTACACATTATGCCAAGGCAGATGAACTTGACAAGACTGCTGCAAATGGACAGCTTGAAAAGTTCCGATGGATAAACAGACGGCTGGAAGACGATGGCATACACATACCAGTCAGACATATTTCCAACAGTGCAGGTATCATGGAGATGGACAATACAGACTTTGATATGGTGAGATCCGGAATAGTCACATATGGACTTTACCCGTCAGAGGAGGTAGACAAGAGCATAGCAGATCTTAAACCTGCTATGAGCCTTACATCAAAGGTCATATTTGTGAAGGATGTAAAGGCGGGAACAGGAATAGGATATGGCTGGTCTTATATAGCGGATCATGACATAAAGGTTGCGACAGTGTCTGCAGGATATGCGGATGGATACCCAAGAGCACAGTCCAATGTCGGACGCGTCATAATACATGGACAGTATGCACCTATCATAGGAAGGGTGTGCATGGATCAGTTCATGGTTGACGTGAGTAATATAAATGGTGTAAAAGTAAGAGATGACGTAATTCTTATCGGTCAGGATGGAGATAAGAAGATCACGGTTGAAGAGGTGGCGGAGCCTGCCAACAGTTTCAACTATGAGCTGGTATGTAATATATCGAGAAGAGTGCCAAGGACATATATAAGTAACGGAGAGAAACTCGGTCAGGTAAATTATCTTTTTGACTGACAATGTTTGTCCGTGAATAACCGGGTCTGATACTGGAAATACTTTTTTTAGAGTGGGATACATATTATATGATAAGGGGCAGATCGTTTTGAAAAGCCGGGGGATCTAATATGTATGAAACCACATTTATAAAGTATTTATGGGGTGAATAAGATTGGTTATCAGACGAGGGGATATATATTATGCAGATTTAAGACCCGTTGTCGGATCAGAGCAGGGCGGTATAAGACCTGTTATAGTGGTTCAGAATGAGGCGGGCAACAAGCACAGTTCAACGGTTATAATAGCAGCAATAACAAGTAAGATGAAGAGACCTAAGCTGCCGACACATATAAAGCTGGATTCTACAAGGTGTGATATCGCCAAGGATTCGGTGATACTTCTTGAGCAGCTTAGGACCATAGACAAACAAAGGCTCAAGGAGAAGGTGTGCCATGTAGATCAGGATGTGCTTAAGAAAGTAGATGAGGCACTGAAGATCAGCCTAGAGCTTGTGTGATATACAAATCATGAATAAAAAATTATGAGGTGATAAGAGCTAAAGTATGAAGATTTTTAACAAAAAGTCAGATGAGGAGAAGGTAGAGGAAGAGATCATATCCATGGTCAACGAGGGAAATGAACAGGGACTGATAGAGGATTCGGAGGCTCAGTTCATTACAAATATCTTTGAGTTTACCGATAAAGAGAGCAGAGATGTCATGACTGCAAGACTAAATGTCATGGCTATAGATAAAAGTGCTGAACTTGACGAGGTCATGGAGATCATGCTGGAGAATAATTATTCCCGATATCCGGTCATAGACGGGGATCTTGATAATGTTGTGGGAATAATCTACTTCAAGGATTTTGTGAAGGCGTATCTGAAGGACAGAAAAAAGAAACTATCCGATATTATGGTGGAGGCAACATTTGTGCATCCCACATACAATATAGCAAAGCTGTTCCGCAGGATGCAGACTGCAAAGATACACATGGTCATTGTCGTGGATGAGTATGGTCAGACTGAGGGCATAGTGACAATGGAGGATATTCTCGAGGAAATCGTGGGCAACATACTGGATGAATATGATGACGCCAGCGAGGATATCAAAAAGCGAGGTGATGTGTACATAGTCAGCGGTAAGGCTGAACTAGATGAGGTAAGTGATGTGCTGGGGATAGAATTCCCGGATGAAGATTTTCAGACGCTCAATGGATTTTTACTCTATGAGCTGGGAAGACTTCCATACGCCGATGAGGAGATAGAGATAGTATATCAGAATTACAAGTTCACTTCACTGTCTGTAAACAACAACATGATAGGTGAAGTAAAGATCACAAAGGTTGAAAAAACACAGCAATAGTGTTAATATACGAAATTAGTAATCAAGAAAAAGAGGAGAATTAACGATGTCAGGACATTCAAAATTTGCAAACATCAAGCACAAGAAAGAAAAAAATGATGCAGCAAAGGGAAAGATCTTCACAATCATAGGTAAGGAGATCGTGGTTGCTGTTAAGGAAGGCGGAGCAAATCCTGAGAACAACAGCAAGCTTCGTGATGTAATCGCCAAGGCAAAGGCAAACAACATGCCTAACGATACTATAAAGCGTGGTATCGAGAGAGCAGCGGGAGATGCCAATTCAGTAAATTATGTAGTGAATACATATGAAGGCTACGGTCCAAATGGTACCGCCATCATAGTAGACACTCTTACAGACAATAAGAACAGGACAGCTGCAAATGTTCGTAACTGTTTCACAAAGGGCGGCGGCAATGTAGGAACAACAGGCTGCGTGTCATATATGTTTGATCACAAGGGTCAGATCATCATTGCAAAGGAAGACTGTGACATGGATGCAGATGACCTCATGATGATGGCGCTTGATGCAGGTGCTGAAGATTTTTCAGATGAGGATGACAGCTACGAGATCATCACAGCACCGGAGGATTTCTCACAGGTAAGAGAGAGCCTTGAGAAAGAGGGAATCAAGATGGCTGAGGCTGAGCTTACAATGATCCCACAGAATTATGTAGATATAACAGATCCTGAGGTTGTAAAGAAATTTACAAGGATCATCGATATGCTCGAGGAGGATGATGATGTGCAGGCTGTATATCACAACGCAAACCTTCCGGAAGAGGATGACGAGTAATATCAGATAACAACGTTGAATGGCAGTTGGTTAAGATAATATAGTCGCAAGATGCAAACTTGAATTTAGAACTTCCACATTATATATACGGTGTGGAAGTTCTATTTGAGTGAGAACATCTGGCTGTCGTTTGTGGAAAAAGTATTGATAGGAGAAGAGATGAAGGGAATACTTAGATATCTTAGGGACTATAAGAAAGAGTCCATACTGGCCCCGCTTTTCAAGATGCTGGAGGCTACGTTTGAACTGCTGATTCCTATTGTCATGGCGAATGTCATAGATGTTGGTATAGCAGGCAGAGACATTGGATATGTCATCCGAATGTGTCTTGTTATGATACTTCTTGGAATAATTGGTCTGGTGTGTTCTATAACCGCCCAGTATTTTTCAGCTAAGGCGGCAACTGGTTTCGGAACGGCACTTAGAAATGATCTGTTCAGACATATTACGTCACTTTCATATACAGAAATTGACAGCATAGGAACATCAACACTGCTTACTCGAATGACCAGTGATACCAACCAGGTGCAGACGGGAGTCAACATGGTACTCAGACTGTTCCTCCGCTCACCGTTCATAGTGTTCGGCGCGATGATAATGTCGTTTACGATAGATGTGAAGTCTGCCATGACATTTGTAGTTACGATACCAGCCCTGTCTATAGTTGTATTTGGCGTTATGGCGCTCAGTATCCCACTGTTCAAGAAGGTCCAGAGCAGACTTGACAGGGTCACACTGCTCACCCGTGAGGGCCTTGAGGGTGCCAGAGTGATCAGAGCGTTCAACAGACAGGACAAGGAGTTTGAGGAGTTTGACAAGTCAACGGATGACCTGATGAAGTTTCAGCTTCTCGCAGGTCGTATATCGGCATTCATGAATCCGGTAACATACGTCATAATCAATCTTTCAACGGCAGCCATCATATGGATCGCGGCTGGACAGACTGATGCAGGCATACTTACTCAGGGTAAGGTTGTGGCCCTTGTAAACTATATGTCACAGATACTCGTCGAGCTGATCAAGCTTGCAAACCTCATTGTGACGATCACCAAGGCGGTTGCCTGTGCCAAGAGAATAAACGCTGTCATGGATCAGCAGCCATCTATAACAGATGGATCAGGAAAGACAGCAGGATCTAATGCGAATGCTGTAAAGGTGAGCTTTAAGGATGCCAATCTCAGGTATGCCGGAGCCGGAGCGGATTCGCTGTCCGATATAACATTTGATGTTGCTCCGGGGGAGACTGTTGGAATCATAGGAGGTACAGGTTCAGGTAAGAGTTCACTCGTCAACATGATACCGAGATTCTATGATGCAAGTCAGGGAAATGTGAGCATTGACGGCGTTGATGTAAAGGATTACACCCTGGATGAACTCAGACATAAAGTAGGCGTTGTTCCACAGAGAGCTGTTCTGTTTGCGGGAACAATAGCTGACAATATCAGATGGGGTAAGCAGGATGCAACTGAGGAAGAGATAAATGAGGCTCTGGAGATCGCTCAGGCAAAGGAATTTGTGGATGGCAAGGAAAATGGCATCAACTTCAAGATAACCCAGGGTGGAAAGAATCTGTCAGGTGGACAGAAACAGAGACTCACCATTGCGAGAGCGGTTGTGAGAAAGCCGGAGATACTGATACTTGACGACAGTGCCTCGGCGCTTGATTTTGCAACTGATGCGGCACTTCGAAAGGCTATAAGGGAAAAGACAAAGGGCATGACAGTGTTCCTTGTGTCCCAGAGAGCGTCAACGATAATGAATTCAGACAAGATCATTGTCATGGATGATGGTCAGATAGCCGGAATAGGAACTCATAGACAGCTGCTTTCTAACTGCGAGGTATACAGGGAGATTTGTCAGTCACAGCTTTCGGAGGAGGAACTGGCTCATGAGTAAAGAAAAGGGTAACAGATCAGTAAACAAGAAAACAATACTCAGAATATTGAAGTATATAAAGAGATACAGATTTCTGGTGGTTCTCTCACTCATATGTGCAGCCGTGTCAGTGGTACTCACTCTGTATGCACCTATTATAATGGGACATGCAGTCGACAAGGTGGTTGGACCTGGAAATGTGGATTTTGCCGGACTTAAGGTTATGTTGGCAAAGCTTGTGGTGGTTGTGCTGATAACAGCTGTTGCACAGTGGATAATGAATGTACTGAACAACAGGATCACATACAAGGTTGTAAATGATGTCAGGACAAAGGCGTATGAGAAACTTGGCAACCTGCCGCTCTCATATGTTGATTCACATACACATGGAGATATAGTCAGCAGGATAATAGCTGATGTAGATCAGTTCTCAGATGGACTTCTGATGGGATTTACACAGCTCTTTACGGGAGTGATGACGATAGTTGGAACACTCTGTTTCATGCTTTCGATCAACTGGATCATAGCGTTGGTCGTTGTGTGTATCACACCGGTTTCGCTGTTCGTGGCATCGTTTATCGCAAAGAGGACATACAGCATGTTCAAAAAACAGGCTGAGATAAAGGGTGAGCTGACATCCCTTGTAAATGAGATGGTGGAGAACCAGAAGGTGGTGACAGCATTTTCAATGGAGGATGAGACCTGTGACAGATTTCAGGAGATCAATGGCAGACTCAATGTAGCGGGACTTCAGGCGACATTCTTCTCATCAATAACCAACCCTAGCACGAGATTTGTCAACAGTTTAGTGTATACAGGTGTAGGGATCATAGGAGCAATAACAGCTATAAAGGGCTTTATATCAGTTGGACAGCTCACAAGTTTCCTGAGTTATGCCAACCAGTATACAAAGCCGTTCAATGAGATATCAGGAGTCATAACAGAGTTGCAGAATGCGCTGGCATCGGCTGCCAGAGTGTTTGAGCTGATAGATGAGGATTCAGAGGTGGCAGAGCCTGCTGATGCACATGCGCTTGCAGATGTCCACGGCGAGGTTGATCTGCAGAATGTGGACTTCTCATACAACAAAGATGTGGAACTTATAAAGAACCTCAATCTGAATGTAAAGGATGGACAGAGGATCGCGATAGTAGGACCTACCGGATGTGGTAAGAGTACAGTCATCAATCTGCTTATGAGATTCTATGATGTAGATGCGGGAAGTATCTCTGTAGACGGTTACGATATAAGAGAAGTGACCAGGAAGAGTCTTCGCGGCAACTACGGAATGGTACTTCAGGAGACGTGGTTAAAGAGTGGGACTATCAGGGATAACATAGCATATGGAAGACCGGATGCTACTGATGAGGAGATCATAGAGGCTGCAAAGCAGTCCCATGCCCACAGCTTTATAAAGAGACTTCCAGAAGGATATAACACATTTATAACGGAGGATGGCGGCAATCTGTCCCAGGGACAGAAACAGCTGCTCTGTATAACCAGGGTTATGCTCGATCTTCCACCTATGCTCATACTGGATGAGGCTACATCATCCATAGATACCAGAACTGAGATAAGGATACAGAGAGCATTTGCAAAGATGATGAAGGGCCGTACGAGCTTTGTGGTGGCTCATCGACTGTCGACCATCAAGGAGTCAGATGTCATCCTGGTCATGAAGGACGGACATATTATAGAACAGGGAAATCACGAGACATTGCTTGCAAAAAATGGATTCTATACGAATCTGTACAATTCTCAGTTTGCAAGATAATACAATTTAATACTATATTACATGAAAGCTTGCCACTGGCAAGCTTTCTGTATATAATGGATGCGGAACAATTACAAAAATAATAAATATATATGTTAGATTAGGTAATTGCGAAAAACATAGTTTTATATCATGTATACTAAAACACGTTATTTATATAATAATAATGGATTTTCGCAATTACCTAAACTAGGGAGAACGTCAAAGGAGAGTAAGATGAAGGTTAGTGAATCAGGTTATACAAAAGAAGAACTCTTAGAGATAGTAGATACATATCTGGCTGAGCAGACCAGAAGATGGGATTTTATAGAGGAGAGAGGAGACGGTATGTATGTGTACGCTGAAAACGGCGACAGATACCTTGACTTCTTTGCTGGAATCGCCGTGAGCAGTGCAGGAAATGCCAACAAGAAGGTTGCAAAGGCGATAGCTGACCAGGCAGCAAATGTAATACATGCATCCAACTATGCTTATACGCTCCCTATGATACTATTTGCAAAGAAGGTATGTGATACCATCGGAATGGAGAAGATCGTGTTCCAGAATTCTGGAACAGAGGCAAATGAGGCTATGATCAAGATGGCAAGAAAGTACGGGGTGGACAACTACGGACCAGAGAGATATCACATTGTGACCGCAAAGAACAGTTTCCACGGAAGAACATACGGTGCACTGTCAGCGACAGGACAGCCTGATTCTGCATGCCATAAGGGATTTGCTCCGATGCTCCCTGGATTTACATATGCAGAGTACAATAATCTTGAGGATTTCAAGAGCAAGTGTGATGAGAATACAATTGGAATCATGGTTGAGCCAGTGCAGGGCGAGGGCGGAGTATATCCGGCAGACCCTGAGTTCCTGAAAGGGCTCCGTGAGCTTTGTGATGAGAAGGATATGCTGCTGATGTTTGATGAGGTTCAGACCGGATGGGGAAGAACCGGTGACATTATGGCATACATGACATACGGTGTAAAGCCGGATATGGTTTCTATGGCGAAGGCTATCGGAGGTGGTATGCCTATAGGTGCAATGTGTACCAGTGCCAAGATAGCAAAGACGTTTACCCCTGGAGCACATGGATCAACATATGCAGCCAACCCGGTCTGCTGTGCAGCAGCTCTGGCAGAGATAGATGAGATACTTGACAATAAACTCTATGAGAATGCAAAGGAAGTCGGCGCGTATTTCATGGAGGAACTCAAGGCACTTCCATGTGTCAAGGAGATCAGAGGTCTGGGACTTCTCATAGGCGTAGAATTTGAAAAGCCGATCGCATTTGAGGTAAAGCACAGAGCGGTTGAGAACAAGCTCCTCATAACAGCCGTAAGGGACAGCATCATAAGAATGGCACCTCCACTTATAGTCACAAAGGAACATTGTGATGAGGCGATAAAGCTTTTGAAGAAGTCAGTTGAGGAGGCTCTGCAGGAGCAGTAGACAAGGAATACAGGAGATTATAATGGGAAGAGAAAAAGAAGAGATGGAGGGAGTTACCCTTCTTGGAAATAAAAATGTAAAATACAGCATGGATTATGCACCGGAGATGCTCCAGACATTTGTCAACAAGCACCCGGACAATGATTACTTTGTCAAGTTCAATTGCCCGGAGTTTACAAGTCTTTGCCCTATCACAGGACAGCCGGACTTTGCAACGGTATATATTTCATATGTGCCAGGTGAGAAGATGGTTGAGAGCAAGTCCCTCAAGCTGTATCTGTTCAGTTTCAGAAATCACGGCGATTTCCACGAGGACTGTATGAACATAATCATGAAGGATCTCATAAAGCTCATGGATCCAAAGTATATCGAGGTGTGGGGTAAGTTCACACCTAGAGGAGGAATATCCATAGATCCATACTGCAACTATGGAAGACCTGGAACCAAGTGGGAGGAGGTTGCCTGGAACCGACTGGCAAACCACGACCTCTACCCAGAGAAAGTAGACAACAGATAGGAGAATCATTGTGGCGGATTACAGAGAGACCGTGGATTATATATTGGGCATTCCGCTTTTTGCACAGAAGATTGGCAAGGAAAACCTTTCCAGTCTTTTGTGTCGTTTAGGGAACCCGGAGAGAGCGATACCGGCTGTGCATGTGGCTGGAACGAATGGAAAAGGTTCAACATGCAGAGCACTTGCGCAGATGCTCACCGATAAAGGGTATAAGGTAGGATTGTTCATATCACCGCATCTGGTGACTATAAATGAGAGAATACAGATAGATGGTGTAAATATATCGGATGACGATTTTGTGTGGGCATTTGAGACTGTGAGGGAACAGTTCACACAGCATCCGTCATTCTTTGAGGTGATGTTTGCCATGGCTGCCGTGTATTTTCAAAAGCAGGGGTGTGATTTTGCAGTTTATGAGACCGGGATGGGGGGAAGGCTTGATGCCACAAATGTACTCATGCCGGAACTCACAGTGATAACCTCTGTGGGAATGGATCACATGGAGTATCTGGGAGATACAATAGAAAAGATAGCTGCGGAGAAGGCTGGGATCATAAAAAAGGGAATTCCGATCATATATTTCAGACGAGATGAAACCGCTGCAAAGGTTATAGAAGATACTGCCAGAGAGCATGGATCACCGATCATTCCGGTCGAAAAACAGGATTATATAATAAATCATTTGGGGAACAAAACCATTGATTTTTCATTGTATAGTCGGTATTATAGTTATTGCAATTTGGTTATACAGAAGACATCACTCTATCAGGTGGAGAATGTTAGCCTTGCGGTAGCTGCTTTTTATAATCTTATGAAAGCCCGAAATGTGTCGGATGACGACATAGAGAAAGGTATACGGACATCACTTCTCAGGTTTTTCTGGGAAGGACGAATGGAGGAGATCGAACCTCATATATATGTTGATGGTGCTCACAATGTCGAGGCAATAGGAGCATATATAGAGACCATGAGTACGCTCCACAGGGATGACCGAAAGATACTTGTATTTGCAGCCGTGAAGGATAAAGAGTATGGTGCAATGATAAGCATGCTTGCAAGACAGCTGAGATGGGACAGGATAATAGTAACAAGCGTGGATGGCAGCAGGAAAGCGGATGCTGCAAAGCTTGCACAGATTTTCTCAGAGAACACGGATGCACCGGTTATGGTAAGTGATGTGATAGATGAGGCTATGGATATGGCTGTGGCACTTAGAACAGAGATGGAGAATACCAATTGTTTGGATGCTGGACACCCGGATATAGACATATATTGTGTGGGATCACTGTATCTGGTCGGCGGTGTCAAGAGATGGAGGAATAGACATGATCAATTTTGATGAAGAGATAAAGAGATTCAAGCCTGCACTTGAGCTTGATCAGGCGGAAGATGCCATATATAACAACGACCTTAAGGATATAATGGACATCATGCAGGAGATGATGAGAGTGGCAAAGGAAACAGAGAAATAAATAGAATACAGGCAGATCGGGAGATTATGTTATGGCAGATGTACTTAACTGTAAGCACTGCGGAGGTTCGATAGCCGTCACCGGATATTGTACCAGATGTGGTCTTAAGATAGATTATGTGAATAAAGCACTCAACTCATCCAAGTACTATTACAATATAGGATTGGATAAGGCGAGGGTCAGGGATATGACTGGAGCTGAGGAGGCTCTGAGACTTGCCCTTAAATATGATAAGATGAATATAGATGCAAGAAATCTTCTTGGACTTGTGTATTATGAGACCGGGGAGATCGTTCAGGCACTCAGCCACTGGGTTGTGAGCGTCAATTATTTTGACGGCAAGAACGTGGCAAAGAGGTATATAAAGGAGATAAAATCCAATCCGCACAGACTTGAGGCAGTCAACAACGTGACTAGAAAGTATAATCAGGCTCTTGTATATGCAAAGCAGGGCAGCAAGGATCTGGCATTTATCCAGCTCAGAAAAGTACTCTCGGACAATTCCAGATTCATACAGGGCTATCTTCTGCTTGCACTTCTCTTTATAGATGAGGGAAGGGATGACAAAGCCAGGAAGGCACTTAAGAGAGTCATAAAGATTGACAGAACGAACCCTGTGGCGGTCAGATATTTCAATGAGCTTGGTCACACGGATGAGGAGATAATGAGTTTCAGGGATTATCCGCAGGAGGATTATGATGTGGATGCTCTGTTTGTGGATGACCAGAAAAAGCTCATAGCCGGAAACAGTGAGGTCGATTTCGACGGTGATCCGGTTCCGGTTGGAAGATACAAGGATATAAATTTCTACAAATATTCCATAGCGTACATCATAGCGGGAGTTGTGCTTGGTCTTGCGGCGATGTGGACTCTGATCATCCCGAACAGGGATAAGGCGGCGGACAACTCTCAGAGAGATCTGCAGATAACATTTAGTCAGGAGATAGCTGACAAGAATGTGACCATATCAGAACTGCAGCATCAGGTGGATTCAATGACCACTAAACTGCAGAATGCTGAGACAGAGACAAAGTCACTACAGAGCCAGATATCAAAGTATGGAGATTACGCATCACAGGTATTGTCTGATGACAATAAGGCGAGGGTGCAGTCAGCAATATCAAAGTACGAGAACATGTCATATGAGGCAGCGATAGAGGATCTGAACAGGGTACTTCAGGATACGCCTAACAGTGACGTGGCACTCTACTATAAGGGTATGTGTTACCTCAAGCTTTCAGATGAGAACAATGCAACGCTGGTATTTAACCAGTTGGTGGAGAATTGCCCAAACTCTGTATATTATTCATATGCGTGTGAACATGCGGATGATGATGCTATACAGGCAGGCAAGGAAAAGGCGGCACAGCAGACGACCACGGCTGCGGATGGTACAGCAGCGGCCAATTCATCGGATCAGAGCAGCAGTGATACCACAGGAAATGATACAGCTGACACAGACACTTCGGATGGTGGCGATGTTTCTGCTGATGACCAGTCATATTCTGGAGATGGTGCAGACTATTCGGGTGATACAGCGGACAGCGGTGATGGTATGGATGATAGCTCAGAGGGTACAGATACATCAGATGGCACAGACACAACAGACGGCACAGACATAACAGATGGAGCTGACACATCAGTTCAGTGATACGATAATATTTTATGATTATAGAGATACAAAGGAAGTTGAGACAAAATATTGACTTCTTTTGTATCTTTTTTTGTGCGGGTAACAGGTCAAAATTTATTTTGTTGTTATAGGAGGAGCATGGATGGATATTTATGAAAAAATGGGGGATACTGTCGTAGTGTATATGCCCTCGGAGGTTGATGACTACGCCGCCGGAAAGATCACGGAGGCGACTGAAGAGGTGTTTGATAAACAGGAGATAAGGCACGTCGTATTTGATTTCAGGACAACCACATTCATGGACAGCTCGGGCATTGGAGTCATAACGAGAAGATTCAGACAGGTATATGCCAGGGGAGGCAGTGTGGGGGTGATAAATGTAAATGACAGAATAGACAGGATACTTCTCATGTCAGGAATATACAGGATAGCAGCAAAATTAGAACAAACAGAGTAAACAAGGAGAATAAAAATATGGACAAGAACAGATTAGTCATGGAATTTGGCAGCGATGCGAGAAACGAGTCAGTTGCAAGAGTGGTGGTTGCGGCGATGATGACAAGGATAAATCCCACATTGTGTGAGGTGGAGGATGTGAAAACAGCTGTATCTGAGGCGGTTACAAATTCCATAGTTCATGGATACAGATCTGGAGAAGGGGTTATAACGCTTGATACATACATAGAAGGCAGAACGATATACATAACAATAAAGGATGCGGGATGTGGTATTGAAAATGTTGACCGGGCGATGGAGCCTATGTACACATCAGTCACAGACGGGAGCCGTTCGGGGATGGGGTTTTCATTTATGGAGGCCTTTATGGATGAGCTGGAGGTCATATCAACCGTTGGCGAGGGAACAGTGGTGAAAATGAAAAAGGTGATCGGAAATAGTCAGGAGATGTATTGATGACAGATAATCTTCAGCTGCTTAGGCTTGCGAAAGATGGTGACATGACAGCGAGAAATAGGCTGATAACAGAGAATATGGGACTTGTTGTGAGTGTTGCAAAGAGATACATCGGAAGGGGACAGGATATGGAGGATCTTGTCCAGATAGGACTTATAGGACTTATAAAGGCTGTGGACAGATTTGACATGTCATATGATGTCAAGTTCTCCACATATTCAGTTCCGCTCATACAGGGGGAGATCAGGAGATTCCTGCGGGATGACGGTCTGGTGAAGGTCAGCAGAAACCTCAAGACGATACATTACAAGGCAGAGAAGTTCAGGCAGGAATTCCAGCGTACAAATGGCAGGGAACCAACTGTGGAGGAGATATGCGATCAGACAGGGAGTACACCTGAGGAACTGATCATGGCGATGGAATCCGCTGCCGAGATATCAGACATTGAAGATATGGGAGAGATGCAAAGCATCCGCCGGGAGGAGGATATAGTGGTGGAGAAACTGTATGTAAAACAGTTGTTGGGTACGCTTACAGATAAGGAAAAGAGACTCATAACCCTCAGATATTTTGGCGAGAAGACGCAGGGGGAGACAGGGAGGATACTTGGAATGAGTCAGGTACAGGTGAGCAGGCTGGAAAAAAAGATACTCAGCAGTCTGCAAAATGCCTGAGAGAAACAAAATTAAAAAGGAATAAATTGGAATAATATCAGCCGTGCACATGGACAGACTATTCTTAAAGGAAAAAGAATAGGAGTTAAAGTGTATGGCTGATCGTGTTTATATAAAACTTTCAGAGAGCTGCCTGGCTGAGAAGAAAAAGGTCAGGATAAATGATGTCGCGACGGTGGTGAGCGATGATCCAGATGCAAAATATGCTATAGAGAAGATGGAACTCATGAGTTTTTCAGGTACAAAGGAACAGAAAGTTATATCTGTCATGTACATTATAGAACTCATACAACAGAACTTTCCAGATTGTCAGGTTGAGGCACTTGGGGCGACGGATGTTGTGGTGTACTACAGAACCTATGACACCAGTGACAACATAAAGCAGGTATTAAAATTTATTATGATATGTCTGATTGCTTTTTTCGGAGCAGGATTTTCGATAATGTCCTATAACTCAGATGTAAATATGGTGGGGCAGCTTGATGTGATGGAAAATATATTTGTGGGTAAGGCGAGGGAGGCATATCCAGTGGCTGGAATAGCTTATTCATTGGGGCTGTTTATAGGTATCATCATATTCTTTAACCACGGTGTTAAAAAGAAATTTACTGACGATCCAACACCGCTTCAGGTACAGATGCGTCAGTATGAGCAGGAGGTCAACCAGACAGTCATAACAGATGCCGAGAGAAAGAAGGAGTGCAGGGATGCTGATTAGATATGTATTGCTGGCACTGGCATGCTTTGCAAGCGGCATAGCCATATCCGGCGGTTATTTTGCGTTTATATCTCTCATAGGAATATTCCCCAAACTGCTGGAGAAAGTTAAGGGAGCGCGGCACTACATGCTGATAGAGAGCCTTCTGGCATTTGGAGCAGCCCTTGCAAATGCAGTGTATCTGTTTGACATACCGGTGAGGGTAACCTGGTTTGGATATTCGGTAGTGTGTCTGTTTGGCGGCATATTTGTGGGATGTCTTGCCGGGGCACTCACGGAGGTTTTAAATGTCATACCAATAGCATCAAGGCGTTTCAGTGTGAGAAGAAACATGCCGTATGTTATATATGCATTGGCAGCCGGAAAACTGATAGGTTCACTCATCAGCGTGGCGGTGGGGATGTGATGCAAGTGGTGAAGATATAAACAGATCAAGTGAAGGAAAATAAATTTAAAGTGAAGGAGTCTTGACTATGAAATTTGAACCAAATGAGAGTGATTACAATGAGTACGTGGAGAATGTGACACCGACATCAAGTGTGCCGAGAAATTGCCTGTGGGCATTTCTTGTGGGAGGAGTTATATGTACGATCGGACAGATAATATTTAATATTCTCAGAAACTTTGATGTGAAGGAAGATGAGGCTTATGCATACGTCTCACTCATACTGGTGCTTGCCAGTGTCATACTGACCAGTCTTAATCTCTACAAGAAGATAGCGAAGTTTGGTGGAGCCGGAGCGCTTGTCCCTATCACAGGATTTGCAAATGGAGTGTGCGCGCCTATAGTGGAGTTTCAGACGGAGGGTGAGGTGTTTGGAAAGGGAGTGAAGGCGTTCACGATAGCCGGTCCGGTCATACTTTATGGAATATTTACCAGCTGGCTGCTTGGAATAATATACTGGATAGTTTCGATATGGTAGACTTGTACGGTTAAAAAATTAAAAATTTAGCTTTTTACCAAAGAGCGGTTGACTTTGCAAAAAAAAATAACATAATGATTTATAGGCAAAAGAAGAATTGTTGTGAGGAAAAATGTTGTATGAAGAAGATATTTACCATGAATCTGTCGGATGACAAGGCGGCTGTTGTAAAGGACATATGCAATGTTCTGGGAGCGGAGTACGCAGAGCTTGACAGCGGAAGCGGGCCTCTCAGGGTTGCAGACATCATAGATGGTGTGTCAGATCTCAAGTCGGGAGATGGAGACAGGAAACTCAGTATGGAGATGGCTGTATTTGCAGGGATCACCAGCAGAGAACTCGATATATTTCTGGACAGATACAGAAAGTCTGGTGCAGCACCGATAGCACTCAAGTCCGTTGTGACTGAGACAAACAGGGAGTGGACTGTTGAGAAGTTATATTCTGAACTGGCTAGAGAGTATCTTTTTTACAAGATGCGGGGCAAATAGTATACAACACATAATAATGAGGAAGAGATCATGGAAGACAGAAGAAGAAGGCGCACGGTCAGAGAGCCTGTGAGGTCATCTGGATCCAGGACGCCGGGAAGAACAATGAACAGCAGAGACCATGGACACGGAAATAAGCCGAATGGTCAGAGAAGTGAAAGACAGAGACAGATGCAGATGAGGCGCAGATACTATAAGATAGTAAGCTGGGTGCTGACCGCCATATTTGTCATAATATTATATGCGTTTATATGCCTTATAATAGGCAACAGGCGGCTGTATGACAATACGAGTATAAATGGCATAGACGTTGGGAAGATGACGTCGGAGGAGGCTGCAAAGCTTGTGAGTGCAGACTATTCAGGCAAATACAGCAGCGCCAGTGTGCAGATAGAGCTAAATGGTGACAGATACACCATGGATATTTCAAAGGCTTTAAACGTGGATGCCTATAATTCGGTCAAGACAATCCAGGACAGATCACACAGATTCTGGAGAAGAGGGTATGGTTTTCTGGAGTCGAAGATAGGCGGGAGTGAATATGTTGTATATCCGAGTGTAGGAGATGTCAATGCACTTGAAAATGCGGTAAAGTCCAGTGGTATGATGGATGTGGATCTGAGCCGCAAGGATGGCTATAAGATAGAAAATGACAAGCTGATACTCACGAAAGGCAAGGGCAGCTATGAAGTGGATATGGATAAGCTCACCGCTGCGATATGCAAGCAGGCGAACAAGGGGGATTACACCACCGTGATAAAGTGCCCTGAGAAACAAGTTGATGTGGACATAGATGCCCTGTATAAGAAGATACACTGTGATCCGCAGAATCCTACACTTGATCCGGATAATGATTACACTGTTGTGGAGTCCAAAGACGGTGTTGATTTTGACCTTGAGACAGCAAAAACTACACTCAGTAATGCTAAGAAAGGTGATGTGGTAGAGATACCGCTTATACTTACAAGTGCGGATATGACCACGGAGGAATATAAAAAGTTATTGTTCAGAGATCAGATGAGCACTTACACTACAGAGGTTGAGGGATCTGACAACAGAAAGACAAATGTCAAGTTGGCGGCGCAGTACTGTGATGGAACTATTCTCATGCCAGGAGAATCATTTTCGTATAATCTTGGAGTCGGTGAGCTGACAGAAGAACGTGGATTCCTTCCGGGGCCATCCTATGCAAACGGTGAGTCGGTTCTGGATATGGGCGGGGGGATCTGTCAGGTGTCATCCACACTTTATATGGCATGCCTTTACGCCAATCTGCAGATAGATGAGAGACATTGTCATCCTTATCCGGCATCATATGTTCCGGCAGGTCTTGATGCCACAGTGGCGTGGGGCGGCTGTGATTTCGTGTTTACCAATGATACGGACTATCCAATAAAGATAAACACCACATATGATGGATACTCAACCTCATGCACCATATGGGGAACTGTCACGGAGCCGTTCAGCGTGGAACTTTATACGGAGACGATAGAGACGGAGCCATATGAGACAAAATATGAGCTTGACAAGACCTTGGGAAAGGATGAGCAGGTGCTCGATACAACCGGTATAGATGGACTTACGATCCAGTCGTACAGAAGAGTGTATGACGGTGATGGCAATGTCATATCGGATAATCCTGAGGCGATAAGTGTGTACTCAGTGAGAGATGAGGTTTACAAGGTTGGCAAATTGCCAAGCAAGAATAAAAATGACAAGAAGTCGGATGAGAAGAACACCGAGGAATCCAGTGATAAGACAGAGAAGAATTCTGAGGAGGATATCGATGATGATTCAGAGGATGATGACTCAGGGGATCAGACAGAGGAATAATACAGGAACAGACTAAAAGAAAAAGCTCTGTGGAATATGTCATATTAAATGATATATCCCACAGAGCTTATTTTATGCGATCATTCCACGTCGTCCGCATCGTCCTCCCGTATTCTGAGGAGACCTTCCAGAAATCCCGGCTCACGGGTCTTTATCTCCTGATTGGTGTAGAGGTTGACATAGTGAGGCCTGAGCTTTGAGTAGATGATCTTCTGTTCGTTGTACAGACTGTAATAGCCTGACAGCATGTAACTTACCGCGCAGCCTATTGTGAAGAACATTATTCCCTGCGCTCCAAACAACTCTATGCTGAGAAAGAGTGATGTGAGAGGGCAGTTGACCACTCCGCAGAAGAAACAGACCATACCCAGGGCGGCTGCAAATCCCGGATCCAATCCCATCAGCCCACCGGTCACACAGCCAAATGTGGCACCCACGAAGAAGGATGGTACTATCTCACCGCCTCTGAAACCACAGCCTATTGTTATGGCGGTGAAAAGAGCCTTCAGCAGGAATGCTGTTGGATGAGCCTCTCCGTTTAAAGCCTTTGCAATGATGTTCATACCCGTTCCATTGTAATCGGTTGTGTTCAAGACGATGTTCAGGAGAACGAGCATCACACCTCCTGCAAATACTCTGACATATTGATTCTTAAAATATTTTCTGAACAGCTTGTGTACCATTGTCATGAATATACAGAAGAGACTGCTCAAAACAGCACATAAGATCGCCAATCCGATGACCTTCAGAACTGTGATCACATCTATAGATGAAGGAATGCCGGCTATTTCATAGTGATCGTGTACCACATGCAGTTTCTTGGTTATTGCAAATGATATCACAGACGAAAACAGACAAGGTACAAATGCGCAGTAGTAGAGGATTCCGATACTTATGACCTCCATGCTGAACAGTGCCGCAGTGATAGGGGTTCCAAACAGCGCGGAGAATACGGCACTCATACCGCAAAGCGTCAGTATATGTTTGTCGCTTTCATCCAGCTTAAATATTTTTCCTATGGATACGCCTATGCTTCCGCCTATCTGAAGTGCCGCTCCTTCTCGTCCTGATGAACCTCCGAAAAGATGGGTTATGACCGTTGACACAAATATGAGTGGAGCCATGCGAGATGGAACCTCATCCTCTACACTTCGGATTGAACCGATGACAAGGTTTGTTCCTTTGGAGTGACGTATACCGCAGACTCGGTAGATAAATACGATCACTACACCGGCAAGAGGCAGAAAATAGATAATGGGATGATGACTTTCCCTAAATCCGGTTGCGTACTCAACACATATGTGGAACGCAGTACCAACAAGCCCGCATATAGTACCCATGATGAGTGAAAATATGATCCATTTAATAAATGTTTTAGTATATCTTATGCATCTGTTAAAACAGTTTATCCAATATTCCTTTGTAAATTCCACGATAACTCTCCATTCTTGTATCTGTCTGATATATTGGCCTAGAATGTCCAACTTATGTAATGTTAAAGCATACAGGGCTTTTTGTCCAGCACGGGTTGTCATTTGCAGATACCGTATATCTGTGTCATGACAGAAAATACCATGATAAAAAATTCTTAAAATGGGAAATATAGTAACAGCAGAGGATATGCATATCTGAAATAAAGAAGAATACTGTTTCAGTCTTGAAACATATGGTAAGGGAGTTGCAGATTATGAATGAGAAGGTAGGAAAGCAGAGTTTGAGATTTGGAAATGCGCCCTATATCATAGGGGCGGCATCTGTGGCGGGACCAAAGGAGATAGACGGACCTATGGCCAGATACTTTGACAGAGTCAGCGAGGATCCCACATTTGGCAAAGATTCTTGGGAAGAGGGAGAGAGTGAGATGGTCAGACAGAGTGTCATGTTGGCTATCCAGAAAGCGGGAATAGAAAAGGAGGACATAAGGTATGTGTTTGCCGGAGATCTTCTGGGGCAGCTTATAGCGTCAACGTTTGGAATAAAGGACATGGAGATTCCGGTGTTTGGACTTTACGGTGCGTGCTCCACCTGCGGGGAGGCTCTTTCGCTCGCTGCGATGACAGTGGCTGCGGGATACGCGGACAATGTGGTTGCCGAGGCGTCAAGCCATTATGGAAGTGCAGAAAAACAGTTCAGGTTTCCCCTCGAATACGGAAATCAACGTCCCTTGTCAGCTACCTGGACGGTCACAGGAAGTGGTGCGTTTGTGGTGTCTGACAGAGAATCTGATATTTGCATAAAAGGGATAACCACGGGGCGTATAGTGGATTACGGTGTGAAGGATTCCCTTAATATGGGAGCTTGTATGGCGCCGGCGGCAGCTGATGTGATATACCAAAATCTGCAGGATTTTGGTGTAAAACCAACATATTATGATCGGATAATAACCGGGGATCTGGGAAAAGTAGGTAAAACTATATTGACGGATCTGCTGAAGATGAATCAGGTGGATATAGCGGAAAACCATATGGACTGCGGTATAGAGATATTTGACAATGAGGAGCAGGATACACATTCGGGTGGTTCGGGCTGTGGATGTTCTGCCACTGTTCTGGCAGGCTATATATTGAAGAAGGTGAGTGCGGGGGAGTGGAAGAGAGTCCTGTTCGTGCCGACAGGGGCGTTGCTCTCAACGGTAAGTTTTAACGAGGGACAGACGATACCTGGCATTGCCCATGCGGTTGTGATAGAACATCATGAGATGGTGAAAGGAAGATAATATGGATTATATAAAAGCATTTATTGTTGGGGGCATCATATGTATGTTAGCCCAGATACTGATGGACAAGACAAAACTCATGCCTGGAAGGATAATGGTCATATTAGTTTGTTCCGGTGTGGTCTTAGGCGCCCTGGGATTATATGAGCCTCTGCTTAAATTTGCGGAGTGTGGAGCATCGGTGCCGCTCACGGGGTTTGGGTACAATCTGTGGAAGGGTATCACAGAGGCGGTTGACAAGGATGGATTTATAGGACTGTTCAGAGGCGGATTTCAGATGGCGGCGGTGGGCAGCTCCGCGGCATTGATATTTGGATATCTGGCATCATTGATATTTAAGCCGAAGATGACAAAATAAAATGGCAAAAAAAATCCCTGCCACACATTTGAGTGTGACAGGGATTTGATATGTCTGTTTATACGGCTATTCGCCCGTGGACGGATCTTCCGTAGTTACGATCTCTTCGGATGAAGTAGGCTCCTCGGAAGTAGGTTCCTCTGTTGTAGGTTCCTCCGTTGTAGGTTCTTCTGTATCTGTAGGATCTTCGGAAGATGGTTCCTCAGAGGTAGGTTCCTCTGTTGTAGGCTCCTCTGATGTATCGGTGGACTCGGTTGTCTTGGCCTGAGTCGTCTTTTTGTCCTTCTTCTTATCGAGATGTATGTTACAGTGCTCTTTCAGAAGAGACAGATCCCAAGTGTATCCATCAAGTACATATTCACCATCATCATTGAGCTTATATATATACGTTGTTGTCTCAGGACATGCCTTGTTGGCAAGCATGTGTGATTCGTTACATACGACAACCTTCTTGACTCCAGGACAATACTTAGTCGGCAGTTTTGAGGCATCGAAGTAGTCTGTGACAGTAGGACATCCGTTTGATGGAAGAAGTCCCGTATCAGAACATACTGTAGCTTGAACGATTCCATCAGGCATCTCGAATGTCGCTGATGTATCAAGCCCCTTCTTCTCTATGACCTGATCCATGATATCTCTCCACATATAACACTTGATAGAACCAGGGCTGTATGTGATATTCTCATCATTTCCAAGCCATATTGAGGCTGTGAAATAAGGGTTATATCCGCAGAACCAGTTATCAAAGTCACCGGATGTTGTACCGGTCTTACCTGCTGTGAACATACCGGTTGATGAGTTGGCACCGGAACCGGTACCTCCTGTGACAACATCGTGCATTGCGCTTGTGAGCAACCATGCTGTCTGCTCAGAGATGACACGAGTTTTTTCAGGATCTCTATTGTCAATGAGGATATTGCCGTTGTGATCATATACCTCAGTGTAGAATACTGGCTTTATATAATTACCGCCGTTGGCTATGGTAGCGTATGCGGCTGTGATCTCCAGGTTGGTGATACCGTTTGTAAGACCACCAAGTGCGAGAGACTGGTTGATATCCGAAAGTATAAGTCCGTCGCTGTCAGTCTTTCTGTCTACAAGCGTTGTAAATCCAAGCTTTAACAGATAGTCATATGCAAGCTGTGGTGTTACATCAGTGATACACTTTACAGCTATGATGTTCATGGATTCCATGATGGCGTATCTGATGGTCTTTGGACCCCAGTAACCGCCGTACCAGTTAAATACCTGATTACCATTCTCATAGTAATATGGTGCATCGTCATATACTGTTGCCAGTGACATGTTACATGCCTCAAGAGCAGGAAGATAAGTGGCAACGATCTTGAAACATGAACCAGGCTGTCTTGTAGCCTCTGTTGCACGGTTGAAAGATCTGTTCTCCGTCTTCTCACCACGACCGCCGACAAGAGCCTTTACCTGACCGGTCTTCTGATCCATGAGTGTGAATGATACCTGAGGCTGGATGACCAGTTTGAATGATTCCATGAAGACTTCATCACCGGTTTCTTCAACCATAGCCGCTTTGAATGTATCAGCGTCGGCTCTGGCATCCTCTTCGCTGTAGTATCTTGCGCTGTACTCATAGCCCTGCTGGTCTGTGAACCAGCTCTCCATCTCTTCAACGCTGTAATTGGTCTGAACCTTTGTCTCTTTGTCCACAAGAGTGAGAGCGTAATTGAGCTGATATACAGGTTCTGGCCAGTACGACTCATCATTTACAACTGAATCAGCTATGGACTGTATCTCAGGATCCTGGCAGATGATGACCTTGAGTCCACCTGACCAGATCATGGTCTCAGCGTCTTCTTCGGAATATCCCTTTGCCTCAAGATCAGACTGGAGCTGCTTTATGACCTCATCTGTGTAGTATGAGTTGACCTCTGTCTTCTGCTCCTTGCTCTCTTTCTGGGATACTTTTTTGATCCTGTCATATACTTTATCGCTCAGAGCTTCGTCGTATTCAGCCTTTGTTATATACTCCAGATCCAGCATATACTTCAGGACCATCTTTCTTCTTGTCGCGTTATCCTCAGGACTGAGAAGAGGATCGTACTTGGAAGGGTTCTGAGGTATTGATGCGAGCACTGCACACTCGGAAACAGTCAGCTGTGAAAGTTCCTTGCCAAAATAAGTCTTGGCTGCAGTCTCTATTCCGTAACATCCCTGTCCAAGATATATGGTATTGAGATAGTACTCAACTATGTGTTCCTTGCTTATCTGCTTTTCCATCTCAACAGCTAAGTACTGCTCCTGAACTTTACGTTCAAGTGACTGAAGGAAAGTTGTCTCGTTAAGACCTACGTTAAAAACGTTGTTCTTGATGAGCTGCTGTGTGAGCGTTGAAGCTCCTTCGTCAAAGTTACCCTTGCTGAGTCCCTGTACGAAAGCTCTTGCGATACCCTGTACATCGATACCATTGTGCTCCCAGAAACGTCTGTCCTCTATTGCGACAAATGCATTCACAAGGTTTGTTGGTATTGAGTCGTAATATACATACTCTCTGTTTGAATCAAAGTTTGCGAGGGTGGCAACCTCTTTACCATTCTGATATACAAGAGTTGTCTTGTACTCAGTAGGGATAAGTGCCTCGGCATTGACATTAGGTGTGTCATCAAGAATACCCTTCAGTGCGCCAAAACCGGCACCTACACCAACGATGACAAATGCGAGGATAAGAACCAGGAGTGCTTTGAAAAGCGAGATGTTGAACTTCCTCCTGTTTCTTGGGAGCTTTGAGACAAGCTCTTTTTGAGCTTTGATGGCTCCCTTTTTAGTAAAATCCATAAAAAGACCTCCTTAATGCGGGAAAACTGACTTCCCAAATATTTGATTGTAAGTTATCTTCAAAAATTACCGGCATAAAAGCCATAAATACATACTTCAAGTTAGTATATCAAATATAAGTATAATAATAAAGAAAAAAATAATGCAACAAAACAAAAATTAATAAAAGTGAAAACCATATAATATATGGACAAATCCGGTTGCCTGAAAGCTGTACCAATGATAAAGTATAGAAAGTGACAGATTTAAAAACAGGAGGTAAGAAATGTTTGCATCGATAGAGGACGCGATAGAGTACTGGAAAGATGAACTTTCCTATGTGGAGGATGCCAGGGTGACGGGCTATGAAGGTGGATATCCTATAGTTGAGTTTACGATCAAAGATGCGGCCTGGGATCTGGTCAAGGACAAAAAGAAATTTCCGAGGATAGTCAGATCATCCGAGATGGAAGGCGGAATAGAGGTGGGCGTTTCAACATGTTTTTACAGGACAGCGTCACTGGAATGGAATCCGCCGGTCATGAGGATATGCGGATATCCGGAGGTAATAAACAGGATACTAGGCAAGGTTATGTAGTAGATCACATATCGGTGGTTGTCCGTCTGAACGTGACAGACCGTATAAATACCCTCGCAGATACATATTATGGTATCTGCGGGGGTATTTTAGGTTAATAGATGAATAGCGTTAGGAGGGATTAGATGAACAGGGAGATTCGTACAGATCTTGCGATAGAGATGAGGGAGAGCGTTCAGGGAAATACAGATATGGAGGGGGTTCGAGTAAAGACGTCCATCAATGATGATAAGAGCATAAGGACAACCACTATAGATGTGTTAAATGAGATAGGGGAAAAAAGCCTTGGAAAGTCCAAGGGAAGATATATAACGATCGAGAGCAGACATTTGAAAGAGCCGGATGAGACTATAAACGAAATGATAAAGGATGAACTCAGCGGGAAACTCAGAATGCTCGCCGGGGAATGTGACAATATACTGGTTGTGGGGCTTGGAAACAGACAGGTAACTCCGGATTCCATAGGCCCGCTTGTGGTGGACAATCTGTTTATAACAAGACATCTGGAGCCGGTGCCGAAAGATGGGATAACTCTGAGTGCCATATGTCCGGGGGTGATGGCACAGACAGGGATAGAAACACTGGATATAGTAAGGGGGATATGCGATAAGATAGATGCAGACGCAGTGATAGCCGTGGACGCGCTGGCAGCCAGGAGCAGCAAAAGATTGAACACCACCATACAGATAACGGATACCGGTATAAGTCCGGGATCGGGGGTCGGGAATAACCGAAAGACACTTAGTGCCGCCAATCTGGGCAGGAGAGTGATCGCGCTAGGCGTTCCAACAGTCATATCTGTACCGTCGATCATAGATGATTCATTGGACGAGGTGGCGGACGCATTCAACGAGACATATGGCAGAAAGATAATGAGAGAATTTACAGAGGGACAGAGATATCAGATAGCGAGAAGTCTGATAGATGAGGATATGGCGGATATGTTTGTGACACCAAAAAATATAGATGAGCTGGTGAAAAGGATAAGTTATACCATCTCGGAGGCGATAAATGCACTCACCCTGTAGAGCAACAGTTTTTTATGCCGTACGTTTGTGCCTTGACAGGGGATTGCTTGTGGTCATGTTTTAACAACTACACACATATACTTGAATAATAGAATTTGCTGCTTATCTTTCTTGAGAGGTGTGTGGTTATGAATAAGAAGATTAAAGACAAGGTGTTGTATGTGCTGGCATGGTTCATAATGGTATGTGCAGGCATACTCATACAGACAGAGGACACGGACCGGTTATGGCAGATGATATACAGAGGTATTTACGAGAGTTCGGCTGTAAATTCAGTGGGAGCAGTTCAATCAGAGAGAGATACGGATGTTGAGGATTATGTAAACTATTGGGAGTCGCAGGTCAGGGAGGTATGTTGTGACGGAATAAGCAACTCGCAGGATACTGCGAAGGATGCTGTGGAGCCGGACACCGCGGAGAAGGATACTACGGAGGTGAAGGGGGCAGATGAAGAGAAAAATACCGGCAAAGAGTCTGGGGCCACAGTACCGGCAATGGCGGATATCTCGAGTTCTTATATAGGGATGGATTCCGATACACTTTTGTCATACTGTTACAATGCAACATATCCAAAATGTGTAAAGAGTGATGAGCTTGACGCGGAAAATCTGCTTGGAAAGGACATGTCGCTGGATATGAGTACTGGGGGCTACAAGGTCTTGATATATCACACGCACAGCTCTGAGGCATATGCGGATTCAAGAGCCGGTGAGGTCGATGATACGATCGTGGGACTTGGACAGCAGCTTGCAGACATACTGACAGATACCTATGGAATACCTGTTTATCATGATACTACAGAGTATGATATGATGACTGGAGTCCTGGATCGAAATGCCTCCTATGATTATTCGAGAGCGGGAGTGTCAGAGATACTCGCCGAAAATCCGGAGATCGAGGTGATGATAGATCTTCACAGGGATGGTGTTCCGGATGGCACGCATCTGGTGACGGAGGTCAATGGAAAGGATACAGCACAGATCATGCTCATAAATGGAATGTGCCGTGATGAGGAGGGAAATGATGTAGATTATTGGAGCAACGACAACAAGGTAGACAACATGGCGCTGGCACTTCAGACCTATCTTGCTGGGCGGGGGAATTATGGTGATATTATGAGAAAGATATATATAAGCACCAGCAGATACAACATGGATCTCATGCCACATGCAATGCTGGCTGAGATAGGCGCCCAGACAAATACGGTCCAGGAGGCAAAAAATGCGATGGAGCCATTTGCCGCAATGCTTGCAAAGGTTCTGCTCGAATAAGAAAGTCATCTTTTCTCTTGCAGACAAATATAAATACATGATATATTAACGTCAAATGCGTAAACAGGATAAGGATGTGGAGAGACAACATGGAGCATATAGATCAGTCTAAGATTAGAAATTTTTGTATAATTGCCCATATAGATCACGGCAAGTCAACGCTTGCGGACAGGATCATTGAGAAGACCGGTACGCTCACAAGCCGTGAGATGCAGAATCAGGTCCTCGACAATATGGATCTTGAGAGAGAAAGAGGAATAACGATCAAGGCGCAGTGCGTCAGGATCATTTACAATGCCAGCGACGGTGAGGAGTACATATTTAACCTCATAGATACGCCGGGACATGTGGATTTCAACTATGAGGTGTCGCGAAGTCTTGCGGCATGCGAGGGAGCCATACTTGTTGTGGATGCCGCCCAGGGAATAGAGGCGCAGACTCTGGCAAATGTATATCTTGCCATCGACCATGATCTGGATGTGATGCCGGTCATCAACAAGATAGACCTGCCATCCGCCGATCCGGAGAGAGTAGTGAACGAGATAGAAGATGTGATCGGTATAGAAGCACAGGATGCCCCGAGGATATCGGCAAAGAACGGTATTAATATAGAAGAGGTACTTGAGCAGATAGTTACAAAGATACCTGCACCACACGGTGATCCAAATGCACCGCTCAAGGCTCTTATATTTGACAGCCTGTATGACTCATATAAGGGAGTCATAATATTCTGCAGAGTGTTCGATGGATGTGTGTCCAAGGGCACAATGATAAAGATGATGGCTACTGATGCAGAGGCTGAGGTAGTTGAGGTAGGAATATTCGGTGCGGGAAGATTTGTTCCTTGCGATGAACTGTCAGCTGGAATGGTTGGATACATAACAGCCAGTCTGAAGAATGTTAAGGATACTACAGTGGGCGACACAGTTACTCAGGCGGACAGGCCGTGCGCGGAGGCACTTCCTGGATACAAAAAGGCACAGCCTATGGTGTACTGCGGACTTTATCCTGCGGATGGAGCAAAGTACCCGGATCTTAGGGATGCTCTTGAAAAACTGCAGTTAAACGATGCGGCGCTCAGCTTTGAACCGGAGACATCAATAGCACTTGGATTTGGATTTAGATGTGGATTCCTCGGATTGCTCCATCTCGAGATAATCCAGGAGAGACTTGAGAGAGAGTTCAATCTTGATCTGGTAACGACCGCACCAGGCGTTGTGTACAAAGTCCACACCACAGACGGCAATGTTATGGAACTCACCAATCCATCAAATCTTCCGGATCCATCGAGCATAGAGTACATGGAAGAGCCATTTGTATCTGCAGAGATCATGGTGACAACCGAATTTGTGGGTGCGATCATGCAGCTCTGTCAGGAGAGGAGAGGAATCTATAAGAGCATGGAGTATATGGAGGAGACCAGAGCACTCCTGAAGTACGATCTTCCTCTCAATGAGATCATATATGATTTCTTCGATGCGCTTAAGTCCAGATCAAGAGGATACGCATCATTTGACTATGAGATGAAAGGCTATGTGCGCTCTGATCTTGTAAAGCTCGACATACTTATCAATAAGGAAGAGGTGGATGCGCTGTCATTCATCATACATCAGGATACAGCCTATGAGAGAGGAAGAAAGATGTGTGAGAAACTAAAAGAAGAGATCCCGAGACATCTGTTTGAGATTCCTATCCAGGCAGCCATAGGCAATAAGGTCATCGCTCGAGAGACGGTGAAAGCGATGAGAAAGGATGTCCTTGCCAAGTGTTATGGCGGTGATATATCCCGTAAGAGAAAGCTCCTTGAAAAGCAGAAAGAGGGCAAGAAACGAATGAGACAGGTCGGCAATGTGGAGATACCACAGAAAGCATTTATGTCAGTGCTGAAACTTGATGAGGAGTAAGACACATACAAATAGATCAAAACATCATACACTGAAAAGTCGTTAATAAGAAAATTCTTAATAGCGGCTTTTTTCAGTTGAACAGGTGACAAGAGATCACATAAAAATACAAAAGAGGATGAGCACAAATGATAGATATTTTGGAAGACGATGCAAACTCTGGTAGCGACATGGATCAGGGCTATGAGAGAAGAGAACTCAGCATATATATACACATACCTTTCTGTGTGAAAAAGTGTGTGTACTGCGATTTTCTGTCCTTCCCGGTGGGGGCGTCCTGCATGGAGGGATATGGAGTATACAGGGAAAGATACATAGAGGCTTTGTGCGAGGAACTCAGAAGTTATGCATATCTTGCCGAGACGCATGAGGTAAAGACCATATACATCGGGGGTGGAACACCGTCACTTCTTGAGGCTGATGAGATCACAGTCATAATGTCTGCGGTCAGAAATATATTTGACATTGCGGATGACGCAGAGATAAGCATAGAGGTAAATCCGGGAACACTCACAAGCCGCAAGGCAGCAGAGTATATTGCAAATGGCATAAACAGGATGAGCATAGGCCTTCAGTCGGCACAGAGAGAAGAACTTCAGGCACTTGGAAGAATACACAATTACGACCAGTTCCTGGCGGCATTTGATATGGCGAGGGAGGCTGGATTTCGCAATATCAACATAGATCTTATGTCAGATATACCGGGACAGACCATGAGATCCTATCTGGACACACTGGAAAAAGTTCTCAGGTGCAAACCGGAGCATATATCATCCTACAGCCTGATAGTGGAGGAGGGGACACCTCTTGCCGGCTCTCCGGAACTGCTGTCTAAGATCCCGGATGAAGATGTGGACAGAGAGATGTATGACATAACAAATAAACTTTTGGAGTCAGGTGGATATCATAGATATGAGATATCCAATTATGCCAGACATGGGTATGAGTGCAGGCATAACATAGTCTACTGGACTCTCGGTGAGTATATAGGTGTCGGTATCGGAGCGGCATCATTTCTGTATGGCCGCAGATACACAAATACAAGCGACATAGGAGAATATATAGATTTGATGGAAAACTGTCACGATCTTGTCACGTTTGGAGACCCCGTCGCAAATTCAAGAAAGGTAAGAGATATCCTGGAAAAAATGAGATCAGTTGATGAGGAACTCAACGCAGACAGACTTATGGAGGAATATATGTTTCTCGGATTGCGTATGATATCCGGGGTGAGTGCCGAAAAATTCAACGACTATTTCGGACATTCCATCTACGACATCTATGGTCCGGTCATAGACAAATACAAATTGTCAGGACATCTTGAAGATGACCACGGGATAATCCGTCTCACAAAAAAAGGAATAGATGTCAGCAACACGATCCTGGCGGATTTCCTAATAGAGGATAGATAAAAAAATCACAAAAAGATTCGTTATTTTGTTGACAAAAATGGGTGGCGGTGTTAGATTATGTTTAGTGGTTAGCACTCAGATATATTGAGTGCTAATAAAACAAAAAACAAGTAACAGACAAAAGGAATGATAGTATGGAACTTGACGAAAGAAAAGTCAGAATTCTTAAAGCAATCGTTTCTAACTACCTTGAGACTGGTGAACCGGTTGGATCGAGGACCATATCAAAGCTGGCAGATATGAACGTCAGCCCGGCCACCATCAGAAATGAGATGGCGGATCTGGAGGAGATGGGCTATATATGCCAGCCACACGCATCGGCGGGAAGAGTGCCGACGGATGCCGGTTACAGATTTTATGTTGACAGTATTATGGCAGACAGAGAGGAAGAACGTGCCGGAGATCAGGAGGAGAGAGAGAATCTTCTTCAGAGAGTCGACAAGCTTGAGAAACTCCTAAAGCAGGTAGCAAAGGTGCTTGCCGCGAATACGCAGTATGCAACACTTGTCACCATGCCACAGTACAACAACACAGTGAAATTTATTCAGCTGTCACAGGTCGATGAGACCACACTGCTGGCAGTCATTATGGTAGATGGCAACATAGTCAAGAATAAGCTGATAAAGACGACGTACAGTCTGAAGAATGAAGAGATATTAAAATTCAATATTCTGCTCAACACATTCCTTCAGGGAGCTGCACTTTCAGATATCAATCTTGAGCTTATACAGACTATGAAAAGGCAGGCAGGCGAATATGCAGAGATCCTGGAGACAATATTTCAGGGAATCATGGAGGCGATCCATGAGGCAGATGATTTGAAGGTTTACACAAGCGGCGCAACAAACGTTCTTAAGTATCCGGAACTTGCGAATTCCTCATCAGCTGAAAAGCTGCTTGGAACGCTGGAGGATATAGAGGACAAGGAAGAATTTGCAAAGCATGTGGAGGATGTCATCCAGCAGGATAGTGACATACAGATACTTATAGGACAGGAAAACAGTGATGAGAATTTGAAAGACTGTTCCCTTGTAACTGCGACATACAAGATGCCGGAGGGCGCAAAGGGTACTATAGGAATCATAGGTCCTAAGAGAATGGATTACAAGAAAGTGGTAACAATGCTCAAGGAACTTACCGGAGAGCTTGATGATATATTTAACAGCAATGGTTAGGCAATGAGATTATGAATATGAATAGGAGGATATGTAATGGCTGACAGCAATAACAGCAATGCATCCGACAAGAAAGTCAAGACAGAGCAGACCGCTTCTGAGACAATAGTTGGAGATGCTTCAGCAGAGATAAAAGACAGTTCAGAGTCATCAGTTGATGTGGCTGAGACGGTGAATGTTCCGGAGGATCAGGCAGAGGCTGCAAAGCCACAGCATGTTGCAAAGGAAAACAGACGTGGTGGAAAAGCACTGCGAGAGGAGAATGAGAAACTCAAGGAGCGTTGCAAGGATGCAGAAACCAAGTATACAAGACTTCTCGCTGAGTGTGAGAACATCAGACAGAGAAATGAAAAGGAATCAGGAAAGCTGTACGATATAGGTGCAAAGGGAGTCCTTGAAAAATTGCTCCCGGTTGTAGATAACTTTGAGAGAGCACTTGCAGCTATACCTGAAGATGAGAAAGGCAGACCATTCGAGTCGGGAGTTGCAAACATATACAAGCAGCTCATGACTTCATTGGATAGCATAGGTGTTAAGCCTATGGATTGTGCAGGACAGCAGTTTGATCCAACATACCACAATGCCGTGATGCATGTTGAAGATGATAGCTACGAAGAGAACGTTATCGTTGAGGAGATGCAGAAGGGTTATATGTACAAGGATCAGGTACTCAGATTCAGCATGGTAAAAGTAGCAAACTAACCTTCATAAGAAGAACCCACGAAGTGGGAGATCTCTTATGAAACAAGCAGACGCCGCGCAAAGCGTTTCTCATGCGCCTGCTCAATAATTATTGAATTTAATCAATCATGAAATTTTTTTCTAGGAGGAAAAGACAATGGGTAAGATTATAGGTATTGACTTAGGTACAACAAATTCATGTGTAGCAGTTATGGAAGGTGGTAAACCAGTAGTTATAGCTAACTCAGAGGGTATGAGAACAACACCTTCAGTAGTAGGTTTCCTGAAGACAGGAGAGAGAGTAGTAGGAGAGCCAGCAAAGCGTCAGGCAGTAACAAACGCTGATAAGACAATTTCATCTATCAAGCGTCATATGGGTACAGATTACAGAGTAGAGATAGATGGTAAGAAGTATTCTCCACAGGAGATCTCAGCAATGATCCTTCAGAAGTTGAAGTCAGATGCAGAGGGATACCTTGGAGAGAAAGTTACAGAGGCAGTCATCACAGTTCCTGCTTACTTCTCAGATGGACAGAGACAGGCAACAAAGGATGCCGGTAAGATCGCAGGTCTTGATGTAAAGCGTATCATCAACGAGCCTACAGCAGCAGCTCTTTCATATGGTCTTGACAACGAGCAGGAGCAGAGGATCATGGTTTACGACTTAGGTGGTGGTACATTTGATGTATCTATCATTGAGATCGGTGAGGGTGTCATCGAGGTTCTTGCAACAGCCGGTGATAACAAACTCGGTGGTGATGATTTCGATAACGCTATTACACAGTACATGCTTGACGAGTTCAAGAAGGCAGAGGGCATCGACCTTTCAGGTGACAAGATGGCTATGCAGAGATTAAAGGAAGCAGCAGAGAAGGCAAAGAAGGAGCTGTCATCAGCAACAACAACCAACATCAACCTTCCTTTCATCACAGCAAACCAGGATGGTCCAAAGCATTTCGATATGAACCTTACAAGAGCTAAGTTCGATGAACTTACAGCAGATCTTGTAGACAGAACAAAGGGCCCTGTTAACACAGCACTTGCTGATGCAGGACTTACAGCAGCAGACCTTGACAAGGTACTTCTTGTCGGTGGTTCAACACGTATCATCGCAGTACAGGAAGAGGTTAAGAGACTTACAGGTAAGGAGCCATTCAAGGGTATCAACCCAGATGAGTGTGTTGCCATAGGTGCTTGTATCCAGGGTGGTAAGCTTGCCGGAGATGCAGGCGCAGGTGAGATCCTTCTTCTGGATGTTACACCACTTACACTTTCAATCGAGACAATGGGTGGTATAGCTACTCACCTTATCGAGAGAAACACAACAATCCCTACAAAGAAGAGCCAGATCTTCTCAACAGCACAGGATAATCAGGATGCCGTTGATATCAACGTAGTACAGGGTGAGAGACAGTTCGCAAAGGACAACAAGAGCCTTGGTAGATTCAGACTTGATGGTATTGCTCCAGCAAGACGTGGTGTTCCTCAGATCGAGGTTACATTCGATATCGATGCAAATGGTATCGTAAATGTATCAGCTAAGGATCTCGGAACAGGAAGAGAGCAGCACATCACAATTACATCAGGTACATCACTTTCAGATGATGATATCGATAGAGCAGTTAAAGAAGCAGCTGAGTACGAGGCACAGGATAAGAAACGTAAGGAAGGCATCGAGGCAAGAAATGAGGCTGATGCACTTGCATTCCAGACAGAGAAGGCCCTCGGCGAGGTAGGAGATAAGCTTTCAGATTCAGATAAGGCTGGCGTAAAGGCAGACCTCGATGCACTGAGAGCAGCAATAGACAGCACAGATGCAGAGAATATGAGCGATGCTGACGTTGACAAGATCAAGGCAGCTAAGGATAAGCTCATGGAGAGCGCACAGAATCTGTTCTCAAAGCTCTATGAGCAGAACGGTCCTGGAGCAAATGCCGGAACGGGTGCAGGCACACCTGATTACTCAGACGGCGATGTGGTAGACGGAGATTTCACAGAGGTTTAATAGTATAGAGGATGAAAGGTAAAGGCTATGGCAGAGACAAAGACCGATTATTATGAAGTCCTTGGTGTTACCAAGGGTGCCTCTGACGCCGAGATCAAAAGGGCATACCGAGTGGTAGCAAAAAAATACCACCCGGATATGAACCCTGGTGATGAGGAGGCTGCAGAGAAATTCAAAGAAGCCGCAGAAGCTTATTCAGTCCTCAGTGATCCTGAGAAACGTGCAAAGTATGATCAGTTTGGTCATGCCGCATTTGATCAGAACGGTGGCGGTGCCGGTGGATTTGGCGGATTTGACTTCGCAGACATGGGAGACATCTTTGGAGATATCTTCGGAGACATGTTTGGCGGTGCAAGCCGACAGAGAAATACAAATGGTCCTATGAAGGGCGCAAATATCAAGACAACGATCAGAGTTGGATTTGAGGAGGCTATATTTGGTACTCAGAAAGAGCTGGAGCTGCCTCTCAAGGACGAGTGTGACGTATGTAAGGGAACTGGATCCCAGCCGGGACATCAGCCAGAAGTATGTGGCAAATGTGGTGGTAAGGGACAGATAGTTACAACACAGCAGTCACTGTTTGGCGTTGTCCGTAATGTACAGACATGTCCTGATTGTTCCGGTTCAGGAAAGATCATAAGATATAAGTGTAGCAACTGTGCTGGTACAGGATATGTAAAGAGCAGAAAGAAGATACAGATAGCTATTCCACCTGGAGTAGACAATGGAACAAATATCCGTATCAAGGGCAAGGGTGAGCCTGGTATCAACGGTGGCGAGAGAGGAGATCTTACAGTTACGATCCTGGTAGATCGTCATCCAAATTTCCAGAGGCAGGAATATAATCTGTACTCATCAGAGCCTATTACATTTACACAGGCAGCACTTGGTGGCACGATCAAGATCAATACCATTGAGGGCGAGGTAGACTACACAATACCACCTGGAACACAGACCGATACACGTATCAAGCTGAAGGGCAAGGGAGTTCCAAACCTTAAGAACCCTACACAGCGAGGCGATCACTATGTAACACTTGTCGTACAGGTGCCAGAGAAACTCACAGAGGAGCAGAAGAAGATCCTCAATCAGTATGAGCAGGCTACGCTTGTGGAGACAAGACCGGCAACTGATTCAGCCGGACCATTCACATTTGGTGACCACAAGAGAAGAAAGAAAAAATAATTAAAAGCAGGTAAAATAATATATGAAATGGACTAAGCTCACAATAGATACAACATGTGCAGCTGAAGACCTCATAAGCGCCTTCCTCGAAGAGGAAGGCGTTTTGGGTGTTCAGATAGAAGATAATATTCCTCTCACTGAGGAGGAGATGGAGACCATGTTCGTAGATCTTCTGCCGGATGATATGCCGGAAAATGATGGAACTGCGAAGGTGACATGTTTCCTGGATGATACATTTGATGTTCAGGATGTAAAAGATAAAGTAACGGCTGAGATAAAGAGACTTTCAGAATTTATTCCGGTGGGAACGGGTAAGATAACAGAGAGCGAGACTAAGGATGAGGATTGGAGAGACAACTGGAAGGCATATTTTAAACCGTTCAGACTCTATGACAACATCATCATAAAGCCTACATGGGAGGATGTCCCTGATGATGCAACAGATGACGACATAATTATAGAGATAGACCCAGGTACAGCGTTTGGCACTGGTTCCCATGAAACTACAAAACTGTGTATAGGACAGCTTAAGAAGTATATGAAAGATGGCGACAAGATACTTGATGCGGGAAGTGGCAGCGGAATTTTGTCATTTGTGTGCAACAAGCTCGGCGCAGAGCATGTGCTTGGAATAGATATAGATCCTATAGCTGTAGATGTTGCAGGTGAGAACAGGGATGTAAACAATATCCCTGCAGATGCAGTGAACTTTATATGCGGAAATGTACTGGAGGATCAGAAACTGGTAGATTCAATAGGGGCAAACTATGATATAGTAGTTGCAAATATCCTTGCAGACGTCATCATACCTATGTCTGCGGTTGTTCAGAAGTTCATGAAGGATGATGGACTATTTATATCATCTGGAATTATCAATATAAAAGAGGAAGAAGTTCGACAGGCTTTGCTTGACAATAACTTTGATATCGTAGATACTGTCTACATGAATGACTGGGTAAGCTTTGTGGCAAAAAAACATGTAGAATAGAAACACAGATATAATTGTGAAGATGTAAAATACGAGAGGATATATCCAAGATGAACAGATTCTTTGTGGACATAGACGGCAGGGACGTAGGAACCGATATAAATATCACCGGTGGAGATGTGAATCATATCAGAAATGTACTTCGTCTTAAGGTTGGGGAACAGATAGTGGTGAGTGATGGAAGAGGCAGAGATTACACCTGCAGGATCTCACAGATCGATACCGATGTGGTTATCTGCAATATAGAAGATATCAATGATAACTTTGCAGAACTTCCGGTGGAGGTCACATTGTTCCAGGGTTATCCGAAATCTGACAAGATGGATCTGATCGTACAGAAGATGGTGGAACTTGGAGTACACAGGATAGTACCGGTGTTTACAGCCAGAACTATAGTAAAACTTGATCAGAAAAAAGCTGCAAAAAAGACTGATAGATATCAGACTATAGCAGAATCAGCCGCCAAGCAGTCAGGGCGGGGGATCATACCGGAGGTCACGGAACCGGTTTCTTTTGCTGATGCACTCAAGATGGCGAAGAATCTGGATATGAATATCATACCGTACGAAGAGGCGGAAGGGATAGAACAGTCCAGAAAGGTTATATCAGATATCAGAGGACATAGATCCCTTGGCATATTTATAGGACCTGAGGGCGGATTTGCGCGGGAAGAGGTAGAACAGGCTCAGGCTATCGGTGCTGAATGTATAACTCTTGGACACAGGATACTCAGAACAGAGACCGCAGGGCTAGCGGTCATGTCGATCATCATGTTTCAGCTGGATTAGTATGTAGAAGAAAAAAGAGGACAACAAAGAAATAACATGGAAAACATCATGGGAACAAATACAGAAAATAGTATAGAGGCGTATTTTGACAATTCGGCAACAACTCCGGTTTACCCTGAGGTCAGAGATCTGATGGTAAAGATAATGGAGAAGGATTATGGCAATCCATCATCACTGCACCTCAAAGGGGTTGAGGCGGCCAGATATGTGACTGATGCCAGAGAGAAGATGGCGAAACTGATGAAAGTTATGCCGAAGGAGATAGTGTTCACATCCGGTGGTACAGAGTCTAATAATATGGCATTGATAGGCGGTGCGCTTGCCAACAGGAGAGCCGGCAACAAGATCATTACGACAGAGGTTGAACACGCATCGGTTGGCAGTCCTGTTTCATTTCTTGAGGATATGGGATTTGAGGTAGTCAGGATAGGCGTGGACAGTCACGGCGTTGTTGATATGGAGGCACTGATCGATGCTGTCGATGAAGATACGATAATTGTCTCTGTGATGTATGTAAATAACGAGATCGGTTCAGTCATGCCTGTTGAGGATATAGCAAAGCGCATAAAGGAGAAAAATCCTGCTGTGTTGTTTCATGTGGATGCCATCCAGGCGTTTGGCAAATATAAAATCTATCCGGGAAGAATGGGCATAGATATGATGTCAGTGAGTAGTCACAAGTTCCATGGACCAAAGGGTGTTGGTGCGTTGTACATCAGAGACAGGGTAAAGGTAAAACCGGTTATATATGGCGGCGGTCAGCAAAATGGCATGAGATCGGGAACTGAAAATGTACCAGGCATCGCAGGTATGGCTCTTGCTGCGGAGATGACATACAAAGATCTTGACGAAAAGGTGCAGCATATGCGTGAAGTAAAACAGCACCTGATCGATGAGCTTACACAGATAGAAGATGTGTATAGTAATTCAGGGGATGCACCGCATATAGCAAGCATAACATTTAAAGGAGTTAGGAGCGAGGTCATGCTGCATGCTCTTGAGGAGCGAGGTGTATATGTCTCGTCCGGATCGGCGTGTTCGTCCAACAAGCACTCCACCAGTGGCACGCTCAAGGCAATAGGGCTTCCTCCTGAAAAGCTTGAGTCGACACTGAGGTTTAGTTTTTCACCAGAGAATACGATAGAACAGGTGGATTATGCAGTTAACTGCTGTAAAGAGTTGCTGCCGGTTCTGAGACGATACGTCAGGAAAAAATAAGGAGGACAAGGATGCAGTACAAGGCTTTTATGATAAAGTATGCCGAGATAGGTACAAAAGGAAAGAACAGATATATATTTGAAGACATTCTGTGTAAGAACATCAATAGAAAACTCAAGAATTATGGAGACTTCTATATAAGAAAAGAGCAGGGAAGAATATTCGTAGAGTGCAAGTCGGACTATGACTATGAGGACGTGGTCGGTGCACTTGGAAAAGTGTTTGGAATAGTTGGCATATGTCCTGTTGTTGTGGAGGAGAACACAGAGTTTGAGAACCTTAAACAGAAGGTTATAGACTATGTGGACAAGGCGTATGACAGAAAGAATTTTACTTTCAAGGTGTTCACCAGAAGAAATGACAAATCCTATCCGATGACATCGATGGAAGTCAGTGCAGAACTTGGACATTTTCTCCTTGAGGCATATCCGGATCTCTCTGTGGATGTGCATGCTCCTCAGGAGATAATCAATGTGGAGATAAGAAAAGTTGCATATATATACTCCATAACGATACCAGGACCTGGCGGTCTTCCGGTTGGAACAAATGGAAAAGGAATGGCGTTGCTTTCAGGTGGCATAGACAGTCCTGTTGCAGCTTATATGATAGCAAAACGTGGAGTTGTGGTTGAGGCTGTATATTTCCATGCTCCTCCGTTTACCAGCGAGAGGGCAAAACAGAAAGTAATAGATCTAGCGTGCCTTGTGGCAGATTATGCGGGTGCCATCAGACTGCACGTTGTGAATTTTGCGGATGTACAGATGGCAATATACGACAACTGCCCTCATGAGGAACTCACGATAATAATGAAGAGATATATGATAAAGATAGCGGAGGAACTGGCTGAAAAGAACGATTGCCAGTGCACCATCACAGGAGAGAGCATTGGTCAGGTGTCCAGTCAGACTGTGTTCAGCCTCAACGTCATAAATCAGGTGAGTACAATGCCGGTATTCAGACCTTGTATAGGAATGGATAAGCAGGAGATAGTTGATATATCAGAGAAGATTGGCACATATGAGACATCAATACTTCCATACGAGGATTGCTGTACCACGTTTGTGGCAAAGCATCCGGTTACCAAACCAGTTTTGTCAGCAATAGAAAAGTCAGAGGCAAAACTCACAGGAATTATAGAGCCACTTTACCGTAAGGCTGTTGACACAGCAGAGGTAGTTATGTGCAGGGCTAAGAACTAGAACAAGAAAATGAAAGATGATAAATACAAAAAAGAATTAAAAAAGAGATGCTGAAAAGCATCTCTTTGAATTAAAATCTTTGATCAAACTCGATAAATAAAATGGACTATTCAGCGAGGTATGGCTTTAATGTTGCCATGATCTCATCAAGACCACTCTCAGCGTGGATGTTAAGCTCAATTGGCTTTGAAATATCCAGACTGAAGATACCCATGATAGACTTTGCGTCTATTACATAACGTCCTGATACAAGGTCGAATTCAGCATCGAATTTTGCTATGTCGTTGCAGAAACTTTTTACCTTGTCGATTGAGTTTAAAGAAATCTTAACAGCTTTCATAATTAGTCCTCCTAACCCTTATAAGTATTATAGTTTAAGTACTGTAATTATTATATTTTTATGGAATACAAAAGTCAATATAAGGAGAGTAAAATTGATGCTAAAAGGTAGATCGGTTGCGGCAACAACCCTGGGATGTAAAGTGAATCAGGCGGAGACAGACAGCATGCTTGATATGCTCAGCGCTGCCGGTGCTGATATAGTCGATTTTGAAGAAAAAGCAGATATATATATCATAAATACCTGTTCTGTTACTAATATTGCGGACAAAAAATCAAGACAGATGCTGCACAGGGCAAAAAAGAGAAATCCAGAATCTATAGTGATAGCGGCAGGGTGTTATGTTCAGTCGGCAAAAGAGTTGTTGGAGCATGATCCTGCGGTTGATATAGTGATCAGCAACAATAAGAAAAAAGATATCACAAAAATAGTTGATGATTACATTAATGTGAAAAATAATGATAATAATGAGACGCTTGGGGAAACTGATGCGGCTGAATATTTTGTCGACATATCAAAAGAGACCGAGTACGAGGAGATGGGCGGACATGTTCCGGTAGGACATACCAGAGCTTATGTTAAGATCCAGGATGGATGCAATCAATTTTGTTCGTATTGTATAATTCCATATGTAAGAGGAAGGATCCGCAGTAGGAGCGAGGGTGCTATACTCTCTGAGGTTTCGGAGCTTGCGGATGCAGGCATCAAGGAGGTTGTACTCACAGGTATACATATATCGTCGTATGGCAAGGATAAGAATAATGAGGGAGCACTTATAGACCTTATTGATGCAATCTCAAAAATCAAAGGAATCAAGAGAATACGACTTGGATCCCTGGAACCAAGTATCATAACAGAAGAGTTTGTAAGGCGTATCTCGATGAACAAAAAGGTTTGTCCGCATTTCCACTTAAGCCTTCAAAGTGGCTGTAATTCGGTACTCAAGAGGATGAACAGAAAGTATACGAGAGAGGAATACTTTGAAAAATGTGATATGCTTAGATCGGCGTATGATGCGCCTGCGCTCACAACAGATGTCATTGTAGGATTCCCAGGGGAGACAGATGATGAGTTTGAGGATACAGTACAGTATCTTACAGATCTGAATTTATATGAGATGCATATATTCAAGTATTCTCCGAGAAAGGGAACTGTGGCTGCTGCGATGAAGGATCAGGTCTCTCCTGATGTGAAGAATTCAAGGAGCGATGTCCTGTTGGAACTTGCGGAGAAGAATAAAAAAGCATATGAAAAAATGTTTGAGGATAAAGAACTGGAGGTTCTTGTTGAGGAAGTTGTCCGCGGAGATGACGGAGTTTATCTTAGGGGACATACGGAGAGATATATGGACATACATATTAATGTTGGAGATATATCGATGCCGGAGAGCTTTGTAAACAGTTTTGTCTATGTGAGATACACACAGAATGGAGATATCCTTCTGGTCTAATATGTTCCTTTACTTTTGATATCTTTTATATTAGAATAGGAACGTTAGATAGGTAACTATGAATGATATACGATATGAGGACGTGATTTGATGAATAATGAAAGTACACAGAATATTTCGGCGGTGAAGGACGGTACCATCGACGTGAGGGAGATCATTGGTCAGGTGTATGATGCTCTTGCAGAGAAGGGGTACAATCCGGTGAGCCAGGTTGTCGGATACATAATGAGCGGGGATCCGACTTACATTACAAGTTACAAGAATGCCAGAAGTCTCATCATGAAAGTTGAGAGGGACGAGATAATAGAAGTTCTGCTTGAGGATTATATCAAGAATAATCTGGTATAGGTGGCGCAGATGAGAATATTGGGATTAGATTATGGAACGAAGACGGTGGGCGTGGCTGTAAGTGATCCGCTGGAGATAACAGCGCAGCCGGTGGAGACTATTGAGAGGAAGTCAGCCGGAAAACTCAGACAGACGCTTGCAAGGATCGAGGCTATCATAGAGGAGTATGGGGCTGTTGGACAGCAGGAGGAGATTGGCCTGATCGTGCTTGGGTATCCGAAGAATATGAACAACACAGAGGGTGACAGATGCGAGGCAACAGTCAGTTTCAAGAATGACCTGGAGAGACGAACAGGTCTTGAAGTCGTGCTTTGGGATGAGAGACTTACGACTGTTGAGGCAGAGCGTATATTGATGGACAGTGGAGTCAGAAGAGAGAACAGAAAGACATACATTGACAAGATGGCGGCAGCAGTCATATTGCAGAATTATCTGGATTCCAGAAGTCATAATGTGTAGATGGTGCGGATCCGCATTTGACAGGCGGCTTTGAACAAAGAATGTGAACAGGAGTTTATATGGCAGACAATAAAAAAGACAGTGCGGCAAAAAACGGAGCTGCTTATGACAGTATTGTTTTTGAGACAGAGGATGGAACAGAAGTAGAGTTCAGAGTGGTTGAACAGACTACTCTTGGTGGGATAAACTATCTGTTTGTTATAGACAAGACGGATGATGAATCATTCCTTATACTCCGGGAGAATACCGGGGCTGATACGGAAGAGATGGCAGCATACGATATTGTTGAGGATGAAAAAGAATTGGATGCGGTCATCAAAATATTTGATGAACTGCTAGAGGACGTAAATTTGGAGGTATAAGAAAATTGAATAAAAAGAATAATGAGACAGTGAAGATCATTCCATTGGGCGGTCTGGAACAGATTGGAATGAATATCACTGCGATAGAGTATGAGGACTCTATCATAGTCATTGACTGCGGACTGGCATTCCCGGAGGATGATATGCTGGGTATAGATTTGGTTATCCCAGATGTGACATATCTTAAGGAAAACGCGGACAAGGTCAGAGGACTTGTGGTTACCCATGGACACGAGGATCACATAGGTGCCATTCCTTACATTGAGAAAGAACTCAACATGCCTATCTACGCAACAAAGCTTACGATGGGACTGATCGAGAATAAGCTCAAAGAACACAACCTTATGAACAATACACGCAGAAAGGTTGTAAAATATGGACAGAATATCAATCTGGGTGCATTTCGAGTAGAATTTATCAGGACAAACCATTCGATCGCTGATTCGGCAGCACTTGCGATATACACCCCTGCAGGATTGCTTGTACACACAGGAGACTTCAAGATAGATTACACTCCGGTGTTCGGAGGAACGATAGATCTTCAGAGATTTGCGGAACTTGGCAAGAAGGGCGTGCTTGCACTTATGGCAGATTCCACAAATGCAGAAAAAGAGGGATTTACACAGTCCGAAAAGACTGTTGGAAGGACATTTGACAATCTTTTCAATGACAACAAGGATCACCGAATAATCATTGCAACATTTGCATCAAATGTTGACAGAGTGCAGCAGATCATTAACTCTGCATACAAGTATGACAGAAAAGTTATTATCGAGGGCAGAAGTATGGTGAATATAATCACCACTGCATCGGAACTTGGATATATAAATATACCGGATAACACGCTGATAGATATAAGCCAGATGAAGAATTATCCGGATGAAAAGGTAGTTCTCATCACCACCGGAAGTCAGGGAGAGAACATGGCGGCGCTTTCACGTATTGCAGCATCCATACACAATAAGGTTGCGATCAAGCCAGGCGATGTTGTAATATTCAGTTCACATCCTATCCCGGGCAATGAGAAGGCGGTGTTTAAGGTTATAAACGAACTTGAGGCTAAGGGCGCTCATGTAATATTTGAGGATACTCACGTATCCGGACATGCATGCCGCGAGGAGCTTAAGCTCATATACGCACTTACAAAACCTAAGTATGCCATCCCTGTACACGGAGAGTACAGACATTTGAAACGACATGCTGAGCTTGCAAGGGAGATGGGCATACCAAAAGAGAACATCAAGATAATGACAACCGGAGATGTGCTGGAGATAGGCGAAGACAAGTTTGACGTTGTTGGCAAGGTTCCGGCGCAGGGTGTATTTGTGGATGGACTCGGAGTTGGAGATGTCGGAAATATCGTTCTCAGGGACAGACAGCTCCTGTCACAGAATGGACTTATCATCATAGTTGTGACACTGGACAGATACAGCAATCAGCTTGTTGCTGGACCTGATATAGTTTCCAGAGGATTTGTGTATGTCAGAGAGTCAGAGACGCTGATGGAAGACTGCAGGATAACCTGTCAGGAGGCTCTGGACAGATGCCTTAGCCGTGGAGTTACTGATTGGGGCAAGATCAAGTCTGTGATAAAGGATGATATGGGAGAATTTCTCTGGAAGAGAACAAAGAGAAGTCCTATGATCCTTCCGATCATCACAGAAGTGTAGAAGGGTGATAATATGACAGATACATTGGAACTTAGCAGACAGCTTAACGCGTGCATCAAGGATTCGGATGTTTACAAGAACTATCAGTATTGCAAGGACAAACTTAGACAGAAACCTGACAAGCTTAGTCAGCTTATGGAATTTCGTAAGAAAAATTATGAAATACAGAACAATGAAATGCTTGACAATCCCTATGATGAAGTCAATAATCTATTCATGGAATATGACTCCATAGTCCATGATACCATCGTGAACGATTTTATCAGGGCGGAGCAGAAACTTGTGCGTATGATGAAGATGGTGTATGAGCAGGTCGCAGATGACCTCGATTTTGACATCATAGATGAGGATGCACAGTAACACCGAGTGCGGTGATCGCAGATAAAGCTGATCCATTCATGCCAGCGGTGCAATTGTGAACAAGGAGAATTACGGTTATGGCTATAGATAGTGCTAGAAGTATGAAAAAGATACTGAGATTCCTGTTTGGTCTTCTCATTAATGTGTGTATTTTGTTTGTGCTGGTCAAAGGATTTTCGTATTCATTTGATTTTGCATATCAGGTATTTTCAACAACGGCGGTGGAGCCGGGGAGCAATAAGAAGACTGCGGTGACTATCACCGAGGATGAGCCACTGCTCGATGTGGCTGATGCGCTCAAGGAGTCTGGAGTGATAGATAACAAGTATGCATTCATACTGAAAGTCAGGATCAATGGAGATGCGGGCAAGATAAAGGCTGGGACATATCCTATGTCACCGAGCAATACTAATCAGGAGATAATAGATATGATAACCGGAGTTACAGGGGATGCGTCTTCGGGCAGTGTGGACAGCGGTTCAACCGGTGATGAGTCTGGCGGAGATGGCCAGGATGCCGCAGCAGTGACAAATGCAACCGGCACAGGCGATGAGGGCGCTGCTGAAGACAGAACTACAGCAGAAGATGCCACAGAAAGTGAAGATGCTGCTGAGGATACGGCAGACGGTGAAACGGATGGAGAATAGACATGATAACTGATGAAAGACTTGCGTCATTTATTAATTCATTCAGTGTGGATTATGATGAGGTTGTGACAGCTATCAGGAAAGAGGCAGAAGAGAACGGAATACCGATCATAAGGCGCGAATCCGGGGAGTTTATAAAGATGATAATGCTTATGAACAGACCTGGAAGGATTCTTGAGATTGGTGCTGCCGTGGGCTTTTCTGCCATTTTTATGAGCAGATTTCTTGAGGCTGGGGCGCATATAACAACTATAGAAAATTATCCGCCTAGAATAGAACAGGCGAAGAAAAACATAGTTCGTGCTGGTGCGGAGGATAAGATAACGTTACTTGAGGGTGACGCACTTGAGATCCTGCCGAAACTTGAAGGTGAATATGATATGGTATTTATGGATGCTGCGAAAGGACAGTATGGATGTTTTTTTGACCAGTCCATAGAGAAACTTAGAAATGGCGGCGTACTCATTTGCGACAATGTGCTCCAGGATGGAGATGTTCTGGAGAGCAGATTTGCAGTGACAAGGAGGAACAGGACTATACACGCAAGGATGAGAGAGTATCTGTATATGCTGACACATGATGATAGACTTGAAACAGGTATATTCAACATTGGCGATGGAATGAGCCTGAGTATCAAAAAGTAGAGACAAACAAGATAAAATGTAAAGAAAGTTGGAGAGAGTTATGGCGAGAACTAACAAACCGGAGCTGCTTGTGCCAGCGGGAGGCATCGATACGCTCAAGGTGGCGGTTGATTATGGCGCAGATGCGGTGTATATAGGTGGTCAGGCATTTGGACTCAGAGCAAAGGCTGACAATTTTTCGATAGATGAGATGAAGGAGGCTGTGCGCTACGCACATGCCCACAGTACCAAAGTGTATGTGACAGCAAATATATTTGCTCACAACTATGATCTTGACGGTATGAGAAGATATTTCAAGGAGCTAAAAGATACAGGAGTTGATGCGGTTTTGGTATCTGATCCGGGAGTGTTCATGATGGCACGGGAGGAAATGCCGGATATGGAACTGCACATCAGTACCCAGGCGAACAATACCAACTACATGACATACAGATTCTGGTACGAACATGGTGCGAAGAGGGTGGTATCTGCGAGAGAGCTGTCTCTTGCTGAGATATCGGAGATAAGAGCAAATATACCTGACGATATGGAGATAGAGTCATTCATCCATGGGGCTATGTGCATATCGTATTCGGGAAGATGTCTGCTCAGCAATTACTTTACAGGAAGAGATGCCAATCACGGGGCGTGTACGCATCCGTGCCGTTGGAAGTATTCCATAGTTGAGGAGACCAGACCTGGCGAATATATGTCAGTAAATGAAGATGACAGAGGCACTTATATATTCAACTCGAAGGATCTGTGTATGATAGAGTATGTGCCTGAGATGGTGGCAGCGGGGATAGACAGTCTTAAGATCGAGGGAAGAATGAAAACGGCGCTGTACGTTGCAACGGTGGCGAGAACATACAGAAAAGCAATAGATGATTACTTTGAATCTGAGGAAAAATATCGTGCAAATATGGAATATTACAAGAGTGAGATCGCAAAGTGTACATATAGACAGTTTACAACCGGATTTTACTTTGGAAAGACTGATTCCGATTCCCAGATATATGACAGTAACACCTATGTGAAGAATTACACATATATAGGAACTGTCAGATCGGTCGCACAGGATGGCTGCGTATGTTTCGAACAGAAAAACAAGTTCACTGTCGGGGAAAAAGTAGAGGCAATGGGATTTGACGGTGAAAACATAGAGTGTGTGGTTGAGGCTATATACGATGAGGAAGGCGCATCTATGGAATCTGCGCCTCATCCAAAACAGAGACTTAAGGTGAAACTCGACAGGCTGCTAAAAGAAGGAATGATAATCAGAAGAAAAGAGTAACGGTATATAAAGGAGGATGTCTTGATCATTTGTCGAGGCATCCTCTTAGCTTACCCAGCGCGCGCTTTTCGATGCGAGACACATATGATCTTGAAATATCAAGATACTTAGCGGTTTCTTTCTGGGTGAGCGGGGGACTCCCGGAAAGACCATAACGCATCTGGATTATGCGGTATTCCCTAGGGCTCAATATTTTATCCATACAGGATGGAAGTTTGCTCAGATGATCCTCAGTTATCAGTTTTTCGAGTGGGCAAATACCGGATGCACTGATGACGTCCATGATAACTATCTCATTGCCTTCCTTGTCAGTTCCTATTGGTTCATACATTGAAACCTCACGGGATTTTTTCTTTTCTTGGCGCAGGTTCATGAGAAGTTCATTTTCGATGCATTTTGCAGCGTATCCGGCAAGCCTGCAGCCCTTATCGGGATTGTAACTGTCGATGGCTTTGATCAGACCTATGGTTCCTATGGACAGAAGGTCTTCGGGATCCCTGACGGAGGAGCTGTATTTTTTGATTATGTGGGCGACCAGACGCAGATTGTATTCGATCAGAATCGAACGGGCATATGCATCACCGTCCATACACAGTTTTATATATTCTTTTTCTTTATCGGGAGTTAGGGGGTTTTTGAATGTTTCCATACGCTTTTTGCTCCCGCCTGTTTTGATACAGCAAACAAGACTGTTTGTAAATATATTATGTCGATTGTGCAAAAATAGTGCTTATCCATTGAGACGAAATTGGTTTTTTATGAAAAACTATAAAAAAACTGGCAAAATATGTACAAAATGTTTAAAATGTGAAAATACTGTGATATAATGCAAGTTAGGTATTTGTGTAATTATGCATATAACGTGAAAAAAGAGGAGGATTTGTGGAGAAATGCGACTTAGCGTGGGGCGTAAGAAAATCAGAATAGGAGATGTCCTTGTTGCGGCAGGGGCTATCACAGAGGAACAGCTGCAGGAAGGACTTGCAAAGCAGAAGGAGACAGGCAGAAAGCTTGGTAATGCCCTGGTTGATCTGGGATTTATCAGTAATGAGATGCTTATCACGGTGCTTACAACCCAGCTGGGAATCGATTATATCGAACTCAAAGGAGCCAAGATAGAGGAAAAAGTCATACACATGGTTCCGGAGAGCATGGTTACAAAGTATCAGGCTATTCCTATAGAGATAGATCCTGACAATCCGAACATTCTTAAGGTGGCTATGGCTGATCCTATGGACATCATGGCTATGGATGATATAGGACTTGTGACAAATCTTCAGGTTGAGCCGATGCTTGCATCGGAGGAGGGCATAAAGAATGCGATAGACAAGTATTATGGAAGTGCCCAGGCGATGGAGGCTGCCGAGGCGTACAGACAGGAGCAACAGAGTGTACTTGGCGGAGACGAAGAGGAAGAAGGCAACGACGAGATAGACAACTCGCCTATCGTTCTTCTGGTAAAGCAGATCATAGAGGGCGGGGTAAGGCAGAGAGCGTCAGATATACATATAGAGGCATTGGAGAACAGTGTCAGAGTCAGATACAGAATAGATGGTGCGTTGAAACAGGTCATGTCATACGATCTGAGCATACTGGCAGGTATCACAGCCCGTATCAAGATCATAGGTGGTATGGATATAGCAGAGAAGAGAAAACCACAGGATGGTCGTATCACCATCATGGTGGACAGAAGAGAGTTTGATGTCCGTGTTTCTATCCTTCCTACAGTGTTCGGAGAGAAGACGGTTATGAGACTTACATCCAAGGATGGTCTTACGAAACCTAAGAGTGCTCTTGGTTTTGATGCAGAGCAGGAGAAGGTCTTTGACAACATCCTGAGTAACCCACATGGAATCATCCTTGTTACGGGACCTACAGGATCAGGAAAATCAACAACACTTTACACATCGCTCAGTGAGCTTAACACAGAGGATGTTAACATTATCACAGTTGAAGATCCTGTCGAGGCTAATATCAATGGTATCAACCAGGTACAGGTTAATAACAAGGCAGACATGACATTCGCGGCAGCCCTCAGATCCATTCTTCGTCAGGATCCGGATATCATCATGATAGGAGAGATCCGAGATGGCGAGACAGCGGGAATCGCGGTACAGGCCGCTATCACAGGACATTTGGTTGTATCAACACTGCATACCAACTCAGCAGCATCAACCATCACTCGTCTTATAGATATGGGTATTGAGTCGTATATCGCCGGAGATGCCGTTGTAGGAGTTATCGCACAGAGACTTGTGCGAAGACTGTGTACCACATGTAAGCAGCCTAGACTGGTCGAGGATGAGGAGAGAGCTCAGCTCGGAGTACCAGAAGATGAGGAGGATGTGATCATCTACGAGCCACAGGGATGCCCACTCTGCAATGACACAGGATATTCAGGACGTATAGGTGTGTATGAGATGATGCCAGTATCAAGGGCACTTCAGGCAGTCATTGCATCAGGTGCCACGGCAGATGTCATTGAGAAACAGGCACTCAAAGAGGGAATGCTCACACTGAAGATGGGAGCAGCAAAGCATGTGCTTGATGGAATTACATCCATAGCCGAGATGAACAAGATCGTCCACAGTACGGTTACAGTTGCCGAAGGCGTGGACATGGGTGAACTGTAAATTAAATAAAACTAAAAGAGATATATAATAACAGGGATTATTTATATATATGAAATTATTAATGCAAAAGGGAAAGGAAGGGACAAGATATGTTAGACATGAAAGAATTGCTTGCCTTCTCTGTAGAGGAAAGAGCATCGGACGTTCATATAGCTGTAGGAATACCACCTAAGCTTAGAATCAACGGAAAACTCACAGAGGTGGAGGTGCCACCGCTCACACCGGCTGATGCAGCTGAAGCGATAGGATCCACCATGAAAGACAGGCATAAGGCTATACTGCAGGACAGAGGAGAGGTCGATTTCTCATTTGACTCACCTGAGACAGGTCGTTTCCGTGTAAATGTATTCATGGACAGAGGAAACATGGCAGCAGCCTACAGACGAGTTGAAACACAGATACCGAGACCTGATCAGCTTGGTATTCCTAGGGAGGTTGTAGAACTCTACAAGAGAAAGAGAGGACTTGTCCTTGTAACAGGACCTACAGGATCAGGAAAATCAACAACACTTGCCTCGATCATCAACAAGGCGAACGAAAACCTTACAGATCACATTATAACGCTTGAGGATCCTATAGAGTATATCCACCATCACAATAAAGCGATAGTCAACCAGAGAGAGGTTGGTATGGATACTCTCAGTTATGCAAATGCACTTCGTGCAGCACTTCGTGAGGATCCGGATATCATACTTGTAGGAGAGATGCGAGACCTTGAGACTATCTCAACAGCGATCACCGCTGCAGAGACAGGACACTTGGTATTCTCCACACTGCATACGATCGGTGCGGCAAGTACTATCGACCGTATCATAGATATCTTCCCGACAAACCAGCAGCAGCAGGTAAGAGTTCAGCTTGCAATGGTTCTTGAGGGAGTTATATCACAGTCGCTTCTTCCTATAGCAAGCGGCAATGGACGAGTAGCAGCATTTGAGGTAATGCTTGCATCGCCGGCTATACGAAGCCTGATACGAGAGGCAAAGACCCACCAGATCCAGTCGACTATTCAGACCAGCAGGGCACTGGGCATGGTGACCATGGACGATTCGCTTTATGAACTGTATGCATCGGGAACTGTCACCAGAGAGACCGCTATGACATATGCTCAGGATCAGCAGTATCTCAGAAAGAAGATCAATGGACAGTAAGATATGAATATATGGTGAAATGAATTGCGATATGGCATAATGTGAAATAATTGACAAAGTGATTTGTGCACTTATTATAAAATAAAACGTGCAAATAATTAAATGTTGATTAAATTTATGTAGTATAGTAAGATATTTTACATATAATTTATGTTGCATTATTGCGCTTTTAAAGCGCGGGAACATGAAAACGTAAGAATATTAAGATTGGGTCGGAGGAGAGACAATGGCAGTATTTAATTACAAGGTTGTTGACAGAGATGGTAAGAATAAAAAAGGTACCATCGAGGCCCCAAACAGGGACGGCGCTGAGAAGAAACTCAAGTCGGAAGGCTATTCCATCATGAGCCTCACTGAGCAGAGCAGCCCTCTAGGGGATATTAGTCTATTCAAGAAAAAGGTGAAGTCAAGAGACTTGGGAGTGTTCTGTAAGCAGTTCTCAGCGGTCATAAAAGCAGGTGTTACGATCATATCAGCACTGGAACTTATGGGCGATCAGATTGAGAACAAGACACTCAAGAAAGCGATAATGGATGCGCGTACATATGTAGAAAAGGGAGGAACTCTTGCTGATGCATTCAGAGTTAACCCGGATGTATTCCCACCTATCATGATCAACATGGTAGCTGCAGGTGAGATGTCAGGTAATCTCGAGATATGTCTTGACCGTCTGGTTGAGCATTTTGAGAAGGACAATGCACTGTCATCAAAGATCAAGGGTGCCATGACATATCCTATCGTAGTATTGATAGTAATGGTTATAGTAGTTATCGTAGTGCTTGTTGCGGTTATTCCAAACTTTGCATCTATGTTTGAGGATATGGGAACACAGCTTCCGTTGGCCACAAGAGCCATGATGGCTGCTGCGGATTTTGTAAAGTATAAGTGGTGGCTGCTCATCATCATTATCGCAGCTATCGTATTCGGAGTTAAGTTCTTCAAGAAGACACCGTTTGGTGAGCAGCTCTTCGCGAACATAGGACTTAAGGCTCCTATATTTGGTAACCTCAATGTAAAGACAGCATGTTCAAGATTTGCAAGAACAATGAGTACACTGATGGCATCAGGTATATCTATGATAGATGCTGTTGAGCAGGTTGCAAAGATGATGGATAACAAGATCATCAGAGACGGACTACTTGATGCTAAGGTTCAGGTGTCAAAGGGCGTTCCACTCTCAAAGCCGCTCAAGGATATGGAGATGCTTCCACCGATGCTTTCGGCTATGACTAAGATCGGTGAGGAGACAGGAGATATAGAGGAGATGCTCAGTAAGGTTGCAGATTACTACGACGAGGAAGTTGAGGCAGCGACAAATGCACTCACAGCAGCTATGGAGCCTATGATCATGGTTGTACTTGCACTTATCGTAGGAATGATAGTTGCAGCTGTATACGGTCCTATCATGAGTATGTACGATGCAATGGACAATGTATAAAACCTGTAAAGACTAATAGAAACAATTTAATAATGTGCAATTGTTTCTATATTATATAGTAGACATTCAGGTGTGATATTAGTAAGACAGTGTTTAGTATAGCCAGACCCGGATATATTAAACTCTTAGGAAATATGATTAAACACAGCAGTACGAGGATGCTGATTTAATATAGCACATAAGATGTGCATAACAACAAACAACAAAACAAAGTAAAAGGAGAGTAAAATTATGAAGAAAAACAACAAAGGTTTCTCACTCGTAGAGTTAATTATCGTTATTGCTATCATGGCAATCCTTGCAGGAGCACTTGCACCAGCACTTATCAAGTACATCAACAAGTCAAGAAGATCAACAGATATTCAGAATGCTGATACACTTAGAACATCTGTACAGACAGCTATGTCAAACCCAGATGCTGTTGATGCAATCACAGGAAACACAACATCATTCACATCAGGACAGATTACAAGTGGTGGAAATGCTTTCTTAAACGAAGTAAAGAGCGTAGTTGGTACATCTAAGCTCACAACTAAGTATAAGGACAAGGGCTGTGATTTCTCAATCAATGTTGATCTTGCATCAAACACAGTTGTTGTAAAGAGTGCATCTGGTTCAGAGCTTTCACCATCAGCAGTATCACCATGGGCTGACTGATTTAGCTTTACATAATATTTAAGAACAACTAAGAATATGTGTGTGTTGGTAGTTCACCTCGTAAGAATGAAAGCATGGACATGTTCAGGGTGAATATCGTTAGATATTCATTCAACTCATAAAGCTTATTACGCAACAGGTGCTATGGAGACATAGCTGCCTGTTGCATAATTTAGCTTTTTGCAGTCAGGAGTGATATGCTTGCGACAGTACCTCCAGATGACGGTGCATCGCTCGCGGCAGCGTGACTTATGGCGGCAACTGGCTTACTTAAGTAGAGCTGGTACTTATTTTTTTGAAAGGTTTCTTCTATATAAAAGGGTCATTATATGGAGGAGGCTGACTATTAAAAGGGTGACAGAATGTTGACCCTTATCTGACATATGATGTCAGTGTGATTATATGAATGGGGTGAACAGCGGTAAGCTGGTACTCAAGCAATTTTGAAGAAATATTCTTCATTCAAAACTACTGATTAGCGAGGGAGGCTATTAAAATGGCGAGTAATAACAAAGTCTTAACAATCGACATTACAAATGAAAGTATTACAATCGTTGAAGTTACACCTTCAAACAAGAAACAGTCTACGATTCACAATGCTATCATCTTCGAGACACCGGAAGATGCCTATGAGGATGGTGTGATCAGAGACAAGGAGAGAATTGCAGAGGCGATCAAGTCTCAGCTCTCAGCAAATGGAATAACAAACAAGAACGCTATATTCGTTCTTACCTCTACAAAGATCGTTAACAGAGAGGTTCTTGTGCCTTTCGTTAAGGAGAACAAAATCAAAGGAATTATTAATGCGAACTCATCAGAGTATTTCCCTGTTAATATAGAGGATTACGTGGTGTCTCACTCAGTTCTTGAGACCGTTACTGATGAAGAGAATAACAAGCAGCTCAGAGTACTTGCGGTTGCGGCACCGGAGAATATGGTAAGATCATATTATGATCTCGCAGCACTTGCAGGACTCAAAGTAGTGGCACTTGATTATATTGGTAATGCTATGCTTCAGTTGATCAAGACTCAGACAACAGAGGCAATGACAACTATGGTAATCCAGTTGGGCAGTGAATCGACAGTGCTCAACATCGTGAAAGGAGATACACTTCTCCTTCAGAGAACAGTTCCATACGGAACTAATGTTGTTGTAAATGAAGTTATGGATGCGAAGGGTGTGGATGCCACAACAGCTATGACGCTCCTTCAGAATGAGAGACTTCTCACAGTGGATTTCGATGATAATGCGATAACAGGTGCATTTAGATATCTTATCAACAACATAGGTCGTGTGATGGACTTCTTCACATCTAAAAATCCTGATAAGCCAATCGATGATGTATTCCTCACAGGAGACGGAGCACTTATCAAGGGAATAGATGGTCTTTTCAAGGTACAGCTCAATGTATCTACAAGAGTAATGGATACATTGTACAACATCAAATTTGATCCAAAGATTGACCTCAAGATCTACAATCCTGTATACCTTATGGTTCCAATCGGTGCAGCCTTTGATCCTATGGGATTTGAACTTGGTGATGCCGGTTCAAAGGGCGGAGCAAGCAGCGTGGATACTACACCGCTTGTAATAGCATTCCTCATTGTGGCAGTGCTCATTGCCGGAGGAGTCACAGCATATTCATTTATAGCAAAGAATAAGGCTCAGTCAGAACTTGATCAGGTGAACAGAGACATTCAGGCTATAAGCGATATAGAGAAGATCGTTCAGGACTGCGATGCAGCTCAGAACATATACATGGATGCTGAGAATATGTACAGCTACACAGAGAACCTCAACGAGAACGTTGGAACACTTATCGCAGAACTCGAGGATAAGATGCCAAAGGGTATCAGCCTCACAGCTTTCAACTCAGAGGCAGATAAGGTAGAGTTTACCGGTACAACAAAGTCATATGAGGATATAGCAGCATTTGCAATAAACCTCAGAGATATAGAGTGCATCGATAACTCATTTGTTCAGTCTGTGACAGAGGAAAGAGAGCAGACTGCTGAGGGAGTAACTTCTACAACTCCTATATATTCATTCACAGTTACATGTATATACAAAGATTCAACAGCTGACGTTGATGCTGCTGATGACACAGGCGCAGAAGTAGCTGCAAATTAAGGAGGTACGGATATGGATTCAATCACAAAGGGTCAGAGAAATTTATTGTTATTTATACTGGGTATAGCCATTCTCGTGGTTCCTATTAGAGTTTTCGCAATGAGCAATTTTGATGACAAGAAGACAATAGAGAATCAGAAGAATGAGAGACAGACATATTACAACGAGTTAAAGGCAAAGGACGCCAACAGACAGCAGTACATAGAGGATACAGAGAAGTACACAAAGCAGTATCAGGATATCCTGGCACAGTTCCCTTCAGAGCTGTATCAGGACAACACAATCATGTATCTGCAGGGCGTTAAGGATAAGTACAAGTTCAACTTCCCAAGTGTAACAATGGGTGAGGAGACTCTGTTCTATACACTTGGATCGGGTGCAGCAGGAGATGTAACAACAACGGATGTTGCAGCCGATGGCTCTGATGCAACAGTAGCTGCAACAGATGGATATAACTGTTATTCAGCATCATTCCCTGTTACATATGAGGGAAGTTACAAGGATGTCAAGGATGTGATCGACTACATCAAGAATGGCGATTACAGAATGACTCTTGACACTGTGTCTATCGCATTCAATGATCAGACAGGCAAGTATGAAGGAGATATGACCATCACTTCATATGCCGTAAACGGCGAGGACAGAACAACAGATCATGCTGATGTAAATGTTCAGACTGGTACAAACAACATTTTTGGTAATCCAACAGTTAAGACAAACAGCACATCATCAGCCAAGTAACTCGTGACCATATTGAATGGAGTGAATAAATAAAAATGGTAAGATCAAATAACAAGGGCTTTAGTTTAATAGAAGTCATAATAGCTGCAGCTGTATTTGCCATTCTGATCTATCCCATTACTACAGCCTTAGTCAGCTCAACCAAGACGGGTACTAAATCTACAAAGAAACAGTACGCTGTTGAGAAGGCAGAGGAAATTATGGAAAACTTCAAGACTGTTGATATAAATGGTGATGTATATCTGCCTGACAGCAATGGAACGACCGAATATAAGTTTGTAAAGGGCAGTTCTACCACATCGAGTATAACTCTGCCGGATACCAAGACGGCATCATATACCACCACTTCATACGCATGTAATGATATATCAATAGGTAATAACTTTGAGAATTATACATGTACAGTTGAAGTGAACGATGCCGCTTATCAGGCGATGAAACATGGTTATATTCTCACAAGTCTTGAAAATGGTGGAACATTCAAGGAGGGCGAGTCTGGCACTGCACTCAACACAGGAGTTACAGAGTCTGGAACGATCAGAAACCTTGACAGTAAGCAGTCTGCCATAATAGCAGGGGCAACTTACAACACTACAGCGACACAGAACAATATAGACAATCTTGCATTCAAGTATTTTACAAGCGCAAAGGCAAGTATACTGAAGAATTACAAGGTGCTTGACAGTCAGTATATGGCAGGAAACGATATATTCAAGGATGATAAGTTCAGCAAGAACACCCTGATAAAGGTTACAAAGCTGGGTGATGATTACACTATAAAGTGTATTGTTGAATATACTGATAATACGGATGTTGCGCCTATCAGAGCTGAGTATGAGGCATCAGGTACAAATGTATACAAGCCGCCTACAGCATATTCAGAAGAAGGCGTGGTATACGAGCAGAAGTTTACAGTTGAAGATGGGGAGAAACTTCCTCCGATATATCTTCTCTATGTACCGGCAATATGCGGAGATTCATACACTGCTACAGATACTATATCAGTAGATAACTCGGGGGTTCCCGGCACAGATATCAGCGTATACGTGTTTGAGACGACAGCTGAGCTGAGCGACACATACAAGAATGTTATAAAAGAACAGTTTGGTAAAGATATAAGTGACCTTGCATACAAGAATACAGCCAGCAACATAAAGCTGGAGGATGTCAAGGTAAGGCTTAAACTTGCTACAGGTTCCACAGATTCGAATCTTAAGGTATTCTCCAACTTTGACTTCGACAATGCTAATTCAGACTTCGAAGTTAAGAGAACGACCGAGGATGAGAGCAATGCGGTATATATGTATGATATGACAGTAACACTCACGGACAGTGAGGGCAATAAGACAGTTGTAACAGGAACAAGGGGGAGGTAAGAGATGATTGATATGATAAAGCGCAAGCTTAAGAAAAATAATGATCATGGCTCGAGTTTTGTTCTTGTAATTGTTGCAACAACGTTTATGTGTATACTGGCATCAGCACTTTTAATGGGAGCGCTGATGACTTATAAGATGAAGTACTATAAACTCAATTCTCTTAACAATTTCTATGAGGTTGAGACAGCTCTCGATGAGATCTATGCAGGTGTTGGTGCTGCTACAAATGAGCATCTTTATTCTGCGTATACTACCACGGCAGAGCTTGTTGTTGTGTATGACACAGATAAGCATGTATATACGACAATGAACAATGAGGAGGCCAATGAGCTTTTTAAGAAATTGTTCATTACTGGATTTACGAATGATGCCAATTATAAGAGCCTTGACAAAATGACAGCCACACTCAAGTCATTTATATCCAATGAGAAGAGCGATGCCAACCCATCAGGAATTGATCTTGTAAAGGATAAGTTACAGCTAGTATATACAGAGGCAAATGGCAATTCAAGAACACAGTACTATGATGGTACTGGACGTGTTAAGTATTCAAAAAAGGGTGCATATACAGGTAAGAATATTACCTCGATAACTCTTAAAAATGTTACGGTAAAGAGAAATGTAACACTTTCAGGAACTACATCAGGAACATATGAGCAGTCTATCACTACAGATATCGTACTCACGGAGCCTGAATATAATGTGTCATTTGATATCAGCGGAACAACTGCTGACAGCCTTTATGAGTATGCAATACTTGCTGATATGGGTATAGAGGTTGGCGAAGATGATGACACAAAGACAACAGATGTAAGTATCAATGGTAATATTTATGCAGCCAATGATTATTACAATAAAGATTACAATGCTGATGCTGATACAAAGGTTACGACCAAGTATGATAGTTTCAGCGATCAGACTCCGACATGGGGTTCAACAAACAAGAGTGCATATTCCGGTATATTTGCAAACGGTAAAAATACCACTGTTACAATGCTTTCGGATGTTATCGTATGTCCGGGAACACTCGCGGCATACAATGGTGCCGGAATCAAACTCAGAGGACGTTCACAGAAACTCTCAGAGTTATGGACAGATGGAATAGTCATAGGTGGTAAGGATGGCGGTTCTATAAATGCCGCAGCCAATGCCTATGTATACGATGATACTGAGCTTAACGCAGATAAATCAAAGATATCATTTTCATCTGACAGTAACTATCTGGGATATAGTTTCAATGCTAAGGATACAAGAAGTATCAGCCTGCTCAAGGGTAAGCCGGGATATCTTGTGTCAGGAGCAAAGCTCAGATCACACTATAGTGACAGTGCAGTTATTGTAAACGGAAGAGATTCATCACTTGATATGCAGAATCTTAATTCTCTCTATATTGCAGGTAAGTCATACATAGAGTTTTCAAAGATTGCAGCATCAAGTGTGTCTGAAGACGACAAGGTGAAGACAGAGGACGATAACAATAATCCAGACAAGATACAGGTAGACAATGGTGCTGACTATGCATTTACAAATCTTACTGATTATTCAACAGGTCAGTCTCTCGATGTAAAGACCAACCAGTTGATGTTCCTTGCACAGTGGGCAGTTGTAGAAGATTCAGAGCAGACTGATCCAGATACAGGTATAACGACAGTCACTCTTAGATTCCCATCTTCAACCAATACAGTAGTCCGAGACAACGTATATGGAGTTGCCAGTGATGTTGATGGTGATGCACTGCTTAGTGAGATAAATGCAAATGATTATCAGGTAAGGGCAATCAAGCAGAGAGTGTCCGGACATGATTACTATTATCTGTATATAGAGGACACAAAGGATACAAACGGACAGTCGAAGGCAGAGAAATTTGTTGAGCGTTATTACAAGGCTCTTGAAGATTACAGCGATGAAGTTACAAAGGATCTTTACAATGTAAGAAACTACAAGAACTTCGATGTTCAGATACTTCTTCCTGATGACAGCAAGATCAATGCAAGTGCTGCAGTCACAGCACAGAACGATGATAATTCATTGTTCCTCAAGTCATCAGTGAATGTAAGAAACGATGTCAATAATGTCCTTCTCAATATAGTAACAGGCAAGACATATATGTCTATGTTTGGAGATACAACAGGTGAAGAGAGCAAGGATAAGCTTGACAATCTGAGACTTACATATGCATCCAGACTCGCAGGATACAATGATTCAACAACGACAGCAGCAGAAAAGGCAAGTGATCTTCTCACATATATGTATATCAATATGAAGGATCATCTGTCAGTTGCCAATAAGATTGATGATGATAAGAATGAGGTAAGTGCTTGGACCATCGCAGGATATACGCTTGGAACCAACGGTTATGACACTTCATATGATGCGAGAACAGATACATATGATTGTAATAACAGTATCACGCCTATAAACAACTTTGTGAATCTTTCAGACGTTATTTCAAAGAATAAGTCTATTGTAAAGACGATGGGAGATGCAAATAAGAGCAAGCAGCAGGTTATCATAGTAAATTCAGGCGATGTTGTCGTACAGGCAAACAATAATGATGGATCAGTTCAGGGTATCATCATAGCGGCTGGAGATGTGAGATTTGCTGAAAATGTAAAGAGTTTCAAGGGTATGATCATAACAGGAGCAAAGCTCATAGTTGATCACAACATGACAATCTCATCCGATGCATCATTTGTAGCCAATATGCTCGATAAGAGAGCTGAGGAGTCATCTGATGCAGACTCACAGTATATAGTTGGCTTATTCAAGAACTATGTAAAGTCTGGAGACAGCACAACATCTACAGTTACCGGAGTTTCGATATCTGATATTTCATATGAGGATATCCTTGTATTCCAGAACTGGAAGAGAAATGTTGAGTAGGGAGGTGGCTTATGAGAGATAAGATTAGGGACAACAGTGGTTATACTATGATTGAGATGATACTAGTCATAGCAATCATAGCTATCTTGTCAGGAATGGGTTTCATCACGGTCGGAGCGATCCGAACCTCCCAGGCAACGGCATCTATGGAGAAATTCGATGACGAACTTACAGCTCTCGAGATGAGAACAAAAACTCAGTCACCGAATAATGCAATCAAGATAGAACAAAACGGTGCAAATTATAATATATTTTATGGAACTTATGATGGAACAAGTTTCACCGAGACATCGTCAAAACCTGATGCGGTTTTGGAGAGGGTGACGATATATTATAGCAGTGATTATAATGCGGATGGTGAGTCTACTGCACTTTCAAGCCAGATCATCAAGATAAGAAAGTCTGATGGTCAGGTTCTTGAGGGATTTGGTGAATATAAATTCACAAAGTATAATTCAACAGATTCAGTAGGACGAGTCAGACTCAATAAGTACACTGGTGCACATACATATGGTAAGGAATAGGGGGGTGTGAAGATTGAAAAGAAAAAATGACAAAGGCTTCACATTCATAGAACTGATATTGTACATGGCTATACTAGGAATATTTATGGTAGCAGTCACGTCGATAGTCGGAACTACGGTAGCCTCCAACAAAAAACACAGAGCAAGACAGAAATTACAGACACAGGCGACTGAGTCTTATGACACGATATCCAACATGGTCATGGGAGCAAATATGATCATGATAAATGGAAAAGGTTATGTGGGTACAGGATCAGGAACAGGCATTTCATATTCTGAGGTGACAGGCAACTTTATAGTGCCAAGTCAGTTATATAAGAAAACATCAGACGGCAGTTTGGTTTTATCAGGCAGTATGGCTAATGTTCTAAAGTCCACTACATCCGGTGCAAGCAGTATCTGTTATGATATAGCAGATCTTAAGTCGTTTGCAGGAACTGCGGCATCAAGTGATGCTCAGACATTCATCGATGTTGATTATCTGTGGATAAGTTATGATTCGGCAATCGGTACTGCGTCATTTTGTACTATAAAGTATGATAAGACAGCTAAAAAGCTCTACATTTCAAGAGCGGCAGACCTGACCGGAGCAAACTACAACACATATCAGGATGCGCTTTCAACGGTGAAGACCATCAACCTCGACAAGTACAAGGGTGGTTCAGGCTCCTCAACAACTGAAGAGGCGCAGGCTAAACTGAAACTTCAGACAGCGCAGGCTACGATTGATACTTATACAAAGTATTATGACAGCACAGCAGACGGAACACTTCTTGCGAAGGATGTAACAAGTTTTCAGATGCAGGTCAATCCTGGTGACAACAGTGTTGCACTTATAATAGGATTCCAGGATAAAAACACAAAAGAAAAGTATTCGGTGACAAGTGTCGTAGGACTTAGAAACTCATTCGTGCTCAAGCCGCACGAGTGGAACTGATATAGGAGGGAAATACAGTGTTTAAGAATAAAAAGATAGTTTTATCTTCTATAGCTATTATATTCGCACTTGTAGTATGTTCTATATTTGTGAATTATACACTGGCTAATTCCGATTCTCAGGCTTCCACAGCAGGACAGGGCAGCGGTAGCAAGACAACAAGTCTGACAGGATTGACGAATATAGACCTTGCGGTTATAAATTCAAACGATTCGACAAAGAAGGCAAGTGGAGAGGATAAGTTCAGAATTGTACAGATAGTACCTGATCAGCGTAAGGATATTGCTGATATGGATACAGCACTTACAAGCAGACTCGAGACAGAGGATGTTGAGGCGGTAGTTAAGAATCTGTCAGATGAGGACTATGCCAAGACATCATATCTCTGGAGATATGTATACAATGGTGAGTATTTCAGACTTGCAGTATTTAATGGATATAAAACTGTTGACAGCAACATGGCTGAAGGAGCGGTTACACTGACTACATGTACAGTAAGCCAGCTCAACAAAATGGATGCCACGGCGCAGGGAATACTCAATCAGGCAGATTTCATCTATATCTGGGCTGATGCGGCAACAGGTGCAAGTTCATATGCATCGTCAGATATAAGCGAGGATCTTTACAATTGGCTCGATGCATATGCTACAGTAAATTCACATCCATTGGGTATATGTTCAGCAGCACTTTGTACAGATGAACCGGCAGCTATAGTTGGAAATAACGATACATATCGTATGGGAGCATTTGCTTATAAGATCATGACAAAGGGGGCAGTTGCAAGATTTGACAACATCCTTGTCACAGAGGCAGATTTCTTCCAGAAGTTATTTAAAGAGGCAGATGACAATAAGAAAAATCCAGATAATCCATCAACGACAAACACGATATCGGACTTCCTGCTTAAGGCTTCAAAGTCGGTAAATGATGAGGGATATGGATTCCTTACAGATGGTAAGAATACATATTTCAAGTGGTACAATGTTGGTGATGATGCGGTTTCAATCGAGGATTTTACAGATCGTAAGCCTGCAAGCGTTTCAGATACAGCTTATCTTCGTGTGGGTATGGCTGCTGACAAGTCAGGTCTTACAACCAAGCGCAAGTCTTGGGATTTTGATAATGCAAAGATCCTTGTCATATCAGAAAATGGCAATAAGGCAATGTTCAGCGAGCTTAGCAGCAAGAATACAGCTCCTGACAATTCTCCTACTGCAATGGCAAACACATACAAAAAGTCAGCAAATAGCGGTGACAAGGTTATAGTATGGAAAGCCGAGGCAACAGCAAAGAATAGTGATCTTACGGGAACACTTTATTCCGGAGGTAAGGACGGAAGTAATGCATATGTGCCAAGTGGTGCTGAGATTCATCTCATAACACCTGAGAATCTGGAGGCATCTATGCGCGATGGTTCAAAGGGACTTATAGAGACATCTATCGCGGGTTCATTCTACAAGGATGTAACAACAAAGACTGTAAGTGGTACAATAAGTACTGCGGATGCAGCAAATGTAGATCTTGACAATATAAAGCTTTATGCCAACCTTCTTGTAAATGATGGTACATCAGTGTATCTTACAGGTAATTACTGTGAGGTAGTAAAGAAGACAGTATCTAAGCGAGATGAGGAAGGCAACGAGATTCTCGATGATGACGGAAAGCCAGTCACAGAGAATGTATATAGTTACGAATTTGCAGGACTTAATCCTGATTACGACTACAGTGTTGTCATTGAATCACAGGATGGATTTGATGAAGCCACAGAATCACATCCGGCTTTACGTGCCGGTGTGGCAGTTAGCAATGGACAGCATGTAAGCCAGTATGATTTTACACTGGGGCTTGCAGACAGTCCGGCTGATCAGGGATATACATACAGAGAAGATAAGTCTGGAGCAGACGTCGTAGTCGATCTCAATACAGTTGTAACGATTAATGATTTTGATGACAATGCAGATCTTACAGCAGATCTTGATGCAGATCCTGATCTTACTTCAGAAATGACAGGAAGATATTATGACAGCTCAGCTGCAGGAGTTGCAGATCGTCTTACAGAGATGAATCTTGATCTTTCAGTAGCTGCAAATGTTGTCACATATGTTACAAAGAAACATGACGTATATTCGGATGCACAGAGAAAGCTGACAGATCCATATCAGATTAACCTTGAGGACTATGATTTTATTTTCATAGATCAGGGTATGTACAACACTGAGATTGACAGAACAGTTACAGACGGACTCAAGTCTGCGGTAGAAAAGGGTATATACATGATCGTATCATCCAGTGCCGGAGATGGAAAGGGTTCAGGCGGCGGCAATGGTACAAATCCTGGCGGAAAGCCTATACCAGTCGTAACAAGCCCATCAGCAAAGGTAGTTGCCGATGTTATCAATGCAAGTGTATACAGAGAGGGATCAGACAATAAGTTCAAGGTTCTTGAGATACAGCCAGATTATCCAATTGATCTGGATGTAGCAAGCCGTAATGCTGATACAACAACAGCCTACACAAAGAGAAGTGATGGAACAGCTATCACAGGAGATTATTACACGATCCCTTCGGATGTAATAACAGGAAAATCAAAAGAAGAACTGGATGAGCAGACAGAATATTATCAGTTCGATCTCACCAAGGCAAAGATTGCATATGCGATAGATGGTGTTTCATATGGTGATATCCAGCTCACTCAGGTATCTACAGAACAGCTCATCGGTATGAAGGAAGATATTGCTGCCACATATGATCTTGTATACATCGGCGGTGATATAAGTGCTCTTGACAGAGATCCTTCACAGATGTATAGAAACCAGAAACAGGTAGGAAGTTACAGCTCAGAGATATACAGTTTCTTCCCAACATTTATCATGTATTATCACACAGGTATGTTGAATAAGGTTTCAGCAGCATCGGCATACAGTATGGATTCAAGTGCTACCGGTTCTCGCCTTATGGCAACACCAGTGATCGGTTCTACTGTATACGATACAGCATACATACCTGAAAATGGTAATGATATTACAGAGACTAAGTACGATGAACTTTTAAATTATGTTTCATCGGGAAGACCGGTTATGGTAAGTGATGAGCTTACATCTGTATATGAAAATATGCAGGGAACCAATGCAAGCGGAGAAAAGCTTTCACAGATCCAGCTTCTTCAGGGATATTGGTACAACAATGGTAAGCTTGAGAGAAAGAATTATTATCTTGATCCTTCATCTAGAATGTATAAGCTTATGGGCAATATCTACACAAAGAAAAACAGCGGAAAGTCTGCAAATATTCTTTGGGGATGTGATATTGAAAATACAAAGTACATCAGTGATGCAGATGGGGTATATGGTTCAGGTCTGTACACAGCCTATGTGGACGGTGATACGAAACAGATACTTAAGGATGAGAGCGCTAGGAATGAGTCATGGTATGAGGACTCAGACAGCGGCAAGGTATTCTACAATTATAAGGTTGTGTTTGGTGACAGTATAAATACACAGATAAATGATCTTATAAAGAAGAGTGCGGGAAGAACAAGGCTTACAGTGATAAGCAAGCCGGTTACATACCAGGAGGGAATTGAGAGTACTTACATCAAGTCCAACAGACTTACATTCAAGTTCCAGGTGGATGGAAGTGCAGATTCTTATGATTATATTCTTTATGTAGATAAGGATAAGAACACTGTATTTGATGATAAGGATTACATGTTCCCTGGAACAGCAAAGAGTGGTGAAGAGGTTACTCAGGTAGTGGCTCTCGATGCGGAATTCTTTGGTTCAGCATCATGGTATCTCGTTGTCAAGGATGGAGACGGAAACGTTGTGGCATCCACATCGGGACTCAGCAAGATCGTAAACAACGATACAAGAGCAGAGATAAATGTACTTCAGATCCAGACTATGTCTGAGGGACAGGAGTCATCTACATGGACATCAAGAGATACATTATACTTCGATATAACATCTCAGATGGCACATAAGATCTGCAAGTATAATGTATATGCAAATCAGACAGAGTACGACAATGCCAAGGCATATCAGTATAAGGCACTTGGACGTCATGAGAACAGATTTGGTATCTATGAGTATGATATGTCAACAGATTCAGATGATTTCTTCTCTAATCTGGCTGATACACTTACAAGCGATTATGATATCAATCTGGATATGGTTGTCGCATCGGCAGATAAGGCATCATTTAAGACTGCAGATGGAACAGAGTCTTCATATGATTGTATAGATACAATGGTTGAGGAGGCTGAGACACTCGAGGCTGGCGGTAAGGTTGATGGATTCAGCAAGGATGAGTATGCAGGCAAGGTCGAGGCTGCGCTTACAGCATACACCACAGCATCAGCAAAGGTTGTCGCTCCAAAGAAACGTCTTGATGATTATCTTAAGGGCGCTATAACAGTTATAGAGACCAATGGTTCTAATGTAGGTGATTCTACATATGGTTCAAGAAGTACATATCGTTCATTCTTAAATGGATTTAACGGTAATTCATCAGATTCAGATATAGTAGATCTTCTGAACATGGCTATTAAGTACAGTGATTATTCAATGATGTTCTGGCCAGTATTCAGTAAGAACTCAGATATATTTGATAATGGTGAGATCGGTCTTATCTACGGTAAGGACTTCAGAGACTACTTCATCGCATACAGAAAGGCGAAGGATGCAGAGCTTGAGGCAAGAGATACGTATTACAAGTATCTGAGACGTTCATATGGTAAGGACTTCCTCAAGAATATGTATTCAATCCTTGTACTTGGTCCATCAGATTCGTTTGGTGGTTTCAAGGTTGATCTCAAGGAGAAGACATGTGAGTATATACTGGATTATGTATCAAATGGTGGAGACTTATTCTTCTTCCATGATTCAATGACACCGTTTGCAGACGCAGGTGCTGTAAATCTTACAAAGTCATTGCTTTCAATAGTTGGAATGAACAGATTCCATGTTGATCTCACAGACAATGCTAACTCATATACAGTATCTAATGATGGTTATGCTACAGGATTCTACTCAGCAGGTCTTGTAAAGGGTAAATTGAGTAGCGATGGTGATATATACATTCCACAGAAGATACAGAGTGGTTTGGTATACAAGAGCAACATAAGTGCAGGAGAGACATATTACACTAAGGAAAGTGTAGAAAGTACACCAGATGGTCTTGTATGGATGAAACTCAGTAAGGAAGATTATATCTATGATTATTGGTATAATCATCAGAATGATTCATCTTGGGAGAATGTTGGTAAGACGTATATTGTCTCAGATCAGTATGGTGATAAGATGGCTATGAGTGACCAGGATATGGTACGAAAGAAACAGCCAGCAGGAACTACAGGATTTGCAATGCGTGCAGCTCAGACTAATGAAAAGTTTGAGAAGTATGTAGACCAGTATGGAAATATTAACAACAATGGATTCTTCTCATCACATACAGCAGTAGGTGGAGAGAATGGATATGTTAAGGTTGAGGCTGAAAAATACACATATTATGATAATGCAACTTCGACTACTTCAAATACTGGCTATTTCTCAAAGGAGAAAGCAAAGGCTGGAACAGAAGGATATATATGGAGAAATGCTGGTGCTATCTATGGCAATGGAACTTCTACATCACTTGAGTACAAAGCAACAGATAAGTACTATATGACACCATATGCATTCAACAATACTAATGGTAAGGGTCTTATTAATAGTATTAACAGTAACTATTCTGACTGGTTAGCTATAACAGGTGCATCAAGTCAGGGTAAGGTTTCAAAGGATGCCGGAATATATGTAAGTGCAGTTGCTATGTCAGCACTTTACCAGAATGGTAATGACCTTAGCGCTACAACAGCACTTCCATATGTATATGCTCAGGAGCAGTTCCAGAGTGCGACAGCATGGTCAATGGCAGGAAACGCTGATGAGTCAGCATGTTCAGAGACAGTAAAGGCATCACAGCTCAATAAGGGTCTCGTGACATTGTATCCATACAATATCAGTTCGACACTTAACATCTCAGGAACACACCAGCAGGCATATGCACTGGATCTTGAGAGCAACAATGTAACAGTTTGGTATACACTGGCAGGTTCGAACAACTCGAACAGTCCAAAGACTCGTTCTTCAAGATACGCAGCATCACCTGGTGATGCGATGGAGTCATACTTCATATACACAACTGCGTATGGCAAGGGCGCTGTCACATATTGTGGTGCCGGACATTCATCAGTAACAGGTAGAAAGACAAGAAATAATGATGAGAGAAAACTCTTCATCAATGTAATTGTAAACAGTGCAGCAGCAGTTCCAGATATGCCTGAGATAAAGTGCTATCAGCCTACTAACACATTTGCTGCGGAGGATGAACTTCCAAAGGATGAAGAGGCACTTGCAAATGCAGGTAAGAAGGTATATCAGAGAGATGTTGATTCTAAGACAGATACACCAACATTCGATCTTAAGGTAGTAATTCCTGAGAATACTAAGATCTCAAGAGTGAAGGTATTCTATGATCTGGATTACTTCGATGCTGATGGCAATGTAGACTACACGATTACTCCTTCATTTGATGACAGTACAACAGATGCTGATGGTAAGACAAAGGAACCTGATGTTCTGATCGAGGAGTATACAGCAGTTGGTGATAAGTCACTGACAGAGGTAACAAAGGAACTTAGGGAGAATCTCAGAACAGACAATGGAGCACTTCCAAACCTTCCACTTCAGGATAAGTACTTTACTCCGTATGGTGGTGGATATACATTCATTGTAGTTCAGGTATTCTATCAGGGTAAGACAGAGCCGGTATATGCGATGATCAAGATCAAAGCATCAGATCCATTGTTTAATCTTACACAGAATATAATAGATACTCCAGTGATCGGTGACTATGTTGCTGAAAAGAAATATATCTGTGGTTAATCCATAGAGTTATATGTAGAACTTGATAAAGGGTCTTTGTATTGAGGAGACAATCCACAATACAAAGGCTCTTTTTTGTGTTATAATGGTTCTTGGTCTGGCGGATGATAAAATTAAAAGGATGGGATAGACAATATGGAGATAAATGGAAAAACAAGACTTTTGGGACTGCTGGGGGATCCAGTGGAGCATACTATGTCACCGGTAATACATAATACGCTGAGTGATATTCTGGGTATAAATGAAGTGTATGTTCCGTTTCATACATATAGAGATAGACTTGAGGCGGCTGTCAAAGGTGGATATGATCTGAATATACTGGGTATGAATGCAACAGTGCCACATAAAAATGCAGTTATGGATGTTCTTGTTGATATTGATGAGGGAGCCAAGGCTATAGGTGCTGTCAATACACTTGTGAGGGTAGACGGAGGATACAAGGGATACAATACGGATATGATGGGGTTATCCAGAGAACTTGATGTGTATGGTGTTTCTTTGCAGGGGAAGAAAACAGTTATACTCGGTGCAGGTGGGGCTGCAAGAGCAGTTGCATACATGTGTGTTTCCAAGGGCGCTGAAAAGGTATTTATACTTAACCGGACACTGCACAAGGCAGAGCAGATCGCAGTGGACATGAACAGCTATTTTGGTGGGGACAGGGTAACAGCCATGCAGCTTTCAGCACATGAAGAACTGCGAAAAGAATATGATGGTGATGGATTTGTGGTATTTCAGTCTACATCAATAGGACTTGCTCCTCATGATTATGAGGTGGTCATAGAGGACAGAAAATTTTATGAGATGATAAGCGTTGGGGTGGATCTCATATATAATCCATTTGAGACAAGATTTATGAAAATGTGCCGTGAGGCAGGTGCAGTAGCATATAATGGTCTGCGTATGTTGCTTTATCAGGGAATAATAGCGTATGAACTGTGGAATGACATAACAATAGCTGAAGATATTGCGGATATAGTATATGATAAGCTGTTAAAGGCTGTCCGTGGCAATATAGTACTTATAGGGTTTATGGGGTGTGGCAAGACAACTATAGGAAATGCTCTTGCGGATCGCCTAGGATATAAGCTGCTTGATGTGGATGCCTATATAGAGGAGCAAGAAGGATGCAGTATAAGTCAGATATTTGCGGATAAAGGTGAGGCGTATTTTAGACAGCTGGAGACAGAGACGCTTAGAAGACTCAATTCGTCATTATCTCACACAGTGATCTCAACTGGTGGTGGTCTTCCAATGAGAGAGGAGAATGCACAGGAGCTTAATATACTGGGAACAGTTGTTTATCTTGACGTTGTTTCAGATGAGGTTATACGTAGACTATCCGGAGACACGACAAGGCCATTGCTGCAGGGAGGAAATGCTGCTGAGAAAGTGAACAGACTTATGGATGAAAGGCGACCGGTGTATGAGAGTGTGGCTGATCACATAGTACCTGTAACAGGCAGACAGGTGAGCGAGATAGTGGAGGAGATATCAGAGATAGTTAATGGCTGACAGGCATGGAGGAAGATGGCATATGAAATCAGAAAGAATAAAAAAAGAACTGGAAAAGATACTATGTGAGTTGGAACTTGACGCAGTAATGATAACAGACAGATATAATATGAGGTACATAGCCTCATACAGAGGAGAGGGAGTCATACTTTATACGAATACAGCGAAGTATGTGCTCACGGATTCCAGGTATACTGAACAGGTAGAGCGTGAGTGTGAGGGGTACGAATGCATAGATATAGCAGGCCTTGGATACGCAGGCAACATAAGACAGATACTGGAGAAGATCAAAAAGCCAGGGATCAAATCCAGGGTTGGATTTGAGAATTTCAGCATTGGTTACAGAGATTATTCGGAATACAATAAAAAGGTAGACTGCGCAGAATTCATACCGGTAGATGGAAGACTTGATGCCATCAGAGAGATAAAGACGGATGAGGAGATAGAAAAACTTCGCACTGCTGAATCTATAGGTGACGCTGCATTTAAACATATCTTGGGTTATCTGAGAGAAGGGATAACCGAGAGGGATGTGGCACTGGAACTTGAGTATTATATGAAAAAGAATGGGGCTGAGGGACTTAGTTTTGATACAATAGCTGCATCAGGAAAGAATTCATCAATGCCACATGCTATACCTACGGATAAGAAACTTGAAAATGGCGATTTTCTTACTATGGATTTTGGATGTTTGTACGAGGAATATTGTTCAGATATGACAAGAACAGTGGCGATAGGAAATGCCTCAGACAGTATGAGAAAGGTGTATGATATCGTTCTCAAAGCGCAGATGGAATCTATGGAATGCATAAAGGCGGGAGCTTGGTGTAATGAGGTTGATGCAGTGGCAAGACGAGTTATAGCAGATGCGGGATATGGAAACTGTTTTGGACATGGACTTGGACATTCGGTGGGCTTGTTCATTCACGAGAATCCAAGATTTTCGCCAAAGTGCAAGGCAGTACTGAAACCGGGAATGGTGATTACGGTGGAGCCAGGTATATATCTTCCGGGACAGTTCGGTGTCAGGATAGAGGATCTGGTGGCGGTTACAGAAAACGGATTCATCAATCTTACAGAGTCGGATAAAAGCCTGATAGTTGTATAATAGTTAGTTGATATGAATACCAAGGAGTAGCATGATTTCATGAACATTAATAAAAATAAAAAATCGGGAATATGGTGGTATGTGTTGGCATTTGTGCTTACGGCGTCAATATATATGATAGTTATATGGCTTAAGGATGCCTATCCATTTGGAAATAAATGCGTTTTGTATGAGGATGCATATGTACAGTATAATACGATGCTTAGGACATTGATAGAATTTGTGCATAATCCGGATAAAAGCGTTATATTGTGGAATCATGGATTGGGCGTTGATTTTTATCTGACATTCTTGTATTACCTGGTAAGTCCATTCAATATAATTGCATTTGTACTAGGGGAGACACACGTTGAATTATCTATCATATTGATCATATTGATCAAAGGTTCCTTGATTGCTGTTACCGCGCTGTATTATTTCAGACATACGGACATAGCAGAAAAAACACTTGGAGTTTGTGAAAAACACAGAGGATTGATTCAGTTCACATGTGCTATGGCAATATCCTTATGTGGTTATATTGCCGCATATGGACAGAATATAATATGGCTGGATGGTTTGATGCTAATGCCACTTATAGCGCTTGCTGTGGAGCATGTTGCAGCGGGAAGGCATTACGCTCTGTATACTGCACTTTTAGCCTGTTCGATAATTGTGAATTTCTATTTTAGTATATATATATGCATGTTTGTTTTGGTGTATTATATACTTTTTAATCGCGATAAGATTGGTTTACTCATGAAAAAAGGCATGAGATTATTGGGGCTTTCATTGATATCTATAGCGATGGCGGGAATGGTGCTTGTGCCGGCATTTATGTGCATAGCAAAAGCTGGAGATTCGTATGTAGGGCTTGGACAGAAAGGACTGTCAACGTGGGGAAATATAGCTGGATATGTAGTGTCATTTTTCCCATTTAAACAGATAAGCGTAGGTTATCTTTATAATAACAACAATTATTGTGGTGCGGTAGCGATCATGCTGCTGGTAATCTTCTTGTGCAACAGGAAGATCGCGGCGCCAAAGAGAGTTAAGTATGGGTTAGTACTGTTTATTCTTATGCTTGGAGCAAACTGGTTACCGCTTAATTATGTCTTGCATGGTTTTACAGTACCGCATGGTATGGGAAACAGATTTGCCATCATACTTGTATATGTGGTGGTGATAATGGCATATATAGAGCTTGAGAATATCGGGGAAGTTAGAATACGTGATGCCGTAATAGCGCTTGTGGCTGGAATTGCAATGTTGATCATAGCAATAAAAGATACGGATAAATTGCAGGTTGCCTGGTGTTATGTAGGATTCCTTGGTATCGTGGTAATCTGTGGAATGCTATTGGTACTTCTGGCAAGAAAGAGCATAAAGAGTGGTGTGGCGGTGATGTTCCTGTGTATTATATGGTGCGCAGAGTTGCTAGGAAATGGTATATATACCAGACAGTATAATGGAAATGATGATTCACTTCTAAGTTATATAGAATACGATAAATGGAATGAAGTATACAGAGATCTTGATGACTCTGATGGTTCTAGGAAAACGGCACTGATATATGCTGATTATACACCAGCTTCACAGGTGAACTGGTATTCATCAATGATAAATGGATATTATGTAAATGCCTTTTCATCAATGGGACTTGCAAGATATGACAATGTAGAGAGTATTTACGATGGAACGACACCACTCACGACGCTTATGTACAATGTGAGATATGTACTCAACAATGCGATCAATTCAAATGGCGGATACAAACTGAATGCCAGGACAGATGATTATTATATATATGAGGCAGACACGTTGGCTGATTATGGATTTATGGCAGATGAATCTTTAAAGAACTGGAAAGCAGATGGGTCTGTGGCGGAAAATCAGTCATCTTTTTTGAAACTTGGCTTTGGAGAATGTATGGCAAATCATAATGAAAAACTTATGGATATTGTGCCATGGAGCAGCGTGCCACATGATTTTGATCAGAATATAGGTTTGCTAACCAGTTATTCACAGCCGAACAAATCAGTAATTAAAGAGTTCTTTTATCTTGGCGATTTTGAAAAGACTGGTATAGGTGATTATACATATACGGGAACTTCAACATATTCAGCGAGTGTACAGTTGGATTATGTCGCAGATAATGATATGGAACTGTATATTTATAGTTATGATATAAGGGATCAGTATGTAATAATAAGTGTTGACGGAGATACAAGGACAGAGACATCATATTATGATACAGCCCAGTTAGTATATGGTGGTCAGGTTAAAAAGGGGCAGAAGGTCAGAGTGTCAGTGTACGGCGGTGCGTCTGTCGGCGAGACTGCAGAGAAAAAGATTCGTCTCTATAGTTTCAACACTGACTTGTTTGAACGTGTCAAACCATATATAACGGATGAGACACTCATAAGTGACGGCTATGAGGGCAATACTTTTAAGGGACACATAACAGCAAAGAAGGATGGTGTACTCTATCTGGCGTTCCCGTACAGTGACGGTTATACGATATATGTGGATGGTAAAAAGGCAGAAAAACTCCTCCTCGGCAAGGGTAATATGGGAGTGGCGCTGACCGGTGGCGAGCATGAGATCATGCTTGAATATCATACACCTGGGCTTGCCCTTGGAATTGTCGTGAGCGGTGTTGGCATGGCTTTATTTGTACTTATCTGCATGTATGACAGCCGAAGAAAAAGAAATGCAGGTTTAGAATGATGCCAGAATGAATGTGTGGTAAAAAATAGTTGAAAAATTATTTCATATATTATAAAATGTGACAAGAAGTTTACATCTTTAAGGAGGATAATATAGTTATGGCAGAGATGATCTCAGCAGGCGATTTTAGAAACGGCGTTACAATCGAATTCGAAGGAAATATTTATCAGATTATAGAGTTCCAGCACGTTAAGCCAGGAAAGGGTGCAGCTTTCGTCAGAACAAAGCTTAAGAACATCAAGAATGGCGGTGTTGTAGAGAAGTCATTCCGTCCAACAGAGAAGTGTGAGAAGGCTCATATTGAGAGAAAGGACATGCAGTATCTTTACAATGATGGAGATCTTTTCTATTTCATGGATCCTGAGACATATGATCAGATTCCTATCAGCTCAGCAGCTATAGGTGATTCACTGAAGTTTGTTAAGGAGAACGAGCTGTGTAAGATCTGTTCACACAATGGCAACGTATTTGCTGTAGAGCCACCTCTCTTTGTAGAGCTGGTTATCACAGAGTGCGAGCCTGGTGTAAAGGGCGATACAGCTACAGGTGCAACAAAGCCATGTACAGTTGAGACAGGTGCTCAGGTATCAGTACCTCTCTTCGTAAATGAGGGAGACACTATCAAGATCGATACACGTACAGGTGAGTATCTTTCAAGAGTATAATCGTATAAGAATAAATTTATATCAAAAAGCAAGCTGTTTTGGAGAATACGATTCCAGGACAGCTTGTTTTTTTATGCGGTAAGGTAAGCAGAAGTCTGAGGCAAAGTCAGTTCTAAACTTCACCTGTAATGAATATATTGTTTATGTAGTCATAATTAGCAGAATCATTACAAGAGGGAAAATGTATGTGCGGAGAAGATATATTGCGTCTGCTGCCGGTGCGGCTCAGGTGTATGCTGGAAAAATTGAAACTTGATTATGAGAGATTGTGGGAGATCAGGCTTAGAGTAAACAATCCATTTATTTTGAGATACGAAGATAGCGAGATATATGTGGATGCCAGGGGAGTGAAGACTGATGATGCAAGAAAGGCATACATAGTGACTGCCAGGGATGTAAATGATACGTTGGAGTGTGTGTGCAATCATTCACTTTATGCATATGAGGATGAGATAAGACAGGGATTTGTCACTGTGTGTGGAGGACACAGAGTGGGGGTCGCAGGAAGGATCATACTTGATGGCAACAGGATAAAATGCATACGCCACATTTCGTTTCTCAACATAAGGGTTGCGCATGAGATAAAGGGATGCAGCAGCAGAGTGATGCAGTACATAGTAAGTGATGGAAGACTTCTGAATACTCTTATAGTGTCGGCTCCTTGTCATGGAAAGACCACACTTCTCAGGGATATCATAAGGGTGGTGTCAAATGGCGGAACTACGGTTGGAGTGGTGGATGAGAGGTCTGAGATAGCTGCATGTTATAAAGGGGTACCTCAAAATGATGTGGGCATGAGAACGGATGTGCTTGACTGCTGCCCTAAGGCGGCGGGAATGATGATGCTTGTCCGCACCATGGCTCCAGATCTTATCGCGGTGGATGAGATAGGAGGACCGTCTGATGTGGATGCTATATTTGGAGTCGTAAACTGTGGATGCAGGCTGCTTGCCACTGCACATGGCTACTCCATAGATGATGTGAGGGAGCGTGCCGGTATAAGGCGCCTTGTGGAAAACCGCGTATTTGAGAGATATGTGGTCCTAGGGGGAGAAAGGGCAGGACAGGTGTCGGATATATTTGATGGTCAGGGAAACAGACTGTGTTGGTGTGAATAGATGAGTGTACTTAAAATTACAGGCTGTCTTCTCATATTGTACTCATCGTTTATGACGGGACATGCAGTGGGCAGCTATCATACAAGAATGGTGAAGGAGATGGAGGAACTGCTCCTCTTCATACAGATAATAAAAAGTCAGATCATATATGAGGGGACAGAGTTGCCGGAGCTGCTTGAAAAATGTGAGCAGAGAGCCGGGGGAGCTGTGAAAATATGGATACACAGCCTCGGGCAGAGTGTGGCAGAGTGCAGGGACAAGTCATTTGCGAAGCTGTGGCAGGAGTCCATGGCAGTACTTGCTGATCTGACGGCGGTAAGGAGTGATGTCCTTGACGAGGTGCAGCGTCTGGGTGATATACTCGGTGATATGGATGTGGAGGCTCAGATATCAAGGATAACACTGATCGAGAGTGTGATAACCGACAAATATGAGAGGGAGCGGTACAGAAACGGGGGAGTTAGGCGGCTTGCACATTCACTTGGATTTCTGGGGGGAGTATTCATTGTGATAATGTTGTTGTAAGTGTAGAGGAGAGGGACTATGACTATCCAGATACTGTTGAAAATTGGTGCAGTGGGCATTCTGGTGGCACTTCTGAATCAGATTCTCAAACATTCAGGAAAAGAGGAGCATGCGTACCTGTTAAATCTGGCAGGTCTTATCATAGTGTTGTCATGGGTGATCCCCTACATACGGGATTTGTTTGATGAGATAATGGAGCTTGTTAATCTGGGACAATGATGAGTGGGGGGATACGATGAATCTCATTGCAGTGGCATTTGCGGCGGTTGTGGTGGTACTCATAGCGATAAAGATAAAGGACATGGATTCAGGATACGGGGTACTTCTGTCCATAGCAGGATGTGTCATGGTCATGTATTTTGTCATAAGCAGATTCAGGCAGATCACGGATTACATAGACAGGATCACATCATATGTATCGGTGAATATAACCTACATAGATGTCATTCTCAAAATGATAGGACTTGCCTATGTGTGTCAGTTCTCCAGCGATATATGCAAGGATGCAGGGTATACAGCCATAGCATCCCAGGTTGAGATGGCGGGCAAGATATCTCTCATTTTGCTCAGCATGCCTGTGCTTATGAGTGTGATAGATCTGGTGGTGAAGATTGTTGAGGGGTAGGAACGTATTCAGATCTATAGTCATGATGTTGCTTGTGATGTATGCCGTTATAGTGGCGATCTCATCTATGGAGTACAAGATATATGCAGACACGGAAGATGATGTGGTGTATGAAAGTACAGGCGACCAAGGGGATGATGATTTTGGTCAGCTGGATGATATCATATGTGAGAGAACATCGGTGAGTTTTAGTGATATATACAGTGCACTTAGCATGGGAGATATGGATGGTGCATGCAGGAGCATAGGGAAAGCACTGGCTGACAGTTTTGTGTATGAACTTAGGACAAGCCGTGTGCTGGCACTTCAGATAATCGCTGTGATAGTACTTGGAAGCACATTTGCACAGGTGTCAGGAAATATAGGCGAGTATGTCATGGAAAATGGATTCATGGTAACGTATATGGTCCTTGTGTCACTTTTGCTGGGAGATTTTGTGGTGGTACAGAATGTGGTCATAGATACGATAGGTGATGTGACTGAGTTTATGCGGGCATTCTATCCGATGTATGCCTCTCAGATATTGTATGTCAGCGGACCTGAGAGTGCAGTGTATTCGCAGTCGATAATAATATTGGTTATATACATATGCCAGACAGGGATAATAAGTTTTATATTCCCTCTTATAAAGTGCAGTGGTCTGATCGCTCTTGTGAACAATCTCAATAAGGAGGACAACTTTTCAAGGCTTGCTGAGCTGATGAAGAAGATCGCCAGCTGGGGACTTGGAACTATGTTCGCGGTGGTGACAGGAATAAATGTGGTGAAGAGTATGATCGCGCCGTCCATAGACAGGGTATCCAGAAATGGGATACTCAGGACCATAGGAAAGATGTCGGGAATGTCGTCTGTGAGTGCTGTGTTCAGTGTCATGATAAGCACCGGAGAATTCATAAAGAACTGTATGGGAATGGCGTGTACGGTCATAATAGTCATCCTGGCGGCTGTTCCAATGATTAAGATACTTGTCATAGTGTTCACACTCAGATGTATCTCTGCAATAGTACAGCCGGTGGGCGACAGCAGGTATGCCGAGGGGGTGGGGATAATGGCATCCACAGCTGAGCTTATGCTGAGGGCGTGCGGTATAAGCGTCATGATGTTTGTGATAAGCATAGCACTCATGACGATGAATATATCCTCATAATGACAGGAAAATTTTCACGCTGGAATACGTTGCATCAGGGAGGCTTTGCTATGCTCAGGGAGTGGATAACAAATATAATAGTGTGCAGTATATTGTTCTCTGTAATCCTGTATCTGACTCCTGATCCAAAGATGAAAAAATATATACAGACGGCCATAGGATTTGTCATGATGATAGTTGTGCTTTCGCCTGTCATAAGGTGGCTGCACAGCGAGGACCGCATGATATTTGACATGTATGAGGAATCACTTGGCACAGATATAGGTGAGGATGATGATGTGTATGTGGGGCTTATGGAGGGAGTGGTGGAAAATTTTGTGAAGGACAAATATGGCGTGGATTCGGATGTTGTGATAACCCTGTCAGATGCAATGGAGATAGAGGAGATGTGGATAAATATTTCGGGAAATGCAGATCACGATGGAATAGCTCAGGCAGCAGCCGCTGAGTATGGGATAAGTCAGGAGAAGATATCTGTCAGATGATGGGGAAAGGCTGGTAAATAAAAATGAATATTAAGGCGATACTTAAAAGCAGCAACAACAGGATATACAAGTTGCTGCTTGTTTTGCTTGCAGGAATATGTCTGCTGGTGATAGTGTGGCCATCTGATCGCTCAGAGGGCGGACAGGACGGGACAAATGGCGGCTCCGCATATGAAAAGTCGGCAGCAGTTGAGGAAGGTTCAGGGACAGACCAGACAGTAAATTCGGATTATATGAGTGATGTCACAGAGTATACGGATATGCTGGAGAGCCGTCTTGCATCTGTGCTTGGCGCGATGGATGGAATATCAAATGTACAGGTGATGATCACGGTAAAGGACAATGGGCAGAGGATAGCACTTAAGGATCGAAATACAAGCCAGAGTGAGGGGGGAGATTCAAACCAGAACTCGATCACGGAAGATACTGTTTTAGAGGAATATGGAAGTCAGAGTACGCCATATGTGACAAAGTATGTTCAGCCGGAGATAGAAGGGGTCGTAATTTGCTGCAAAGGAGCGGAAAATGCGGAAATGTCTCTCAAGATAACAAATGCTGTTCAGGCATTATTTGATGTACAGGCGCATAAGATTGTGATATTAGAATCAAATTAAAGTGGAGGGCTATATGAAAAAAGTGAGTGGAAAAAACAGACTTGCGATAATAGCACTTGCGGTCATGATCGGTGTGGCTGGCTATATGAGCTTTGCAGATGGTGGAAAGGATAAAAAGACCGGAAAAGATAAGAAGGATCAGGTCGAGGTCATAAGCTATGATGAGGTGGCAGAAGGGCTTTCCGAGGATGTTGAGCTCAATGGACCGGAGGATGAGATCGGTGATGCAGTATTGACAAGTGCCAGTGCCAGTGGGATCAGCAGCAATATGGCGGCTGTGAAACTCACAAGGGAACAGAGCAGATCAAAGAGCAGGGAGACACTCATGGATATCATAGGAGACGAGGCGCTTAGCGATGATGCGAAGAAAGAGGCGGCAGATACATATGTAAAACTCAATGACACAATAGAGATGGAGACAGATATAGAGACAGTGCTTGCGGCAAAGGGGTATACGGACGTGGTCGTCACTATAGGCGAACAGACAGTGGACGTTACACTTGGCGTTGCTGAGCTTGATGAGACAGAGAAGGCACAGATAGAGGACATAGTAACCCGCAAAACCGGTTATAATATCAGCGATGTGGCAATATCCGTGATGGGCGGTAAGTAAAGGCTGTAAGATCTCATATACTTGCAAAATAGCTGTCAGGATATTATAATGTGTGATATATAAGTCTGGAAGTCTGCCCTTTGGAGATGCCATGGGCAGACTTGGCGGATTTGTCGATTCGAAAATACGATCCGGGAGGTATGAATGAGTATGAGTGATACAGTACAGAACGGTACAGCAGTTGATGTTGTGGATGATAAAAATAGTGACGAGGTTCAGGTTGACAAGGTTCGGGATGATAAGCACCAGGATGGTTCATACAATATAGAGGAGAATAATCCTCTTGGCAAGGTTCAGATAGCGGATGATGTTGTGGCTATCATAGCGGGACTTGCAGCAGGAGAGGTTGAAGGTGTATACAGACTTACCGGAAGTATATCAAATGAGCTTGCATCGAAATTTGGAAAGAAGAATCCGGCTAAGGGAGTCAAGGTAGAGCTGCTCCCTGGAAAAGTAAAGGTCGATATAGCCATAGAGGTATTATATGAATACAGTATACCTTCGGTATCCGGTCAGGTTCAGGATAAGGTAAAGCAGGCGATAGAGACTATGACAGGACTTTCTGTTGAGCAGGTCAACATCAGAATAGCGGGAGTTCGTGTCAGCGACGCAAAATAGGACCGGGATCACCGGAAAAAGGTCAGGATACACAGAAAACGTGTGATAGTGGAGAGGAAAACATGACGAGAAGAGAGATAAGAGACAAGATATTCAAGATTATTTTTACGGCAGAGTTCAACACACCGGAGGAGATGTCAGAGCAGATACAGATGGCATTTGACACAGAGATGCCGGGAGATGAGGAAGATGATCCTATGCTTTATGCATCGGTTCCGGATAAGGACAAAGCTTATATATCAGATAAGGTTATGGATATTCTTGCCCATAGAGATGCCATAGACAGCACTATATCAGAGATATCTGAGGGATGGAAACTCCAGAGGATCGGTAAGGAGGAGTTGGCGATACTCAGACTCGGTGTATATGAAGTGGTATACGATGACACTATTCCTGAGAAGGTAGCTATAAACGAGGCTGTCGAACTTGCGAAGAAGTATTGTGATGTTTCAGCCAGCAAGTTTGTCAACGCACTTCTTGCAAAAATAGTAAAAAAGGAAGAAAGCGGTAATGCCACAGAATAATATATATACAGTTCAGGAACTCAATCAGAGGATCCAGGAGCTTATCAGCGGGGAACCGTGGCTCGGCAGTCTTTGTGTTGAGGGAGAGATCACCGGATTTGGCAGAGATAAGAAAGGACATTGCTATTTTTCTCTGAAGGATTCCAGTGGAGTTATCTCCGCCGTGATGTTTGCCGGCAAGCAGAGGTTTGGATTGGGTTTCACACCGAAGAATGGCGATAAGGTTCACGCCTTTGGCAGGGTGGAAGTGTATGTACGTGATGGAAAATATCAGCTCTATGTGGACAGGCTTGTGCGAGTGGGTGATGGTGAGGTGAATGCCAATCTGCAAAAGCTCATTGCAAAGCTTGAAGGCATGGGGCTTTTTTCACAGGAGTACAAGAAACCGATCCCGCCATATCCGCGAAAGATAGGAGTTGTGACCGCGGGACATAAGGCTGCGATAAGCGATATATGTAAGGTTGCAAAGACAAGGGATCCCTATGCCCAGCTATATTGTTATCCGGCAACTGTGCAGGGACAGTATGCGGCGGCTGATATATCAAGGGGTATAGAGATACTGGATAACATGAATATGGATGTCATAATCGTAGGTCGTGGCGGCGGCTCAGAGGAAGACCTTTGGGCGTTCAATGAGGAACAGGTGGCATGGGCTATATTCAATGCAGAGACACCTATAATCACGGCCACAGGACACGAGATAAACACTACAGTTGCGGACATGGTTGCGGACAGAAGAGAATCAAACCCGTCAACTGCGGTGATGCATGCACTTCCTGTTGTGAAGGATACTGTTTCGGAGTTTGAACAGAGATACCAGTACATCAGGACGTTGATGGATAAAAGACTGGAGAAGTATCACAGAGATATAGACAGTTATGCCAGACAGCTCAGATTGCTGAGCCCGGATGCGCAGCTTGTATCAAAGCGTGAAAAGCTGGATCGGATCAGGGAAGAATTAGATTCGCTGATGCAAGTGAAGATAGATCGTGCAAAAGAGAGATGCGACCGGACAGAGGAGAGGATGGGTAACGGAATTGATCGAAAATATGAGATCAGACTAAATGCTCTGGCGGTCATGACAGAGAGACTGCATGGATTGTCGCCGACAGCCAAACTGATAAACGGATTTGGATATATAGCAGTTTCTGATCAGCCGGTGACATCTGTTTCGGATGTCGAGCCGGGAAGTGAACTTGAAATTACATTACATGATGGAAAGATATTGGCGTCAGTGACGGACACCAATGGTCAGGAGGAATAAATATGGCAGAAGATAAGCTGGAAATGTCCATAGAGGATGCATTTGGAAGGCTTGATGAGATTGTTGCGATACTTGAAAACGCGCAGACAGGGCTTAAGGAGTCCCTCGAGGCATATGCCGAGGGTGTGCAGCTGATAAACAAATGCAGAGATTATCTCTGCGATGTAGAGAAGGAGATGATCACTCTCTCCGGCAAGGAGGCTGAATGATGGGAATAGACAATACATCCGACGATAGATCGATATACGAAGAGATAAAGAACAGAGCTGAGCGCATAGATGGAATAGTGGCAGGATATCTTCCTAGGGTTGATGGATTTCCGAGAACTGTATGTGAGGCTATGTCCTACTCTGTGGAGGCAGGGGGCAAGAGACTAAGGCCTATGCTTATGGAGGAGACCTTCCGTATGTTCGGAGGTGATTCAGATGTAGTGAAACCTTTCATGGCGGCGATAGAGATGATACATACATATTCCCTTATCCATGATGATCTTCCGGCACTCGACAATGATGACTATAGGAGAGGAAGACAGACATCCCATGTGGTATTTGGAGAGGCGATGGCAATTTTAGCCGGAGATGCACTGCTGAATTATGCATATGAGACAGCTTGTAAGGCATTTGATATGGATGATGATGCAAAAAAGGTGGCAGATGCCCTGAAGATATTGGCGAGAAAGCCCGGTGTATATGGAATGCTGGGCGGTCAGGTAGTGGATGTTGAGATGACGGGAAGACCGCTTACAAGGGATCAGCTGGAGTATGTGTACGAGAATAAGACTGGCGCTTTGATAGAGGCGTCGATGATGATAGGAGCGGTGCTTGCCGGTGCTACAAAAGAGCAGGTGGCAGCAGTCGAGAAGATTGCCTCAGATATCGGAATGGCATTTCAGGTCCAGGATGACATACTGGATGTGTGTGGAGACAGCCAGGTTTTGGGCAAGCCGACCATGAGTGATGAGGAGAACGGTAAGGTGACTTATGTGACTATACATGGTATTGAGAAGTCAAGACAGTATGTCAGAGAGTTATCAGAGAGAGCGATAAGAGAATTGGAAGAGACAGATGGAGACAGTGAGTTCTTGAGGGGACTCGTACTCTGGCTGATAAACAGGCAGAAATAATACATCCATCCATGGTGTGCTTATGAATATACTGGATAAAATAAATAAAGAGAACGATATAAAGAACATTGACAGCGAAGATTTGCCGAAACTGGCAGATGAGATAAGAGAATTCCTAGTCTCACATGTGAGTGAGACCGGTGGACATCTTGCGCCAAATCTTGGGTGTGTGGAGCTTACCATAGCACTTCACAGGGTGCTTAACTTTCCGGAGGACAAGCTCATATGGGATGTTGGACATCAGTCTTATGTCCACAAGATACTCACAGGCAGAAAAGACGATATGGGAAGTCTCAGACAGTTTGGAGGCATGTCAGGTTTTCCAAAGACAAGCGAGAGCCCATGCGATGCGTTCAATACCGGACATAGTTCAACGTCGATATCAGCGGCCCTCGGTATGGCATGCGCGAGAAGTATTAAGGGTACGCATGAGAATATTGCGGCTGTGATAGGCGATGGTTCATTCACGGGTGGAATGGTTTATGAGGCTATGAACAATATGGCAGACATAAAGACCAGCTGCCTTGTTGTGCTAAATGACAATAACATGTCCATAGATCAGAATGTGGGTGGTATGTCCACATATCTGAGCAAGCTGAGAGTAGGACAGCAGTACAATGATTTCAAAGGAAATGTAGAGAAGATACTTCTCAAGATACCTGTAGCCGGAGAGCATCTGGCAAGGGGACTCAAGAAATCCAAGGACTCCATAAAACAGATATTGGTGCCGGGGATGTTTTTTGAAGAACTCGGCGTGACATATATTGGTCCGATAGACGGACACGACATAGATACGATGGAGGCTACGTTCAGGAAAGCATTAAAGCTGGACAGACCTATACTGGTACATGTCAAGACGGTCAAGGGCAAGGGCTATGTGCATGCTGAGAGACATCCTAGTTATTTCCATGGAGTTGAGCCGTTTAATATACAGACAGGTCATATCATAAAGGAAAAGAAGACGATGACCAATACGGGTGTATTTGCCAGAAAGCTGGTGGAGCTTGGAAGATCGGATGAGCGTATAGTGGCGATAACTGCAGCCATGGGAAAGGGTACAGGAGTGTCTGCATTTGCGGAGAAGTTTCCGGAGAGGGCCTTTGATGTAGGAATTGCGGAGGAACATGCGGTGACATTTGCAGCGGGGCTTGCTGCCTCAGGACTGATACCGGTGGTTGCAATATACTCATCATTTCTTCAGAGGGCATATGACCAGATACTTCATGATGTGTGCCTGCAGAATCTGCATGTGATATTTGCCATTGACAGATCAGGACTTGTGGGCGCGGATGGAGATACCCATCAGGGAATATTTGACACGGCATTTTTGTCACATATCCCGAATATGACATTGATCGCACCAAAGAACAGATACGAGCTGACAAAGGCGATGGAATGGGCTGTAGCCCATGATGGTCCTGTGGCTATAAAGTATTCCAGGGGCGAGGCGTACTACGGACTCAGTGAGTACAATGCCCAGTTTGAGTATGGAAAAAGTGAAGTCATACACAAGGGTCACGGATTGGCTATCGTAGCGGTTGGCAACATGGTTCAGGAGGCAGAGAAAGTGTATGACAGGCTCGAGGCGGATGGTGACGATGTGACATTTGTAAATGCCAGATTCCTTAAACCTCTGGATACAGCACTCATAGATGATCTCAGTCAAGACCATGACAGGATAGTGGTCATCGAAGAGGGAATAAAGCATGGCGGATACGGAAGTGCCATAGAGGAATATGCGGAAGAAAAGAATCTGACAGTGAAGGTGACGACATGTGCCATAGAGGACAGATTTGTACCGCAGGGAACTGTGGCAGAACTCAGGCAGATGCTGCAGCTTGATGCCGATGATATATATGAAAAGGTTAAAGAAATTACCGTCAAATAATAAAGAATTAAGAGGATACAAGATGAAGAAAAGACTGGATGTGCTCCTCGTAGAGCAGGGACTTGCCGATTCCCGTGAGAAGGCGAAGGCGATCATCATGTCGGGAATCGTATATGTAGACAACAATAAAGAGGATAAGGCTGGAACAACATTTGAGGAGACCGCCAGGATAGAAGTCAGAGGGAATACTCTTAGGTACGTCAGCAGGGGCGGACTTAAACTCGAGAAGGCGATGAACAATTTCGGCGTGACACTGGACGGAAAGGTGTGTATGGATGTAGGAGCATCAACTGGTGGATTCACAGACTGCATGCTGCAAAACGGAGCGGTAAAAGTATACTCTGTGGATGTCGGACACGGACAGCTTGCATGGAAACTCAGAAATGATGAGAGAGTTGTGTGCATGGAAAAGACCAATATACGATATGTGACGCCCGACGATATATCTGATGTGATAGAATTTGCATCCATAGATGTGTCATTTATATCGTTGACAAAGGTCCTTCCGGCGGTAAGAGAACTCATGACACCGGACGGCGAGATCGTGTGCCTGATAAAGCCACAGTTTGAGGCTGGCCGCGAGAAGGTGGGCAAAAAGGGTGTTGTCAGGGAACTTTCAACACATATTGAGGTCGTTCAGATGATAGTTGATTACGCCCGTGCAAACGGATTCAGGACACTTCATCTGAGTTATTCACCGATAAAGGGACCGGAGGGCAACATCGAATACCTCCTGCACATAACAAAGGATGAGAGCCGTGAAAACGAGGAGTTCGATATCAAGGCGTTGGTAGAGGAATCCCACAGTGCGCTTAGCAAATAGCTGGAGGACTTATAGATGAAAGCGATATATATACTTTACAATCCAGACAAAGATGACGGATCCGGGGTACTTTCCGGTCTCAGAGAGTATATACATGTGCATGGTGGAAGATGTGAATGTATGGACTGCTACAGTTTTAGTGCACTCACAAAGAGCCAGGTGAGCGATGCGCTATCTGGTTATGAATGTATCATTGTGCTCGGCGGGGATGGAACCCTGCTCAATGCGGCATCGGCAGCAAGTCATGTGGATATACCACTGTTTGGGATCAACCTTGGAACCGTTGGTTTCCTCACAGAGGGAGAGGTCACAAGCTGGGTTGAGATAATGGATCGATTGATGGCTGACGATTTTACTATCCAGGAGCGCATGATGATAAAAGGATCAGTGAATAGTGCTGATAACGGTGGGACCGGAGGTTCACCTGACGGATCATTCAGGAAGAGAGCACTCAATGATATAGTCATAAGCAGAGCAGGATTTTCCAGGCTGATAGGGCTGGATGTGTATGTCAATGGAAGTTTCCTCAATGCATATGAGGGAGATGGAATCATAGTGTCGACTCCGACAGGTTCAACCGGATACAATCTTTCAGCCGGAGGCCCTATCGTGGATCCAATGGCTCGGCTTATGATAATAACGCCTGTATGTCCACACTCACTCACTTCAAAGAGCATAGTTCTTCCGAGTGATGCCAAGGTGTCAATAGCCATTGCAAAAAAGCGCAAGACACAGGATACGGAGGCGATAGTGTCATTTGACGGAGGAAATGACTATGAACTTTCCGCCGGAGATGTACTGGATATATGCACATCACAGAGAACGACAAAGCTGATAAAAGCGAGTGATGTGAATTTCTACGAGATACTTAGAAATAAGCTCGGGGGTAAATGACATGAAACAAAAGAGACAGGCAATGATATTGTCCATAATAGAGCAATATGATATAGAGACTCAGGATGAACTTCTGGAAAAGCTTGCGGAGGCAGGATTTACAACTACCCAGGCTACGATTTCCAGGGATATAAGAGAGATCAATCTGACAAAGGTGGCGGTTGCCGGGGGAAGACAGAAGTATACTCTGGGCAAGAGCACCAGCCATGAATCAATAGAATCCTATAGAAAGGTTCTGTCTGCGGGGATACTTTCCATGGTTCCTGCGGAGAATCTCATAGTCATAAAAACTGTGTCCGGTATGGCGATGGCAGTGGCGGCTGCACTTGACAATGTTGAGATCAACGGACTGCTGGGAAGTATCGCGGGTGATGACACTATATTTCTTGCAGTGAGAAACAGGGATATGACTGATGCGGTGATGAAGACCATAGACCGTATGCAGAGGTGATATAGCACATCATGGAATGACAGCTTTCATGTGTGTATGATATGTGTGTGGAATTCTGTGTAAATACAGGAGGAGATAATGCTACTTAATGTACATATAAAGAACATCGCGCTTATCGACGATGCAAATGTAAATTTTACAGACAATCTTAATATACTTACAGGTGAGACCGGTGCTGGTAAATCCATCATCATGGGAGCACTCAAGATAGGTATGGGGGACAAGCTGCCGAAGGACATAGTCAGAGAGGCTGACAAGGAGGGCTTTTGCCAGCTGCTTTTTCTTGTCGATGATGAACAGGTTCTTGAGCAGATCAGGCAGCTTGGGATAGAACCGACTGATGACGGAGAGATACTCATTACAAGAAGGATAATGAACTCCAGAACTATCAATACTATAAATGATATGGCTGTCACAGCGGCAAAGCTCAGAGAGGTATCTGCTCTTTTGATTGATATGCATACGCAGCATCAGCAGCAGACACTTTTGAAAAAAAATGAGCATATGAAACTTTTGGATAAATTTGGAAAATCTTCTATCGAGCCACTCAAGCAGGAGGTTGCAAAACGTCATGCGGAGTATGAGAACTTGGTGGAGCAGATGGACAGTATTTCCATGGATGAGGCTGAGCGCACTCGCAGAGCTGAGTTCTTAAAGTATCAGATCGCTGAGATCGAATCTGCAAATGTTAAGCCTGGCGAGGATGAAGATATAGAGCATCAGTACAATAAGATGGTCAATTCAAGGGATATTGTTGCGGCAGCATCCGAGGTGTACGGTGTGACAGGCTACGAGAGCCAGTCATCTGCAGGAAATGAGATAGGACGTGTTCTCGGAAATCTGAAAGGCATAAAGGAGCTTGATGATGAGATAGACGGACTCTATGGTCAGTTGGAAAATATAGATGCGTTGCTGAATGATTTTAATGTTGAACTCAGCAATTATATGCAGAGCATGAATTTTGACGATTCGGAGTTTCGGGAAGTTGAGTCGAGGCTTGATGTAATAAATGACATAAAGGGAAAATATGGAAGTACCATAGAGGATGTAGACAGATATCTTGAGGAGAGCAAGACTGAATATGAAAAGCTTTCTGAGTATGATGAATATATTGCTGAACTTTCAGGAAAGATAAACAAAGCGAAGAAACTCATGCTTGATGCCGCTGATAAACTCAGTGTGGAGAGAAAGAAACAGGCGAAACTCATGTGCCAGGAGATAAAGACAGCTCTTTCAGATCTGAGTTTTATGCAGGTAGACTTTGATATGGTATTTGACAGACTTTCTGAATGTACGGCAAATGGCATAGATGACTGTTATTTTGTCATATCCACAAATGTCGGAGAAAAGATGAGACCGCTTTACGATGTTGCATCAGGCGGTGAGCTTTCGAGGATCATGCTCGCTGTGAAATCATGTATGGCAGCTGAGGATAATATAGGAACCCTCGTGTTTGACGAGATAGATGTGGGAATCAGCGGAAGGGCAGCCCAGGCGGTGGCTGAAAAAATGGCATTAATTTCCAGAAAGCATCAGGTGATAAGTATCACGCATCTCCCTCAGATCGCAGCCATGGCGGATAGTCATTATCTTATAGAAAAGTCTGCGGATGCCGGCAAGACTGTCACCAAGATAGTGAGACTTTCTGAGGCTGAATCAGTGGCTGAGATAGCCAGACTTTTGGGCGGAGCCAGTATAACAGATGCAGTCATGGGAAATGCTCTAGAGATGAAACAAATGGCAGAAAAGACAAAAAAATACTGATATAAAGTTATTTATAAATCAACATAATAAGAGTAACAGCAGATGCTGTTGCTCTTATTTTTTTATTTAGGAGGAAAGGATTATGAAGAATAATAAAAAGTTGATCTTATGGGTGACTGTTGCGGATATTTTGCTCCTAATAGCTTTGTTTGTTTTATGTGCTGTCGCTGATGGAATGAGGAAATCTGATAATGCATCAAAAAATTACGCTGATGATGGAATTGACGGTTTGGATGAATCTGATTTCTACAATGCAAGTTTTGCCATGGAGGAACACTCGGTCGGTGGAAAAGTAAAGAGTAAGGTCTTTGGAAGTGACATTTATGACAGGGCGGTTATTCCATCCGGTGAGGCGATGGGTATATATTTGAAGACGGAAGGAGTGATGGTTGTCGATGTCTGCAGTTTTAAGGGTGAGGCAGGAAAGACTTGTTGTCCGGTTGAGGGTATTTTAAGAACCGGAGATTATATAGTCAGTATAGACGGAACATCAATATCAAAACGATCTGAATTGCTGAGTATAGTTGCGGCAAGTGATGGAAAGGATCTGGATATAGAATATATTCGTGATGGAAAAACATATCACGATTCAGTGACTCCCCAGACAAATGAAAATGGCAATTATCTGCTTGGCGCATGGGTCAAGGATGACGTATCAGGGATTGGCACGATAACTTTTATAGATGGAAATAACTTTATGGCTCTTGGACACAGTGTTTCAGACGTTGATACGGGATTGATGATGAGATGCAGCACTGGGGGAATGTACACAACAAATATAACCAATATAAGCAAATCTTATTCCGAGCAACCGGGACGACTTCAGGGTAACATAGCCTACAGAAAGGCTCTTGTTGGTATAATAGACGGCAATAGCGAAAGCGGAATATATGGACACCTCGATGAGACATATTGCAGCTCAAAATACAGTGATGCTGAGCGAATGTATATCGCCAGAGGCGATGAAGTACACAGCGGCGGCGCATATATATATTCAAGAATGAATGGCTCACTCAGCAAGTATGAGATAGATATAGAGATGGTGGACAGGGGTGCTGCAGATAAGAACATAGAATTTCATGTCACAGATAGCGATCTTCTGGAGCTTACCGGAGGTGTTGTCCAGGGAATGTCCGGATCACCGATAGTTCAGGATGGAAAAATAATAGGGGCGGTAACACATGTATTTGTAAATGACCCGACAAGGGGGTATGGAATATTTATAGAGAATATGCTGGCGGAGTGAGATATATGGGAATAAGGTGAGTAAGGTGTTTGAAGTATGGTATAGATCATATCAAGATTATACTTATACGGACTTGATTATCCTAAATAGATAAGAAAGATGGTTAAAAAGATAAATTTATCCTTTTAAAACAAATCATAGGCTGTATTGGATAAAATATATGTTTTTTATCCTTTTTACAACAATATAAGAGTTATCTGGAAATTATTATCCTTTTAACTTAGATATAAAATAAAAAAGGATAATATAAAATAGTTGAATCAAACATAGTTATTTATATGATTGACCAATATGAGCAAGTTTAGTAATTCATTAATGCAATTATATATACAATTTGGATAATTGTATAAAATGTTTATAAAAAACAGAATACATTGCTTGAAAAACGGTTTTTTGATGATATACTTCACATAAAATACTGTAAATGGGGTGATGTTATATTCGATGAAATGATGAAAAAAGAGAGTGGATACTTAACTGAAAGGATATCCAAGCTTGAAAGAGAAATAGGGAAAATGCCGCCGGGAAATCTTCAGGTTATTCATAGTGGAAAATATGTAAGATGGTTTATAACAAATAATGGAGAGCGTGCATACATACCTAAAAAAAATAAAGCGTTGGCGCAGCTTATGGCGCAAAAGAAATATCTGGAATCTCTTAAGATGGATATGCAATTTGATAAAGAGTGCATAGATTCGTATCTGAAAATGTCTCAAAGTTATCAAAAAAAAATCCCAGAATTATTTGGTCAACAAAAATATGAAGAATTGTTATATCCTATTGTAAATTGTAGGAGAAAGGATCTGGCGGAGTGGAGCAGCGCACCATTTGAAAGAAATAAATTTGCAGAAGATGGTTTGATATTCAAAACAATATCAGGAAATACTGTCAGATCAAAGTCAGAAAGTCTAATAGCAACTGAACTGTTTATTAACAATATTCCATTTCGTTATGAATGTATATTAAATCTAGGAGATAGGGTTGTATTTCCGGATTTTACTATAAGACATCCTTCAACCGGAAATTATTTTTTCTGGGAGCATTTTGGGATGATGGATAAGTCGGAATACGCCCAGAAGACAGCGGATAAGATTTCTCTTTACATTTCACACGGAATTATTCCGTCAATAAATCTTATTACCACATATGAAACGTTGGACAAACCGATAAATCAGCTAAAAATAGCTGATATTGTTAAAGAATACTTTTTGTAAAAACAACCAGTTAGAGATATTCCTTACAGGTTATGAAACAAGCAGGATTATCCTAAATTGATTGCTTTAAGTAATCTAAGTTACAAAATTGTCTTCAAATTTTAGAAAATAGTATAGAAGAGGATAATTTACTATTATTTTGTTTCTATAGTGGAAAATAATTGCTGAAAAGGATAAAATTATATCTAGAGAATAAGGTGTAATAAAAAAGATAAAAACAGGCTGTTATGTCAAGACAAGATGTAGGGAAAGAGAAACCTTCAAGATCAAATGACTACGCAGCGACGACAGCAAGGGGGAAGGACCTATTAAAGTTTCAAAAGTTTCATTGTGTCACACATTGAGAAATTACAAAAAAGAGAATATCATACCGGACATTCTTACGGGAATCATCATAGCGGCGGTGTCCATACCGATATCGATGGGGTATGCGCAGATAGCAGGACTGCCGGCGGTGTACGGACTTTACGGTTCAGTGCTGCCGATAATCGTGTTCGGATTGTTGTCCACATCAAGACAGTTTATATTTGGAGTTGACGCGGCTCCGGCAGCTCTTGTGGGGGCTGCCCTTGTCACGCTGGGAATAACGCCGGGAACTGAAGATGCGATGCGGATAGTGCCTGTGATAACATTTTTCACGGCGATATGGTTGATCGTATTTTTCTTGTTCAAGGCGGGAAAATTAGTAAACTACATATCTACTCCGGTTATGGGAGGGTTTATATCGGGAATATGCGCCACGATCATATTGATGCAGATACCGAAACTATACGGTGCCGGGGCAGGGACAGGAGAGCTTTTAGAATTGGTAGAACATATTGCGGCAACTGTGAAGGATGCTAATGTGCCGTCTATAATCATGGGTGTTACGGCTCTCATTATACTGCTTGTGTCAAGGCGCATAATGCCAAAGTTTCCGATGGCTATATGTGTCATGGCAGCAGGTGCGATAATGTCATGCTTTATCGATATGGACAAGTATGGGATCGTATGTCTGTCGGAGGTGGGAAGAGGTCTTCCATCATTTGTGCTGCCTCAGATAGATGTAAGGATGCTGCCAAATATACTCACGGTAAGCTTGTCGGTTGCAGTGGTCATTATGGCGGAGACACTACTTGCCGAGAATAACTTTGCTCAGAAGAATAGATATAAGATAGACGACAATCAGGAACTCCTTGCATTTGGTGCAGCAAATCTGGCGGCGGCATTTACCGGGTGTTGTCCGATAAATGGATCGGTGTCAAGAACCACCATGAATGAACAATATGGAGGAAAAACCCAGCTCACAGGGATAACAGCAGGGGTGGTGATGATAGTCATATTGACATGTGCCACAGGTTTTATAGGTTATCTTCCGGTGCCGGTACTCACGGCAATAGTCATATCTGCTCTCTACAGTGCAATGGAATTTGATCTTGCAGTAAGACTGTGGAAGGTCAGCAAGGTTGAGTTTTATATATTCTGTGGTGCGTTTCTCGGTGTATTACTGCTCGGTACCATCAACGGTGTGCTTATAGGAATGATATTGTCATTTGTGGCAGTTATAAAGAAGGCTGCGGATCCGCCGAGAAATTTCCTTGGACTTGTACCGGGACACGGGGAGTTCCTTGCTCTTGAAAAGTTCAAGCATGCTTACCCTATACAGCATGTTGTGATATACAGGTTTAGCAGCAACTTGTTCTTTGCAAATATTTCCACGTTCCAAAAGGATATCATGGATGCGGTGGATGATGATACAAAAGCCGTCATCGTGGATGCCTCGGCTATAGGAAGTGTAGATGTCACTGCGGCAAAGACTCTTCGCATAATGTACGATACACTGAGTGACATGGGGGTGAAACTGTACATAACAGAACATATAGGACAGCTGAACGTTCAGTTGAGAAAGCTTGGACTAGGTGATCTCATAGAAAATGGCAGTGTGAGACAGACTATAGAGAGGGCATTGTCTGACTGTGGTCTTGAGAGTCCATATCCTTTGGTGGGAGTGCATAACAGTTATCACGATATCAGGCGAAAGAGAACCGACACGATGGTACAGGAGCTTGTGTGGGCATTTGGAGATGACGCTGAGGATGTGATAGAAAGACATATACAGGAGTCCATAAGAAGTATGAAAAAGGGTGCGGATATGGAACAGGTAATGTCGGGATTTTGGAGTCAGATGGATATTCAGGATGAGGATGAGTGGCTCGAACACATGGAGTCCCATATTGAGGAGATAGTGAGAGTGACCGGCGAGGATGAGAATAAGATCGCTGAACACATAGAGAGAAGAAGAAGACAGCTGTATGAGAGACTTGAGAGCGAACATCCTGAATTTGTGGAGAGATACAAGGCGAGACGCCTGAGGATGGATGAGCGGCTTAAAAAACATAACCCGGCAGCTTACGAAGTGGTCATGAAACTTCGTGAAAAAGAGTGATTGCTGTCAGAGCCCTGCACTTTTATGGTGGTGCAGGGCTTTCTTTTGTTTTGTCGTGTTGAAATACATGTGCTGCCGTCAAGATGCTGTCGTAACTTGCGAAGTTCTATATATTCCCAACAAATGGTGGATTATATATAATAAAACAAGTGAAATAACAGCAAAGTGAAAGGAGTATAGCATGGGTCATGTTAAGGTTATGATGGTGAAACATGACAAAAGAGAAATTGAGCAGCTAAAGAACATAATAAGTAATTTTAAAGACTATGAATATGCGGGATGCTGTGAAAAGGGAGAAAACGCATTAAAACAGATATCGGAGTGCAGACCGGATATCTTGATAGTAGATGAGGTTATAGCCGGAACAGATATTCCGGAGGTAGTTGATTCACTTGTAAAGAACAAAAATTTGAAAAATATCAAAATCGTGATATGTTCGTCGAGAAAACACAGAAATTATCTTGAATTTCTGTTTTCAATGGTCGGAGAGAAAGCTGTACTCAGAGTTCTCGAACAGCCGTATGAGGAGCAGAATGTGAGAGAGGTGCTTGACGAGGCGGCAAAGGGCAGAGGCAGCAATACGGAACTCTTATTCAAAAAGGAGAGTCATGATAACGAGATATTGGAGACAACGGTTACAAACATAATCCATGAGATTGGAGTGCCGGCGCATATAAAAGGATATCAGTATTTGAGGAGCGCTATCATAATTGCTGTTGGTGACATGGATATACTGAATTCCATAACCAAACAGCTCTATCCAACAATAGCGGATATGTATGGAACAACTGCGTCAAGGGTCGAGAGAGCTATAAGACATGCCATAGAGGTGGCGTGGAGCCGTGGAAGAGTTGAGACTATAAATGACCTTTTTGGGTATACAGTGAGTGCGGGAAAGGGCAAGCCAACCAATTCCGAATTTGTGGCGCTCATCGCTGATAAGATAAGGCTTGACGCCAAGATGCGAAATGTCGGATAAAGTGTCCGAAAATAATGTCTAAAAATATGATATTAAAAATGATGCCAAAAACGCTTGACAAAATACATCGGTTTTAATATTATTTTAACTGAAAACAGGAGTAGCGCTAATGACTGAATAAATTTATACATAACAAGGGAGATATTATGGGAAACAAAGGGTTTAACATTGTAATAGCTGATGGCGACAGCACACAGATAGCAAAACAGATCGCCACATATGCATCAAGAGACGAGATGAGAGTAGTAGATATGGTCAGTACGGGAGATGAGGCGATTGAATCGATCAAGATAAATAAGCCTGACATAGTGATTCTTGATATATGTCTTACAGGCATCGATGGGCTGGGTGTCATGGAGCATATAAGTGAGCTGCCTGAGTATAAAGATACAACATTTGTCGTGCTGACATCGGTATCATCACAGAGACTGATAAGATGTGCCTTTGAGATGGGGGCAACATATTACATATTAAAGCCTTACAATCCGGTTCAGCTGGTTGCAAGACTCAGACAGATGTACATCAAAAAACAGGAGAGCAGTGCAGATATTGCGGATAACCTGACGTGTCTCACAGAAAAAAATCTGAATCACAGAATAGACAACACTATAGAAAGTGATGTGACAGATATCATAAGAGATATAGGTATTCCGGCAAATATAAAGGGATATCAGTATATAAGAGAGGGTATCATCATGGCGGTGCATGATGTGAATATGCTCAATTACATAACAAAGCTGTTATATCCGACGATCGCAAAGAAATACAAGACCACATCATCCAGTGTGGAGAGAGCAATAAGACATGCCATAGAGGTGGCGTGGAGCAGAGGACAGATCGATACAATAAATGATCTTTTTGGATATACAGTCAATGCCGGAAAGGGTAAGCCGACCAATTCAGAGTTTATAGCACTTATCGCGGACAAGCTCAGGATCGAGTACAAAAAAAGAGCATAGACTGATGTAGAGGTGAGGTATTTTGATGGAACAGTCAGGGTTGAAGAACTAACCCTGGTAAGGTATAATAATATAGGTACAATGAAGAGCAGGATACGCAAAAGTACCCTGCTCTTTATGTTTGCACCTGGGACGGTGAAAAGACCGTGCTATAGAATTAAGATAATGGACAGATGATACAAACATAGTGGGTGGTTAAGATATGATAGAGACAGTTGTTTCAGCAAATATGCTGATAGGAGAAGTTATGAGGGTGAAGAAGAATCACCTTGCACCGGACTTTCCAACGGGAAAGGAGAAAAGGCTGTGTATAGTTTCGGGTATTCATGGGGATGAGGTTGCCGGACAGTACATTTGCTATGAGCTTATAAGAAGGATAAAGAAAGATTTTGATAAATTGACGGGAATAGTTGATGTGTATCCATTTATCAATCCCATGGGACTTGAGGCTCAGTACAGGGATGTTCCTGTATTTGACATTGATATGAATACACTGTTTCCGGGATCAAAGGACGGAACCGTGGGCGAGTACACTGCGGCAAAGGTCATGAAGGATATAGAGGGCGCCGACATATGTATTGACGTACATTCCAGTAGTGTATATATAAAAGAGATCCCACAGGTGAGAGTGAACTCTGATGTGGCATCAGATGTGGCACCATATGCTGCTTGCATGAATGTCGATGTGGTATGGATACATCCTTCATCCACAGTCATGGAGGGAAGTCTTGCACATGCACTGAACGAGACTGGAGTTAAGAGCATGGTAGTGGAGTCAGGAGTCGCGCTCAAGATAGACTATGACTATTCCAACCAGATAGTGGATGGTCTGTTCTCTCTCATGAAGAAAATGGGAATATGGCAGGGGGATGTTGAGGTTAAGCACAAGCCAAAATTTGCAAAGGATAAGGACGTAGAATTTGTCAATGCGGAGAGCAGTGGTATATTCCTTCCAGTTGCAAAGCATTCAGAGTATATTCAGCAAGGGGAGATAATAGGCAGGATTGTGAATGTCCTTACAGGTTCGGTTGAAGAAACTATCAGGTCTCCAAGAAATGGCATTGTGTTCTCACTCAGGGAATATCCGGTCATAGAAGAGGGGTCGCTTGTCGCCCGTATATTCGGAGGTGCGCATGAATAAAGAGATAATATATTCGATGAATACAGCCTACAGAGGCGAGTATGAGATACAGGGATTTTCATATGGAAGTGGAGAGAAGACCGCATGCATAGTGGGCGCTATGAGGGGAAATGAGTTTCAGCAGCTTTACATAAGTTCTCTCCTTGCGAAGAAACTAAGTGAACTTGAGGCAAGGGGAGCCATTGTGTCGGGAAAACAGATCCTGCTCATTCCATCCCTCAACTACAGCTCATTCAATGTGGGAAAGAAGTATTGGATAACAGACAATTCAGATATAAACAGGTCATTCCCGGGCAATCCGGAGGGACAGGCGACGAGCCGTATTGCGGCCGCAGTCATGGAGAAGGTTACTGGTTACGCATATGGAATACAGTTTGCAAGTTTTTATATGGACGGTGAGTTCATTCCTCATGTCCGCATGGTTGAGACGGGCAGACAGAGCAACAGTCTTGCAAACCAGTTTGGTATGCCATATGTGCTCACAGCGGAGCCTCGTTCATATGACAGGGCGACACTGAATTATAACTGGCAGATGCGCGGGACAGATGCATTTTCGGTGTATTCTGGTGTCACGGATACCATCAATGGTGAGAGTGCAAGCCAGGCGGTATCATCAGTGCTCAGATTCCTGACGCGTATGGGCGTGATAAGGTACAACTGCCACGCAGGATACATCTCAACGATCCTTGATGAGGAGGATCTTCTCAGCATCAGATCGGAACATGCAGCTGGATTCTTCAAGAAACTTGTTGAACCAGGGGACGAGGTGGTAAGAGGCGACATCATAGCCAATATCATCAACCCGATGACAGGGGAGAATACCACGGACATATATGCGCCTACGGATGGAATTATATTCTATTGTCAGAATTCGCCGATGATATACCAGAATTCTGTGATATTTAAGATGATAAGAAGGCTGCATAACTAATATTTATTCAATGTAAAATTGATATAAATAGTATGAGGGGGATATTTATGGCAATAACAGAGAAAAATCGAAAAAGGGCTGAACAATTACAGTTTCTGAGATTTTTAGCATTTTTATTTATATTTTTGTGGCATGCAGATGACTGGTCATTACCGTTTTTACCTCGTGAAAATGGAGCGGCAAATGGAGTTGCGTTCTTTTTTATGTTAAGCGGAGCTGTAACCGGTTATTCGGCATTACAAAATGAAATAAAATGTACACCGCGAAAAATAGGTTCATATTTAAGTGGAAAAGTAAAGAAAATTTATCCACTTTATATTACAACAACATTAATTACTGTAAGTTATTCAGGAATAGCTAAGTATATTGTAACGCAAAATTATAGTAAATTAACGGTACCGGTTATGCATTTATGTAAGAGCATATTGTTATTACAGTCGTGGTTCCCTAAATATTATTTTACATTCAATGGTGTTGGATGGTTTTTATCTACAATATTATTTTTGTATTTGTTTAAATTCCCATTAATTTTTATTGCAGGAAAAATAAGAAAATCAAAGTATAATTTGTATTTATTTGGAATATTTATGATCATTATCTTAGGCTCAATTATCGGATATAACTATCTGACCCAAAATACAAATATGGAATATTGGCAATATATATTCCCACCAGCTCGTTTAGGAGAATATATAATTGGAATATGTATTTCTAATATTATATATTTACTTGAAAATAAAAATTATAAGTGCTTTTCAAAAGAGTTTAAAGTTATTTTGTGTTCGTTGCTTGAAATTGGAAGTATAATGTTGTGGATATGTAATATGTACTTGCCAATGGAAGACTGGGAGTACAGGATCGTCCATTGGATTATTCCTAATATAGTTTTAATAGCTATATTTATACATGGCAAAGGCATAATAAGTAACTTGTTTAGAAAAAAGGTGCTTGTATATTTAGGGGATATATCTTTTGAATGCTTTTTAATTCATCAAATAGTGATTTACTTTTACAATCTAAGCATCGATGTTGACGCAACAGAAATTGTTGGTAGATTATTCTCTATAATTTTCTGTTTGATATTGACAATAATGATTGCAAATCTTGCACATGGTAAAGCAAAGGAGAGCAGTTTAGTGCAGAAAGCATAGACGAAGTGATTGCTGTGATGAAGAGTTATATTAAGTATATTATCAAAAAAAGAATAAAAACATATAGATTAATATAAGATATATACAAAAAGTAGAGGAACAACAACAAAATACTACAAAAATATCAAGAAGAATGATATTATATAAGAATTGATATAAAGAAAAACGCTTTTACTATGGAGGTATGACATGAGTAAGGTCAAGAGAGTGTATGTTGAGAAAAAGCCTGACTATGCAGTCAAGGCAAAGGAACTTCACGAAGAGATTAAGAACTACCTGGGAATCAAAGCTGAGTATGTAAGAGTGCTGGTCAGATATGACATCGAGAATATATCTGATGAGACTTACAGCAAGGCGCTTGAGACAGTATTTGCAGAGCCACCAGTAGATGTGATCTACGAGGGTGAACCAAAGCTTGCAGCTACGGACAAGGTATTCTCAGTAGAGGCACTTCCTGGTCAGTTCGATCAGAGAGCGGATTCAGCAGAGCAGTGTGTAAAGCTTCTTGCGGAGGACGAGGAGCCTGTTATCAAGACTGCCACAACATATGTACTTTCAGGCGACGTGACAGATGAGCAGCTTAAGGCTGTCATGGATTACTGTGTAAACCCTGTTGATTCAAGAATATGCGGTATGGAGATACCTGAGACTCTTGTAACTGAGTTCCCTGAGCCAGCCGATGTTCATATATTTGACGGATTTAAGGATATGGCAGAGGCAGATCTGAAGGAGCTTTATGACTCACTTGGACTTGCCATGACATTCAAGGATTTCCTTCACATCCAGAACTACTTCAAGGGTGAGGAGAAGAGAGACCCATCAATGACCGAGATCAGAGTGCTCGATACATACTGGTCAGATCATTGCCGTCATACAACATTCTCAACAGAGCTCACAGACGTAGAGTTTGACGATGGAGATTACAAGGATCTCCTTGAGAAGACATTTGACGCATACAGAGCAGAGATGAAGGAGATGTACAAGGACAGAGATGACAAGTTCGTATGTCTCATGGATATAGCTCTGATGGGTATGAAACAGCTCAAGGCAGCAGGAAAGCTCGATGATATGGAAGTATCAGACGAGATCAATGCATGTTCTATAGTTGTCCCTGTAGTCGTAGACGGAGTAGAGGAGGAGTGGCTCGTATTCTTCAAGAATGAAACACACAATCATCCTACTGAGATAGAGCCATTTGGTGGTGCTGCAACATGTCTTGGTGGTGCTATCAGAGATCCACTTTCAGGAAGAGGTTATGTATACCAGGCTATGAGAGTTACCGGTGCAGCCGATCCTACAAAGTCACTCAAGGATACTATGGAGGGCAAGCTTCCACAGCGTAAGATCGTCACAACAGCAGCTCATGGATACAGCTCATATGGTAACCAGATCGGTCTTGCAACAGGTCTTGTAAATGAGATATATCATCCAGACTATGTTGCCAAGAGAATGGAGATCGGAGCAGTAATGGGTGCAGCTCCAAGACGCGCAGTAAAGCGTCTCACATCTGATCCGGGTGATGTGATCATCCTGCTCGGCGGACGTACAGGCCGTGATGGCTGTGGTGGAGCTACAGGTTCATCAAAGGCACATACATCCCACTCACTTGAGACATGTGGAGCTGAGGTTCAGAAGGGTAACCCACCTACAGAGAGAAAGATACAGAGACTCTTCAGGAGAGAAGAAGTTTCATCTATTATAAAGAAGTGTAACGACTTTGGTGCCGGTGGTGTGTCAGTTGCCATCGGTGAGCTGGCAGACGGACTTGTGGTAGACCTTGACAAGGTGCCAAAGAAGTACGCAGGACTTGACGGTACAGAACTTGCAATATCAGAGTCACAGGAGCGTATGGCTATAGTCGTAGATCCTAAGGATGTTGACACTATGCTCGGATACGCAGAGGAGGAGAACCTTGAGGCTGTAGTAGTTGCAAAGGTAACAGAGGAGCCTAGACTTGTCCTCAAGTGGAGAGGTAAGGATATTGTAAATATCTCTCGTGCATTCCTCAACACAAACGGTGCTCATCAGGAGACAGAGGTAAAGGTTGAGGTGCCAAGCAAGGCAGACAATTACTTCGACTCAGTGAAGGAGCCACAGGACATCAAGAAAGCATGGCTTGATACACTGTCAGATCTCAATGTATGTTCACAGAAGGGACTTGTTGAGATGTTTGACAGCTCTATCGGAGCAGGAACAGTAACTATGCCATACGGAGGTAAGTACCAGCTGACACCAACCCAGACAATGATAGCAAAGCTTCCTGTACTCAAGGGCAAGACAGACACTATCACCATGATGAGCTACGGATTTGATCCATATCTTTCAAGCTGGAGCCCATACCATGGTTCAGTATATGCAGTAGTTACATCAGCAGCCAAGATCGCTGCAGCAGGTGGAGATGTGAGCAAGATCAGACTCACATTCCAGGAGTACTTCAAGAGACTTGGCACAGATCCATATAGATGGGGACAGCCGCTGGCTGCACTTCTCGGTGCATATGATGTACAGATAGGACTTGGACTTCCATCTATCGGCGGTAAGGACAGTATGTCAGGTACATTCAACGATATAGACGTACCTCCAACACTCGTATCATTTGCAGTTGATGTGGCAAGTTACATGGATGTTGTGACACCTGAGCTCAAGAAGGCTGGAAATGTACTTGTGGAGATGGATATAGATAAGGATGAAAACGACATACCTGTATATGAGAATGTTCTCTACATGTATGATCTCCTCAACAAGAAGATAAAAGAGGGCAAGATCCAGTCTGCATACGCAGTAGGATTTGGCGGTATAATCGAGGCCGTCAGCAAGATGGCATTTGGAAATAAGCTCGGTGTTGAGCTTGAGGATACAGTTAGCAAGAGAGATCTGGTAGCCAAGAATTACGGCTCCATCATCCTTGAGGTCAAGGCATCTGATCTTGATCAGCTCGGCATTCCTGTTAAGAAGATCGGTAAGGTCACAAAGGAGCCTGCATTTACATACAAGGATGTCACCATCACTATGGACGAGGCTCTTGCAGCATGGACAAAGACTCTTGAGAAGGTATTCCCAACAGAGTCAAATGTACCACAGACAGAGATCAAGACAGGACTCTTCGATGCCAAGACAGTTTACACATCAAGGAACAAGGTTGCAAAGCCAAAGGTATTTATACCGGTATTCCCTGGTACAAACTGTGAGTACGATTCAGCAAAGGCGTTTGAGAGAGCAGGCGCAGACGTACAGACGATAGTATTCAGAAATATGACAGCACAGGGAATCAGAGATTCTGTTGACGCATTTGCAAAGGCTATCAGCGATTCACAGATCATCATGTTCCCAGGTGGATTCTCAGCAGGTGATGAGCCAGACGGATCAGGAAAGTTCATCGCAACGGCATTCCGTAATGCCAAGATCTCAGAGGAGGTTATGAAACTCCTGAACGAGAGAGACGGACTTGCACTCGGTATCTGTAACGGATTCCAGGCACTCATCAAACTCGGACTTGTGCCTTACGGCGAGATTAGACCACAGACAGATGACTCACCTACACTGACCATGAACAGCATTGGTCGTCATCAGTCCAAGATGGTATACACAAAGGTTGTTACAAACAAGAGCCCATGGCTGAAGAAGGCAGAGCTCGGCGGAGTATACACAATTCCTATCTCACACGGTGAGGGACGTTTCGTTGCAAGCAAGGAATGGTGCGAGAAACTCTTTGCAAATGGACAGGTTGCAACACAGTATGTCGACATGAACGGCAATCCAACCATGGATGAGTACTACAATGTCAACGGTTCATACTATGCGATCGAGGGTATCACAAGTCCTGATGGACGTGTCCTCGGTAAGATGGGTCATTCAGAGCGTATCGGACAGGCTGTAGCTGTAAACGTATACGGCGACCAGAATCAGAAGATATTCGAGAGTGGTGTTGAGTACTTCAAGTAAGATATAGAGACAAATATATAATTATGTCAGAGACGGGGACAGGTGAGATGATGAACCTGTTCCCGTTAATTATATGAATAGGAGAAAGGGTATGTTGCGAAATACAGATCATACATTTGCCGTATGTGCATATAAGGAGTCTCCATATTTGGATGAATGTGTCAGATCACTCGTGGAGCAGACTGTGAAAACAAATATAGCGATATATACATCAACTCCAAACAACTATATACGAGGAATCGCTGACAAATACGATGTTCCATTATATGTCAATGAAAAAGGTGGGCAGGGAATCCAGGCGGACTGGAACTTTGCATACAACAATGCAAAGACTAGATATGTTACTGTTGCTCATCAGGACGATGTATATGACAAAAACTATGTTAAAGAGTTGCTTATGTGTGCTGAGCGATATGATGACTGGAGTATTTTTTATGTGGATTATACGCCTGTGAAGAATGGTGACTATAGTAAGAGAGATGTGAACAGCCGTATAAGAAGATTCTTGAGATGGCCAGTGAAGAACAAGGATAAGGCAGATAGAAAATGGAGAAAGAAATTAAGCCTTTGCCTTGGCAATACGATAGTATGTCCGCTGGTCACATATAACAAAGGAAGACTGGGGGATAACGTATTCACCTCTGAGTATGACTTTAATCTGGACTGGGATACATTCTATAAACTTGCATGCCAGCCTGGAAGATTTCTGTATGTCGATGAGGTACTTGGTCACTACAGAGTTCATGATGGTGCGACCAGCAAAGATTTTATAGTGGATCACAGACGAGAGAAAGAGGATAGGAGTATGTTTGAGAAGTTCTGGCCGAAATGGGTCGCAGGACTTATAATGGTGTTTTATAAACTGGCATATAGGACGTATGGGTAAAGAGAAATTATTTATATGTCTACTAGATATTGAAATAAAAAGCAAAATGGGAGAATGATAAAGGGATGAATGTTAGGAAATATAAGAATATAGGCATGATCCTATTTTGCCTATGTTTTTTGATGTTTTTCTATTTTAAATTAAAATCCGCGGAATTAATAATAGACGATTTGGATTTTTTGAAAAATGCGGGGGATGACTTAAGGGGGATTACATCGTTTTCATTTCATTATGGAAATGGAAGATTACTTGGGAATATACTTGGTGCATTGTATGCAAAGCATAGGATGTTATATGCTATATCGGGGTCAGGAATGATGTTGTTGATTACCATATTGCCGATATGTATTTTTGATATATCTCCAAGATATATTCCGGTGATTGGAATGTTTTTGATATTATGTAATGAGTGTTTTTGGAGTGAGTTATACCTATGGTCAAGTGCTTTTGCAAATTATATACCTCCGATAATTACTTTAGAATTGTGTATTGTTATATTCAAGCTTTTGAGTGAGAATAAATGTGAATCCCATATCGGTATGACACTGTTGATACTGCTGGGGTTTACAGGACAGTTATATGTTGAACATATGACTGTGATAGCAATAACTTTATCGGTGGTTATTTGTGTTTGGGGATACAAAACAAAGATTTTTAAAATTTATAGAATTATTTATCTTATATCTACAGTATTGGGTGGAATGTTTATGGTGTCTATACCTAGGTTGTTTTCACATAATGATGCACTGAAAAATTATAGAACTGTGGTAATGTCAGATATAAATAGTAATATGGATGAGATGATACTTAATATATATGAGAAGTTATTTATCATAATTTTGTGTATTCTTGTAATGTCTATAATAATGTTCTGTATATGCAGCCGGAATAAAGAACACATAGTAAGATCTAAAACTGGAATATTGAAAAAGATTATTATATATACAATAATGATTATTGCCCTTAGCGTATTGCTTGCATGTGGATATACTAGAACACTATTGATGATAGTTTATTTTGTTATAATCGTTGTTTCCTGTGTAAGTATAATATATGTTGATGACAGGGTACGTCGTTTGAGTATGTATATTTTGTTTGGCTTGGCAAATGTTGTTTTGCTGTGTTCTTTGCCTGTTGCTTTGCCTGGAGCGAGATTGATATACATATCATATTATTGCATGGTTATCTTGTTTGTTATGTATTTGCAATACATAGTTGAAAATATAACAGCGCAAAAGAATGGAGTTACTAATTAAAAGTATGATAATGGATAGTAATCAAAAAAATATATATGAAAATAATGATTATTCTTTTTTTGTTTGGCCTACTTTTGTTATTTTTATTACTGTGTGACAAAGATTTTGAGTCAGAGGTGTATCTGTGGTCAAGAGCTTTTTATTATAAATTTAGTGAAGGTCAAAAATAATTATAGAGGAGATCATTTATGAAAAATGGTACAAAAAGAAAAATCTGCTATATGATTGTATTTTTCATTCCGATAGTAATGCTAATTGTTCATATGTGTATATTGGGATGTTATCCGTTTGGAGATAAGACAATATTGATGGGAGATGCAAATAGTCAGTATATTTCATTTATGAAGTTATTGATTGGCAAGGTGAGAAATGGTGAGTCAATACTGTTTGACTGGCATATTGGAATGGGATCAGAGTTTTATCAGATTTTTTGTTATTACTTAGCGAGTCCATTTAATCTCATTGCAATACTGATTGGAATGTGGGATCTGGAACTTGGTGTTGTTTTTACAATGCTGATTCAGATTGGTATGTGTTCAGTGACTATGATGTATTATCTTGGGCATACAATCAGAAATCGTGGTGAAGATAGTAATCAGAAATGTGGTGTGTGTGTCTTATTTTCAATATCATATGCCATGTGTGATTACCTGCTTGCATATCAGTATAATTATATATGGCTTATATCCTTAATTATGGCGCCGCTAATCATGTTAGGGGTTGAAAAACTGGTTGATCAACGAACTTTTGGATTATATAGTGTGTCATTGATAATAGTTTTTATAACTAATTTTTACTTTGCGTGGTTTATTTGTATATTATCATTTGTATGGTTTATAGATACATTACATGGTAATAAAAAAGATATTTTACATAATATAAAAAATTATTTTGTTTCGTCAATTCTTGCTGCTTTAGGGGCGAGTTTTGTATTGTTGCCATGTTACTTTGCTGTGAAAGGCAGACCGATTAATTCTGTAAATGTAAATGAAGGATTCATCGACAAGTTTGGGAATATAGCAAATTATATGAAGGGATTCTTGTGGGGGGATTCAATAGATATAAATGGAAAGGTAGTATTTACAAACAATAACTATGTAGGGCTAACAACATTAATACTTGCTTTGTTGTATATGTTTGTCCCAAACATAAAACTGTCAAGAAGAATTAAAAGATGTGTTATTATATTGTTATTTACATTTTTTCAGAATTGGGCAGTTGGGGTATATATTTTTCATGGTTTCACATTCCCAAATCAGATTTTTAGCAGAAATATGTTTATACTGATGTTGATATTGATAATGACCGCCTTTGAGTCAATTATAAATATTGATAAAATTAAAGTGTGGAGAATTGCTGTGACAGGAGGAATAATGTGTGCATTTATCTGTATAGCTCTGTTTCGTAGTACAACCGAGCAGAGTGCCACCAGTTATATTGGCAGCATCTTTATCTGTACTTATCTGTTTATCTGTCTTCTTTTATATGCAAAGAAAAGTATAGCCAAGAAAGCGTTGGTTGTTAATTTTATAATTGTGGGAATTATAGAAATTGTGTCCAATGCAGGTTTTGTGAGTAGGGATATATGCGAATATAGTAAAGATTACAAGATGTCTGTTGATATGTGGGCAGATGATTACAGCAAAATAGAAAATGATAATGGTGAAAGAAAAACTTCATGGATAGATTCTCAAAATTCAATGTCATATTCGGATACGAATATTTATTCTTCAATCATGTGTAGAAACATGTTGGACTGGAATAGTGAGCTTGGGTTGGCATTTCAGTCTAATGGAGGCTCGTATGCATATAAAGGAAGTACCCCAATCACTGCTATGCTTTCCAATGTCAGATACGTACTTACAGATCAATCGATTTATTTCGGCGGCTATGAATGCAGTGATGAGACATCTTTTTATAGTAAATATTTGCAGAAAGACACAACATACGGTGTATATAAAAGTGATTATCTTGTCAGTCTTGGTTTCATGGTTCCTGAAAATATAAGAAATTGGAGTATGTCGGGGAATCCGTTTGAGGTACAAAATCAGGTGTCGGATGATATATTGGGGCTAGGAGATGTGTTCACTGAGATAAGTGATTATGATTTTGAAGTGAAAGCTAATGGCTGTGATGTTTTATCTGACAATCTAGGCTGCGTAAAATACAGAAATAGTATGTCGGATACAGGAAGATATCCAAATATTGTCTATTCGTATCTGATCCCTGAAGATATGGATATGTATGTGTGTGTGAATGATCCAAAACAGGTGTTAAGTTATGTGTATGTGGATTCCGTGCCATTGGAAGATGATGGGGAATACCTTACACAGACAGAAATGCTGCATGTTGGTAATGTGAAAAAAGGTCAGATATTGACATTGATCATAAGTAATAATTCATCATATGGGGATGAGAGCACTACAAACATATATGTCTATAAATATAATGATGCAGTTATGGATAAGATGCTTGAAACGCTCAGAAAAAGCCCTTTAAATGTGGAGAAAATTACAACTACATATGTATCGGGAAATGTAAATGCACATAAGGATGGCATACTTTATACATCAATACCATATTATAAAGGATTCAAAGTATATGTGGATGGAAAGAAATCAGATATAATAAAAATAGGAAATACAATGTGCGGTGTCAGCTTGACGGCGGGTAACCATAAAGTGGAGTTTAGATATATACCATACGGTTTGAAATTGGGTATTATATTAAGTGTAATTGGATTGGCTATACTATACTTATATATAAAAAAGAGCAAGTATAAATTGAAACAGGGAAAAACATATGAATAATATATCAAAGAAAAACAAAAGTATTAAAGATAAGAAAATTTGGAAATATGTGATAGTTTTTATTGTCCCTATAGTATGTATGATAATACATATGTTTTTTAAAAAGTGTTATCCGTTTGGCGATAGAACAATACTGATCGGAGATGCGAACTGTCAATATTATGCTTTTACAGATATGTTGATAAACAAAATCAAAACCGGAGGTTCGTTGTTTTATAGTTGGGACGGAGGTATGGGTTTTGATTTTTATACAAATTTCTTTTATTATCTAGCTAGTCCGTTTAATCTCATAGCAATCCTGATTGGGTTGTGGGATTTGCAAATCGGAGTGGTTACGGCAATGATAGTACAGACTGCAATGTGTGGGGTTACAATGCTGTATTATCTGACACATACGAAGAAAAATTGTATGGTTGGTGTTAAGTGCCAGGGAGGACTCTGTGTTGTGCTTGCACTGTCATATTCTATGAGTGGTTATATTCTCACCTATCAGTATAATTACATCTGGCTTATAAATTTATTATTGGCTCCTTTAGTTATGCTGGGAATAGAAAAGCTTGTTAATGAAAACAGAATAGGTATGTATTATGTGACAATGCTAGTAGTGTTTATTAGTAATTTCTATTTTGCATGGTTTATTTGTATCTTGTCTGTGATATGGTTTATAGATCAAAATAATGGCGGAATAAAAAAGTACTTAATCAATACTATGCGATTTATATTGATTTCTGTTGCCAGCGCTCTATCCGCGGGAATTGTGCTTGTCCCATGTTATGCAGCTGTTTTAGGAAGAAGTAAAACTGGAGATACATTACTTCCGGATACATTGAGTAAATTTGGTAATATAGCGGATTTTATCCAGAGTTTATTTTGGGCACACTATATCGATAAAAGTACAAATACAGTACAGTTTTATCCAGAATTAGGATATTGTGGAATATTTGTAGTTGCATTGTGTTTAGCATATATTACCAATAAAGGAATTCTCAGAAAAGAAAAAATTAAAAGATTGTTAGAAATAGTATTTGTGATTTTAGCATTGAATTGTTATTGGGGAGTGTATGCGTTCCATGGGTTTACAATCCCACATTTTATGTATGGAAGATTTGAGTTTATTCTTATATTGCTTATGATAGTGACGGCAAAGGATTCGGTAGTAGCAATAAAAGATTCACAAAATATTCGTAGCATAATATGGGGGCTTGTTGGATTTTGCGGGATGTTTCTTGGCATATTCTTTAATGATAATACACAGAATTTGATATGTTATATGGGAAGTATATTATTGTTTTCGTATATAGTTATTTGTTTTGTGTTATACGATAGGAAGAGTATAGGCAAAGGTGCGCTATTTGTAAATATTATAATTATTGGATTTGTGGAACTGATATCTAATTTTTTCCTAGGAAACGTAAACACGTACAGCTATTCAGTGGAAAAATTAACTTCGTATGAAAGTTGGAATAAAGACTATGCTGATATAGACGTTGAGAATGGCACACGGAAGACTGCATATGTAAATACAACTTCATATTTAAAATATTCGTATACAGATTTATTCGCATCTTCGATAAATTTGCAATTATTAAATTTATTTAAAAGTATGGGTTTGGAAAACCAAATGAATGCTTATGTGTATAGAGGTACAACACCGCTTACGGCATCATTGTTTAATGTGAGGTATGTTTTGACTGATGATGTACCATACTTTGGTGGGTATAATGTCGTTACGTCAAAAGAAATTCTGGATTGCTTTAAAAAAGAAAAAAAAGAATTATCATTATGTGAAAGCCAATACAATGTAGGGCTTGGTTATATGTTATCAGAGGATGTGAAGGAATGGGATACTTCAGGTAATCCGTTTGATGTCCAGAATAGTTTTTCTCGAGATGTTATGAAGGTTGGTGATATTTTTGAATATTTTTCTATAGACAGTGTAGATCTATTTTCAGACACTTGTACGATATATGATGTTCAAGATCTTCAATGTAGCTATCAAAACAATACAAAAAATGATGGAGGTGACATACAGTATTCATTTTCGGTTCCTGAAGATATGGACATGTATATTTATATGACAGATATGAACAGTTTTGCCGCTGATGTATATGTAGATGGGCAGCCATTAGTTGAAAACTCAACATATCGGCATATTGGTGAGATGGTGCATGTTGGTTATGTTAAATCAGGACAGGTAATTAGTATTAAAATGAATAATTTTTCTCAATATGGGGAGCTGGGAACTGCAAATATATATATATGTAAATATAACAAATCTGTAATGAATGTATGTATGTCAAAAATGAGTAATAATGTGTTTGAAATACAGAGAATGTCTGATACCAATGTAGTTGGCAATATTGTTTCAACAGATGGTGGAATGTTATATACGTCTATACCTTTTTATAAAGGCTGGAAGGTATATGTTGATGGAAAAAAGACGGATATATATCCGATAGGTGGTGGTTTGTGCGGCGTTATGTTAGAGCCAGGCAAACATGATATTGATTTTAAATATAGAACATATGGTTTTGATGTAGGCTGTATATCGAGTGTAATAGGAGTGGTTCTTTATATAATTATTATTTTTAGGAGAAAAAAGACAAACATATTATAGAAAAAAATGAGCGCTCCACTGTGGGTATTCCTTGTAAAAGGGAAATTCACGGTGGGGCGCTTAATTCATGTAGGCTACAAGTTAGAGCATGGGTTGCAGTGGTTTTGATGACTTCTAGTTGACTTTGTATACCTTTAAATGGAAACCATTCATATAGTCATCACCCACATATTCAAGGCTGTCGACGAATGATAATTGCGTACAGTCAAAATAAGTGGACTTAAATGTGTAATTTTTTTCCACCACTGTGAGAGAATCAGATGAGTTGGACAATACGTTGCCAACACTTGCGTTTGATGAATCATCATCATAATAATCGAAGATCGTTGAATCGATTATTATGTAAGTGTCGCCGCTTAATTTATGATTCTCTATAGTATCCTTGTAATCTTCCAGCTCGTAGTATGTAGTGAAGAATACGTCATTACATCCAAACAATTTTGCAGAATACTGTACCAGCAGCCATTTATTGGTAGACACCACAATAAAATTCGAATCCTTGGCTATATTCTCAAGATGCATGGTGTTTGGATATTTGAAAAAGTATGGACATTCTCTTATGTTTGAACTAATGCAGCAAAGCGCAAGTGCAATCACCGTCAATATCATGGCAATATTTTGCCTGTTGATAAATATGAGAGAGAATAATCTCCTCCAAAATAATACAAAGATTATCATCGCTGCAGGAAAACATACCATAAGATAACGGTCACCATATGCTTTAGCCTCGTAAAGATTTGTGGCATATGATACAGAGAGACATGTGACAATTATGCTGCATAGTAGTGCGATGGTAACAAAACTAAAGTTCACAACAAATATTGAATTCGCTCTTTTGAATTTTACACTTAATTTCTGTTTTAAGCTGATGAACCATTCTTCACGTCTGAACAGGAATGCAAGCAGTAATATAAAAACGATCACAAATGCTAATATGGTAAGTGTATATATGATCCACCAGTTTGTCTTAGGGGAGATCAGTTTTATTCCAAATAATTCCTTGTTAATGTGAGACAGTGCAAGTTTAAATTGATAATATATTGATTTGACGCGAGGGTTCGGAGTGGTTATCGGCTGTGCCCCACTTGTCGATGTATTTATGCCAAAGGCCTTGTATATGGTCTTGGGATATATGACAAATGAGAGTGCTATAGCTAAAATCACACTGGAGCTGAATTTCAGAAGTACCTTGAAATTCTTCTTAATTAACCAGTATAAAAACATAACGGCGCAGATACCGAATGCATATGGGAGAAAGAAATTGTCGGTTAAGGCTCCGAGTAAAGCGGTTATCCCCACCGCGATGTAGCTGGAAATCTTTTTCTGCTTTTCTTCCATATAATACAGTCTGGCTATATAGAATGTAAAAATGATAGCAATTGTTGCTACCAACATATACATACGGACAAACATGGTCATGCAGAGCATAGCTAGGGTAAATGTACTGAATAAAGTGCCAATCAGTCCAATAAATCTTGATTTGGTCATAAGCAAGAGCAGTCTGTATATGTATAATGACATAAGTATAAATGCTATCATGTTTATGAGAAATCCCAGAGCGAAAATATACTGATCAGGGAAGAATGAGCATAAAAAATTCAGAATGAAAAAGTAAAGTGGTGGATGAAGGTCACAGGACTGATTATAGTATACTGATCCGAAAGAAAAACGTTCACCCTTTTGCACTGTGAGATATTTGGTGAAGACATCACCGTTGATCCATGTATTTATATTCTTATATGCAGTTGTATCATCGTTGTATTGGATATATGGCTCGTAATAGGAGTTGGCAAGACCAAATGACCATGCTTCGTCGGAATGAAAAGTATTTTTCTGCACAAAAAAACCGTAACTGAAACGGCATATACCAAGTAGAATGATTACTGATAACAGTATGGATGTGATCTTTCGTGAAGAGTTTATTTTGTTTATTGTGTTCATTATTTTCCCCCTGATTATAACTTTTTTACAAGTAAAAGTGCTTATAGAGATTCATAGTGGTTGATAATTAATATATATTTGATATAATTTTACTCATATATGTAATTAGATCACTATCATAAAAATATAACATGAAAATTGTATATGTGTAAATATGGAATATATACATGGACAATAAAGATCATGGTGAAAAGCTGGAGATAATATAGATGCTGAAAACAAAAAAACATAGTAACTGGATAAAATGTATAATTGCTTTTTGTATTCCTGTTATATGTATATTTATACATATGATAGTTGCAAGATGCTATCCATTTGGGGAAAATACTATTCTTATTGGAGATGCGAATTCTCAGTATTACGTGTTTGCGAGGATGTTGTTAAATAAAATAGGAGATGGAAGTTCGATGTTGTTTGACTGGCATGCGGGCATGGGGTACGAGTTTTATCAGAACTTCTTTTATTATCTTGCGAGTCCTTTTAATATAATTGCTATGATTATAGGTCGTTGGGATCTTGAACTGGGAGTTGTACTCACCATGATTTTTCAGGTGGGAATGTGTTCATTGACAATGATGTATTACCTCTGCCATACATCCAGAAATAACATAGAGAACAAAAAACTCAATACATGGATATGCCTGCTGATAGCAGTCGCATATGCTATGTGCGATTATGTAGTTGCGTATCAATATACATATATATGGCTGATCAGTCTGATGTTGGCTCCGGTTGTAATGCTGGGAGTGGAGAGGATTTTCGCGGGTAAAAGTGGAAAGCTATATATAATAGCCATGATATTGGTGTTCATAACTAATTTTTACTTTGCGTGGTTTATCTGCCTGCTTTCTGTTATATGGGCAGTTGATTGCCTTGATACAAAGAAAAAGAGCTGGTGGCGGTACGGATTATATTATATTTTGTATTCAATTCTTGCAGCTGCGATATCAGCATTTGTTTTGATACCATGCTACGTTTCGGTATTTACTAATAAATATACAATGGGTGTTGATGCTGATCCTATTGAGACATTTGGTAATATTGCAAATTTTATACAAGGTTTTTTATGGGGATCATCTATAGACACATTGGGAAGTTCTATATACACAAACAATAACTATACGGGAATCATCCTTCTGGGTGGCATGATATTGTTTGCTGTTGACAGAAATATAAAATTAAAAAACAGGGTAAAAAGGATAGTAGGCATAATAGCGATGATTATAACCAGTAATTGGCTTGCTGGTATATATGTTTTTCATGGGTTTACTTATCCTAATATGTTCTGTAACAGACAGGCATTTATCATATCCATATTGATATTGATATCTGCATTTGAATTTTTGACTAATATTCCTGAGTTGAAGATAAAAGACCTGGTCATTTTTACATCTGTTTATGCTGTCATGATCGCATATTCGTTACTTGGAAATACAGAGATGGAAAGTGCTGTAGTATATCTTGTAACGATTTGCATAGTACTTTGTTTGACAGCATGTGTGTGGTTATTTATCACACATAGGATAACAAAGTGTGCGCTGATAGTGAATTTTATTGCGATAGGATTTGCTGAAATTATATCGAATTACTATTTTGTGAGCAATGATAGTTATGATGTGAGTATAGACAGGGCTGCAGACACGGAAAAGTGGCAGGAAATATATAATGATATAAAGTCTGAGAAAGGTGAGAGAAAGACATCGTGGGTTGCATCACAGAACAACATGGCATACTCAGATACAAATATATTTTCATCTATCTTGAATAGGAATGTATGGAACTTTTATAGGGCGTTGGGTCTTGTATATCAGGGAAACGGTAGATCGTTTGCATATAGGGGAACGACACCGGTGACATCGATGTTGTTCAATGTTCGAAATGTGCTTACGGACAGCACAATGTATTATGGTGGATACAAGGCTAAAGAAAATATCCAGGTACATAATTCGTACCTAGAAGGTGATATTGAGTTGCAGCTTTGCGAAAATCAATATCTGTCGGGTTTGGGATTTATGGTTGATGATTCTGTTCGTGATTGGAATCTTGAGTCGAACAATCCTTTTGAAGTGCAGAATTATTTCACAACAAATATAATGGGTGTGGGTGATGCCTTTGAGGATTCAGAAATAAATGAATGGGATGCTGCTGGAGACGGATGTGAGATAACTGCTAAGGATAGGGAAACTCTCAGTTACACAAATGTGCTGCAGTCAGATGATTATTACTCCCGGATTGCATATTATTATACAGTTCCGGATGATATGGATATGTATGTATATATAAAAGATACACATCAGACAATAACATCTGTTTATATTGATGGAAATGCTGTGTTGTTTGATAGCACATATAAGAGTCCGGCGGAAATGATACATATAGGAAATGTAAAAAAGGGACAGAGGATAATCCTGTTGATGGATAACAATACTTCTCCAGGAGAGAGCAGTATGACCAATATTTATGTATATAAGTATAATGATGTTGTAATGCAGCAGGTTCTGACCAAGACAGGAGATCTTTCTTATGATGTGACAAAATTTGATGGGGCAAATGTACAGGGGAGCATAAATGCATCAAAAGACGGTGTTATGTATACATCAATTCCCTATTATAAAGGTTGGAAGGCCTACGTTGATGGTGAACAGGCAGACATAATAAAGATTGGAAATGCTCTATGTGGAGTGGAATTATCCAGTGGATCACATACGGTAGAATTCAAGTATTTTCCATATGGATTAAAAATAGGACTGATAATAAGTATGATTGGGATATTTGTTGCAGTTGGAATAGGATTTTATAATAAAAGAAAATGTTTAGGGGTATGGGAAGGATAAAAATGGCAGAAATATTATACATTGTTGTACCGTGTTATAACGAAGATGAGGTTTTAGATGAGACAACAAAGAGATTGGTAGATAAACTAAATAGAATGATGCAGCTTGGAAAAGTTGATGCTGAGAGCAGGATATTATATGTAGATGATGGATCTTCGGATAACACATGGAATCATATAGAGAAATTGTATGAGAGAGAGCCATTGGTTACGGGGATTAAACTATCTCGGAATAAAGGGCATCAGAATGCATTGATTGCAGGGTTGTTTGAAGCATCGGAACATGCAGATATGATAGTTTCGATGGACGCGGATCTTCAGGATGATATAGAAGTCCTCGACAAATTCGTGGATGAGTATTATAAAGGCAGCCAGATCGTATATGGTGTTAGAAAATCAAGAAAGAAAGATTCTGTTTTCAAAAAAACAACAGCTATTTTGTTCTATAAAATGATGAAAGCCATGGGTGTTGAGTTGGTGTACAACCATGCGGATTACAGACTTATGAGTAAGAGAGCAGTTCAGGAACTGATGAATTATAAAGAGGTGAATCTGTTCCTTCGGGGAATTATACCACTTATAGGATTTAAAAGTTCAGTTGTAGAGTATGATAGGGGATCTCGATTTGCAGGAAAGAGCAAGTATCCGCTTAGGAAGATGATCTATTTTGCTATAGATGGACTTACGTCAACAAGTGTAAGACCAATAAGAATGATCACTATGTTTGGACTATTTTCGGTTGTTATCAGTATTGTCTATGCCATATATGTAATAGTTGGGCATTTTCATGGGGCGACAATACCAGGATGGACAACTCCAGTCTTGTTGATCTGTTTTTTTGGCGGAGCACAGGTTATGTGTACTGGAATAGTTGGAGAATATGTAGGTAAGATATATCTGGAAACTAAATGTAGACCAAGATATATAATTGAAGAAAAACTCGATAAATAAATGTTAGGATTGGAATAGCCTTAGATGAATGAGACAGCTAAAAAGATAAGTGTGATAATACCTGTATATAAAGTTGAAAAAGAACTGGATAGATGTGTAAGCAGTGTTCAGCAGCAGACATATAGTAACATAGAGATAGTATTGGTTGATGATGGAAGTCCGGACAGATGTCCTCAAATGTGTGATGAGTATGCTGTAAGTGATAAGAGGATAAGAGTTATCCATAAAAAAAATGGGGGATTATCAGATGCAAGGAATACAGGTTTAAGCCAGGCAACAGGGGAATATATTTTGTATGTAGACTCGGATGATTACCTGGAATCTGATGCGTGCGAGAGATTGGTTGAGCTGATGAAGGATGGGATTGATTTTGTTGCGGGTGCATGTAAAAAGATAAAAGGTGATGAGATTGTAATTGAGAGAAGAGATAAAGTTAAATCAGGTAGAGTATATGATGCAAAGGACTTTTATATACAGTCGATAAAAGGAAATGACCTATATCCATATGCCTGTATAAATCTTTATAGAAAGAAGTTCTTAACTGACAATAATTTATATTTTAAAATGGGTTATTTGTTCGAGGATACGCAACTGTTGCCAGACATAATGATGAAGGCGAAAAAAGTAGTATATCTGGATTATCCATATTATAATTATATATTGAGAAATGACTCTATAACAGGGAATAATGATGAGCAGTATAAGCGGGAGATGATCGTGAGAGTTTATTCGGAGTGGATGAATAAGATCAGTGAGATGCAGGATGAGAAACTTAGGAGATATATGAAGGGGGCATTGGTATTTCAATATTTGTGGAATTGCAGAGCATTTCATATAACAGATTGGGAAATCAATGGAATGGGTTTTGGGTTTTCTTTCAGATATGCACTTGGAATTAAAGAAAAAATAAAAGTAATATTATTTTCGTTGTTTCCAAAATGGTTTTCACAGATACCGGTATAGTGAGAAAAAATGTCTTTTGATGGGTGAGAGCAGATGATGTATGTTATTACACATAAATTATATGATAAGATAAAGCATGATAGTACATATAAGCCGATATTGGTTGGAGCATCAGATAAAAGTATCATGTGGGATGGACTGAGTGATGATAAGGGAATAAATATATCAAGGAAAAATTCCAGCTTTTGTGAACTTACAGGTTTGTATTGGATATGGAAAAATACAGATGATAAGTATGTTGGTATATGCCATTACCGCCGTTATTTTTGCAGAAACCCATTGTTTAGAAAAAGGTCAGTTATAACACAGGCTGATATAGAAAGATGCTTGACTAATTATGACGTTGTGGTGCCGGGCAAGGTATGGTTTTGGGGAAGGTCATCAAGGGATCAGTATAAAAGGTATCATAACATAGATGACTGGACTAAAATGACGGATGTAATTCGGAAAAAATATCCGGATTATGAGCAGGATATCGAATGGTTTGAAAATGAGAAGAGTGGTTATTGCTACAATATGTTTATAGCTGACAGAGATTTATTCGACAAATATTGTACATGGTTGTTTGATGTATTATTTGAACTGGAAAAGAGCATAAATACAGAGGGGTATGGAATATACAATAGAAGAATCTATGGCTTTTTGTCGGAGAGAATGTTGAATATATGGATACATCATAATAAATTGCGTACCCGGGAACTGCCGGTATATAATACGGAGCTTATTGGAATGTATTACAGCAAGGCGAAGAACTATATAATTCGAAGAATTAAAAAAATAGATAATTATTAGAATGGTGGGAATGACTGTATATGAAAAAAATTGCAGCAATAGTTGTAACATATAATAGACGTGATTTGTTGATTGAATGTGTCGATGCACTGCGCAAGTATTCCCCGGAAACAGATATAATCGTGGTAAACAATGCGAGTACAGATGGAACTGAGGATGCGTTGCAGGAGTATATAAGAAAAAATCAAGTTATATATTTCAACACAGGAGCAAATATTGGTGGGGCAGGTGGATTTAATTACGGATTAAAAGTAGCCTATCAGCTGGGATATAAATATTTCTGGTTGATGGATGATGATACAATTGTTCAGGAGAATTCACTAAAAGAGATTATATATAGCGCTAGAATACTGAGAAATAAATGGGGGTTTATATCTGGACAGGCAGTTTGGACTGACGGGGCAGAATGTAAAATGAATCGCCATAAGATCAAGGGAAAGCATAGAAATATTTCAAATGAAGATAATGGATTGTTTGCAGTAAAACAGGCGACGTTTGTATCTTTTTTTACTAGACGTGACGTAGTTGAAAAGGTTGGATTTCCGATAAAAGAATATTTTATTTGGGGAGACGATACGGAGTATTCTTTACGGATATCCAAATTGTATCCGTGTTATTATGCTAGTAAAAGTAAGGTTGTACATAAGATGAAAGAGAATAAATCTACAGCAAAATTCTATGAAATTGACGATATGGACAGGATACAGCGGATAGCATATTCTGTAAGAAATGATGTATGTACATATAAAAGAATGGGAATAGGATTTTTATTGGAACTTTTACTCTATATGGCATATAATCTTATGCTTGTTGTTATAAAAGACAACCGTCATAAAGTACTTAAGATAAAAATAGTGTTAAAAGCAATTAAAGATGGGTTAGAATTTAAACCTACAATTGAAAAAATAAATTGTTGATAAGAAGTAGGTTTTCAGTATGTTATTTTGAATGGAGACAACGGCTATGACAGATGAGATAGGTGTAAGTGTTATATGTAATGCATATAATCATGACAGATATATAGACAGGACTCTGAGTAGTATGTTGGAACAGAGAACGAAATTCGCTATAGAAATACTTGTACATGATGATGCGTCTACTGATAAAACAGGCGATATTATACGCTGTTACGAGCAAAAGTATCCTGATATAGTAAAGCCAATATATCAAAAGAAAAATCAATATTCCCAGAATATAGAGATAATGCAGATGTATCAATATCCGAGAGTACGTGGAAAGTATATAGCATTCTGTGAGGGGGATGACTATTGGAATGATCCGCTTAAACTGCAGAAACAATATGATGCCATGGAGAAAAATATGGGTGTTGACATATGTGCGCATGCTGCTCATGTTATAAATGATAAAGAAGAACATGTTATAAAAGATATTGAACCTTGTTTAAAGAATACGATATTTCCATTGTCAGCGGTAATAAGAGGCGGAGGCAGCTTTGTGGCTACAAACTCTTTATTTGTGCGTGCCAGTATGTTGCGTGATCAACCTGATCTGATAAAAAAATGTGGATTAGATTATGCGTTGCAAATGTATGGTTCCGTAAGGGGGGGGATGCTTTATCTTGCCGATAAAATGTCTACATATAGATATATGGTTGATGGTTCGTGGTCGGATAGGGTAGAAAAAGACACGACATATAAAGATGAACAGTTTAATATGGTTTTGCGTTTATTGTCAGATATAGATGAGTATACGGATCATAGATATGAGAAGGACATTGATATGGTTATCAGTATGATGAAATTTAATGATCTGATGGAAAGTGGAAAATATAGAGCGGCAAGGAATGAACAGAAATTGTATTTTAAGCAGTGTTCGTTAAAGGACAAGATATATGTATATTGTATGGATTTTTGTCCATGGCTCGTTTCATTGATGAAACATATATTAAGATGACATTTGACATTAGAGAGTGCGGTATATAATGGAAAAGAACACAAATAATGGTACGATTGCAAATTTTATATGGCGTTTTACAGAGCGTACAACTGCACAGCTGGTTACATTTGTAGTGTCGATAATACTGGCTAGAATTTTAGCGCCGGAATATTACGGAACAATAGCTCTTGTCACAGTATTTACAACTATACTACAGGTGTTTGTAGACAGCGGGCTGGGCACCGCGCTGATCCAGAAAAAGGATGCTGATGATCTGGATTTTTCGTCGGTGTTTTTTTTTAATATGCTTATGTGTGTAGTTCTGTATATTGTAATGTATATTGCATCGCCATACATTGCGGTTTTTTATAATGATGAAGGGCTTACACCAATCATAAGATTTATAAGTTTAACGATAATAATATCTGGTGTGAAGGGAATACAGCAGGCTTATGTATCACGTAATATGTTATTTAAGCGTTTTTTCTTTTCAACTATAGGTGGAACTGTTGCATCGGCTATAATCGGTATTTCCCTTGCGTATAGAGGATGTGGAGTATGGGCTTTGGCTATTCAGCAGGTATCCAATACAGCTATTGATACATTAATTCTTTGGCTGACGGTAAGGTGGAAACCTAAATTTATGTTTTCTTGGCAGAGATTAAAAAGTTTGTTAAAATTTGGATGGAAACTGTTGGTGTCTGCGCTGCTTGATACGTTATATAATAATCTGCAGAGTCTTGTGATAGGAAAGAGGTATTCAACTTCAGATCTGGCATATTATACCCAGGGAGATAAGTTCCCTAGCGTTATTATAACCAATATAAATACATCCATTGATAGTGTATTATTGCCTACTATGTCAAAGGTTCAAGATAGGGCAGCTCAGGTTAGAACACTGACAAGAAAAGCCATAAAGATTAGTATATATATACTGGCTCCATTGATGATCGGTCTTGCGTTTTGCGCCGATACAGTTGTCAGCCTTGTGTTGACAGACAAATGGATACCATGTGTAATATTCATTCGTATTTTTAGCATCACATATCTGTTTTGGCCTATTCATACAGCTAATTTGAATGCAATAAAGGCGATGGGCAGAAGTGATGTTTTCTTAAAGCTTGAGATAATAAAAAAAATATTGGGGTTTTTAATTCTTTTATCCACCATGTGGATTGGAGTAAAAGCCATGGCGTATGGTATGTTGGTTAGCAGTGTGATGAGTCAGTTAATCAATTCGTGGCCGAACAAGAAATTACTTAATTACAAATACAGTGAGCAGATAAAAGATATATTAGCAAGTATAGCATTAGCGCTTTTAATGGGAATAGGGGTTTACTTTGTAGGGTATCTACATTTACCTTATATAATAAAATTGCTGTTGCAGATTGGAGTTGGTGTATTGATATATGTAGGCGGCTCCGCGTTATTCAAGTTTGAAGAATTTGAATATATAAGGGGTGTTATGATAAAACGCAAATCAGTGATAGATTCATCTGAAAGTAGGAAATGATATTATGAAAAAACTTATGATACTGGGCGGTTCACGATACGCTTTGCCGGTGATAAAAACGGCACATGAATTAGGGCTATATGTGATAACATGTGATTATTTGCCTAATAATATTGCTCACAGATATTCTGATGAGTATTGTAATATTAGTATAATAGACCAAGAAAAAACTTTGGAGGCAGCAGAAAGATTACAAATTGATGGAATAGTGTCATTTGCATGTGATCCTGGTGTTGTGACGGCAGCATATATTGCAGAGAAGATGGGATTGCCATTCCAATGTTCGTATGAGTCAGCAAAGATTCTGCAGGATAAGGGGTTGTTTAGAAAGTTTTTAACGGATAATGGGTTTAATTGTCCACATTCAAAAAGATATACAGATAAGAATCCATTTAAAGATATAGATATTTTTAATTGGCCTGTGATCGTAAAACCTGTTGATTCAGCGGGAAGCAAGGGCGTGACGAAAGTTGAGAATGTGAAACATTTGGCAAAGGCTATAGACACAGCAATTTCGGTGTCGCATAATGGCGCATTCATAATAGAAGATTTCTTGGAATTTGATGGATGCCATTCAAGTGCAGATGCATTTACAGTTGACGGAAAACTCAGATTTATTACATATTCTGATCAGCTATTTGATAAAGAGGCAGATAATCCATATACGCCTGCTTATATAATATGGCCATCATCCATGAGAATGGAGCATCAGAGTAAATTAACAAAGGATACGCAAAGGCTGATGGATCTGTTACAGATGCGGACAGGGATTTATAATATCGAATCCTGTGTAGGATTAGACGGCAAAGAATATCTTATGGAAGTGTCGCCGAGAGGCGGGGGCTGCAAGATAGCAGAATTGCAGAAAATGGCCTATGGGATTGACCTCATTGAAAATGAAGTTCGTAATGCAGTTGGATTACCACTTACCTCAATCAATAGCAGTAAGTGTAATGGGTACTGGTGTGAGTTGGTAATTCATGCAAATCAGGGAAGTAGCGGTATCTTAAAAAAAGTAGTTATAGACAAGGAGATTAAGGATAAATATGTTAAGATAATTGATTTGTCAGCAAAAAGAGGCGATATGGTACGGCCGTTCACTGGGGCGAATATGTCTTTGGGTGATATGTTTTTAAAATTTGACAGTGTTGAAGAACTATATGAGGTTATGGCGAGGTCGAAAGAGTGGCTGCATGTTGAATTGATGTAGTTAAATGAAACTTTTAAATGAAATAAAGAAGAAAGATAAAATGGGATATGAGTCTAAATAATGTGGATATTCCGGAATTTGTGATCCTGGTAAACAGGGAAAAAATCAGAGAATTGATATATAAATTTGATAAAGTGTTTATAAATAGTGTTATTAAAAATGAGAACTTTTCAAATACGTTAGATAAAATTGTCAATCATGGCATTGTGATCTGTGCGATGAAGAAAGAGCGAATTGTAGGATACTGCGCATTTTATATGAATGATTTTGTATCTAAAACAATATATATATCATTATTGGCGATTGATGAGGACTGGCAGGGAAAACATATAGGAACTAATATAATTGAGTATATAAAGATACTTGGAAAGATCAATGGATTTGATAAAATAAGACTTGAGGTGAATAATAGCAATATAACAGGAATTAAATTTTATCAGAATAATAATTTTAATTTTGGGGGACAGGCGTCCAAGAACAGCAATTATATGGAGTTATTATTGTAGTGGAAATGTGAAAGTTTATTGTGAACATTAAGGAAAGGATAATATGGGAGAGAAAATATACGTTACAAGATCTTCTATGCCAGGAATTGATGAATATATGAATGAAGTCAAATCTATTTGGGATAACCACTGGCTCACCAATATGGGAGATAAGCATAAGGAATTTCAAAAAAAGTTGAAGAGTTATATGGGGGTAGACAACGTCGAACTCATTGTAAATGGACACATGGCACTTGAGATGACAATTCAAGCTATGAACCTTCAGGGAGAGGTGATAACGACACCGTTCACGTTTGCATCAACGACCCATGCCATAGTGAGAAATGGGTTGGAGCCAGTATTTTGTGATATAGATCCTGTTACATATACGATGGATGTCACCAAGATAGAAGATCTTATAACTGACCGCACATGTGCGATAATGCCGGTTCATGTCTATGGAAACATATGTGATATAGGGGAGATACAGAGAATAGCGCATAAGTATGAACTGAAGGTTATATATGATGCGGCCCATGCGTTTGGAGAGACATATAAAGGTGTGAGTGTTGGCAGTTTTGGCGATGCATCATGCTTTAGTTTTCATGCAACGAAGGTGTTCAATACCATAGAGGGCGGAGCGGTGTGTTACCGTGACAAAGAGCTTGGCGCAAGATTGTATGAACTGAAAAATTTCGGTATACACGGTCCTGAGGATGTGGATGCTGTGGGTGCAAATGCTAAGATGAATGAATTTTGCGCTGCGATGGGAATTTGTAATCTTAGGCATATTGATTCAGAGATAGAAAGGCGAAAAAATGTATATGAAAGATACATGGAGAGATTGAATGGTGTTGACGGATTGCAATTGAACGTCATACAGCCAGATGTAAGATGCAACTATTCTTATTTTCCGGTATTGTTTAATGAAAAAATATTTGGCACAAGCAGGAATGAGGTGTTTGACAAGCTGGCTGATAATGATATATGTGCGAGAAAGTATTTTTATCCGCTTACAAATACATTTGCATGTTTTCATAATAAATATGATGCAGATAAGACTCCTGTTGCAAGGAGTACTGCGAACAGAATTTTGACATTGCCACTGTATGCGGATTTGGAAATTTATGATGTTGATAGAATATGTGACATAATTTTGAACTGTAAATTATCATGAGGGGAAGAATGTATTGAGGGGGATAAACGTAAGAAGTCCTAAATTAAAAATAACTGTAATTTTGATTATACAATTGATAGTAAGTATTGGTATTGTAAATACAAAAAGTGAATTCCATATAGATGAGATATATAGTTATATATTATCCAATAGCTATTCGTCGGATAAGATTTCTGATGCAGACTGGATGTGGGGAAAATGGGTATCTGGAAATGAATTTGATGACTTTATAACAGTTCAGGACGATGAGAAGTTTTCATTTGAAAAAGTATATATGAATAATTCAAATGATTGTCATCCTCCATTATACTACTGGTTATTACATTTTGTTTGTTCATTATTTCCAGGCAAGTTTAGCAAATGGTTTGGATGTAGTTTGAATATTGTTATATACATCATTTCGTCTATTTTTTTATATCTAGTAGCAGATAAGATAATTAAAAATGAGTATATAAAGTGGATTTCTGTTGTGGCATATAGTTGTTCTGTATATGCATTAAATACATGTATATACGGATGTATATGTTATTAACGCTTATTACATTGATGTTTACTTATTGTAATTTATTAATATATCAAAACGGTATAACTGTAAAGAAATTACTAATACTTTTTATATTAGCATTTATAGGAGCTATGACACATTATTATTTTGTTGTTTTATTATTTTGGGAAGTGTTGTGGCTTATTGCGTTTTCATACAGAAGTAAAAAGTTTAAAATCTCAGAAATAATTAGATATATTATAAGTAATTTTACAGGTGTTGGTTTGATGCTTATTGTATATCCATATGCAATAGAACAGGCAACGGGATCAGAGACGAATAATGTTGGTAATGAAGTTGTAAGAAATCTGTTCAATCTAAAATTATGGATAAAGCAGTTAATATGCTTGTCAGCCGATGTAGTGAGTCATTTAACAGCAAGTAAAGCACTTTCAATAATTTGTGTTGGAATTATTTTAGTTTTACTGTTTGCTTATTTGGTAGATAAGAGAATTAGAAAAAACGATGATAGTATATTGTTTTTATTAATATCGGTACTTTGTGTGTTTGTTTCAATTACATATATTGGTGGAGAATATGTTTATGAGAGATACATATATAATATAATACCGCTAATAGTAATTGTAATATTTGGCATTGTTGATAGTGTTACTCTTTGTATTAACAAGTATGCCACAGAAATTGGTAAAACGTTAATGAAGGCTGTAAGTTACATGATATTGCTGTCGGTGCTGTCTAATACTATATGCGGTATTATGTTAAATAATTTTGAATATTCATATATTCAAAAAGAAAGATTTGATAAAATGGTTATAAATACTGATGCAGATACATTATTGGTTGTTACGGATGAAAACAATACATCAGTAGTCCCAACGAGTAACATAATGATATTAAGAAAAATGAATAACGTGTATATGCAATCATGGGAGTACATTAATGAGAATAAGATTTTTAATGATTGCGTTAAAAATGGAAGTAACTTTTTATTGTATATTACAACAGATGATTATTGGGTAAATGGATATGATAGCAATGAAATACTGAAATCATTATCAGAATCTTGTGATGTAAATATTACAAAAATCTGTGATTATGATTTTGGAATCTATTATCTTGTTAATCCAAAGATAAGTTCTGAGATATATTAGATGCGGATGATGTTAATTGAGCAAAGGGTAGCATCATAGGGGACAGTAAATTCTGCCGCGCAAGAACATTAAACTCCTTCACACCTCCACCCACTCCATAAACTTCCTCATAGCAGTGCTCTGATTCTTCACTCCTGAGTAAGCGAACCCGACAGTTCTGCTGGGAATTGGGGTATCAAGTGGCAGTTCTGTTATGACACCGGAGGCGAGCTGCTCATGTGCGAATTCGCGCACCACGCTGGCTACGCCCATTCCTATGGCGGCGAAGTCGATGAGGAGATCCATATTGTTGATCTCAAGTATTTGGCTGCAGCTGATGCCCTGTGAGCGGAGGTATTCATCTACGTGGGTTCGGGTTACATTTGCCTCCTCAAGAACCATTAGGTTAGAATTTTCAAGAATATCTATAGTAGAGATGGCGGACGGATGTCTGTCATCTCTATTTTTGTCTGTGGAGTCCTTCATTCCAAGCAGAGGAATTATATTGCCCTTGATGTTGCCGTGCAGAGTATTTGTGAAATCTGGATATTCACTATCTATTGTTCGCTCATAGTAGTTGTCCAGATATTCCGGACTTGCCACGAACACATCGTGTATTTCACGGACCGGGGAGTAGACAATCCCCTTTGGAAGTTCAGTATTGCAGATGAGACCAATATCTATGTCTTCATTTCTCAGCAACTTGATGGTGTTCACGGTGGAGTGGCAGTCTATGCTGAACTTGATATTTGGATTTTCACGGATAAAATCCTTCAGATATGCAAGGAGAATATGTTTGCACAGAGAGGTGCTGACGCCGATCCTTATATGTCCGATTCCGAGATCTTTGTAATTTTTCAGATTTTCTTCACCCATATTCAGGGCGTCAAATGCTCTGTCCACATATTCATAGAGAACCTGTCCCTCCTCGGTCAGGGCGACACCTCTTGAACTTCTGCTGAAAAGTGCAGTACCCAGTTCTGATTCCAGTTTTGATATAGATTTGCTTATGGCAGGCTGGCTGATATACAGTTGGTTTGCAGCTTTGCTTATGTTGCCGGTTTTTGCCACCGTATAGAATATGACATAGTTGTTGAGATTCGCTATCATGAGGATTCCTTTCTGTTCAATGCGGAGCCGGCAGTGGAGCGTATTATTTTCTGCCGTACATTTTTTAAACGTGATATAAATAGCTATAACCTTAAGTTATAAAAACTATTCTTTTTATATATTGTAATTATACCTTGATGAGTGATATTATCAAGAGTAAGTTTAAAGAATCAATGATAGGAGGACTATAAATATGGGTATGACCATGACTCAGAAGATATTAGCTGCTCATGCGGGACTGCCATCAGTTGAAGCAGGACAGCTTATCGAGGCAGATTTGGATTTAGTATTGGGCAATGACGTTACAACGCCGGTTGCTATTCACGAGATGGAGAAGTTCAACAAGAAGGAAGTATTTGACAAGGAGAAGATAGCTCTTGTCATGGATCATTTCACACCTAACAAGGATATCAAGAGCGCAGAGCACTGTAAGTGTGTAAGACAGTTCTCAGCGGCAAATGAGATCGAGAATTATTTTGATGTTGGAGCAATGGGTATCGAGCATGCGCTCCTTCCAGAGAAAGGACTTATCGTAGCAGGAGAGACATGTATCGGTGCAGACTCACATACATGTACATACGGAGCACTCGGTGCATTCTCAACAGGTGTCGGCAGTACAGATATGGCAGCTGGAATGGTGACAGGCAAGGCTTGGTTCAAGGTTCCATCAGCCATCAAGTTCAACATCGTTGGCGAGAAGGCAAAGTGGATCAGTGGTAAGGATGTCATCCTTCACATAATCGGTATGATCGGTGTTGACGGTGCGCTTTACAAGTCTATGGAGTTCGTTGGAGAGGGTATCAAGAACCTTACAATGGACGACAGATTTACAATTGCAAATATGGCAATCGAGGCTGGTGCCAAGAATGGTATATTCCCTGTAGATGAGCTTACAGAGGAGTACATGAAGGAGCATAGCACAAAGTCATATACAAAGTATGAGGCAGACGAGGACGCTGTGTACGATGCAGAGTACACCATCGATCTTTCACAGCTTAAGCCGACAGTTGCTTTCCCTCATCTTCCAGAGAACACAAAGACTATCGACGAGGTTGGCGATATCAAGATCGATCAGGTAGTCATCGGTTCATGTACAAATGGACGTATTTCAGATATGAGAATTGCAGCTGATATCATTAAGGGAAGAAAGGTTGCTGATGGCGTAAGAGTCATCGTTATTCCTGGAACTCAGGACATCTATCTTCAGTGTATAGAGGAAGGCCTCATGACTATATTTGTCAAGGCTGGAGCAGTGGTTTCAACTCCTACATGCGGACCATGTCTCGGAGGACATATGGGTGTTATGGCAGCAGGAGAGAGAGCAGTATCCACAACAAACCGTAACTTCGTAGGACGTATGGGTCATGTTGATTCAGAGGTATATCTTGCCAGCCCGGCTGTTGCAGCAGCTTCAGCTATCACAGGTAAGATCAGCAGTCCTGACGAGCTTGGATTATAAAAAGAGATAAAGGAGATAGAGTATGAAAGCACATGGAACAGTACACAAATATGGTGACAATGTAGATACAGATGTAATCATTCCTGCAAGATATTTGAATTCATCAGATCCTGCAGAGCTTGCAAAGAGCTGTATGGAAGATATAGATAAGGATTTTGTTAAGCGCGTTAAGCCAGGTGATATCATGGTGGCAAGAAAGAACTTTGGCTGTGGATCATCAAGAGAGCATGCGCCTATCGCTATCAAGGCATCAGGGATCAGTTGTGTAATCGCTGAGACATTTGCCAGAGTCTTCTACAGAAATGCGATCAATATCGGACTTCCGATCATCGAGTGCCCTGAGGCAGCTGAGGCTATCCAGGCAGGCGACGATGTGGAGATCGATTTTGACAGCGGTATGATCTATGACAGAACCCAGGGAACAGAGTTCAAAGGACAGGCATTCCCTCCGTTCATGCAGGAGATCATCAAGAGCGAGGGACTCATCAACTACATAAATAGCAAGAATTAGTATTATTCAGAGGGGAGATGATACAAATGAGATGCGTTAATTGTGGAACAGAGTTTGCTGACGGATCAGCACAGTGTCCTGTATGTGGAGCTGCGGCGTATATACAGCAGCCGTATGGCGGGCAGTATCAGCAAAATATGCAGCAACCGTATGGCGGACAGTACCAGCAGAATGTGCAGCAACCATACGGTGGACAGTATCAGCAGAACGTGCAGCAGCCATATGGCGCACAGTACCAGCAGAATGCGCAGCAACCATATGGTATACAGTACCAGCAGAATGTGCAGCAGCCGTATGGTGGCCCGTCCCAGCAGAATAAACAGCAGGTAAATAACCCGGGAATTGGAATGGGATGGTTTAAGTTCGTCATATATTTCCAATTGTTTGCAAATGCTTTTGTAAATATAATAAATGGAGTAGCTTACCTTACGGGACGGCTGTATTTGGGAAAAAAAGATTTGGTATATGCTTTTTATCCGTCATTAAGGATATTTGATGTGTGCTTAGGAATAGGATATTTGCTTATTGCCGGATATGCGATATATACTCGTATGATGTTGGCAAAATATAAAAAGACAGGACCTTTGAACCTATATATTTGTATGGGATTAAATATCTTAATGGGAGTTCTGAGTTATGCTATCGCGTCGGCATTTGTAGGAACGGGAATGATGGTAGAAGCAGTAACAAGAAGCATGATTCCATCTATAGCTTTACTGGTTTGGGATATCACATACTTTAATAAGAGAAAACATTTATTTGTAAACTAGTATACATGAAACTGAAAATATAATGAAAGAAGGAATTAGGAAAATGCAGTGTAATTTAGCCGTAATAAAAGGTGACGGTATCGGTCCTGAGGTAGTTACAGAGGCTATGAAGGTTCTCGATACAGTTGGAGAGAAGTTTGGACATACATTTGACTATGAACAGATCCTCATGGGTGGATGTTCGATAGACGCAACTGGTGTGCCGCTCACAGACGAGGCAGTGGCAGTTGCAAAGTCAAAGGATGCGGTTCTCCTCGGTTCAATCGGAGGAAATACATCCACATCACCATGGTATAAGCTCCCTCCAAATCTCCGCCCGGAGGCAGGACTGTTAAAGATCAGAAAGGAGCTTGGTCTTTTTGCCAATCTTCGTCCAGCCAATCTCTACGATGAGCTTAAGGAGGCATGCCCACTCAAGGCTGAGATCGCAGAGCGCGGATTTGACATGATGATGATGAGAGAACTCACCGGTGGTCTCTACTTTGGCGAGAGACACACAGAGGAGGTTGACGGAGTCATGACAGCCGTTGATACCCTCACATACAATGAGAACGAGATCAGAAGAATTGCAATCAAGGCATTTGACATAGCTATGAAGAGAAGAAAGAAAGTCACATCCGTAGACAAGGCAAATGTTCTTGATTCTTCGAGACTTTGGAGAAAGGTCGTTGAGGAAGTGGCGAAGGATTACCCTGAGGTTGAGCTTGAACACATGCTCGTTGACAACTGCGCAATGCAGCTGGTAAAGGATCCGGCACAGTTCGACGTGGTCCTCACAGAGAACATGTTCGGTGACATCCTTTCAGACGAGGCGTCCATGATCTCAGGTTCTATCGGAATGCTTTCATCAGCATCACTTAACGAGACAAAGTTCGGTATGTATGAGCCATCAGGTGGTTCAGCACCTGACATAGCAGGACAGAACAAGGCAAATCCAATAGCAACCATCCTGTCAGCAGCCATGATGCTCAGGTACACATTTGACCTTGACAAAGAGGCAGATGCGGTGGAGAACGCAGTAAAGCAGGTACTCAAAGATGGTTACAGAACCATAGATATCCACTCAGATGGAACACAGCTCGTAAGCTGTTCTGAGATGGGTGATCTTATCTGCGAGAGAATCTAACGATCAAAAAAGATATACCACAAGCGGACATTTGAGCCCACCGGTACTTGGTGATACGAAGTGAACCTTAGTACCGCTGCAGGGCGAAACGAGCGAGAGCGCTCCGCGGTGGTATACTGAACATGGTGATTATGAAAATATGAAAAATAAATGTAAGGCGAGGATTCATTGATTATATAGCAGAACTGTGTTTATCATTCTATCTAAAGCGGACATTTGAGCCCGCCGGTACTTGGCGATACGAAGTGAGCCTTAGTACCGCTGCAGGGCGAAACGAGCGGGAGCGTTCCGCGATGATAGAATGATAAACACAGTCTTATAAAAACTTATCCTCGCCTGGAAGGGATAAAAGATGAAGAGTGATAATGTTAGGGTTGGAATGCAGCAGGCGCCACACAGATCTTTGTTCAACGCACTGGGCATGACAAAGGAAGAGATGGAGAGACCTTTAGTAGGTATCGTATGTTCATACAATGAGATAGTTCCAGGACACATGAACCTGGATAAGATAGCACAGGCAGTAAAGATGGGAGTTGCCATGGCAGGCGGTACACCTGTTATGTTCCCGGCAATCGCTGTATGTGATGGTATAGCAATGGGACACATAGGAATGAAGTATTCACTGGTTACAAGAGATTTGATCGCAGACTCAACAGAGGCTATGGCTATAGCTCATCAGTTTGATGCACTCGTCATGATCCCTAACTGTGACAAGAACGTTCCAGGACTTCTCATGGCAGCAGCCAGAGTAAATGTCCCAACAGTATTTGTATCTGGCGGTCCTATGCTTGCCGGACATGTAAAGGGAAATAAGACAAGTCTTTCAAGTATGTTCGAGGCTGTTGGTTCATATGCAGCAGGAACTATGACTGAGGATGACGTATATGAGTATGAGTGCAAGACATGTCCTACATGTGGATCATGTTCAGGTATGTACACAGCCAACTCAATGAACTGTCTGACAGAGGCTCTTGGAATGGGACTTCCAGGAAATGGAACTATCCCTGCGGTATATTCAGAGAGACTTAAGCTTGCAAAGCATGCAGGTATGGCTGTTATGGATATGTACAGAAAGGGCATCAAGCCTAGAGACATCATCACAAAGGAGTCGATCATCAACGCTCTTACAGTTGATATGGCACTTGGATGTTCAACAAACTCTATGCTCCACCTTCCAGCCATCGCACATGAGATCGGATTTGACTTCGATATCTCATTTGCAAATGAGATAAGCGCAAAGACACCTAACCTGTGTCACCTTGCTCCAGCAGGTCACACATACATGGAGGATCTCAACGAGGCAGGCGGTGTATATGCAGTTATCAAGCAGCTTGCAGATGCAGGACTCATCAACAAGGACTGCATGACAGTTACAGGCAAGACGATAGGTGAGGCAGTTGCAAACAGTGTAAATAAAAATCCTGAGGTCATCAGACCTATGGACAATCCATATACAGTTACAGGTGGTTTGGCTGTACTCAAGGGTAACCTTGCACCGGACGGATCAGTTGTAAAGCGTTCAGCAGTTGTGCCTGAGATGCTGGCTCACAAGGGCCCGGCAAGGGTATTTGACTGTGAGGAGGATGCGATCGCAGCTATCAAGGGCGGCAAGATCGTAGAGGGTGACGTGGTAGTTATCAGATACGAGGGTCCAAAGGGAGGCCCTGGTATGAGAGAGATGCTCAACCCTACATCAGCTATCGCTGGTATGGGACTTGGCTCATCAGTTGCCCTGATCACAGACGGTAGATTCTCAGGAGCAAGCCGTGGAGCATCCATCGGACATGTATCACCTGAGGCTGCAGTGGGCGGACCTATCGCACTTGTTGAGGAGGGCGATATGATAGAGATCGATATCAACAACCTCAGCATCAAACTCGATGTGTCAGACGAGGAGCTTGCAAAGAGAAAGGCTGCATGGAAACCAAGACAGCCAAAGGTTACAACAGGCTATCTTGCAAGATACGCAGCTATGGTTACATCAGGCAACAGAGGTGCTGTGCTTGAAGTGCCAAAGAACTAGTCGATAATTGCGAAATGCAAAGATTTAGATTACGACTGAGATGTTTAGCCTTACCAAATCGGAGGAATACGCAGCCGCCGGTTCTTAGATGGCGCAACCGCGGCATCTTAGTACCGCTGCAGGCTAAGTTAAGCGGGAGCGACCTCCGATTGGTAAGCTAAAATATCTCATAAGTTCATAATCTATAGGTTTCGCAATTATCTCTACGAGATGAAAGAATAGAAGGAGAAGATAATAATGTCAAAGATATCAGGTTCTGAAATTGTTATAGAGTGCCTTAAAGAGCAGGGCGTTGATACCGTGTTCGGTTATCCGGGAGGAACTATCCTCAACGTATATGATGCCCTCTACAAGCACCAGGATGAGATCAACCATGTGCTTACATCACATGAGCAGGGCGCTGCCCATGCGGCAGACGGATATGCCAGAGCTACAGGTAAGGTCGGAGTATGTATGGCTACATCAGGTCCGGGCGCTACAAACCTTGTTACAGGTATTGCCACAGCATATATGGATTCCATTCCTGTTGTAGCTATCACGGCAAATGTAGGTGTAAATATGCTTGGAAAGGACAGTTTCCAGGAGATAGACATTGCAGGCGTTGTTATGCCTATCACCAAGCACAGCTTTATTGTAAAGCATATAGATGACCTTGCACCAACTATCAGAAGGGCGTTCAAGATCGCAAAGAGTGGTAGACCAGGACCTGTGCTTGTAGATATAACAAAGGATGTTACTGCGGCGGAGACTGAGTATACACCTGAGGTGCCGGAGGTTATCGAGAGAAAGACGGACACCATTCGCGAGGAGGATGTCAACAAAGTGCTTGAGATGATAAAGGTTTCAAGAAGACCATTTATCATGGCCGGCGGTGGATGTATCACCTCAGATGCCTCGGCAGAGCTTGCGGAATTTGCAGATAAGGTGGATGCACCTGTGTGCGATACACTTATGGGCAAAGGCGCATTTGACGGACGAAACGAGAGATAT
>JBNMKK010000003.1:0-225444 GCA_050874325.1 Coprococcus sp. | reverse complement strand
TTTAATTCCTGAGAACAGGCGAATAGAGAAATACAAAGAAAGATGGTGTGCATAGAAAAACGACCGCACATTTTGTACGGTCGTTCATCAGCACCTCATTTTAGATATTTAACCTGTCTACTTGACAGGGGGCATATCAAATAGTGAATTGATGGTATTTTGATATTATCGTGACAGATCAAGGGGTGAGTTCCATGTTATTTTTGCTGAGAAATTCATTTACCTGAATAGCCGAGTTGTATCCACTGTTGATATACACAATAATTCATTGAAATTGTCGCTGCCTGATGTCTTCGACAGTTCGTTCATAAGATCTGTTGTTCTGTAATTCGTGACGTTTTTACATACCCTTTCTGCCTATATAGTAAATTGTACAAATATTATCGTTATATTACTTGGTTAAACACCTGCAAAGCTATTGAAAAACTTCGATTATTTGCCTACAATAATCATTATATGTGCTGGATATGCGAATGTCTCTGCCGGATACTTGAATATTTTCACGATATGCCGGTTCCTGTGATCCACAGATACCGTTCTTATGGGTACAAGAGGATTGGCGGTCTTGTTATATACTGTTGTCTGGGTATTTCTGACAATAGTCTGGTTTGCGTTTATTGATGATATATTTAAGATATAGATAATATACAAAGGAGATCAAAGATCATGATAAAAGAATGTCTTGAAAATGTGAGAAATAATGTGCCATTGGTGCACAATATCACTAACTATGTAACTGTAAACGATGTGGCAAATGTTATCCTTGCCTGTGGCGGCAGTCCGATCATGTCGGACGATGAGGATGATGCGCCTGATATCACAAGTATATGCGGTGGATTGAATATCAATATCGGTACACTCAACAAGAACACGATACCATCTATGTATCTCGCTGGAAAGAGAGCAAATGAGCTGGGACATGTGGTGCTCCTTGACCCTGTTGGAGCGGGAGCAAGCAAGCTCAGAACAGATACAGCTGTCGGACTTATGAAAGAGATTCGTTTTGATGTCATAAGAGGAAATATTTCTGAGATAAAGACTCTGGCATATGGTTCTGGAAGTACAAAGGGAGTTGATGCGGATGTGGCAGATGCGGTTACTGAGGATACACTTGACGGTGCAGTTGCATTTGTCAAGAAGTTGTCTGCAGAGACAGGATCGATCATAGCTGTGACAGGTGCAATAGACCTTGTTGCAGACAGCGAGAAGTGTTATGTTATAAGGAACGGTCGCCCTGAGATGGGAAAGATCACGGGAACAGGCTGTCAGCTCTCCGGAATGATGACTGCATACGTTGTGGCAAATCCTGATAACAAACTTGAGGCTGCTGCCGCGGCTGTCATGGTCATGGGACTTGCGGGAGAGATAGGTTATTCACATCTCCAGTCATTTGAGGGCAACTCAACATACAGGAACAGGATAATCGATGCTGTATACAATATGGATGGTGAAACGCTTGAAAAAGGTGCCAGATATGAAATCAGATAAATGATAAGTAGGAATATATTTGGCAGGACATAAAATAGAGTTTAATATATAAAATATACAATATATACAATATGGAAGAAGGACGTATCTTATGATAAATTGCAGTAAAAAAGAGTTTATGCTTTACGCAGTCACAGACAGGCACTGGCTTGGAGAGGAGACGTTATACGATCAGGTAAAGAAAGCACTTGACGGTGGCGCTACATTTGTGCAGCTCAGGGAGAAGAAACTTGACAGAGAGGATTTCCTTGAGGAGGCGTTTGAGATACAGAAACTTTGCAAGGAGTATGGAGTGCCTTTTGTTATCAATGATGAGGTGAGCATAGCAAAGGATATAGGTGCTGACGGTGTGCATGTTGGACAGAGCGACATGGAAGCGATGGATGTCAGAAAGGTGCTTGGTCCGGACAAGATACTTGGAGTGTCTGCCCAGACTGTTGAACAGGCGATAACAGCCCAAAAGCACGGCGCAGACTATCTCGGAGTTGGAGCGGTATTTGCGACAGGTTCAAAGGATGACGCTGATGATGTGAGCCATGAGACGCTTAAAGCCATATGTGAGGCTGTGTCCATACCGGTTATCGCCATAGGTGGAATAACAAAAGAAAATGTCTCTGAGCTTGCTGGTTCTGGAATATGCGGCGTGGCAGTGATAAGTGCCATATTTGGACAGAACGACATAAAGAAAGCAACGGAAGAACTCAAGGTTTCTGTGGAGAAGATGCTTGAACAGTAGATGCTGAATTAGATATAGAGATTAGATATTGAAATTAGAGATAGATAGAGGTGTACATGAAAAAGATAGTAATCGGCGATATAAAAGGTGCGATATTTGACATGGATGGAGTGCTGCTTGACTCCATGCCAATGTGGGATCATGCAGGAGAGATGTACCTGGCTGGGCAGGGGATAGAGGCAGAGCCTGATCTTGAAAAAGTCTTGTTTACCATGACTATGCAAAAGGGCGCTGAATATATACGCGATCATTATGGATTAAAACTCACGGCTGATGAGATCATAGATGGCATAAATGAGACTGTGAGAGATTTCTATGCAAATAAGGCAGTGCCTAAGAATAGAGTTCCTGAGTTTCTCAGGCTGTTAAAGGGTCACAATATACCTGTAACCGTTGCGACTTCGACTGACAGATGCCATGTGGAGGCTGCTCTTTCAAGAAATGGACTTATGAAATATGTAGATCGGATATTTACATGTTCTGAAGTCGGTGTGGGTAAGGCTGCCTCTCCAAAGATATATGAGCTTGCCGCTGAGTTTATGGGAACAAAAGTTGAAGATTCATATGTGTTTGAGGATGCCTATCATGCTGCTGAGACAGCTCAGAATGCGGGATTTACAGTTGTGGGACTCTATGACGAGTCGAGCCGTGACAAACAGACAGAACTTAAGGTTCACTGCAATTATTACTATTCAGGATTTGCTGAGCTTATAGAAGATCTGCTGCCTGACAGGAGTCAGCTTGCACCGGTACTTACCATCGCAGGCAGTGATTCATCGGGAGGCGCGGGAATACAGGCAGATCTTAAGACCATGCAGGCAAATGGAGTGTTTGGTATGAGTGCAATAACAGCTCTGACGGCGCAGAATACCACAGGTGTGACGTCTATCATGAATGTGACACCTGACATACTTGCGGATCAGATAGATGCCGTATTTACAGATATCAGACCTCAGGCGGTCAAGATAGGCATGGTGTCTGTGCCAGAACTTATAAACGTGATTGCAGACAAGCTTAAATTTTACAAAGCAGAGAATGTTGTGCTCGATCCTGTGATGGTTGCTACAAGCGGTGCGAAACTCATAAGCGACGACGCTGTGGATGTTCTGACAGGAAGGTTGTTCCCTCTTGCAAGGATCATAACTCCAAATATTCCTGAGACAGAGGTACTTGCAGGTATGAATATCCGATCTAAAGAAGATATGGAAATTGCCGCAGGGAAAATGTATGAAAAATACGGATGTGCCGTCCTTGTGAAGGGAGGACATAGCATAAACGATGCAAATGATATGTTGTTTGATGGAGAGAGTGTAACATGGTTTTCAGGTGAGAGAATAGAAAATCCAAACACCCATGGAACAGGGTGTACACTTTCAAGCGCCATAGCATCAAACCTTGCAAAAGGATATGACGTAGAGACTTCTGTGCGGAGGGCAAAATCGTATATCTCAGGAGCCCTGGCTGCGATGCTGGATCTCGGAACCGGAAGCGGTCCGTTAAACCACGGTTTTGATATAGACAGCAGATTCATGATATAACGCTACTTTGGTGTGAAGTGTGCTGACAGCAGTTAAGAAAAATTTTGTAAAATAGAAAATAAAGAAAAAGCGTATTGAATAAATCAAAACGATATGATATTATAGTTTGAGTTGGTGTTCGGAATATGCACGCACCATTTTTCGGAAACGGAGGTGTTAAGATGTTAAAGACGATATTAATGGTAATTTACGTTATAATATGTATAGTATTAGCAATCGTGGTTCTTTCACAGGAAGGAAAGGATGCCAGCCTTACAAGCTCTATATCAGGAGCAGGCGGTGGATTTGACAATTCCTACTGGGGCAAGAACAAGGGAAGTTCCAAGCAGGAGATACTCAAGAAGATAACAGCAGTGCTTACAGTGTTATTCTTCGTACTTGCATTACTGCTTGATTCAAAGCTTTTCAACTAATAATGAATTTCTTATGCTTACATATATTAAACGATATATGTAAGCATTTTTTATATTGTGTGGATTTAAGAAACTATATGGATACTCATCTGCGCAAATTTGTTATAATGACTTATAAAACAGTGATATATCAGAGAAAGGACATATATGGATAAGGATAACAAGGATTTGGATCTTTATAATAGAAGAAAACAGACGGTATATGAATTTATATGTGATGACGATTATCCGCCTATGAAATTTAAAGAGATGTGTACTTTTTTGCAGGTTCCCGGAGATGAGAGGCAGACATTTCTGGATATATTGAACGATCTGACTGAAGAGGGACTTATTGTCAGATCTGCAAAGGGACGTTATCAGAAAGTTGGTGAGGGAACCTACAAGGGAACATTTATTGGAAATCAGAGAGGATTTGGTTTTGTCCGGGTTGATGGCATGAAGGAGGACTTCTTCGTTCCTGAAAAGAACACCATGGGCGCATTTCATGGTGATACAGTCCTCATACGCGCGGAGGACAGACCGAAGGGTATGAAACAGGAGGCTGTGGTCATAAAAGTTCTTGAACGAGGTATGAAAAAGATAGTGGGAGTATACCAGAAGAACAAGAATTTTGGATTTGTCATTCCTGATAATCTAAAAATAGACGGAGATATATTTATTTCTAAGGCTAACTCTATGGGTGCCATGGCGGGACATAAGGTTGTGGCAGAGATCATAAGTTATGGAGATAAGGTTAAGTCTTCGGAGGGAAAGATCATAGAGATCCTTGGCCATATAAATGATCCGGAGAGTGATGTTCTGTCTGTTGTCAGAGCTTTGGATATACCAGTTGATTTTCCAGATGAAGTTATGGATAGTCTTGCTCAGATACCAGACTCAGTCAGCACATCGGAGATGGCGGGGAGAACAGATCTCAGACATCTTCAGACAGTTACGATAGACGGCGAGGATGCAAAGGATCTGGATGATGCCATAACGCTTTATGAGAAAGATGGAATGTACAAGCTTGGAGTGCATATAGCTGATGTCACCCATTATGTTAAGGAGAATTCTCCGCTTGATAAGGAGGCACTCAACAGAGGTACGAGTTGCTATCTTGTGGACAGGGTCATACCGATGCTGCCACATAAACTTTCAAACGGTATATGCTCGCTGAATGAGGGACAGGACAGACTCGCTCTGAGCTGTCTTATGGATATAGATACAAATGGACGAATAATTGGTCACAAGATATGCGAGACGGTTATCAATGTAGATCGCAGAATGTCATACACAAGTGTATCAGCCATAGTTGAGGATCGTGATTCTGAGGAGATCAAAAAGTACGAGGAACTTGTTCCTATGTTTGAGTTGATGCTGCATGTGTCTGATCTGCTCAGAGCCAACAGAAGAAAACGTGGTTCAATAGATTTTGATTTCGATGAGTCTAAGATAAAGATAGGTTCAGATGGAAATGTGGTTTCCATAGGGGTATATGAGAGACGCAGATCCAACGAGATAATAGAGGACTTTATGTTGGCAGCAAATGAGACTATAGCAGAGGATTATTTTTGGCAGGACATACCATTTGAGTATAGAGTTCATGAGACTCCAGATGCCGACAGGGTAGAACAGCTTGCACTTCTCATTAGCAATTTTGGAATGTACTTTAAGGCGTCAAAGGAGAATATCCACCCGAAGGAATTCCAAAAACTACTCGACAGAATAAAGGGTGAGCCTTATGAGAATCTTGTCAGCAGGATGGCACTTAGAACCATGAAACAGGCGAAGTATTCGACGGAGTGTACAGGACATTTTGGACTTTCGTGCAAATATTACTGCCATTTTACTTCTCCTATAAGGAGATATCCGGATCTGCAGATACATCGTATAATAAAAGAAAATATACATGGCAGGCTTGACCAGAAGAGAATAGAGCATTACAGCATGATCCTTGACAGAGTTGCAGATGATAATTCACGCAAGGAGAGAAGGGCCGAGGAGGCTGAGAGGGATGTTGAAAAGCTCAAGAAGGTAGAATATATGTCAGCTCATATAGGAGAGGTGTATGATGGATTTGTATCCGGAGTTACCAACCGAGGCATGTTCGTAGAACTTCCGAACACTGTGGAAGGATTTGTAAATGTGTCAGATATGCTTGATGATTATTACTATTTTTCCCAGGAAGATTATGCTATGATAGGTGAGGGTACAGGCAGACAATACGCAATAGGAGACCCGATACAGATAAAAGTCAAGAGTACTGACAAGATGACGAAATCGATAGATTTCAGTATTGTATATAAAGGAGAGGATAGATTTGTCAAAGGAAAGAGGAAACACTCTCATCGCAAATAATAAAAAGGCATATCACGAATATTTTATAGAGGAGAAGTTTGAGGCTGGAATTGAACTTGTCGGAACGGAAGTAAAATCCATAAGACAGGGACATTGCAGTATCAAGGAGGCATTTGTGGGGATAGACCATGGCGAGGTGTTTGTATACAGGATGAACATCAATCCGTATGAGAGGGGAAATATATTCAACAAGGATCCGCTCAGAACACGCAAACTGTTGCTACACAGATATGAGATCAACAAGCTTATCGGTCAGCAGAAGGTTAAGGGGTATACCATTATGCCGCTTAAGGTCTATATAAAAGACGGCCTGGTCAAGATGGAGATCGGTCTTGCAAGAGGTAAGAAACTCTATGATAAGAGAGAGGATATTGCCAAGAAAGACATGAAACGTGAGATGGAGAGAGAGTTAAAGAGCAGGAACAGAGAGTGAGATATTTTGTCAATTTTCTGTGAAATATAACTATTTGTTGGAAAAGTCATCCTGTATGTGTTATACTAGCAGGGTGTTGAAAATTGCAATTGATTTTTTTATAATACGAATTGTTTGGAGAAGTGAGTTATGAGTCAGAGTAAAGTAGATCAGAGAAAGTATGAGAAAAAGCACCGCAAGGAGATATTGCGTAAGCAAAAGATCAAAAAGGTTGTAGCGGTTACGGCAACTATAGTTGTGATAGCTGCAATAGTTGGAAGTATAGCTGGAGTTAAGATATACAAGGCTATTCCAAAGTATGTTGAGGCATCGGAACTTAACAGTTATATTGATAAGGCATATTCTGAGAGTGGATATGATTCTCTGTTCCCAGCTACAAGCACAGATGCTGAGGGGGACGGGGCGGACTCAGAGGAGAGTACAGATGCTACATCTGAATCTGATTCAAGCACAGACACTGCTACATCTGAAGATACAGCTGCAGAGACAGACAGCAGCGAACAGTAGCACATAATATGAATATATAATGCGTATTTCGCATAATATATAATTATCAGTTATCACTGATCACTAATCAGGGGTTGACTGGTTTCGACAGGGGTTTTGAAGCTATGGAAGCCATCCGTGGACCAGAGCCACGCTAAAAGCTGGACAAAAAATAAACGCTAACGATAATTTAGCATACGCTGCCTAAGGGCAGTCGTCATCCTTTAGGAACGCCGAGCCTTTAGGAATGGCGTCGATTTTCGGCAAACTCTTGCATCTAAGCTTTGCGATGTAAGAAAATCTATGAAGCTACTGAGGTCTATAGCATGTTAGTGGGCGATAGGTCGAGGGAATGTTAAAGCACTGACTGTGATGGAAGAAACTGTAGTGAATGAGCTTTTGGACGCGGGTTCGACTCCCGCCAGCTCCATTATTTTTATAAGGAGAGTAGCACCGTAGCTTTACGGTGCTATTTTTATGTATACACCTAAATTTCCTCTTGCATCTATAAATCTGTTGTGTTATATTAAATGAGTTGTGAAAAGAGTGATGGTCCTCTGTGCCCATATATCCGATGCGATATGGCAGTAAGAACATCAGAATATTAAGGAGGAACACAATGAACGATTACATCAAGAATCTTGAAGCATCTCAGATGAAGGAGAGCGTTGATCAGTTCAACGTAGGAGACACAGTTAAGGTACACAACCGTATCAAAGAGGGTAACAAGGAGAGAATCCAGATCTTCGAGGGTACAGTTATCAAGAGACAGGGCGGAAGCAACAGAGAGACTTTCACAGTAAGAAAGATTTCTAGCGGATGCGGTGTTGAGAAGACATGGCCTGTACATTCACCTTTCGTTGAGAAGATTGAAGTAGTAAGAAAAGGTAAAGTTAGACGTGCTAAGATCTACTACTTACGTTCAAGAGTTGGTAAGGCAGCAAAGGTTAAGGAGCTTGTTAAATAATATAGCTTATAACATGTATGACAAGATGGCTGGGGTAAATATTTACTCCAGCCATTTTTGAAATAAAGCGGAGATTGCTGATTATGAGTGAGAGATATGACAGAATTAGAAGAATACGCCGTGAGAGACGCAGACAGCGCAGACAACAGAGAACGCTGAAGAAGACGGCGAAATATTTGTTTGGATGGCTGATAACAGTGCTTACTGCAGCGGTTTTGGGGTACGGCTTTGTAGCATTTGGATTCCAGAAAGTATACATGGTTGGACCGTCCATGGAACCGTCCATATCAGACGGGCAGAAATGTGTCGCAAATAAAATAGCTTACCTTGTGGGATCACCTGACAGGTATGACATAGTTGCATATCGTTCTGTGGAGCATCAGGATAAGTATTACTCCATAAAGAGGGTTATAGGTCTGCCTGGCGAGACAGTTCTGATACAGAATGGACAGGTATATATAAATGGGAATCCCCTGGCTGACAATCCCATAGAAAGTCAGATCCGCACAGCTGGTCTTGCAGAATCATCGATCACGCTTGGGGAAAATGAATATTTTCTGCTTGGTGATAATCCGGACAGCAGTCAGGACTCCAGATTCAGCAGTGTGGGAAATATAAAAAAGAGTGAGATGCTTGGAAGAATAAAAGAGTAAGATGCCCAGCAGAATAAAAGAGGTGCGTTGAATGAATATACAGTGGTATCCTGGTCATATGACTAAGGCGAAACGTATGATGCAGGAAGATATAAAACTGATAGACATAGTTATAGAGCTTGTTGACGCAAGGATTCCGTTTAGCAGCAAGAATCCGGATATAGACGAGCTTGCAAAGAATAAGTACAGGCTGATCCTTCTGAACAAGTCCGATCTGGCAGATGATTCGGTAACTGCGAAGTGGGAGAAGTATTACAGTGATAAGGGCTTTTTTGTAGCAAAGATAAATGCCAGAGATGGCGCCGGAATGAAAAGTATCAACGGGATCGTACAGGAAGCATGCCGCGAAAAGATAGAGAGAGATAGGAAAAGAGGCATTATAAACAGACCTATAAGAGCTATGATAGTAGGAATACCTAATGTTGGAAAGTCAACATTCATCAATTCCTATGCCAGAAAAGCTTGTACAAAAGTGGGAAATAAACCGGGTGTTACGAAGGGAAAACAGTGGATACGTCTTGGAAAAAATATTGAACTCCTTGATACACCGGGCATACTGTGGCCTAAGTTTGACGATGAAACGGTGGGACTGAGGCTTGCATATATTGGATCTATCAACGACGAAATATTGAATGTCACAGACATAGCGGTTGAATTAATAAAATTTTTACAGGCAAACTATTGTAATACCCTGACTCAAAGGTATAATATTGAAGGTACTGATGATCCTGTGCAGGTGATAGCACAGATCGCAGAAAAGAGACAGTGTATAAAAAAAGGTGGCGAGCTTGATTATGACAAAGCTGCAGCGCTCCTTATGGATGATTTCAGGTCAGGTAAACTTGGCAGGATAACCCTGGAGACACCTTAGATTAAGATATAAGTTGGAGTATAGATGAGCGAAGATACTAATAAATCGGTTGAGAATAAATCAGAAGACGCCAATGTTGCTGAGACTTTAAATGAGATATTTGATGATGATCCAGCTCGCAAAGCTCGTGAGAAGGAGATCGCAAAGTACGAGAAGAAACGTCAGAAAGCTTTGGAGAGAGAGGCTAAAAAAGCAGCAAAGGCAGAGGCAAAACAGAAAAACTCAAAGGATAATGTTTCAGAAGATAATTCTGATGCGACTTCAAGTCCAGAAAGTTGGTCATGGGATAAGGCTGTAAAGGAAAACAGTTCTGAGAGTGAAAATAGTGAATCACATGTGGAGCCTGAAACATCTTCTGTATATACAGAGGATGGGGAGCTTGATGAAAAGGCGCTGAAGAAGAAGCTCAGAGACGAGAAGAAAGCTGAGAAGAGACAGAGAAAAGAGCAGAAAAAGGAAGAAAAAGAGATCAATATTGTAAAGGATCTTTTATTCCTATGTCTATATATATTGATAGTAATAGGTATCTGCTGGGCTGTTCTCACATATGTGGGACAGAGAACGGAGGTCAGCGGGGAGTCCATGAGCAACACATTGCACAGTGGAGATACTCTCTGGATAGATAAACTTGAATATGAATTTGGTTCTCCAAAGAGATTTGACGTAGTGGTATTTCCTTATGGCGAGGATGATGACACCTATTATATTAAGCGTATCATAGGTCTTCCGGGAGAGACTGTTTATATAGATGAGGATGGAACGATCTATATAAATGACGAGCCTTTAGAAGGGGATAAATATGGAAGAGAGGTCATTGCTGAGGATAAGCGCGGCGTTGCATCGGAAGAGATAACGCTCGGTGATGATGAATACTTTGTTCTCGGAGATAACAGGAATAACAGTCGTGACAGCCGAGTCTCCGATGTTGGCAACATACATAAGAATGATATAATCGGCAGGGCTGTGTTCAGATTTACAGGTGGTTTTGGTAAGATAGAATAGAATATGTACTCGAGGGCTGTTGCCGACAATAATGGCAATAGCCTTTGTTTTATGGAGGGATATATGAGCAGTATAGCGGAGATAAAGAAGATATTTGCAGCTGCCGATATGGCTGATTATGAAAGTCTGTTTGAAGAATATGGAGGGGATGATAGAGAAGGAGTCAAAAAGATCCTGGAATCTGCCCGCAAAAAAAAGAAGTCATTGGACGACGAAAAAGCCAGAATGTACAAGATGTTCGAGTTTGAGCGAAAGTACAGTGATAAGGGATATATATGCGGAATAGATGAGGTTGGAAGAGGTCCGTTGGCAGGTCCTGTGGTTGCAGCAGCAGTGATATTGCCAAAGGATTGTGATATACTCTATCTGAATGATTCAAAACAGCTCTCCGCGAAGAAGAGAGAACTCCTCTATGATGAGATAATGGAAAAGGCTGTGGCTGTTGGAATAGGCATGGCCAACCAGGATGTCATAGATAGAATAAACATATTAAATGCTGACTATGAGGCTATGAAACAGGCTATATCAAAGCTTTCTGTAGAACCTCAGCTGCTGCTCAATGATGCGGTAAATATTCCGGGAGTGGATATTGAACAGATTGGTATCATAAAAGGAGATACTTTGTCTGCGTCAATAGCTGCGGCAAGCATCATTGCAAAGGTCACAAGGGACAGACTCATGGTTGAGTACGATTCGATTTATCCTGGCTATGGATTTGCACGAAACATGGGATATGGAACAGCAGAACACATAAAAGCACTTGAGACGGTTGGCCCATGTGCTATACACAGGAGAACGTTTATCACGAAATTTGTATAAGGATATTTTTATTTGAAAGGCGTCAGATGCACAGCTGTGGAAAAAAATCCCCAATTATAAACAGAGAATACTGTCAAAAACCATTAGACTACGGATATAACAGCCGCCGTATAGGAGCTGATCACGAGTCGATTGCAGTAAGATATCTGAAAGAAAACGGATATACTATATTGAAGAGAAATTATCGAGTGAGATGCGGTGAGATAGATATCATTGCACAGCGAGACGGATATATTGTATTTATAGAGGTCAAATATCGTTCAAATACCCATACAGGAACACCAGGGGAGTCGGTAGATCATAGAAAACAAAGGCAGATATCAAAGGTTGCGATGTATTATCTGAATCAATATGGTTACGGGATCGACACGGCAGTCAGATTTGATGTAATAACCATGACAGGTGACAAGATAGTCCATATAGAGAATGCATATGATTATGCAGGATGGTAATTATCGAGATTATAGGAAGTTGATATGAGAGAGATAAAATATTTACGGAATGATGCATCAACCCATGTTCACAGTGTAAATGGGGTTGATTATATTACATTTGACAAATTGGATAAGGCGGGCGTAACACATGCATTTTCCACCCGTGTGGGAGGTGTGAGTGAAGGTTATCTGGGATCGATGAACCTGAGCTTTCACAGAGGTGACGATCCAGAGAAGGTTATGGAGAATCATCGCAGATTTGCCGGGGCAGTCGGTTATGATTACACAAAACTTGTATTTTCGGATCAGGTACACAAGACTGATATATACAAGGTTACAGAGACTGATGCAGGAAAAGGTATAGTGAGGGATTCGGATATAACAGAGACAGATGGTCTAATGACAAATGTTCCCGGCATTCCACTCATGACGTTTTATGCCGACTGCGTACCTGTATTTTTCTATGATCCTGTTAAAAAAGTTGTGGCTATGAATCACTCAGGCTGGAAGGGTACAGTTGCCAAGATCAGCAAATGCATGATAGAAAGACTTGGAGATGAGTACGGAACATATCCATCTGACCTTATCTGCGCTGTAGGACCTTCTATCTGCAAAGATTGCTATGAGGTGAGCGAAGATGTGGCGGATCAGTTTAAAATGGCATATACGGAATCTCAGGTGCCTCAGATAGTGTATCCTAAGGAAGATGGAAAGTATCTTCTTGATCTGCACCGGGCAAATTATTTCAATCTGGTAGATGCCGGTGTAAAGCCTGAAAAGATAGATATTACCAATATATGTACATGCTGCAACAGTGAGTGGCTTTTCTCACATAGGGCAAGCAAGGGGCTCAGAGGAAACCTTGGTGCTGTTATCATGTTGTAAGGTTATTGGATTTATGAGGTTATTATGGAACATATTGTAAAAAAAGTACTTGAAAACAGTATAGCGGAGGAGATGGAGATAGAGCCTGGCGACAACATCATGGCTGTAAACGACCATCCGATAGAAGATATATTTGACTATCAGTACCTTATAAATGATGAATATATAGAGCTCCTGGTGAAAAAATCAGATGGTGAGGAATGGCTCCTTGAGATAGAAAAGGATTATGATGAGGATCTTGGGATAGTTTTTGAGAATTCACTCATGGATAATTACAAGTCCTGTTATAACAAATGTATATTCTGTTTTATCGATCAGAACCCGAAGGGGATGAGAGACACGATATACTTCAAGGATGATGATTCAAGGCTTTCTTTCCTTCAGGGAAATTATATAACCCTGACCAATATGAAAGAGAAGGATATTGACAGAATTATCAATTATCATCTTGCGCCAATCAATATATCGGTCCACACCACCAATCCGCAGCTCAGATGCAGTATGCTCAACAACAGATTTGCGGGAACTATCCTTGAGCGGATAAGGAAGTTTTATGATGCCGGAATACCGATGAATGGACAGATAGTGTTGTGCAAAGGTATAAATGACGGAGAGGAATTGTGGAGATCTATCTCAGATCTTATGGAATTTGTGCCTGTCATGGAGAGCTTATCAGTTGTGCCTGTCGGACTTTCGGATTACCGTGATGGACTTTTTCATCTTGAGCCGTTTGAGAAGGAAGACGCATGCGAGGTCATTGATATCATAGAACATTTTCAGAAGAAAGCATTTGAAAAGCATGGAACACATTTTGTGCAGGCTAGTGATGAGTGGTATATAAATGCCGGCAGAGATTTTCCGGAGGCGGAGAGGTATGATGGCTTTGTGCAGCTTGAAAACGGTGTCGGAATGGTGAGACTTCTCATGGATGAATTTGAACAGGAATTTGACGCTGTGCAGGGAGACGACAGGGAATATGAGGTCTCAATCGTGACAGGAGTGCTTGTCTACAGATCTATAAAGATGATGGTAGACAGGATAGGTGAGAAATTTCCGAATGTTAACATACATCTTTATAAGATAATCAACGATTTCTTTGGACACAGGATCACCGTTACAGGTCTTTTGACAGGTGGAGATATAATAAAGCAGCTCACAGGAAAGCCACTGGGGCAGAGACTTATTCTTCCGTCAAACACACTCATGGCAGATGAACCAAAGTTCCTGGACGATGTAACACTGGATCAGCTTATAGATGCTTTACAAGTGGATGTTTGTATTGTAGAATCAAGTGGTGCTGACTTTGTGCACTCTGTAATTGGAGATTAAGAAATAATGGAGGAAACAGATATGAGCAAACCTATAGTAGCCATAGTTGGCAGACCAAATGTAGGTAAGTCGACTCTGTTCAATGTGCTTGCAGGAGAAAAGATATCTATTGTACAGGATACTCCGGGAGTAACAAGGGATAGAATATATGCCGATATAAATTGGCTGGATTATAATTTTACACTTATAGATACAGGCGGAATAGAGCCGGAATCGGATAATATCATATTAAAGAGTATGAGAGAACAGGCCGAGATAGCTATTGAGACGGCAGATGTCATTATCTTTATGACGGATGTCAGACAGGGAATGGTAGATGATGACTCAAAGGTTGCTGATATGCTCAGAAGGTCGAAGAAACCGATAGTTCTCGTTGTCAATAAAGTTGATAGCTTTGAGAAGTTTATGCCTGATGTATACGAATTTTACAATCTTGGACTTGGAGATCCTCATCCTATATCAGGTTCTTCAAGACTTGGAATAGGAGATATGCTGGATGAGGTTGTATCCCATTTTGACGAGTCGGCAAAGGAAGAGGTCGAGGATGAGAGACCTAGGATAGCGATCATAGGCAAGCCGAATGTGGGCAAATCTTCTATTATAAATAAGCTCCTCGGTGAGGACAGGGTTATTGTGTCAGATATTGCTGGAACAACCAGAGATGCCATTGATACAGAGATTGTCAGAAATGGCAGGGAGTATGTGTTCATTGATACGGCTGGACTTAGAAGAAAGAGCAAGATAAAAGAAGATATAGAGAGATATAGTATCATACGAACGGTTTCGGCCGTTGAGAGATGCAATGTTGCAGTTTTGGTTATAGACGCAACAGAGGGAATAACAGACCAGGATGCCAAGATTGCCGGAATAGCTCATGAACGAGGCAAAGGTATGATAATAGCTGTAAACAAATGGGATGCCATAGAAAAGAATGATAAGACCATTTACAAATTTACAGAGGAGATACGCAACAAATTGTCATATATGCCGTATGCGGAACTACTCTTCATATCGGCTGAGACTGGACAGCGTCTTCCAAAGCTTTTTGAGACCATAGATGCTGTTATAGAGAACCATTCGCTCCGCGTAGCTACAGGAGTCCTCAATGAGATTATGAGTGAGGCCGTTGCCATGCAGCAGCCGCCATCAGACAAGGGAAAGCGATTAAAGCTTTTCTATATAACACAGGTATCTGTGAAACCGCCTACATTTGTCATATTTGTAAATGACAAAGAACTTATGCATTTTTCATATACCCGATATATTGAAAATAGGATAAGAGAGTCGTTTGGTTTCAGAGGAACACCTTTAAAATTCATAATCAGAGAGAGGAAAGAGAAGTAATCATGGATATGTTGATCAGATTGATATGCCTTGTAGGAGGCTACGGAGTCGGCCTGATCCAGACCGCATATATATACGGTAAGATAAAAGGGGTCGATATCAGAAAGTATGGAAGTGGAAATGCAGGAACGACAAATGCTCTCAGAGTGCTCGGCAAGAAGGCGGGTCTCATAGTTTTCCTTGGAGATTTCCTCAAGGGAATAATTGCCTGCTCACTCACACATATCATACTTGGACAGCTTGACGTGGGAAATGCTTATATGTTTGTTCTTTATACAGGACTTGGTGTTGTACTTGGACATAATTTTCCGTTTTACATGCAGTTTAAGGGCGGCAAGGGAATTGCAGCCAGCGGAGGAATGATTGTAGGTCTCTGGGACTGGAGACTTGTGGTCATATTGCTCGCAGCATTTATCATAAGTGTTGTGGTTACCAGGTATGTGTCGGTTGGTTCGCTCACGATCATGATAGGTTTCTTCATATTATATACAATATTTGCAATACATGGAGATTACAACTTCACATCAAATGCAAAGATGGTGGAGGGAATCGTCTTAGCTGGAGTTATCGCAGGAATGGCAGTGATAAGACATCTGCCGAATATAAAGAGACTTATAGCTGGAACAGAGAATAAGTTATCGTTTGGCTCTAAGACAGCGTAAGTGACTTATGGCATAGAACGAAATAGAAGGAAATGAAATCGTATTATTTTGGTGATGCGATAAGGGATAGGTGGAAATGTAGTAGGTGCATATCCACCTATCCTTTATTTATTTAAAAGGAAGATGTCTATACAAAGAAAATCATAATTATGACATAGTTTACATAAAAACATCTTTATGTTAAAATCAACTTTATGTGATTAGATAAAGCACCTTTAAAACATATGATTGAAATTATGTGAGTTTACATAAAACAACAAAAAGCATTATTACACTAAAAATCAGTAAAAATGTGCGTTGATTACAACAATAGACTGGATTATAGCGGCAAAAAAAGTTAGAATATATAAATGTTGATAAAAGTTTGTATGAAAACAAAATGCTAAATTAAAATATTTGGAGGTATTTTACGATGAAAATAGGAGTTCTAGGAGCCGGTGGATGGGGGTCTGCGCTTGCAAATCTTCTGGCAGGAAACGGTCATGAGGTGACTGTATGGTCGATAGATGAAAGGGAAGTAGCCATGCTCAAGGAATTTCATGAGCAGAGAGACAGGCTCCCTGGAGTAATATTAAACAACTGTATCGAATACACAACTGATGCGTCAAAGTCAGTGATAGGACAGAATATGGTCGTATGTGCTGTGCCTTCTCCTTTTGTGAGAAGTACAGCTAAAAGCGTTGCTGAATACGTGACAGCAGGACAGCTTATTGTAAACGTGAGCAAAGGAATAGAGGAATCAACTCTTAAAGCTCTTGTTGAAGTGATAGAGGAGGAGATACCTCAGGCAAATGTGGCAGTGTTATCCGGTCCTTCACATGCAGAGGAAGTTGGAAGGGGAATCCCTACAACGGTTGTTGCCGGAGCGCGTGATATGGAGATTGCCAAGACTATACAGAACACATTTATGAATGATTATTTCAGAGTTTATACAAGCACAGACGTGACAGGTATAGAGCTAGGCGGATCAGTGAAAAATGTAATAGCTCTTGCAGCAGGAATATCGGACGGTCTTGGTCTTGGGGACAACACCAAAGCAGCACTTATGACAAGGGGAATGGCAGAGATAATGAGGCTCGGTCTTGCCATGGGCGCTGATGTCAAGACTCTGTCAGGCTTGTCGGGAATGGGTGATCTCATTGTTACATGCACATCAAAGCATAGCCGTAACAGAAATGCAGGATATCTCATAGGACAGGGAAAGACATATGAGGAGGCTATGGCTGAGGTTAAGATGGTTGTGGAAGGTGTATATTCAGCCAAGGCAACTCTGGCACTTGCCAAGGAGCACGGTGTTGATATGCCTATAGTAGAGGCTGTCAATAATGTATTATTTAATGGTATGACTGCAAAAGAGGCACTCACAGAACTTCTCAACAGGGACAGAAAGAGTGAATTGTAATTAAATAAATTTGAATAATATCAAATATCATAAATACATACAGGGAAGTACTGTAGGAAAGACACGGACGGTGAAATGCTGTTCCGTGTCTTTTGGTATATTTGATGTAAAATAAAGTAAAAATTAAGCGGTAAAGTAAATGTGAACAAAAAAAGTGCTAAAAATTGTATTTTTGTTCACAAACTGTTTACAATTACCACTTGTTATGATAGATTAATGTTAAGTGTGTAAGTCTAAAAATAATTAGAAAAGAGGTATGACAATGGCAAAAACTACGAAAAAGCTTATAGCACTGCTGCTGGCGGTAGTTATGATAACTACGTTGATTTCGCCTTCTAATTATAATTGGTCCAACGCGGCCGAGACGAGAGGGGGAGACATATACGCCACGGCTACAGATTCGATAGCAATGCTGTCGGATGCAGCGGTAACCGGAAAACTTGAAGATTACATAACGGGTGCAACCATAGCGAACGGAAAAGGGGAGATATATGGAAGTACCACAAGACCGGCAAATTCAAAGCTTCCGGTGGATCCTAATGATCCTAACAAATCAGTTCAGGTTCAGATGGTTATGGATATAGCATTTCCTGAGGATCTGGTAAAACAGATCAGAGATTCAGGTGAGGATGCTGTATTTACATACACTATGCCTGATACGGTCAAGTTCAACTCAGATATCATCGATAACGATATAACTGATGCGGATGGTACTGTAATTGGAAAATACTCAGTAATCAACGGAGTTCTCACGGCAACAATAGATCACAATTCCGAATCTATTCAGGAAGGACTGCAGCTCAACGCATACTTCAACGCGTGGATCGGTATGGATCTCTCAAAGTCAAATGAGAAGAATGAGATTGAGAATAAGTTCACAAGCAAGGTTACAGTCACAGTTCCAGTTGACTTCAAACCGGATGTGGATGTGAACAAGACAGTGTCAGAGGGAAGAGTAAATGATCCTGATGACGGATATGTGTATTTTGATTACACGGTTGAGGTTTCATCAGCTCACGGATGCGGAGAAGAGGACCTCACATTTTCCGATGCAATTAAAAATGACATTTCAGGAGTGGTTCCTGAGGTTATAGATATCAAGGTGACAAAGTCTGACAACACAGACTATACACTTTCATATAACAGTGAATCTTCTACTATAGAGGGAACACTTCCGGCACTTAACGCCAAAGAGTCATACAAGATCACATATACAGTAAAGAGTAAAGTGGGAGACCTCTCACAGGATATAGTTTACCTCAACCAGAATAATGAGGCTGAGGCAAAGAACTCAAAGGTTGACGACAAATCCCAGACCAGCAAGGGATACAAATATGTAAAGGATGGAGCAACAGATATCAAGGTCAGCAAGTCCTCAGACGGAGTGAGCGCAGATGTTGACAATCACAAGGTGGTATTCAAGTATAAAGTCATCGTAAGTTCTGAATATGGAAGTGACGGTGATATAACACTCGATGATATCCTTGCAAACGATCTTGACTCCAAACTGGGACCGGATGCAAAGAGAACAGTACAGAATGTGTCATGCAAGCTGAAGAACAATTCAACAGGCCAGTATACAGATGTAACGTCAGACGGGTACATTACATCTGCATCTGGAGCAATAGACAACGGAGATACGGTTGTAAACGGAACACTTCCAAAGCTTGATGCCAATTCACAGTATGAGATTACATATGAAGTCGTAGTGTCAGATATTGCTGACGATATCGGAAGTATCAATATAAATAACAAGAATGGTGTTGACGTTTCAGATAATTCACACAATGAACATACGGATAATGACAGTGGCACATGGTACAATTCCGGAAAGTCCACTGCATCTATAAGTAAGAGTGGTTCATTGTCGGATGACAAGTCCACAATAACATGGACTGTGACGGTCAATGCAGACAGAAAGAAAGACCTGACAGGAATGTCGGTTTCAGATATTCTCACAAAGAATGGTGTGGAGGTATCAGACGAGAAGAAGTGCAGTGTATCTATCAATGATACAGATGTTGCAGCTGAGATAACCCTGCCGGCAAGCTTTGTCGAAGAGGATGGTAAGCTTTATCTCTCAGATGGAACAAACAAGGTGGAAGTGACGGAGAATAAATCCAAGATCGTTTTCACCTACACCACAGATTCTTCAAGACTGGATAAGCTTACTGATACATATTACAATGTAGCAACTATAGAGAAGAATGGAGTTACCGACAGTGCAAATGCCACTGTAGAAGTGACAGGTGATTCAATAAAGAAGGAGTTTGTATCTGAGGCGGAGAATGAGGATACATATTCACTTACATGGAAGTCAACAATTTCCGGACTTGACAAGATCAATGCCGGTGATACATACACTGACTCGATACCTTATCAGAGTGGTTCACTTACAAAGCATTATTTTACGGCTGATCAGATAAATGGACTTGCTGTGAGTGGCCTTACAGAAGGTGTAGACTATAAGCTGAGCGTGACATACACCAACTTCTCAAATGTATGGGATCCTAGAAGTACAACTGTTGACAGTGTCGATCAGGTACCAGCATCAGCAGACAATTACATAACAGGATATACGATCACATTCCTGAGAGATATAACAGGAACGGATGATGATCCGATAGATTATGTACTTACATATGCCACAACGGTAAAGACTGACAGTAAGTATACAGCAGTCAACAATGGTACACTTACGATCAACGGTTCATCCAAGACATCATCAGACAGTCACACTGTGACTGGTATAACAAAGGGTTCGATAGTTGAGAAGTACAGTTATACCAATGGCACTGATGAAAAGAACAGTATCGTAGGATATGATAAGGATAATAATGTATTTGTGTACAAGGTTGTTCTCAATGGTGATTTTGCATACGGAGAGGGAGACAGACTTTCATTTAAGGATACTCTCCCTGAGGGAACAGTTCTCGATACCGAATATCTGAAAAAAGATATGCTGCCTTCTGGAACAGGGGAAACTGTAAATCAGAATGGAATCTACTTTGTTACATATTATGCAGACAACCCGGATCATCCTCAGACAGGAGTGTATGGTTCTGTCAAGAATTACAATGTGTCAAGCAACAGTATCAGTTTTGATATAGACAACCTTAATCTGTATGGCAAAAATGCTAAGATAGTTGTATATTACGCAGCCAGGGTTACAAAGGATATATCATCTGTTGTTGGCGGTGACAGTGAAGAATTTGTAAATAACTGTACTGCACAGGTTACTAGAAGTGACGGTTCAACAAAGACTGCTGGTGACAGTGCAAAGGTAACTGTTACAGGACCAAATATATCAAAGACAGCAGGTAAATACGATGATGCAACCAACAGCATAGAGTACACTGTAAGTATCAACGAGAAGGGTGAGACCCTAGGTACTACTGGTTCTATCACGGTTGTGGACAAGTACGATTACAGCGCAGCTAATGCGGTGAAGAGTGTATTGGTTAAGGATGGAACACTTAAACTGTACTATGCTGAGAGCGGTGCTGAAGTGCCAACAGACAAGTACAGCTATACATATGTTGACGACACATCAGCCAATATGTCGACCCTTACACTCACCATGGCTGATTCGACCAAATTCATCCTGAAATACACATATACTCTTGTGTATACAGGCGAACTTGATGCAAGTGTAAGCAATACTGTAGGTATTCTTGGTTCTACAAGTTCTGCTGACAAGTCATCCGTAGATACGAAGATCCAGGATCAGGACTCAACTATGGCAACTGATGTCAAGCAGTACGATCTTACTATTATAAAGACGGATTTTATAATGACAGGTATAAAGCTTGGCGGAGCTACATTTGAACTTTACAGATACGGTACGCTTGAAGACAACACCAATACAGAATGGCATCTTCTTAAGCCAGAAACTGATGCAGAGAGAGTTACTAACGAAGAGGGAAAACTTGAGATAGAAGGACTCTACTATAATTACTATTATAAGTTGGTAGAGACTAAGGCACCTGAGGGATATGCAAAGCTCACAAAGCCTATATACATCTACAGAAGTAATCTTGGATCATCTATAATAGGTACTTCCAAGCCGTCTGAGATAGAGAATGCAGATATCTCAGATATAGTTCTTGATAAGGCAGGAAGTCAGGATTATGTACTTCCTGTAGGAAATAAACCTGAAAATAGAAAGATAACTGTTGATAAGGTTTGGAAAGATGCTTCAGGCGGTGTATTAAAGGATATTCCTGTTGACAGTATCAAGGTAAACATTTATGCATCAACAGATCCTACTGGCTATGACAAGACAACAGATAAGCTCGCCAAGACTGTGACTCTGAACAGTGAAAATAACTGGTCAAGCGGAGAACTTGAGATGGATGTGGCTGATTCAGATGGCAAATACCTTTACTATTTTGCAGAAGAAGAGTTTGAGAATGAAGATTACACTGTCTCAATAAGCAACAACGGAACAGTCTCAGGAACAATCACCATCACGAACACCAACACGAAGGTGACAAGTGAGACGATCGATATACCAGTCACAAAGAAGTGGGTGGACAGCGATAATGTTCTGTCAGCAAGACCGGAAAACCTTAAGGTTACACTTGCAACAAAGAATGCCGCCGGAGAGGTGACAGAGATCGCAGATAAGACGCTTACGTTAAACGATGCCAACAACTGGAGCGGAACATTTACAGATCTTGACAAGAAGGATGACGATGGCAATCTCATAAACTACACAGTTGTCGAGGATGATGTAAATGGTTATACAGGAAAGCTTGAACTCACAAAAGATGAGAATGGAGTGGTTACGGCTGCAGAGCTTACCAACACACTGAACGTTGGAGAGATCCAGATCGCCAAGCTTTTCAGTGGAGATCTTGACGATACAAAGCTCACAGATACACAGAAGAAACAGATCACATTTACCATTACAGGTCCTGCAGATTATAATGGTCCAGCATCAGTTACATATGATCAGTTCAAATCAGGAAGTTATGTTATAGAGAATGCTCCATACGGAACATATACAATAACAGAGACAAATGCAGCATTTGATGGATACAATCACACTGTTACATATACTGTAGGTGAATCAAAAAATGATTCAGATGCCAGCGTAGAGATATCATCAGACGCTACATCACTTGTTACCATTACAAATACCTACACTGCATATGTCAATATAAGTGGAACTAAGGTATGGGATGACAATGACGATCAGGACGGCATGAGACCAGAAGACATCATTGTAGTCGTTAAGAACGGTGAGACAGAAGTCGCAAGGAAGACGGTTACACCTGACGCTGCAGGCAATTGGACATACAGCTTTGAGAATATTCCAAAGTACGATTCAGATGGCAAAGAGATCGCATACACTGTATCAGAGGAGCCGGTGACAGGTTATAAAACTCAGATAACAGGCAGCATAGAGGATGGTTTCACCATCACAAATACTCATACACCTGAGACGATTGACATCGAGGGAACAAAGACCTGGAATGACAATGATAATCAGGACGGTAAGAGAAAAGATAAGATCACAGTAAGACTCTATGCGGACGGCAAAGAGATCAAGTCAGAGGATGTCACCGCAGCTGATGGCTGGAAGTACAGCTTTGCAGATCTTCCAAAGTACAGCAATGGTCAGGAGATAAAGTATACGATCACTGAGGATACAGTGGAGGATTATAATACTGTTATCAAGGGATACGATATTACCAACAGCTACACACCTGGAAAGACAAGCATCTCAGTTATCAAGAAATGGGATGATGCGGATAATCAGGATGGTAAGAGAGATACAAGTGTAAAGGTTAAACTTGTGGCAAATGGTGCTGATGTCGCTGACTCTGAGGTTACACTAAGTGAAGATAATCAGTGGACATATACATGGAATGACCTTCCACAGAAGTCTGGCGGAAAGGACATAACATATACTGTTGAAGAGACAAGCAGTGTGGATGGATACAAAGCCACAGTCACAGGCGATGCCGAGACTGGTTTTGTAGTGACAAACACTCACACTCCTGAGACTATCGATATCGAGGGAACAAAGTCCTGGGATGATAATAATAACCAGGATGACAAGAGACCAGACGAGATCACAGTCAGACTTCTTGCAAACGGAACTGAGGTTGCAACGAAAACAGTGACAAAGGCAATTGGCTGGAAGTACAGCTTTGCAGACCTTCCAAAGTACAGCAATGGCCAGGAGATAAAGTATACCATCACAGAGGACAGCGTAGAGGGTTATACGGCAGTTCCAAATGGTTATGATATTACAAACACACATGTTCCAGAGACCACAGATGTCAATGTCACAAAGATCTGGGATGATGCCGGAAATCAGGATGGCAAGAGAGCAACAGAAATCAAGGTTAAACTGTTTGCTGATGGTTCAGAGGTCGCTGATTCAGAGGTTACTCTCAAAGCGGATAACAACTGGACATACACATGGAAAGATCTTGCAGTGTATAAGAACGGCAAGACTATCGATTATACAGTAGATGAGATCACCACAGTATCCGGATATACACAGAAGGTTACAGGTGATGCCAAGACAGGTTTTGTCATAACAAACAGCTACACACCGGAGACTATTGATATCGAGGGTACAAAGACATGGAATGATGCAAATGATCAGGACAGAAAGAGACCTGAAAGCATCACTGTAAATCTTCTTGCAAATGGTCAGGCTTATAAGACAAAGACTGTTACAGAGGCAGACGGCTGGAAGTATAGTTTCACAGATCTTCCAAAGTACAGCAATGGCAACGAGATCACATACACCATAACAGAGGATGCGGTCGAGAATTATACAACTGCAATAGATGGATATGACATTACAAATACATATGCACCGGCAAAGACAAGCGTATCAGTCACTAAGAGCTGGGATGATGCAAACAATCAGGACAGAAAGAGACCTGAGAGTGTAAAGGTTCAGCTGCTTGCGAACGGAACAGCAGTAGATGGCTCAGAGGTGGAGTTAAGCGCAGATAATAGCTGGACATATACATGGACAGATCTTGATGTGAACAGGGATGGCGCTGCAATAGATTACACTGTAGAGGAAACAGATATTGCGGAAGGATACACTCCAGTGATAACCGGAGATATGACAACCGGATATACAGTCACGAACAGCTACACACCTGAGACGACATCGATAAGCGGTGTTAAGATCTGGGATGACGGTGAAAACCAGGATGGCATGAGACCAAAGAGCATCACAGTTAACCTGTTTGCAGATGGAACAAAGATCAAGAGTCTTGAGGTTACAGCTGCAGATGACTGGAAGTTCAGTTTCACAGATTTGCCTAAATATGCAGACGGATCACAGATAACGTATGAAGTGACTGAGGATGCAGTTACCGGATATACAACAGCTGTGACAGGAGACGCTGAAAATGGATATACATTTACCAACAGTCATACACCTGAGACGGTAGATATAGACGGAACAAAGACCTGGAATGATGCAGACGATCAGGATGGCAAGAGACCTGGAAAGATCACAGTAAATCTTCTTGCGGATGGAAATACCTATGCTACGAAGGAAGTTACTGAGGCAGATGGATGGAAGTACAGTTTTACAGATCTTCCAAAGTACAAGAATGGCAATAAGATCACGTATACCATCACAGAGGACGCTGTTGAGGATTACCAGACAGCCATTTCCGGATATGATATCACTAACAGTTATACACCAGGAAAGACAAGTGTATCAGTTACAAAGGCCTGGGACGATGCGGATAACCAGGACGGCAAGAGAACTCCAAGCATAAGAGTGAGACTTCTTGCTGATGGAAGTGCTGTGGCGGATTCTGAGGTGGATCTCAGCGATGCTAACAACTGGAACTATACATGGAGTGATCTTGATATCAACAAGAGTGGATCACCTATTGAATATACCGTTGAAGAGATGACAGCTGTTGAAGGATATACAACAGTCATCACAGGAACAGCAAAGACAGGTTATATTATCAAGAACAGTTACACGCCTGAGACAACTTCGATAAGCGGTAAGAAGATATGGAATGATGCAAATGATCAGGACGGAAAGAGACCTGGAAAGATCACTGTAAATCTTCTTGCAAACGGAGTGAAGGTGGCTGATAAGGAAGTTACCGCAGCGGACGGCTGGAAGTACAGTTTTACAGATCTTCCAAAGTACAGTGCTGGCAATGAGATCACATACACAGTAACAGAGAATACAGTTGGCGAATATTCAACATCTATAACGGGATATGATATCACCAACAGTTATACACCAGGTAAGACAAGTGTATCAGTCACAAAGGCTTGGGACGATGCGGATAACCAGGATGGAAAGCGAGAGGATTCAGTCAAGGTAGAACTTCTTGCTGATGGAACTCCTGTAGATGGATCAGAGGCAACACTCAATGCTGGCAACAGTTGGACATATACATGGGACGGACTTGATGTCAAGAAGAGCGGTGTGGATATTGTCTACAGTGTAAGAGAGATAACAACAATTGACGGATATACAACCACGATCATGGGAGATGCTGAGACAGGATTTACAGTGAAGAACAGCTACACACCTGAGACAACTTCAGTGAGCGGCAGCAAGACCTGGGATGATGCAGGCAATCAGGATGGCAAGAGACCTGGAAAGATCACGGTAAATCTTCTTGCAGATGGCAGCGTATATGCTACAAAGACTGTAACTGAGGCGGAGGACTGGAAGTACAGTTTCACAGATCTTCCAAAGTACAGAGATGGTGGAATTCAGATCAAGTACTCTGTATCAGAGGATACAGTACCTGGATATACAGCTGATGTTACAGGTTACGATATCACGAACAGTTACACACCAGGAAAGACAAGTGTATCAGTTACAAAGAAGTGGAGTGATAGCAATAACCAGGATGGAAAGAGAACACCTAGCGTAAAGGTTCGCCTTCTCGCTGACGGACAGGTCGTAGCAGGCACTGAGGCAACACTCAACGCAGCAAATAACTGGACGCACACATGGAATTCTCTTGATGAAATGAAGAGTGGACAGGCAATCGACTATACAGTTGAGGAGACCACAACTGTAGATGGCTACACAACAGTCATAACAGGAAATGCGGCTGACGGATACGTGGTCGACAACCAGCATACACCGGAGACAATTGATGTTGAGGGCGTCAAGACATGGGTTGATGACAATGATCATGACGGACAGAGACCGGACTCAATAACAGTTAAACTTCTTGCTGATGGTTCTGTTATAAAGAGCCTTGATGTTACAGCAGTGGACGGATGGAAGTACAGCTTTACAGATCTTCCAAAGTACAGAGATAACGGAACAGAGATCAAGTATTCGGTATCTGAGGATGACGTTCCGGGATACAAGGCATCTGTTGCCGGATATGACATAACAAACACATACAAGCCAAACATTATAAAGCTTACAAAGACGATAAATGGTGATATTTCAGCGGATGATGCAGCGGCAAATGTAACTTTCAAGGTTACAGGCGATGCAGGCTACAGCAAGACCATAAAGCTTACAGACGCTGAGGTGACAAAGCTTGGAAACGGCAAGTATGAGATAACTCTTGTAAATGTGCCTGATGGTATTTATACAGTTGAGGAGACATCGTATACATATGATGGTGCTGCAGTAACAGTCAGCTATACTGTTAATGGAACAGACGGTGATGGAACAGTGGCATCAGGAATTACACTTATCGGCGGAAAGACAGTTGATGTTGAGTTTGTCGACACCTATAAACTTGGCACTATCAAGTTCACAAAGACCGGACTTTATAAAGAGTCATGTGCTGAGGATCCAGATGATGTAAAGATGCTTGACGGTGTAGAATTCGCTCTCTATGAGGAGGCGGATGCAGCGTGTGAGAATCCAATAGCGACAGCCAAGAGTGTAAATGGAGTTGTGACATTCAAGGATCTTAAGATTGGTACTTACTTCATAAAGGAGAGCACGACGGTCGGAGATTACATTATCGATGACACAGTATATACTGCAAAGGTTACAGAGGCGAACATCGACACATATGCAGTACTAAACGGTGTTCAGGATAACACACTGATAAATGATCTTCCTAGAACAGATCTCAAGATAGAGAAGGTTGCAGAGGAAGACAATGGAGTAAAACTTCCAAATTCTGTATACGGACTCTATAAGGAGAACGAGAATGGAGAGGAAGAATTTGTTGCAGAGGCTACAACAGACAGCAACGGTGTTCTTGAGTTTGATGGTATTTTGATCGGAACAGAGTATACGATCAGAGAGATACAGGCACCGGATGGATATTATGTATCTGAGCAGCCTATATCGATCAAGTTCAAGAAGGATGAGAACGGAAAGATCACAGTTGATTCATTTGACGGTGGTTTCAATACTGATACTGGTAAAGTTACAGCTAAAGTTGATGAAAATGGCAACATCACATGGCTTGAGCCTTCAGTAAAATACAGTTTTGAGAAGGTGGATGAGGACGGTGCTCCAGTAAAGGGTGCAACACTCAGAATTGAGGACTCTGATGGAAAACTGATCGATGAGTGGGTAACAGATGGCAGCCTGCATGAAGTCAACAAGGTACTTGCGATCGGTAAGACCTATACACTCATAGAAGTTAAGGCTCCTTCAGGCTATGACAAGGCTGAGGATATTCAGTTCACTGTATCAGATGACAAGGTTGCGGCTGGTGAGGATATTGTCGTGACTATCACAATGGTTGATAAGAAGACAACAACGACCGAAACCACTGAGACCACAGAGACGACCGAAACAACGGAGACTACCGAGACTACTGAGACCACAGAAACTACTGAAACCACAGAAATTACCGAGACAACACAGACTACAGAGGTTACTACAGAGACAACAAACAAACCTAATACAGGTGATGATGTTCCTGTTATCCCTATTGCAGTTATACTCTTTGTAAGTCTTGGCGGATGTGGAGTCATCGTAGCAACAAAGAAGAGAAAAGATAAACAAAACAACAGATAGTGTATTGATAGACACATGAGTTGTATGATCCCCCGGAATATCACTAGATAAAGGAGATATTCTGGGGGATTTTTTTGCTCATAAATCAGCTGCATCACTCATAATCTATATATAGAAAATAGCCGCAGATATTTTGTATTTACAGTAACAAAATTATGTAAACAATAATATTCAGGAGGGTGTATGGAGGAGTATAAGGTTTATCAGGATATCAAAGCGCGAACCAATGGAGAAATATATATCGGGGTTGTGGGACCAGTTAGAACAGGAAAATCAACATTTATAAAAAGATTTATGAACCAAATGGTTATACCAAACATTTCCGGTGAAAATGACAGGCAGCTGGCATTGGATGAACTGCCACAGTCGGCTTCAGGTAAAACCATCATGACGACGGAGCCAAAGTTCATACCAAAGGATGCAGTATCTATCAATGTAGGTGAGAATATAGATATGAAGGTTAAAATGATAGATTGTGTTGGATATGTGGTCAAAGATGCGGAGGGACAGTTTGAGGACGGAAAGGAGCGAATGGTGAGGACTCCGTGGTATGAATATGATATACCGTTTTCAAAGGCTGCAGAAATAGGGACAGACAAGGTGATAACTAACCATTCAACTGTTGGGATCGTTGTAACGACAGATGGCAGCTTCGGTGAATTGCCAAGAGAGAGCTATATTGATGCGGAAAAGAAGACCATAGAGGAGTTAAAGGAACTTGGAAAGCCATTTGTTGTTCTGTTAAATACCGATAAGCCAAGCGGCAATCAAGCGAGGGCTTTGGCAGATGAATTGAGTAATACATATGGGGCAAGTGTAGTCCCGGTGAACGTTGAACAGCTTAAAAGTTCAGATATCGCATACATATTCAGGGAGCTGCTCATGAGTTTTCCTGTCACAGCAATTTACTTTGATATTCCTAAATGGCTTGAGGTTGTGGATGACGATAACGAAGTGAAAAATAGTATAATCTGTGATGCTGTACAGATCAATTCTGTAGTCAATTATCTCAGAGATATAGATGGAATGGAGTTCCCTGAAAATCCTCATGTGAAGAAATATAAGTGTGATAACATAAATATGGCAGATGGCAGGATAAATGTCAGCGTAGATATACACAGCAGTTTTTATTATCAGATGCTCTCGGATATGATGGGGACAGAGATCAGCAACGAATATGATTTCATCACTGAGCTTAAGATGATGTCGGATAATAAAAAGTATTGCAGTAATGTTATGGGAGCTCTTGAGCAGGTCAATTCAAATGGATATGGTCTTGTGATGCCTGAAAAGAATAATATACAGCTTGGAACTCCGGAGGTCATCAAGACGGGAGGCAAGTTTGGCGTCAGAATAACAGCTAATGCTCCGTCGGTAAATATGATAAAGGCAAATATAACAACAGAGATAATGCCCCTTGTCGGCAGTAAAGAGCAGGCGGATGATCTCATAACCTATATATCAGACAACAGTGATGGAGAAGATATGTGGGGGGTAAACATATTTGGAAAGACTATAGAGCAGCTTGTGGATGATGGATTAAACAACAAGGTAAGCAAGATAGGTGCTGAGAGTCAGCAGAAACTTCAAAATACGATGGAAAAGATAGTTAATGATGGAAATGGTGGAATGGTGTGCATAATAATATAAGATTGCATATTTATACCTTGCTATGTTAAAATGTCTAAGGTGTCCGGGGATACCTTGGGCATTTTAGTTTTTTACCGGAAGAGGTCGTGCATATGTCGGCAATAGATGTAAAATTGAATGTATTTGAAGGACCGCTGGATCTTCTGTTGCATTTGATAGAAAAAAATAAAGTAAATATATATGATATACCTATTGTCACTATCACGGAGCAATATCTTGAATATGTGAATAATATGGAGGAAGAGGATCTGGATGTCATGAGTGAGTTTCTTGTCATGGCTGCCACCCTTATCAAGATAAAGTCGAGAATGTTACTTCCTAAGGACGAGGAGACAGAGGAAGATGAGGATGATCCTAGAGAAGAACTTGTTAGAAGGCTGCTCGAATATAAGATGTACAAGTATGCTGCCAGCGAACTTAAGGACCTTGAGCTTGAGGGCAATAAGTCCTTCTACAAGAAAGCGACGATTCCTGCGGAGGTTAAGAATGTTAAGCAGGAAGTTGATCCATATGAACTGATATCTAAGGCAGATATAGACTTACAAAAACTCAACGAGATATTTAAGTCTGTCATGCGCAAGCAGGTGGACAAGGTCGATCCGATACGAAGTAAATTTAAAGAGATCGAACGAGAAGAAATATCCCTTGAGGAGAAGATGGCTGAGGTCAGAGAGCAGGTCAGAGGACTTGAGGGAATAAATTTCCGCACTCTGCTTGAAATGCAGGCATCCAAAATGAATGTTATAGTTACTTTCCTGGCAATTTTAGAGCTTATGAAGATTGGAGCTATAACGATAAAACAGGAAGATATATTTGGAGAGATAGTCATAGATTCTCTTGACACAATATAGATGAGATGAGGTAACGATGAATAACGAAGATATGCAAAATGAAGAAATACATGGCGATGAGACGGATGAACCACAGTACAAGGAGTACAGTGACGAATATCTGACATCAGCTCTTGAGGCAATTCTTTTTTCAGTGGGAGAATCAGTGTCAGTGGACAGGCTGGCAACAGCCCTTGAAATGGAGAAGAAAAAGCTTGTAAAGCAGCTTGAGACTGTTGTATACAATTACAACAATAGTGACAGGGGTATCAAGATCATAGACCTGGACGGTTCTCTGCAGCTTTGCACACGCAATGAATATTACGGTGTTCTGGCAAAGATAGTAAATACACCTAAGAAACTTTCTCTCACGGATGTGGTGCTTGAGACATTGTCGATCATTGCATATAAACAGCCGATCACCAGACCTGAGATAGAGGCTATAAGAGGAGTATCGTGCGTACATGCCATCAATAAACTGATAGAGTACAATCTGGTGCAGGAAGTTGGAAGACTTGATGCTCCGGGACGACCTATCATGTTTGGAACCACTGAAGAGTTCCTGAGGTGTTTTGGTGTGTCGTCCACAAGTGATCTTCCGGTCATAAGCCCGGATAAGATCGAAGATTTCAAGAAGGAGGCTCTTGAGGAGGCTGACTTTACGCTGAGTGTGGATATGACATCTGAAGAATAGGTTATAGATTATATAAAGAATGGTAAATGCACATATAGGAGATTTGGGATATCTCTTATGTGTGCATTTTGTGCATTTTTGCACATCTTTTGTAATATAATATCAAGACCAATAAAAAGGGAAATGCGTGTATATGTCTTCTGATAAATGGATAAGACGAAACAAGATATTGATGATATCAGCAGTGACCATGATGTTTTTGATGTGTGAGATCTGTGGGTGTATTGCCAGTACATTTGCCTCGGATACAGGTGCCAAAGGTGTTAAATATGAGACGTGCGGAGAACAGGTCTATACATATTTGCAAAATAATAGCGAGAACGGCAGTGACAGTCTGCAATTATATGCAAAAAATGCAGTTTTGATCGATGGGGAAACCGGAGATATACTGTATGGTAAAGATCAGGGGGAACATAGACCAAATGCAAGCACCACGAAGATACTCACATGTATCTTGGCTCTGGAATGTGGGAATGTGAGAGCCAAAGTCACAGTGTCGTCATATGCAGCTAAGCAGCCAGAGGTAAGACTTGGGGCGCATGAGGGTGAGTGTTATAGTCTGGAGGATATGATCTATGCCATGATGCTGGAAAGTTACAATGATGCGGCGGTTATAATCGCAGAGCATATAGGGGGGTCGGTGACGAAATTTGCAGATATGATGAATAAAAAAGCCAGGGAGATAGGGTGCAGATCTACATATTTTATAACTCCAAATGGTCTTGATGCTGAAGATGATACAGGGATACACGGGACATCGGCGGAGGATTTGGCACGTATTATGAGATACTGCGTACTTGTATCTCCAAAGAAGGACGAATTTTTGAAGATCACCAGGACTGCATCTCATGTATTTTCAGACGAGAGCGGCCAGCGCACATTTTCGTGTACAAACCATAATGCATTTTTAAACATGTCACCTGATGCTTTATCGGGCAAAACCGGATTTACCTGTGATGCGGGTTATTGCTATATCGGAGCAGCCCGGCGTGACGGTCATACATATATATGGGCTTTGCTTGGCTGTGGGTGGCCGGGAAATAAAACCTACAAATGGAAGGACTCAAGATCTCTGCTGGCATACGCGGAGAAGAATACTTCATATATTCAGCTTGAGACACCACCATCGCCATCTGTAAATGTACAATTTTCATCCCCTTCAGTAAAGTCAGGTAATATAGAAACACAGTGCAGCCTTGATGGATCTATGATATCAACCATACTAAAAAATGGAAAGGATATAGGTGATAACATACGATATGAGTACTGTCTGCCTGATTGTATCAATGCACCAGTGCATAAAGGTGAAGTGTTAGGAACTCTTTACGTGTATGTGGATGATGAGTTGGTAGATGCAGCTTTGGTTACTGCGGCGGAAGAAATTTCTGACATAGATCTGATCGATGAGATAATAATGGTCATAAAGCGGTCTGCTTTGTAACATTTGCAGCTGAAACGGCATATATTAGATTATCAATGATGTAAGGGCGGTGCGCTAAGGTATGGATATGGATTGCGTATACTATGTGGTTGGCGGTGACAGGAGGAACTGTTATATGTCGCTGACCCTGGCTGAAAAGGGGAGCAATGTGTTTCATTTCGATCCATATGACGCTGATCTGCTCAGACATTCTCCAGTCACCATAATATCAGGTGCATCGGGGGTTGGATTTCGACGGCTGATAGAGGGCGAATGTGCATCTCCATCGGGCTATAAAGCGATCATACTCCCAGTTCCGGTGACCAGAGATGGGGAGTTTGTGAATGGCAGAACACTTCTCACGCTAAGCAGCGTTCTTGAGTGCAGTGGTAAGTTTGATATTGTGTTTGGCGGCGGCATAGATAAATATATGCCGGATCTAAATGAAAACGGTCCTTATGTATTTGATTTCCTTGCTGATGATGCTCTTGCCGGTAAAAATGCGGTTGCAACCGCAGAAGGGGCAATATGTGACGCAGAGGAATTGTCAGATGTAAATATTGATGGCAGCGTATGCCTTGTGACGGGATTTGGCAAATGTGCGCGGGTGCTTGCCAGAAGATTATCATCGTGGGGCGCGGATGTCATAGTGATGGCAAGACGTCCGAAACAGAGAAATGACGCAGCTCTTTGCGGCTATAAAGTTATGTCTTTTGAGGATGTGCCTGTGTACAGACATGTACTGGCAGAGGTGGATTTTTGCTTTAACACAGTGCCTGCAAGGGTTGTGTGTGAGGATATATTGTCACAGTTCAGCAAGTGTGCAGTGGTAATAGACATTGCATCAATGCCAGGTGGGGTGGATTTTGAATACTGTAAGGATCATGAAATACCTTACAGACATAGTCTGGGAATTCCCGGAAAGCTCTCGCCAAAGTCCTCAGGGATCATTCTTGCTGATGCAGCGATGGAAGTTGTATCGGATTTCAATAAATAGGAGATTATAAAAATGGATTTATCAAAGTGCAATGTTGGTTTGGCTATAACCGGTTCATTTTGTACTTTTGATAAGATTAAGATAGAAATAAAGAAAATGGTTGAGATGGGAATAAATGTGTATCCGATATTCTCACCTCACTCCGCAGAGTACGACACAAGATTTGGAGACGCTGACAAATTCGTAAATGACGTTGAGAAGATAGCGGGGCGAAAGGGCATTTACACTATACAGGAGGCAGAGCCTATAGGCCCTAAAGCCTATCTGGATGCGCTGGTCATAGCACCTTGTACAGGAAACACCATCGCCAAGCTGACAAATGGAATAACTGACACATCGGTTCTCATGGCTGCGAAGGCACATCTGAGGAACAACAAGCCGCTCATCATATCGGTTTCGACAAATGACGCCATGGGTATGAATTTCAAGAATATCGGTCAGCTCATGAACATGAAAAATATTTATTTTGTTCCATTTGAACAGGACAACTGTGTAAAGAAACCCAATTCGCTCATAAGCAGACTTGATCTCATCCCAGCCACCATAGAGGAGGCTCTTGAGGGAAGGCAGATACAGCCTGTGCTTGTAAAATAGATTTATTACACCTGATGGGGTATGATCTGGCTGCTGATTGCGGTTATTATACCTTATCAGGTTTAAAATACCCTGAATTGTTTCAAATAAATAATCCAGGGTATTTTTTATTGACCGTTTTTGTGGGTACAGGTATAATATATATTGTGAGACAGGGAGTATCACGATGAGCTATATTGAATGGAGGAATTATATGAGGAAGGGAATATTATTTAGGAAGGGAATTATAATCGTGCTTGCAGCATCGATGGCCACGGCGTCTGCGCTGGTGATGATCATGAATGGCTTGGGAGTGCTTACAGCAAAAGCTGAAGAGATAGAGTCACACAATTATAACGCACAGGGATTTTGTACAGAATGCGATGCATACCAGCCGGCAACGCTTACGACAGATAAGTATGATATTGATGGAGATGACAGTAAGGACAATGTGTATGAGATCGCAAACGCGGGTGAACTGTATTGGTTTAGCGATAAAGTGCTCAATGATAACGATACATACGGAAAAGTCAATGCAGTTCTTACAGATGATATTGTTGTAAATGAAAATATTCTGAAATCAGATGGCACATTAAATGAAGGAACGTATAGAGACTGGATACTTATCGGAACATTTTATTACGGAAAAAACCATGTGCCATTTGCTGCTCCATACAGTGGAATATTTGATGGACAAGACCACACTATCAGCGGCTTGTATCTAAAAAAGGACGATGATCGGTCTATAGGTTTGTTCGGCTGTATTGAAGAGGGCAAGATTTACAATGTAAGTATTTCAGATTCATATTTCAGTGGCGCTACCGATGTTGCAGGTATATGCGGCAAGAGCCACCTTGGAACGGTCGTAAACTGCCATAATGCAGGCACTATCAATGGAACAATCGGTAATTCTCATTTTGGTATTGGAGGTATATGTGGAAGTACTTACAGAGGAACAATTACAGACTGTGATAATACAGGTGTGGTTAATGGTGATACTTATGTAGGCGGTATATGCGGTGATAGTACAAGCCCGATCACACGCTGTTATAACACAGGTAATGTGAGTGGTGTTTATAGAGTTGCCGGGATATGTGGAAATAGTGGTTCTGGCGGGTATGTCAGCAATATCACAAACTGCAGTAATTCAGGCGATATCCGTGGATCTGGAACATATATAGGCGGCATCTGCGGGGCTAATTTTAGCGCAATATCATACTGCAACAGTACGGGTACGGTTGCTGGAAATGGTGATAATGTTGGAGGTATATGTGGGCAGGATATTGATGGCAAAGGTGACATCAAAAACTGCTATTATGACAGTTCCGTTTATACCGGGGATTCGATCGGCGACAAGTATGCATATGGTGATATTACCGGAAAATACGAAAATGTAGAGGGTAAAACAACAGAACAATATAAGAGCGGTGAGGTCGCTTATCTCTTACAGGATGGTCAGACAGAAGAAATCTGGGGACAGACAATCGGAACAGACACATCTCCTGTATTACACGGTGCAAAGGTATATAAAAACAATGTATATTCCCGTTGTAACGATTTGTCGGATGTTGTATCTGTGATATATAACAACGACAATAAACCGGTATACGGAGACCATGATTTTGTATACGGAGAATGCATTTATTGTGAAGAAAAAGCTGCTGCAACTGTCACGATTGACGAAACTACCACTTATTATCAAGCTCTACAGGATGCGATTGATTATGCTGAAAAGATGCCTGGATCTGTTGTCACTGCAGTGAATGATATGAATGACGGAAGACTCAATGTAGATAGTTCTGAAGCAGATTTCACCATTGATATTAATGGGTATGATTTTTCAAGCGGAATTGCCATTAAAGAAGGAAAAATAGCAATAACAGATTCCCGAACAGGTGGCGACATCGTAGATGATATTGAAACATATGATAATTCAACATTAACAATTGGAGATGTTAGGATTTCAGGTGACATACTTTCAATGGGGAATCTGATTTTAAATGGAGGAGATTTTAATTTAATAATTCAAGAAAGCCATAAAAAAATATATTTTAACAATAGTGATATAAAAATCAGCGAAGGAATACGAATAAGCGGCGATGTAAGTCCTGATGTATTGGTTGTGAATGCCGAACCACATAATATTATTCCAATTATTTTAAGAGAAAATCTTGTAAATATGGATAATACATATGCTGTCGCAGGAGATGGCATTACACTTCAAAAAGATTGGTTCACTATATCGTCAACACATTGTGAGCTTTATCTTATGGCTGATATACGTGATAACAAGCTTAAAGCTACAGCGTTGCTTAACGATAAGGTTAAAGTAGAATTTGAACAAAATGACACTTTTACTTACTCCGGAAATGAATTAAGACCATCTGTAAATGTGTATTACAACAGATATAGGTTAGATCCTATTCAGATGAACGAGGGAAACGATTACACATTAAGTTACGTCGACAACACTGATGCAGGAACGGCAACTATAACTTTAACTGGAATTGGGAACTTCTCAGGGACAAAGAACATCACATTTACCATCGAGCCAAAGAAGATCGATAGTCCAACATTTGACGGACTTAAGGCTGGGTACATATACACGGGACAGAAGATAGAGCCTGAATTTACACTTATGGACGGCGATACCGTCATTCCGTCAAGTGAGTATGAAGTTTCATACAGTGACAACACAGAGGTTGGAACAGCAACAGTAACCATCATTGGTGTCGCCGGTGGAAATTACGATATAAACTGTAAGGCTGAATTCGATATAGTTAAAATTGATACAGTTATAAATGAACTTCCGGTGGCAGAGGTTGTAAGCTATGATCCGTTTAAAACTTTAGGTGCCATATCACTTTCTGGTGGGGATGTACTTGATCCTTCAGGAAAAAGCATTCCTGGAAGCTGGAGCTGGGTTGATGATTCTATAGTTCCTGCGGTGGACGTTGCAGACTATGAAGTCGTATTTACTCCGGATGATCAGGCACATTACAACCAAGTTAGGGGAATTATTCAGGTAAATGTCTCAAAGGCCGATGTAAACGTAGTTGATTTGCCAAAGGCAAGCGGAATAACATACGGTGACGATCTTGCAAAGTCCGTTATATCCGGAGGAACTGTATACTTTAATGGTATTGATGTAGTCAAGGTTCCTGGAACATTTGCATGGAAGGATAGTTCTATAAAGCCTGCTGTGGCTGATAGCAACAAGACACTGTATGATGTTGTATTCACACCGACTGACAGCGTAAATTACAACAGTGTTGAGACTCAGATAACGATAAGTGTGAGCAAGGCTGCACTTCCAAATATGTTAATGAGTGTCGATAATTCTTACAAGACAGTTGGAAGTATAGCACTTCCGGGAGAATGGATATGGCTTGATACAGACGCTGAGACCGTGATAAAGGCTGGCGGATATGTGGTGGCAACGGCAGTATACGCAGGTGATGACAAAGACAATTACAATAGAACAGAACTCAAGGTAACGATATACAGAGCATCCTGTTCAGAGGGAAAGACGGTTAAATATACCGGAGATGGAGAACATGCTCCAACATGTACAAAGGCGGGAACTGGACATACGGAGTGCTCGATCTGCGGTGATATCATGAGTACAAATGTATCTGTACAAGCACTTGGACATACATGGAATTCTGGCAAAGTAACGAAGAAACCTACATACACGGCAACTGGTGTGAAGACATTTACGTGTACCGTGTGCAAAGCAACTAAAACCGGAAGTATTGCCAAACTTGCAACCACAGATATAAGCAAGAAGACTAGCAAGATTATGGTTTCAGGAATAGAGAACAAGATCTACAATGGAAAGGCGCATACCCAGAAGTCTCTTGTTGTCAAGGCTGGCGCAAAGACACTTAGACTGAATAAGGATTACACTGTTACCTACAGCAAGAACAAAGCGGTGGGCAAGGCGAGTGTGATAATACGTGGTAAGAATGCATATTCGGGAAAGATAACAAAGACATTTACCATAAGCAAAGCGACGAAGGGTAAGACCTACACTGTAGGAAATTTCAAGTATACTATAACCGGAGCCAAGGCTGATGGCACTGGAACAGTTGCTATTGTGGGAACAACATACACAAGATCAGATAAGAAATTTGCATCTTTGACTATCTCAGACGCCGTCGTTATAGGTGATGTGAAGTTTAAGGTAACGTCTGTCGGTGCAAATGCATTTAGCAGATATTCTATGCTGACAAGTGTTGTTATCGGAAATAATGTGACAAGCATTGGCAGCAATGCATTTGTATCGTGCAAAAACCTGAAGAAGGTGACAATAAAGTCAACTAAGCTCAAGGGCGTTGGTGCAAAAGCCTTCAGTGGAACATACAGCAAGATTACATTTGTTCTGCCAAAAAGCAAAGCTGCTTCGTACAAGAAGCTCATAAAGAATGGTGGTCCTTCGGCAAATGCAATCTATAAATAATATAACTTTGGAGTGTAAAGTAATATATGAGAGATCCGGAAAAACTTAAAGAGGAAATGGACGAGCGCAATAGAAAGATCCTTGATGTTGCATTTGAGCTGTTCGTAGACAGGAAGATAGAGGCGGTGAGCATGGGTGATATCGCGAGGACTGCTGATGTTGGGAGGGCTACTTTGTTCAGGTACTATCCAAGTAAGCTTGAGCTGGTCATAGCGGTGTGTGCTGATCAGTGGAAGAGATACCTGGATGGCCTGGACGAGAGAAGACCTATATCGTCTGTACATGACATACCAGCAATAGACAGGCTGATATTCACCATGGACAGTTACATAGACATGTATCAGAACCACAAGGCGTTGCTGAAGTACAACGATAACTTCAACTACTACGTGACGCATGAGGGCAAGAACAATGATCAGCTTGTAGAGTTTCACAGTTCGCTGTATTCGGTGGATACAAGACTTCACATGATGTACGAGAAAGCAAAGGTGGACAAAACTATCCGGACAGACATACCGGAAGCAGAATTCATGCGTGTCACCGTCCACTCCATGATGACGGCCTGCGCCCACTATGCAGAGGGCTTCATATGGGGATCGGACGACAACAAAGATTACACGGATGAGCTGATAATGATCAAGGAAATGATACTTGATTACGCAACAAAAGGGATAAAGTAACAGAGTTCACAGAAGAGAGTGTTATGGAAATGGAGGTATGGAATGAGAAAGGGAATAATGTTTAAGAAAGGAATTATAATTGCCATTGCTGCGGCGATGGTTACGTCGCTGGCGCCTGTGATCGGGGCAGGTGGCTTAAAAACAATCACTGCGAAAGCTGAAGGAACAGAATCGCACAACTATAATTCGCAGGGTTTTTGTACAGAATGTGATGCTTACCAGTCGGCGGTGCTCACTACAGACAAGTATGATATTGACGATGATAATAGCAAGGACGATGTGTACGAGATTGGAAATGCAGGTCAGCTTTTCTGGTTTGCAGGACTTGTAAACGGCACTCTTGATGAAGTTGAACAAAACACATCAGCCAATGCAATTCTGACAGCCAACATCACAGCAAATGAAAAACTTCTTGATTCTTTACAATACGATACAGAGGGCAACGTTTCCAACGGAAGTGATTTTATAAGCTGGACACCGATTGCAGATTGTACGGAAGATCATATAACACAGTATTCAGGAACGTTTGACGGAAATAATAAAACCGTAAGTGGTTTATACTTTAATGATAATTCAACTCGTATTGGATTATTCGGAAGTTCAAATGCCGATGGCAACATAAAAAATGTTGGAGTTGTTGATTCCTATTTCAAGGGGGATGATTTTGTAGGCGGTGTGTGTGGACGCAATGACGGCACAATCACAAACTGTTATAATGCAGGGAATCTTACCGCTATTGAGTCGTCTGCTACTATAGGCGGTATATGTGGATACAATGGTGGCACAATCGTAAACTGTTATAACACAGGAACTGTTACTGCTACCGGCTCAATACCTTCTGTGGGTGGTGTGTGTGGTTGTAGTATTGCACCAATTTCAAATTGCTATAACACAGGAACTGTTACTGCTACTGGATCAAGTGCTGATATAGGCGGTATATGTGGATACAATTTTGGTCCAATTACAAATTGCTATTACCTCGCAGACACAGAAGATGAAAATGGCGGCAAAATCACCGCACAATTCGCAAGCGGTGAAATTGCGTATCTCCTGTCACAGGGCTGCTCAACCGGAGAAGGTGATGCCACTGTGACTTACGATGGCTCCATCTGGGGACAGCTCATCGGAACAGACACATATCCTGTATTACATGGCGCAAAGGTATACAAGAACATAACTTATTTGGGCTGTAACGATTCGTCTGACGTTGTCTCGGTTGTATATAGCAACGAAGATAAGACAACTTACGGAGACCATGACTATGTTGACGGAGTGTGCAGATACTGTGACGAAGAAGCATTGGCATCTGTAACAAGTGGTGAGATTATCACATACTATCCATCACTTCAGGATGCGATAGATTATGCAGAAAACATACCTGGTAGTGTTGTCACTGTGATGGCAGATATGTATATATATGATTCCTATGTAAAGAATCCCGATTCCAATTTTACTATTGATATAAATGGAAATAATGTAGGAGATATTGTGGTAAATAACGGGAAAATATCGATAATTGATTCCAAAGCGAACGGTGAAATATCGGGCAGCTTAATGGTAAGTAGTGATTCAATAGTAACGCTTGGCGATGTGAAGGTATCAGGTAATACAGAAGTTTATGGACAACTGATATTAAATGGTGGAGATTTAGGTATAATATATTTTTATGAAGATAAAGCAAAGGTGTTCTTTAACAACAGTGATATAAAAATCCGCAAATATATATATTGGTTCAATGAATATTATGAGGCGCTGATTATAAATGTAGAACCTCATAATATTATCCCAATTCTTCTAAATGGAACTAGACTTGAGGAGAATACTTCACTTGCCAGGGGCGGAGACAATATTACATTGGATGTAGATTGGTTCAATGAAACGTTAGGTCTTGCAGAAGTTGATTCGACATTCAGGATAGAGGATAATAAACTTATAGCCAGCGCATTCATCAATGATAAAATCAAAACCGAATTTGATGAAGGCGAAACGTTTACTTATTCTGGCGCTGAATTAAAACCAACTGTTAGGGTATATATCAATAGAGTTGTCAACGATGATGACCAGTTAATAGAAAACAAGGATTATATCGTATCGTATTCCGACAACATAAATGCCGGCACAGCAACTGTAACCATAACAGGAATCGGCGCTTACTCAGGATCAAAGAATATCACATTTACCATTGAGCCAAAGAAGATTGACAGTCCAACATTTGATGGACTTAAGTCTGAGTACACATACACAGGACAGGCAATCGAGCCTGAGTTTACCCTAATGGACGGCGATGCAGTCATTCCATCAAGCGAGTATGAAGTCATATACAGCGATAACACAGAAGTTGGAACAGCTACAGTTACCATCAAAGATGCCACGGGTGGAAATTACGAGGTGAATTGTAAGGCCGAATTCGATATAGTTAAAATTGATACAGTTATAAATGAACTTCCGGTGACAGAGACTGTAAGCTATGATCCGTTTAAAACTTTAGGTGCTATTACCCTTTCTGGTGGGGATGTACTTGATCCTTCAGGAAAAGACGTACATGGAAGCTGGAGCTGGGCTGATGACTCTGTTGTACCGACAGTGGACAATCCAGGTTATGATGTTGTATTTACTCCAGATGACCAGGAGCATTACAATCCGGTCAGTGGAACTGTTCAGGTAAATGTCTCAAAGGCTGATGTAAACGTAGTTGATTTGCCAGTGGCAAGCGCAATAACATATGGCGACGATCTTGCAAAAGCTGTTATATCTGGAGGAAGAGTGTCCTTTGATGGTATTGATCAGGTTGAGATACCGGGAACATTTGCATGGAAGGATGAATCCATAAAGCCATTTGTATCTGACAGCGATAAGACACTGTACACCGTTGTATTTACTCCGGCCGACAGCGTAAATTACAACACTGCAGAAGCTGAGATAACTGTAAATGTGAGCAAGGCTGCCATGCCAAATCTTGTGATAAGTGTTGATAATACCCACAAAACAGTAGGAAGTATTTCCCTTCCGGGTGACTGGACGTGGCTTGATACGGATGCTGAGACTGCGATTAAGGCAGGCGGATCAGTGGAAACAACTGCTATATACGTTGGCGATGACAAGGAAAATTATGACAGCACAGAGCTTAAAATAACCATCTACAGAGCGGCATGTTCAGAAAGCAAGACTGTAAAGTATACACTAAAGGGAGAGAAGGCTCCGACCTGTACAAAGGCTGGAACTGGACATACGGAGTGTTCGATCTGCGGTGATATCCTGAGTACAAATGTATCTGTACAGGCACTTGGACATACATGGAATTCTGGCAGGGTGACAAAGAAACCTACATACACGGCGACAGGTGTAAAGACATTCACATGTACCGTGTGCAAGGCAACTAAAACCGGAAGTATTGCCAAACTTGCAACCACAGACATAAGCAAGAAGGCAAGCAAGATCACTGTTTCCGGAATAGAGAACAAGATCTACAATGGAAAGGCGCATACCCAGAAGTCTCTTGTTGTAAAGGCTGGTGCAAAGGCACTTAGACTGAACAAGGATTACACTGTCACCTACAGTAAGAACAAAACGGTGGGTAAGGCAAGTGTGATAATATGTGGTAAGAATGCATATTCAGGTAAAATAACAAAGACATTCTCCATAGTCAAGGCAGTTAAGGGAAAGACATATACAGTTGGAAAGTTCAAGTACACAATAACCGGAGCCAAAGTCGATGGTACAGGAACAGTTGCAATTGCAGGAACAACATACACAAGATCAGATAAGAAATTTGCATCTTTGACTATCTCAGACACCGTGGTTATAGGAGATGTGAGGTTTAAAGTAACGTCTGTCGGTGCAAATGCATTTAGCAGATATTCTATGCTGACAAGTGTTGTTATCGGAAATAATGTGACAAGCATTGGCAGCAACGCATTTGTATCTTGCAAAAACCTGAAGAAAGTGACAGTAAAGTCAACTAAGCTCAAGGGCGTTGGTGCAAAAGCCTTCAGTGGAACATACAGCAAGGCTACATTTGTTCTGCCAAAGAGTAAAGCAGTTTCATACAAGAAACTCATAAAGAAGGGGAATCCTCCGACAAAGGCAATATATAAATAAGATAATTTATAAATAGAAAATCTTAAGCAGGCTCAGAAGTCTCACCCATGCAGCGTATTCTTGGTATAAGATAATCTGCATGGATAATGAGACTTTGAGCCTGTTTTATATTTGCAAGGAGATATCGTATTTCCACAGCCAGTAATCCACCTGAAGAAGATATGCCATCATCTGAGGTCCTGCCATGAGCTGACCGAACCATGGTCTGCCGTAGTCCTTTGGAGCATTTATGAATCCATTTACATATTTCCTGTCTATGAGTGGTAAAAGAGGACTTTCCGGATCGTTCAGCACGCAGAGAAGCCTCTTTGCAAGTTCCTGCTCATAATGGGGATCATATGATTTAGGATATGGACTTTTCTTTCTGTACATGATCCCGTGCGGTACACAATCCTTCATGGCCTCCCTGAGAAGTTTTTTCTCACATCCTTCGGAATATTTGTACTCCCACGGAACATTGAACACATAATCCAGTATTCGCGAATCAGCAAATGGAACTCTAGCTTCAAGTCCGCTTGCCATGCTTGTTCTGTCCATTCGGTCAAGCAATGTTTGCATGAACATCCTGATATTCGGATAGGATATCTGCCTTCGGCGCTTTTCTGTGTCGGATTCCCCTGGAAAAAGATTGATCTCGGACAGGAGAGAATTGTACAGAGATGACACATATCCCGGTATATCCAGGGACTCTCTGAGGTCTGGCGACAGCACGGATAGCCTTGGTGACAGATCCTTCATCCATGGAAATGTATCTGCTGACAGCAGTTCTTCCCTGTAAAACCAAGGGTAGCCTCCAAATATCTCATCAGCACATTCCCCGGTTAGGACTACTTTGTATTCCTTTGCCACAAGTGAGCAGAAGTAGAGAAGGGAAGAATCCACATCCGCCATAGTCGGCATATCTCTGGATTCAACGGATGTGTATAGGTAATCTGCAAGATCGCTGTAATTGCATGTCAGATATGTGTGTTCTGAATCTATGTGAGAGATCATCATGTCGACATAAGGGCGGTCTTGCTCCGGCTGAAATGCATTTGACTTGAAATATATGGAGTTATCTTTGAAGTCAAACGAGAAAGTGTGCAGCTTTTTTCCCTGTTTCTTTAGCGCTGCAGCACATACACTGCTGACTATTGACGAGTCGATCCCACCTGAGAGAAATGTACAAATTGGCACATCAGATACTATCTGTCTCTCTATGCTGTCCCTCACAAGATAACGAACCTTCTCCACCGTGTCCTCGTAACTGTCCGTGTGCGGTGTGCTTGTTATGCGGTAGTATGTGAAGTCAGTCATGCCGTATGCCGAGAACTTCAAGAAGTGTCCCGGTTTCACTTCATCTATATTCTGGAATACACCACATCCCGGAGTCTTGGATGGTCCGATTCCGAATACCTCACACAATCCCTTTGCATCTATCACCGGTCGGATACCCGGATAGCAGAGGATTCCTTTTATCTCCGATGCAAATACCAGAGTCTTGTCGTCTGTCACCGAGTAATACAGTGGCTTGACACCGAAGTGATCTCTGTAGAGATATATGGTATGGATGTGTTCGTCATATATTGCAAATGCAAATATTCCATTCAGCTTATGTACAAAATCCGGTCCATAGTGCAGAAAACAGTTAAGTATTACCTCTGTGTCAGATGTAGTGTCAAATGTATAACCGAGAGCGAGCAGTTCTGATTTCAGTTCCTTAGTGTTGTAGATTTCTCCATTGTATACTATGTATATAGAATTTTCTCCGACAACCTTTTTCATGGGCTGTTCACCTCTTGCCACGTCACGTATGGAAAGTCTTGTGTGTGCAAGTCCGCAGCGCGATGACAGCATGATGTTCTGAGCATCCGGTCCTCTGTGGACGAGAGCATTGTTCATATCGTTCAATATGTATGAGTATCGTTCCCGTTCGATATTGAAATCCTTGATGGAATTATAAAATCCGGCGATTGAGCACATTTATTTACCCCTTTTTGTGGTATCTATACATTATATTTGGAAGTTGATCTTATAGAACTTTTAGCTGATTATTTGGAGCAGGCTGATTTAAAGATGTGAAAAGAATAAAAGCATGGATCTTGAAGTCATAATTTTTTTATTTCATACCACAAGTTTAATGCAAGATATGGCAGGTATTGATATAATGCAATATAATTGTTATTTGTGTGTATGAACACAAACTCTGTAATGAACATCATGACGTTGGAGCTTGCAAATATTTGTACTAGAAAGAGAAATACTACAATGAAAAACACTTTACTAAAGACTAATAAAAAATATCTTCCGGGATTACTGAACATAGCAGTTCCGATCATGCTGAGCAATCTGATATCTCAGCTTCAGATGCTTATAGACAGGATATTTCTTGGACACGTAAACAGCATGTATATGAGTGCGCTTGGCAATGTGACTTCACCGATGTGGACCACCATGTCATTTTGCTTTTCCATAGTGACAGGAGCATCCATACTGATAAGCCAGAGCGTTGGTGCAGGAGATAATGAGCACATAGAGGAATATTCGGGTGCTATGGTGAAATACAACAACATAATACCGATACTGTTATTTTTCTTCTGGACATTTGGCGCTGAGTTCGTGTTCAGACTTATGGGTGTGTCGGACAGCCTGATGCCGATGTGTCTTGATTATTCAAGGTACTATGCACCGGTATTCCTGATTACAGGACTCGGCGGCGCCTTCAGTGTAATACTTCAGACATCGAATTATACCAAACCACTTGTCGTATATGGACTCATAAGGTCGGGAGTGAATATTTTCCTCGACTGGATCATGATATTTGGAAGATTCGGGCTGCCGGCGATGGGTATAAAGGGAGCTGCTATAGCCACAACTGTGGCGGAGTACACCGGACTTATATTTGCTGTGATATTCGTGGTGTCAAGCAAGAAACTTAAAACAAAACCATCAATGAAATGGGTGATAAAGGCACATATAAAGCCGTATCTTTTGTCGGCAAAGCTGGGCGTAAACACGGCTCTTGAGGATTTTGCGTGGAACCTCGGCAATCTGCTGCTCATAAGGATACTCAACGCTATAAATGAGATGGCGGCGGGAATATACTCCATCATATTCAGCGTTGAAGTTCTGGCTGTAGTTATCATTGGGGCAATAGGAAATGGCACGATGACATTAACCGGTGAGGCAAAGGGAAACAATGACTTGAATAAATACAAGGGTGTGTGCGTCTGTGCATACGGACTGTGTATAGTGGTTGGAATCATCACACTCGGTGTATGTCTTGCGTTTCCGCAGCAGATCATATCTCTGTTCACCAACGACAAGAGCATCATTGCATCATGCGGGATATATCTGATATTCATCAGTATCAATCTGTTCGCAAAATCTGCAAACATAGTGGTTGGCAATGCGATCAGAGGCAGCGGCAACACAATCTGGATGCTCATAACACAACTATTTGGAACTGTTTGGGTGGTTTCAGTTGCACTTTTGTTTGTGTTTGTCCTTAAACTTGGGATCGCCGGAGTTTTTCTTGCGGTCATAGTGGACGAGATCGTGAGATCGTTTATCAATCTTGGAAAATATCTGAGGATAGTAAAGAAATGGGGAAACGAGGGCTACGATGATGGATCTGAGGCATTAAAGGTAAAATAAGAAATTTGACATATAGGAGATAAAATAAGATGAGTGATTCAATACTAGAAACAAAAAGATTGATCCTGCGCCGCTGGCAGGAGAGCGACGTGGATATATTATATGAATATGCGACTGACCCTGATGTAGGTCCCATTGCCGGATGGCCTGTGCATGAGAGTAAGGAGTACAGTCTTGATGTGATACGGAATGTATTTAACGGACCGGAGTGTTATGCTGTGTGCCTGAAGGACAGCGGTCTGGTTGTGGGAGCCATTGAACTATTGTTAAACGGCAGAACAGACATGACAGACCGCGATGATGAGTGTGAACTTGGATACTGGATAGGAAAGCCACACTGGGGAAACGAGTACGCACCGGAGGCAGCCAGAAGACTTATAGAACATGGCTTTATTGATCTCGGCATGAGAACGATATGGTGCGGCTACTACGATGGCAACGCAAAATCTCGCACAGTGCAGGAAAAGCTTGGATTTGTATTTCATCATACCGATGATGAAGTTGATGTGCCTCTTTTGAATGAAGTGCGAATTGGACATACGAATGTTCTTACAAGAAAACGCTGGTTGTCTGAGAAGATGAAAAAAGCATTATATCATCAGCTGGCTAAGGATTACTGCTGTGAAACAGACAGGATATATACGGGCGGCAATGTATTCTCTGTATACAGACAGATAGATGGTCAGAGACGGTTTGATGGTCAGGAGAAATGCCCGTTAAAAATAGCTGTGGTAAATGGTAAATTATTATTCACTGGTCGAAGAGAGATAGTTGATGAATGTAGGGCAAGATATGAGAATACAGATGGTAAATGGTTTATGGATATAGAGAATTTCCGTGAGCTTGACAGTATTCTTTCCAGATACGGGTGTAAATTGAAATCTGCTCATCCATTTTATCTACCGACAAAACTGAATGCACAATTAGGAACAAAAGAGTGTGAAGATACTGCGGACACCTCAATATCCGTAAAGAATTACGGCATCACCAAATATAAGGGTGATGAGATCTTGCAATTTAAAGGTGACAACAGATGGAGTGAAGCATTTTGCTTTGCAGAGAACACCCCTGACGTTCTTGCTGTGGCAGCGGTATCGGATGGAGAGATAATAGGCATGGCAGGAGCGAGTGCTGACAGTGAAGAGTTCTGGCAGATAGGTATAGATGTTGTTGAGAACGCTGAGGGAAGACATGTGGGAACAGCATTGGTGTCCGAACTCACTATGGATATACTCAGATATGGCAAAATTCCGTATTATGGAACAGGAATGTCTCATATAGCATCCCAAAGGGTTGCCGCTGCGGCAGGATATGATGTGTTCTGGTTTGAACTGCTGGCGGAGTAGTATTTTGAGGAATAAAAGAATCGTTGACACATCCCTATGTTAATGATAAAATATTAACATCTAAGGGTCGTTAAACGATTAGAAAAAAGTCAAATGCTATGACAAGGAGGAGTACATACATCCCCCGATGTACAGAGAGAAGATGGCGGTGAGAATCTTTATCAGGAATGTATGGAAGGTAGCCTTCGAGCAGTGGGCTGAAAGATTGCAACATTCATATGTATTTGTTTGTTGTTGTCGAGTAGGTTTCAACGGTTTTCCCCGTTACAGGAATAAGATATTAATAATGATTTGCAGCGATGAGTTATTATAGTATCTGATGAGTGCAGACATTTGTCTGAATTTAGGTGGTACCACGGATATGAATATATTCGCCCTAAGCGTAAAAACATTTGCGCTTAGGGCTTTTTTATGCATGGGGTGCAGAGAGATGAAATATCCCTGTGGCGCATAAGTTTACATTATTACGGACTTTACAGGAGGTAAGAGATATGGAGATCAATGGAGCAAAGATGTTTGTAAAAGCACTGCAGGAGGAAGGCGTCGATACCCTGTTCGCCTATCCGGGCGGAACGGCTATAGATCTGTTCGATGCATTGTATGATGCGGAAGGGATAGATATGATACTTCCAAGACATGAGCAGGCGCTTGTTCATGCAGCAGATGGATACGCTCGTTCAACGGGAAAAGTAGGTGTGTGCCTGGTTACAAGTGGACCGGGAGCGACAAATCTTGTAACGGGAATAGCAACAGCCAACTACGACAGTGTGCCGCTGGTATGTTTTACAGGACAGGTTCCAACTAATCTCATTGGAAATGATGCTTTCCAGGAGGTTGATATAGTCGGAATCACCAGAAGTATATGCAAGTACGCAGTCACAGTAAGAAAGAGGGAAGACCTTGCAAGGATCATCAAGAATGCATTCTACATAGCAAGAACCGGAAAACCAGGACCTGTTGTTGTCGATATTCCAAAGGATGTACAGCTTGCCATGGGAAGTGATGAGTATCCAACAGAGGTAAATATCAGAGGTTACAAGCCATCCGAGGGAGTACATGTAGGACAGATCAAGAGGGCTCTCACAGAACTTAAAAATGCAAAGAAACCAGTATTTCTCTGTGGCGGCGGTGTCAATATAGCCCACGCAAGAAAAGAGATGCAGGAACTTGCCGAGAAGACTGGTATCCCTGTAGTCACAACTATCATGGGAAAAGGTGCGATCCCGACAGATCATCCATTGTATGTAGGAAACATCGGTATGCATGGAAACATGGCATCCAATAAGGCAATTATGGAGAGTGATGTACTGTTCTCCATAGGCTGTAGATTTAACGACAGAATAACAGGTACTATAGACACATTTGCGAAAAATGCCAAGATCATACACGTTGACATAGATGCAGCATCCATATCAAGAAATATAAAGGTTGATATACCTATAGTTGCAGATGCAAAGGTTGCAATATCCAAGATGCTCGAATACGCAGAGCCTCTCGATATCAAAGACTGGGTGGACGACATTATGAATGTCAAGGCTGAGTATCCTATCAACATGAACAGATATGATGGAGTGACCCCTGAGGCGATCATAAGGACTATAAACGATATGTACAGCAATCTTGTCATCACAACTGACGTTGGTCAGAACCAGCTCTGGACAACACAGTACATCGATATAGACGAGAACAAGCAGCTTCTCACATCGGGAGGTCTTGGAACCATGGGTTACGGATTTCCTGCTGCCATAGGTGCAAAGCTTGGCAATATGGACAAAGATGTTATCTGTATCTCAGGAGACGGCGGAGTCCAGATGAATATCCAGGAGATGGCTACGGCTGTTGCACTTGAACTTCCGGTTACACTCTGCATACTGAACAATGGCTATCTCGGAAATGTACGCCAGTGGCAGGAGCTTTTCTTCAACAAGAGATACAGCAGCACATGTCTCAGATACAGAAGAAGATGTAACAGAGATTGCCAGAATCCGGACAAATGTTGCCCGAAGTATTCTCCAGACTTTGTCAAGTTGGCTGAAAGCTACGATGCAAAGGGAATCAGAGTCACAAGGCCGGAGGAGATCAGACCTGCATTTGAGGCCGCAAAGGCAAACACACAGGGACCTACAGTTATAGAGTTTTTCATTGATCCTACAGCAAATGTATTCCCTATGGTTCCTGGCGGAAAATCGCTGAACGATATGATACTTGACTGCTGATTTCGATAGATCAAAAGAAATATTTCTATAACAATTGATGATATAAGCCACAGGAAAGGGGTATATAGAATGAGTGTAAAAAAGAGATGGATATGCCTGTTTGTAGAGAATGAGGTAGGTGTACTTGCAAGGATTTCAGGCTTGTTTTCAAGCAAATCATACAATATAGATACAATAACTGTCGGTGTTACTGAGGATGAAACCATATCGAGAATGACCATAGGTTTCACCAGCGACGACAGGACCTTTGAGCAGGTTAAAAAGCAGCTCAACAGAAGCGTTGAGGTCATCAAGGTTGTTGACTATACAGATATAGCCATACATAACAATGAGATATTGTATGTCAAGGTCAACAGCTGTTCAAATGAGGACAAGGACGAGGTATTCAGAATTGCAAATGCATTTGGATACAAGATCACTGACTACAATAAGAAATCTGTGCTTGTCGAGTGCGTTCAGACTGATGCAAAGAATGACAATGCAATAAAGCTGTTCAAGGAGAGTTTCCCAAACAGGATAGAGGTTGTTCGTGGTGGAAGTGTAGCGGTCGAGGCTATAAGCATGGCAGACAGATAAGGTGGGGAATCAATGAAATTTGTGATACAGCGAGTGAATCATGCCTCAGTTGAGGTTGATGATAAAGTGATCGGAAATATCGGAAAGGGACTTCTGGTATTTGTAGGTGTGTATGATTCTGATACAAAAGAGATTGCTGACAAGATGATAAATAAGCTTGTCAAGATGAGGATATTTGCCGATGAGAATGGCAAGACCAATCTGGATATAAACAGTGTTGATGGGCAATTGCTGATCGTTTCACAATTCACGTTGTGTGCTGATTGTAAAAAGGGAAACAGACCATCATTTACAGGGGCAGGTGCACCGGATATGGCAAATGAGATGTATGAATATATAATTTCAAAATGCCGCGAACATGTAACTGTGGTTGAACATGGAGAGTTTGGTGCAGATATGAAGGTTGATCTGTCCAATGACGGTCCATTTACTATATTATTGGATAGCAGGGAACTGTAATTTATTGACGAATTGATAAAAAACCTCCATGATATTGGGAAATTTTTATAAAATCCCACAATATTGTTGAAAAAATGAATATTTGTTAATATAATTACAAGTGGAGTTTCTATAAACGTTAAGAATTACTATAGAAAGTTCAATTAATACTGAAAAGGAGAACTATGCAATGTTGACAAAGGATCAGATTGAATCTAAAACCTTTAAAAAAGGACTTTTTGGATATAATAAGGATGAGGTTAACAGTTTTATGCGTACAATGGCAGAGGAGTACGCAGATCTGCAGACAAAATATGCAGCACTGGAGTCAGAGAATGAGGTTTCAAAAAAGAGCCTTATGGAGAACAGTGTAAAGATTTATGAGCTTGAGAAACAGCTTGAGCAGGCAGCTCCTGGATCAAAGAAGGAAGCCAACGCTGCGAATGCAGAGGCTAACAAGATCATCAATGATGCAAAGAAGAAAGCCAATGAGGTAATTGCCAATGCAAAGGCTGAGCTTGCAAAACTCAAGGATGAGATGGAGGCACTCAAGAGTGGATCAAGTGCCAAAGTTGCCGAGGCCGCTGAGAAGGTAGAGGCTGCAGTTGAGGCAGATCCTGTGACAAAGCTCAAGATGAAGTCTCAGGGCGGAGATGCACCACAGAAACTTAAGATGACACCGAAGTCAACTCAGACTGCAGAGCCAAAGCCAGCTGCATTCACAGGTAAGAGCGCTCAGGCAGCCCAGGAAGAGGAAGAAGAGGAGCTTATCATAGGTGAAGTAGAAGAGGGCGTAAAGCGTAATCAGGTTCTCATCGGAGATGGCGATGAGGGTGATGACGATTTCGAGTTCTTATAAAAGAACCGTACCCTAAAACATACAATCGGGATGGACATAGTATAAAGCAAAAGGGAGTTTTATATATGACATATTCAGAATGCACAGATCATATCGGAGGCATTCTGGGAAAAATCGACTGGAGCGACACAGAGGATTGTTGTCTGCAGTTTAATATCATAGGCTCTGATAATGGGGTGTTCTACATAGACATAAGGGATCATGAGGCAGATATTAAGATTTTTGGCAGTGGGGAAAGCGCTGACGCTGAAACACATCACGATACATATAATGTAAAGATAGTTATAACAGCACCTGTGTTGTCCAGACTTCTCAGGAAGATTGTCGATCCGATATATGCATATACGACAGGCAAATTTAAAATGATGGGTGACGTCGCACTTGGCAGAAAGGTTCTGATCAAACTTTGCGATATGCACGACGTTATTTCAAAATAAGCCATACAATTTAATTTCGAGACAAAATAAAAGATCATATCAGTAACTTATTGTTTAAAGTATACTGATATGATCTTTTTTATCTCATCAGGAGATCATATAACGGATATTAGAGGAGATCAGCAACTTCCTTGAGAAGTCGCTCTGTCTTATCCCATCCGAGACAAGGATCTGTGATAGATTTTCCATAGCATCCGCCGTCTACAGGCTGATTGCCGTCCTCTATATAGCTCTCAACCATGACACCCTTTACAAGATTTTTGATCTCAGGATCATAATTTCTGCTATGTATTACTTCTTTGACGATTCTAGGCTGCTCAATGAACTTTTTGCCTGAGTTGTTGTGGTTTGCATCAACTATACATGCATGGTTTACAAGATTGAACTTCTGATATGTGTCAGCGAGAAGTCTGAGATCTTCGTAATGGTAGTTTGATATAGACTGTCCATGCTTGTTGAGTGCACCACGAAGAATACAGTGTGTAAGAGGATTACCATCTGTATGTGCCTCCCATCCTGAGTAGAGGAATGTGTGATGGTGCTGACCTGCTATACATGAATTCATCATTACATTGTAATCACCGCTTGTAGGATTCTTCATTCCAACTGGAACATCCATACCGCTTGCTGTAAGTCTGTGCTGCTGATCCTCAACTGAACGTGCTCCGATAGCAACGTAGGAGAGAATATCATCAACATACTGCCAGTTCTCTGAGTAAAGCATCTCATCGGCAGCTGTAAGGCCAGTTTCCTTTATGGCTCTTATATGCATCTTACGGATTGCGTAGAGACCCTCAAGCATGTCTGATGCCTTTGTTGGATCAGGTTGATGAAGCATTCCCTTGTATCCGTCACCTGTTGTTCTTGGCTTGTTTGTATATATACGTGGAATAACCAGTATTTTATCCTTAACTTCATCGGCAACCTTTGCAAGACGGTTCTGGTAATCGCAAACAGCATCCTCATTGTCTGCTGAACAAGGGCCAATGATAAATATAAATCGGTCATCATCGCCTACGAAAATTTTTCTGATCTCTTCATCTCTCCTGGCTTTGATGGCTTTCAACTCGCTTGAAAGAGGGTATAGTTCCTTGATCTCATCGCCAGTTGGTACTCTTTTAACTAATTTCATACTCATGAAACATGTCCTCCTTATTTTCTAATCCTTGATTATATCAGAAAATATGCTCAAAATAAAGAAAATAATCATAATAGAATTTCTCATTTGCTTTTATAGAATAAAGCTTCTGTGTGTGTGAATATAATATGATAAATAAAATTACAGGGCTGAAATCTATGTTCACAAAAAAGAGATGTATACATATCTGTCTATTGATAGTGTTCTGTATTTGCGCAGGCGTGTTAAATCCAGCGTGGAAAGCACAAGCTGAGGAAACGGAGGAGAATTTGACAACCAAAGATATTCAGGAGTCCCAGGACTTACAGGACAGTGAGTCATCCGATAATTATGATGTGGATATAAAATCTCCTAGCGCCATACTGATGGAGGCAGAATCGGGGCAGGTTATATATGAAAAAAACTGCGATATTGCTATGGCCCCGGCATCAGTCACAAAGATTATGACGTTGCTTCTCACATTTGAGGCGATGGATGAGGGGAAATTTTCTTTGGATGACACTGTTGTGGTGAGTGATCATGCAGCATCCATGGGCGGTTCACAGTGTTTTTTTGAAACAGGTGAAGAACAGACTGTGCAGGATATGATAAAATGTATAATAATAGCGTCCGGCAACGATGCAGCTGTTGCGATGGCTGAAAAAATATCCGATTCTGAACCAGCTTTTGTAAATCTGATGAATGAGAGAGCTGAAGAACTTGGAATGAAAAATGCATCATTTAAAAACGCATGTGGACTTGATACTGCCGGGCATGAAATGTCTGCCAGGGATATATCTATAATGTCGAGGGAACTTATAACAAAGCACCCCGAGATATTTGACTATTCAGGTATATGGATGGATTCTATCATACATAAAACATCGCGCGGAGAAAGTCGTTTTGATCTTGTAAATACCAATAAATTTCTCAATATGTACACCGGTGCAACAGGGCTGAAAACAGGATATACCAGCACTGCGAAATATTGTATGTCGGCAACTGCCGAGAGAGATGGTATACAACTCATAGCCGTGATCATGGGAGGAGAGACGAAGGATATAAGAAATGGAGATGCCTGTAGGCTCCTGGACTACGGCTATTCTAAGTGTCATAAATATACCGATAAGGCTGTTATGAAAGAAAATAAATTAAGTATAGACAAAGGCACATCTGACTATGTTACAATTAAGACTCAGTTGAAATTTGAGAGTATTTTGATCGGCAATGAGAGCAAAGAAAATGTAAGTAAGAAAATTAAGATCCAGGAGAACATCACAGCACCAGTAAAAAAAGGTGATGAACTTGGAGAGATATGTTATTATGCCGGTGAAAGATATATTGGAAAAGTTACTATATATGCCGATGAAAGTGTTGATGCAATGAACATTGGATATGCAGTGAGGAAGGTTTTTAGAAGGTTGATCTTATGAAATATATTATAATTATAGTTATTGCTCTATGTGTTATAACCCTTGTGAACGTTTTGATCGAGAGTTATAGGGAAAACAGAAAAATATCATTTTCAAATTACAAAATAAGAGACAAGAGAATAAAAAAATCCGCCCGAATAGTTATGATATCTGATCTCCATAACGCAAGTTATGGAGATCACAATGAGAAACTGATACGTGCGGTGGAAACGATCGATCCAGACTTTATGCTTGTTGCCGGGGATGTGATAGTGGGCAAGCCGGGACTGTCTGTAGATGTTGGTGTGGATTTTTTGAATATGCTTGGGAGTCGTTTCCCGGTATATGTCGGAAAGGGAAATCATGAGATGCGTACATCAATATATGACAGGTATGGCGACATGTGGACAAAACTGTACGATGGGACCCGAGAGAATGTGCATTGGCTGATAAATGATAGTGTGTATCTCAATGACTATAATATCACTGTACACGGTCTTGATATGAAACCTGAATATTACCGTAGATTTAAAAAATTGAACATGGATAGATTGTATCTTAAAAATGAACTAGGTATTCCGGACGAAAAGAAATATAACATATTGATAGGACATGATCCTGATTATTTTGAAGAGTATTCAGAATGGGGAGCTGATCTGACAGTGTCAGGGCATGTCCATGGCGGACTTATCATAATCCCACGGCTTGGCGGACTGATCTCTCCGATGATAAAGTTTTTTCCTGAATATTATAAGGGAGATTATACTATCGGAAACAGACATATGATAGTCAGTGCAGGTCTTGGCCTCCACACTTTGAAGATCAGAGTGAATAATGAACCGGATCTTGTGACGATCAATCTGGAGAGATAGACTTGTGTTTAAATATTGTGACGTCATGTGTAAATATTTAAAAATATTTAATGGTTGCAATAATCAAACATACACTATAAAATTATGTTTACTGGATCAAATCCACTTTAAATAAAGTTTGAAGGGTCGAGAGAGTATAAAATGGGCAGAGATATTGATGAAAAGATAGACAACATACCAGATGGGACGGAGAAAGTATCCGATGCAGCTGGTGCTGATGATATATTTACAGAGGAAGTTCAAGCAGACGAGACAGATACAGAAAAGGTATTTGATGATGATGAACCTGCTGAGGAATCTTCAATAGATACATCTGCTGGAGACCGTATATTTGATGAAGAGACGGTGACTGAAAATGATGCTGCCACAGATATGGTGTTCGATGAGAATACAGATCGGGCTGACGATGGTGGATCCGATGAGGACAGTGCAGCTACGGCTGTCATGTCTGTCCTGTCAGAGAATGTGCAGGAACCGTCAGTGCAGTCAGATGACCATAAAAAAACACAGACAGGCGAAGTCAAAGAAAGAGTCCATAAGTCACATAAAACCCTTAAGATCGTTGGAATAATATGCGCCGCGGTCATCGTTTGTACATATGTAGCGGTATCTGTATGGTTCATGTTCCATTACAATTATAAGACTTATATCAATGGATCAGACTATTCATTTTATACACTTGATGAGGTAGATCAATTTATAGGAGAATACATATCAGACTATTCGCTTACTCTCAAACTCAGGGATGACAGCGAATACAAGATAAAGCCTGATGATATAGGTCTTGTCATAAGTCCGAATGTTACAGCTAAAAAAATAATAAGTGAACAGAATGGATTTTTGTGGCCATACTATATGTGCATAAGAAAGGATTACGAATTATACTATACTGCGGATTATGACAAGGATAAACTAGAGACACTCCTGAAGAACTGTGACTTTACTCAGGAGAGCAATATGGAGAAACCTATAGATGCATCGGTTGCAATAAAAGATGGAAAATCTACAATAATTCCTGAAACTGAGGGAAATTATATTGATTTTACAGAATTATGCTGTATAATAGATGAGGCGCTTACCAAAGGCGACAAGCTGGTAGACCTGGATGAAACGGATGTGTATGAAAAACCTACACTTACAGCTGACAGTGAAGAGATCATATCTGAACAGGCTAAGCTCGAGAAGATATTGTCCATGAAGATCACATATAAGATCGATGAGGTTTCATGGGAACTCACAAGCGAGGAATATGGTGATTGGATATCTGATATTACAGCTGAGAAGATAGAATTCCAGAAAGATAAAGTACAGGAATATGTACAAAACATGGCTGACAGATATGATACATATGGTGTTCCGAGAAATTTCAGGACCCACGACGGGCGAACCGTTACACTTGACAATACGTGGTATGGATGGCTGATCGATGTCGAGGGGGAGACCGAGGAACTCTACACATTGCTTGAGGCCGGTGAATCGGTGGAGCGTACACCGCTTTTGGACTGCTATGCAGCAGTATACCGTGATGGTGGTGATGATATCGGAAATACATATATTGAGTGTGACTTTGGTCAGCAGCACATATATGTGTACGTGAATGGTGATCTTGTTATGGATTCTGACTGTGTTACAGGCAGTCTTGCACAAGGTGGCAAGTACAGGACACCGGGAGGTGTATACACTATATTGTATACCAAAACTCCAGCAGTTCTTATAGGAGATGATTATGAAACTCCTGTAAAGTATTGGATGCCGTTTATCGGTGAACTGGGAATCGGATTCCATGACGCGACATGGAGAAGTTCCTTTGGCGGTGATATTTATAAGACAAGTGGATCTCATGGATGTGTTAATCTGCCACTTTCCGCCGCAGAACAATTGTTTAATATAGCATACGATGGCATGCCTGTTGTCTGCTATTATTAATGTATAATTGGAGATGTACCCAAGTGGTTGAAGGGTCCGCACTCGAAATGCGGTAGGTCGGGCAACCGGCGCAAGGGTTCAAATCCCTTCATCTCCGTTATTACTTATATTTTAAGGAGGTAAGGAATGATCTTACCTCCCTATTTTTTTGAGTAAAAATATGTTGAGTTGTTATAAAAAGGCAATTATAATGAAACAAGCGCTGGTTCATTATAAAAAAGGCAGGAGTAAGAAATTTGAATACAGATGTTGTAACTTATAAAGATATAAAAAATGCTGCGGACCACATGAAAAGGCAGATAAATGATATTCCAGATACAGCCATTGTTCTCGGAAGTGGTCTTGGACACATGGCTGATATTGTTGAAAATCCGGTATTTGTCGATTATTCTGAGATCCCGGATTTCCCTAGATCAACCGTTGAAGGACACAGAGGAAGGTTTGTGTGTGGTGAGATAGCGGGAAAAAATGTCCTGTTGATGCAGGGACGCGTACATTATTACGAGGGATACAGCATGGATCAGGTTGTGATGCCTGTAAGGATGATGGGACTTCTCGGAGTGAAAAATCTTATACTTACAAACGCATCGGGAGGTATTGCGGATAAGCTGGATGTGGGAGATATCATGGTTATAGAAGATCACATTTCATCATTTGTGAGATCGCCTCTTATCTATGAAGATTATGACAGGTTTGGCGTGCGTTTTCCGGATATGACACATGTATATGATCCGGAGATCATCAAGAAAATAAAAGACTGTTACAGCAGCTTGGATATTCCTTGTAAGTCTGGTGTGTACATCCAGGTCACAGGCCCACAGTATGAGACTCCGGCAGAAATACAGATGTATAAAAGGCTTGGGGCTGATGCCATCGGGATGAGTACCGTGTGTGAGGCGATTGCAGCCAGACATATGGGAATGAGGGTTGCAGCACTTTCCTCAGTATGCAACAAAGCCGCAGGACTTGGCGGAGAATTGTCACATTCAGATATAATAAAAGCTGGAGATACCGCTGCTGATAAGCTGCAGAGGATAATTTGTAAATTACTTACATGTATATAGAAACTATATAAAATAGATTTATCATTATAATGATTTGGAGATATAAAAGACATGGATGTTATTCTTTACACAGATGGTTCGGCTAGGGGCAATCCAAATGGTCCCGGCGGATATGGCGCGGTACTTCAGTATGTGGATGTAAACGGGAAATTACATGAGAGAGAGTACAGTCAGGGATACATAAAGACAACAAATAACAGAATGGAGCTGATGGCTGCAATAGTAGGTTTAGAGGCTCTGATAAAACCGTGCAATGTAAAACTTTATTCAGATTCGCAGTATTTGTGCAATGCTTTTAATCAGCACTGGATAGATGGATGGATAAAAAAAGGCTGGAAAAGGGGCAAGAATGATCCAGTCAAGAACAGGGATCTGTGGGAGAGGCTGCTTGCGGCGAAGGCTCCGCATAAAGTAGAATTTCTGTGGGTCAAAGGCCATGCCGGCAATCCGGGAAATGAAAGATGTGATATGCTTGCAACTGCCGCCGCAGATGGCGATGGAAAGATAGTTGACGAAGGACTTGCGGATGCCTGATCTAAGCAAAACATAGACATACAAAATTGCAATTATTAAACACCGAGGTAATACATATGAATAAGACTGAATTCAGGAAACTTTTTGACGATAAGATCCTTATACTTGACGGAGCGACAGGAACAAACCTTATGGCTGCAGGTATGCCACTTGGCGTATGCCCGGAAAAATGGATACTTGAGCATAAACAGATAATGATAGATCTCCAGACTGCATATTTAAATGCAGGAACAGATATTTTATATGCGCCTACATTTACATGTAACCGTATAAAACTTAACGAATACGGACTGGCAGATGATCTTGAAAATATGAACAGGGATCTTGTGGAACTGTCTAAAAAAGCAGTGAAGTCAGCAGGGCATGGTCTCGTTGCGGGAGATATAACCATGACGGGCGAGATGCTTTATCCGATGGGAAAACTGCAATTTGAGGAACTTGTGTATGTGTACAAGGAACAGATAAAGATCCTTGATGAGAGCGGATGTGACCTCCTTGTGGTTGAGACCATGATGAGTCTTGCCGAGACTAGGGCTGCTGTGATTGCTGCAAATGAGGTTTCGGAACTTCCAATAATAGCGAGTCTGACATTCAATGAAGATGGGCGTACTCTGTATGGAACCGATCCCGTGACAGCTGTGAATGTTCTTCAAAATCTAGGTGTCGCTGCGATAGGAGTCAACTGTTCAACGGGTCCGGACAAGATGGTTGAACTTGTCAGACAGATGAAGAGTATTGCATTTGTTCCAATATTTGCCAAGCCTAACGCAGGAATGCCAGAACTCATAGACGATAAGAGCGTATACCGCATGACACCGGAAGAATTTGCGGAAGATATGAAACTTATAATAGAGGCGGGCGCCGGAATGGTAGGAGGCTGCTGCGGTACAAGACCTGAACATATAAAGGCGCTCTCTGATATGGCAGGATCCATGCCGGTTCCAGAGATAAGCAATGACCATGTGAGATGTATCTCATCAGAGAGATCTTCTCTTGTAATTGATCTTGATGCTCCATTTAAGGTTGTTGGTGAGAGGATAAATCCTACCGGAAAGAAAAAACTACAGGCTGAACTCAGGGAAGGCTCTCTGGAAATGGTCATGAACATGGCTGAGGAACAGGTAGAAAAAGGAGCATCTATACTAGATATCAATGTCGGCATGAACGGCATTGATGAACGAGAGATGATGCTTAAGGTGGTATATCAGGTATCCCAGGCGGTGAATTTGCCATTGTGTCTTGATTCAAGTTCGCCTGAGGTGCTTGAGGCAGCACTTAGGATATATCCAGGAAGGGCGCTTGTCAATTCTGTTTCCCTTGAAAAAGTGAAAATGGAGGAGATACTTCCGCTTGTAAGAAAATATGGTGCGATGTTTATCCTGTTACCTCTTTCAGACAAGGGACTGCCTGAAAGCCCACAGGAAAAAGAGGATATAATCAACACCGTTCTTGATACCGCATATGGTATGGGATTTACCAAAAATGATGTGGTTGTCGATGGACTTGTAGCCACGGTTGGTGCGCAGCGCGATGCTGCGGTCAATTGTCTGAAGACGATAAATTACTGTTATAACAATGGTCTTGCGACTATATGTGGTCTGTCCAATATTTCATTTGGACTTCCTGAGAGAATGTTTGTAAACACAGCATTCCTCACTATGGCTATAGAGAGAGGTCTCACCATGGCTATAGCGAACCCGTCTCAGACTATGCTTATGAATGCTGCATTTGCCTCGGATATGCTTCTTTTTAAGGAGGAGAGTGATGTTCGTTATATTGAGAATGTAAAAGCACTTGACATTGCAGCTCCCGGCGCAGGAACATCAGGAGGTAAGGCAAGCTCTGATCTCGAGGGCAAAAGTCAGATTTACATAGATGTACTCAAAGGTAATAAGCGAACTATACTGGATGATGTCAATGCTGTTCTTGCAAGCGGTGCAGATCCTCAGTCCATAATAGACAATGATCTGATCGGTGCGATCAATGAAGTTGGAAAGTTGTTCGAGAAAAAGAAATATTTCCTTCCACAGCTTATTTCAAGTGCTGAGACTATGGAGATGGCAATAGGAGTCATAAGTCCTCTTGTCTTAAAAGACAAGGACAGCTCCAATATGCCGACGATCGTGGTTGCAACTGTAGAGGGTGATATACATGATATAGGCAAAAATCTTGTTGTTCTCATGCTCAGAAATTATGGGTTTAACGTTATAGATCTGGGCAAGGATGTTCCGTGTGATGTGATCATACAAGCTGCAAAGGACAACAATGCAAGCATAATAGGTCTCTCAGCACTCATGACCACAACTATGGTAAAAATGAAAGATGTGGTCGAGGCGGTGAAGGAAAATGGTCTTGACAGCAAGGTTATTATAGGTGGTGCCGTTATAACCGAGAGCTACGCCGAAGAAATAGGTGCAGATGGATATTCAGAAGATGCTGCAAACTGTGTTGTCGTAGTCAAAAATCTTTTGGGTATAGAGTAAATATTCAGCAAAATTCGGCCTGGACGGTATAAGTTTTGGCAGTATATCTAAATTACATTAAATTTTGCCCTTTGCCGATTGCAAAAAAGAGAGAAAAATAACGACAAAATTCATGTTATAAATTGACATTAAGGAAGTTTATATCTATAATAATTTAGAACATTTTAAAGAAATGATTTGAAAGGTGGTACTTATAGATGGGTAATATTGTTTTGTCACTGCTGGTTGACAACACATCAGGAGTTTTGAGCAGAGTGTCCGGACTGTTCAGTCGAAGAGGTTATAACATTGACAGTGTGACAGTAGGAGAAACCGAGAATCCTGCTTATTCCAGAATGACTGTTGCAGTGAGCGGCGATGAGGCGAGTCTCATCCAGATAAAGAAACAGCTCAACAAACTTGAAGATGTAGTTGATATAGTGGAGCTTGAACCAGGTAAATCAGTATGCAGGGAGCTTGTCCTTGTCAAGGTTAAGGCGACACCTTCTGAGAGAAAAGACATAATCTCAGTTGCGGATATTTTCAGAGCAAATATAGTTGACGTTTCAAAAGAATCAGTTATCATAGAGCTTACTGGAACGACGACAAAATGTGAAGCGTTCTTAAGACTGCTTGACGGTCACGAGATCGTGGAGCTTGTAAGAACCGGTCTTACAGGATTGGTAAGAGGCTAAGTCATATAAAATAGTTTTTAATTATCCAAGTGGTAGTTAATATATAAGTCATTTTATACAAAATTAGGAGGATTAAGAAAATGGCAGAAGCAAAGATTTATTATCAGCAGGATTGTAATCTTTCATTACTTGATGGAAAGACAATAGCAATCATAGGATATGGTAGTCAGGGTCATGCACATGCCCTCAACGCTAAGGAGTCAGGATGCAATGTCATCATCGGTCTTTACGAAGGAAGCAAGTCATGGGCTAAGGCTGAGGCACAGGGATTTAAGGTATACACAGCTGCTGAGGCTGCAAAGCAGGCTGATATAATTATGATTCTTATCAACGATGAGTTACAGGCAGATATGTACAAGAAGGATATCGAGCCAAACCTTGAGCCAGGCAACATGCTTATGTTCGCTCATGGTTTCAATATTCACTTCGGTTGTATCAAGCCACCAAAGGATGTTGATGTAACAATGATCGCACCAAAGGCACCTGGACACACAGTACGTTCAGAGTACCAGGCAGGAAAGGGTACACCTTGTCTTGTTGCTGTAGAGCAGGATGCTACAGGAAAGGCACTTGACATCGCACTTGCATATGCACTTGCAATCGGTGGAGCAAGAGCTGGTGTTCTTGAGACAACATTCAGAACAGAGACAGAGACAGACCTCTTCGGTGAGCAGGCAGTTCTTTGTGGTGGTGTTTGTGCACTTATGCAGGCTGGTTTCGAGACACTCTGCGAGGCTGGTTATGATCCAAGAAACGCTTACTTCGAGTGTATCCATGAGATGAAGCTTATCGTAGATCTTATCTACCAGTCAGGTTTCGCTGGAATGAGATATTCAATTTCTAACACAGCTGAGTACGGTGATTATGTAACAGGTCCTAAGATTGTTACAGCTGAGACAAAGAAGGCTATGAAGCAGATCCTTAAGGACATCCAGGATGGTACATTTGCTAAGGAGTTCCTCCTTGACATGTCACCAGCAGGTCGTCAGGTTCACTTCAAGGCTATGAGAAAGCTTGCTTCAGAGCATCCATCAGAGAAGGTTGGAGAGCAGATCAGAGCACTTTACAGCTGGAACAACGAGTCAGACAAGCTCATCAACAACTAATATTTGATAGAGCTTATTTACTGAATTATATATAAAGGATTTCCCGGTTTCGACTATTTTATAGTTGAGGCCGGGTTTCTTTTTTACTTTGCAGCGGTTTTGTGGTAGTATATACAAGGGTATGTGCATATGTCTTACTGCACATATAATATGTCAGGGCTTTTAAGGTGCCCAGGAGGTTTTACACATGGGAAAACAGCTTACACAAAAGGATATAGAGAAGATAGAGCAGGAGATAGAATACAGAAAGTGTGTTGTCAGGAAAGAGAAACTTGAAGCGGTCAAGGAGGCCAGAGCCCAAGGTGATCTCAGCGAGAATTTTGAGTACTACGCTGCAAAGAAGGACAAGAATGCAAACGAGAGAAGGATTAGATATCTGGACAGACTTGTAAGAACTGCAGATATCATAGAGGATAACTCCTCGGATGATGAGGTAGGTATCGATAACACGGTAACTGTATATTTTGAGGATGACGATGAGGAAGAGACATACAGGGTTGTCACAAGTGTTAGAGCTGATATCCTTGAGGGGCTTGTGAGCAATGTATCACCTATAGGTAAAGCAATTTTAGGACACAAAGTTGGAGACAGAGTGCAAGTTGTCCCGGAGAAAGGTGAACCATATTTTATTACTATAAGGAAGATTGAAAATACCCATGATGATGGGTCGTTTGAGATAAATTAAAATAACGGCAGGGATAATATGAATTGTTTGGAAACACAGTCAAAGATTATGGCATTCATAGAGAATAAGCTGCCTGACGATGAGCTCAGGGAGTTTATTAAGCATGTCCGTTCCTGCAAAAACTGTTATGAAGAGCTTGATATATATTATACACTTATTGTTGGAATGAAACAGCTTGATGAATCAGATAATATATCCACAGACTTCAAAAATGCACTGGATAGACATCTCGATGAGGAGATGAACAGACTTACAACTGTAAAGAGAATTGCCAACTCCACGATTCTTGTTGTGATCGCTCTCGTTGTATCTGGACTGATATGGTTGTACAGCGGTGCACTTGACAAGGTGTATAATTATGAACAGACATCCAAACTAAACGAACAAAGTGAGTATTATTATCTGGATTTCTTTGAGTCCAGACTTTTGAACGATGGAGAGTATGATGTGAGTGCAATTGATAAATACTACATTGATAATAATACGAAACAGGACAAATCTACAGAGTTTATGAAGAAAGTCCATAAATATAATCTAAGCCACAAGGGAATGAACAGTTTATAGATATTTCTAATATAAAAAACGGAGGATGCAGTGATGCCAGATCAGAATAAGAAGATCCTGATAATAGATGGACACAGTATATTAAACCGGGCGTTTTATGGTCTCCCGGATCTTACAAACTACGAAGGCCTTCACACCAATGCTGTGCTCGGTTTTCTCAATATCATCTTCAAGATAATTGACGAGGAGCAGCCCACAAATATGTGTGTAGCTTTTGATGTGAAACAGCCTACATTCAGACATTTGATGTACAAAGAATACAAGGGTACAAGAAAACCTATGCCTGATGAACTCAGGGAGCAGGTTCCTCTCATAAAGGAGGTACTAACCTCGATGAACATAACGATCATTGAGAAGGGTGGATATGAGGCGGATGACATAATAGGAACTCTCTCAAGGGTTGCAGACAAGGAAGGATACAGTGTTGTCATAGTATCCGGAGACAGAGATCTTCTTCAGCTTGCCACCGATAATATTCTGATAAGGATACCAAAAACTAAGGCTGGTGGTACTACTGTTGAAAATTATTATGCTGATGATGTACAGAAATTGTATGGGGTGACTCCGGTGCAGTTTATAGATATGAAGGGACTTATGGGTGATACCTCGGATAATATACCGGGAGTTCCGGGAATAGGAGAGAAAACTGCAGGCAAGATAATCCAGGAGTGGAAATCTATAGAAAATGCAATTGAACATATTGACGAGATCAAGCCTCCGAAGGCGCAGAAGAACCTTAGGGAGTTTGCAGATCAGGCAAGGATGTCCAGAGAACTTGCCACGATAAAGCTTGACTGTGAACTTGATTTCAACTTGGCAGACACAGTGATTTCCGACGTTTTCAACGATAATTCCTACAATATAATGAAACGTCTTGAATTTAAGAGCCTTATGAAGAGATTTGACTCAAGGCCTGAGACAACAGAGCTGAAACCTGAGATAACGGTAGTAAACTCTGAGAATGAACTTGATAAGATAAAGAATGAGATCATATCCTCAGGAAAAATGGGACTATATGTTATCGAGCACGACAATGTTCAATATGGTTACGCTGTCACTGAAAATGGTCAAAAAGTATATGTGATAAATACTATATCAGGAATATCTCCAGACGCCGCTGCATTGATGATCCGGGCTGTAAAAGATTCCGGTATTTCCATATGTGTGTGTGATCTTAAGGGTTGCCTGAATGATCTTGAATTTGAAGAGTGCGACAAAAATGTACTGGATGCAGGGCTTGCTGCATATCTGCTAAACCCACTGGAAAATTCATATAATTATGATGATATATCTAAGGAATATCTGAAAATCATGCTGCAGTCGGAAAAAGAACTGATCGGCAAAGATGAGCTAAATATGTTCACATTTATAAGCGATAATTTTCTTGAGTTGTTTGCTTACAAAGCAGTTGTACCACTTCTTGCCATGGATACACTTATTGACAGGCTAAAAAACGCAGGCATGTATGACCTTTATATGAATGTGGAATTGCCGACGGTTTACACTCTCCACGATATGGAAAAGAGAGGAGTAAGGGTTGACAGGATGGCGCTTGAGGAATATAGCAAAAAGCTGGAATCTCGTATACAGGAATTACATGACTCCATCATAGAGTATGCCGGCAAAGATTTTAATATCAATTCTCCCAAGCAGCTTGGCCCCGTTCTCTTTGAAGATATGGCACTTCCGGGCGGCAAAAAGACTAAGACAGGGTACTCTACCAGCGCAGATGTCCTTGAAAAGATAAAGAATGCGCATCCTATCATAAATGATATTCTTGAATACAGACAGCTCACCAAACTGAATTCAACCTACGCGATTGGACTGGGAAGTTTTATAGCGGATGATGGTAGGATACACGGAACATTTAATCAGACTATAACTGCAACCGGACGAATAAGTTCCACAGAGCCTAATCTTCAAAATATACCTATGCGTATGGAGCTTGGCAGACTTATAAGAAAGGCATTTATTCCTAAGGAGGGATATGTGTTTGTCGATGCCGACTATTCACAGGTTGAACTGAGAGTGCTTGCTCATTTGTCGGATGACAAGGTTATGAAAAACGCATTCCAGAACAATATAGATATTCACTCCACAACAGCATCAGAGGTGTTCGGTGTACCTATAGATGAAGTTACGCCTCTGCAGAGGAGACACGCTAAGGCTGTAAATTTTGGAATTGTGTATGGCATAAGTGCATTTGGGCTTTCAGAGGATCTTGGTATATCGAGAAAAGAGGCATCTGATTTTATAGCGAAATATTATGACACTTACAAAAATATCAAAGAATACCTTGATGAACAGGTGGCATTTGCTAAAGAAAATGGATATGTAAAGACTATGTTTGGCAGGATAAGACCTATACCAGAACTGAAATCTTCCAATTTTATGCAGAGAAGTTTCGGTGAGAGGGTTGCTATGAATTCCCCTATTCAGGGTTCTGCGGCTGACATAATCAAGATTGCTATGTTACACGTCAATATGAAATTAAAGGAGCTTGGTCTTAAATCTCAGCTTATACTTCAGATACATGATGAATTGCTCATTGAAACTGCCGAGGATGAGGTTGAGACTGTGAAGAAGATACTTGTGGATGAGATGATGCACGCGGCTGATATGTCAGTACCACTTGAGGTGGGTGTGGCATCGGGCAGAGACTGGTACGAGGCAAAATAATATGAAGATAATCGGGATAACTGGAGGGATCGGTTCTGGTAAGACCGCTGTACTTAATATATTAAAAGAAGACTATAATGCATTTGTTATGGAGGCTGATGCCCTTGCGCATCATCTTATGGAGCCGGGACAGATATCATACAATGATATCGTAGATGAGTTCGGATCGGACATTTTGGCTAAAGATGGAAATATCGACAGGCAAAAGCTTGGACAGATCGTATTTAATAATGAAGAAAAGCTTCAAACATTAAATGCTATAACACATCCGAATGTAAAAAAAGCCATACTGGACTCAATAAGCGAGCAGCGTGACAGAGGATGCCTTCTGTATGTGCTTGAGGCGGCACTTCTGATACAGGATGGATACCTTGATATATGTGATGAGATGTGGTTTGTCTATGCAGATATCGAAAAAAGAATAGAAAGGCTTTGCAAATTCAGAAACTTTACACAAGAGCGTGCACTTGATGTGATACGATCCCAGGCTTCAGATGACTATTATGATGCAAATTGTGTGAAAAAAGTAGACAATTCAGGGGATATCACGGAATTGAAGAGACAGATAAGCTTAGCGATGCAAATATAATGTCATATTTTTTAGTTATAATCACGGATTGTACGGATAAAAAGACAATTTTTTTGGCTATTTCTATTGAGAATAATGAGACAATGCGTTAAAATTTCATTATGTGTGTTTTCATTATTTTGAAGGGGGACATAAACATGAAGTTTATCGATCAGTTAAAAGAACGAGCTAAACAGAACAAAAAAAAGATCGTACTGCCTGAGACATCAGACATGAGAACCATCGAGGCAGCCGGCAAGGTATTGGCAGAAGGCATTGCGGACGTTATTCTGGTTGGCGACAAGAACGAGATTATCGACAGAGCAGGAGACAACGATCTGAGCGGAGCATCATTTGTAGATCCAAAGACCTATGATAAATTTGACGAATATGTGGATGTATTTGTCGAGATGAGAAGAAAGAAGGGCATGACTCCGGCGAGAGCCAAGGAACTGCTTTTGACAAATCCATTATATTTTGGATGCATGATGGTTAAGCAGGACGATGCAGATGGAATGGTTGCAGGCGCGATAAATGCCTCAGCAGATGTACTCAGAGCTGCGCTGCAGACATTAAAGACAGCACCTGGAACAAGAATTGTTTCAGCATTCTTCCTGGTTGTTGTTCCAGATTGTGAGTACGGTGCCAACGGCACATTTGTATTTTCAGATGCAGGATTGAATCAGAGCCCATCGGCATCAGAACTTGCTGATATTGCAGAGCAGTCGGCGAAGTCTTTCCAGCTGCTTGTACAGGCAGAGCCTGTTGTAGCTATGCTTTCACACTCAACAAAAGGCAGTGCAAAGCATCCTGATGTAGATAAGGTCATTGAGGCAACAGAGATCGTAAATGCAGAATTCCCGGATCTCTTATGCGATGGCGAACTTCAGTCTGATGCTGCTTTAGTTCCTGAGGTTGCCTCATCAAAGGCTCCTGGTAGTAAGGTTGCCGGACATGCTAACGTACTTGTATTCCCAGACCTTGATGCAGCTAACATTGGATACAAACTTGTCCAGAGACTTGCAAAGGCAGACGCATACGGACCTGTAACACAGGGTATTGCTAAACCTGTAAACGATCTCTCAAGAGGTTGTGTGGCAGATGACATCGTGGGTGTTGTGGCTATCACAGCTATCCAGGCTCAGGCTCATGAGGCTGGTCTCATGAAGGTAACTCCAAAGGAAAGATAAGTATATATCAAGATATACATACAATAAACGAGATGTAAGATGATGACATTGTTCATGGTATATTTTCATTAGAACAGATGTCTTGCGATTTACATCTCGTTTTGTATTTGGCGGTAATATCTCCATTGGGTATTGAAAAAAATATCCTTTCATATATACTAAAATGTAGGTTCAATATAAAATATCAAGATACAAAACAGGAGGGTTTAAAGATGAAGGTTCTCGTAATCAATTGTGGAAGTTCATCATTAAAATATCAGCTCATTGATTCTGATTCAGAGGCTGTTATTGCAAAGGGACTGTGTGAGAGGATAGGTATAGATGGCAGACTCACACACCAGACTATGGGAAAAGATAAATACACCATAGATGTTCCTATGCCTGAACACAACGCTGCGGTAAAATATGTGCTCGATGCACTGCTTGACAGTGAGAAAGGTGCCATCACTTCACTTTCAGAGATAGATGCAGTGGGTCACAGAATCGTTCATGGAGGAGAAAAATTTGCAAATTCAGTTATTATAAGCGACGAGGTTATGTCTGCTATAGAGGAGTGTAATGACCTTGCGCCGCTTCATAATCCTGCGAATCTTATCGGGATCAGAGCATGTCAGGCACATATGCCAGGGGTTCCTATGGTGGCAGTATTTGATACCGCATTTCATCAGACTATGCCTGACAAGGCGTATACATACGCAATACCATATGAGTACTATGAGAAATATAAGATAAGAAGATATGGTTTCCATGGAACAAGTCACAGCTTTGTATCAAAGAGACTTGCTGAGCTTGTTGGCAAGGATATAGAAGATACGAAGATGATCATCTGTCACCTCGGTAACGGTTCAAGTATAACGGCCGTAGACGGTGGAAGATCAGTTGATACATCAATGGGACTTACACCACTTGCCGGACTTCCTATGGGAACAAGAAGCGGAGATATCGATCCTGCAATACTTGAGTTTATAGCCGGTAAAGAAGGTAAATCTGTTCAGGAGATCACAAAGATACTCAATAAGGAGTCAGGAGTATATGGACTCTCAGGCGTATCAAGCGACTTCAGGGATCTGGATGCCGGAATGAAGGATGGAAATGACAGATGCCGACTTGCACTTGATGTTTTCTGTTACAGCGTAAAGAAATATATCGGTTCATATGCAGCTGCCATGGGTGGACTTGATGCAGTGGCATTCACTGCCGGAATAGGTGAGAATAATCCTTATGTCAGAAAGATGGCAACCACAGATCTTGCATTTATGGGAATAGATATAGATGAAGACAAGAACTCAGTGCGCGGTGAGGAGATGAAGATCTCTACCGATTCCTCAAAAGTTCAGGTATGGGTTATCCCTACAAATGAGGAGCTTGCCATAGCAAGGGAGACTGTGGAGCTTGTGACAAAATAATCTTAAATGACACGCGACAATAGTTGACGAAATTGTATGAAATTTTTACAAAATTTTGTTGACATTAAATGTACACATATGTATAATAGCAGATGTGAGATTTTTAGGAGATATTATGTTAATTGATTTATCTGAGATTTTATCCACTGAAGGATTGACTAAAAGCGTTGAAGTACATGTAGACTTTGATAATTTCCAGTTTAAGGGAATGGATTACCGGATTGGACAGGCAGATGATTTTCAGCTTGACCTTGTCAATGAGGGCAAGAACAGAGTCAGAGTTTCGGGCAGTACAGATATTGTCATGGAACTTGTGTGTGACAGATGTCTTGAGGAGTTTGAGAGAACTTTTCATATAGATATCGACACTGTTATTGATACTTCCGTTTTAGATTCTGATAAGGTAGATGAGATAGATGAGTTAAGCTATTTTGAAGACTGTAATATCGATATGGACGCACTGTTGAAAAAGGAACTGATGGGTTTAGTTCCAATTCAGATCCTGTGCAGGAATGACTGTAAGGGACTCTGTAAGGTGTGTGGAACGAATCTGAATCATGGTACATGTAACTGTGATGATTTTGTTCCTGATCCGAGATTATCAGTTTTTAATGACATCTTAAAGAATTGAGGAGGTGTGAATAATGTCAATTTGTCCAAAGAATAAGAGCTCAAAGGCAAGAAGAGATAAGAGAAGAGCTAACTGGAAGATGTCTGCACCAGCATTAGTTAAGTGCAGCAAGTGTGGCGAGTTAATGGTTCCACACAGAGTTTGTAAGAACTGCGGTTCATACAACAAGAAAGAGATTATCTCAGTTGCTGAGTAATAAAGTGTTTTAATACAAAGAGACAGGGTATATGGAATATTTATTCTATATATCCTGTTTTTTATTTGCTGTTAACTTAGAGACTCTTATTTATCGGGTTTTGTTTTGGGATTTATTTGACTTTGACTTTATGGAAATATATAATGACTTTGTGTGTTTATGCCCTTTTTTAGATTTATTATACAGGGCATAGATCATCATATATAAATATAAACAATTTATTTGTGATAATTGATATACAAAAAGGAGAATCAGATATGGGAGATACTAGAATCGTTGTGGACGCTATGGGTGGAGATTACGCACCTGAATGGATAATAAGAGGTGCCGTTGAGGCTGTAAATGAAGGTGCAAAGGCTCATATAATACTTACCGGCAAGGAGGCTGTGATAAAGGGCGAGCTTGCCAAGTATACATACGACACTTCCAAGATCGAGATAAAAAACTGCACAGAGGAGATCACATGTCACGATGCACCTGTACAGGCTATCAGAAGTAAGAAGGATTCATCCCTCACAGTTGGTATGAACATGGTGAAAAACGGAGAGGCAGATGCAATCATATCAGCCGGAAGTTCAGGTGCTATACTGGCCGGCGGTCAGCTCATTGTCGGCAGATCAAAGGGTGTAAAGAGATCACCTCTTGCGCCGCTCATCCCGACTACCAAGGGATATTCGCTCCTTATCGATTGTGGTGCAAATGTAGATGCCAGACCTGAACATCTGGTTCAGTTTGCCAAAATGGGTACTGTATATATGGAAAATATTGAAAAGATCGAGAAACCTCGCGTTGCGATTGTCAATATCGGTGATGAGGAGGAGAAGGGAAATGCTCTTGTAAAAGAGACATATCCTCTGCTCAAAGAATGTAAGGATATCAATTTTATTGGAAGTATAGAGGCTCGTGAGATACCAAACGGTGCAGCAGACGTCATTGTATGTGAAGCATTTGTTGGAAATGTCATCTTAAAGCTCTACGAAGGCCTTGCTAAGATGCTCCTTGGTGAGATTAAGAAAGCAGTTATGTCATCGTTTAAATCCAAGATCGGAGGTGCACTCATAAAGGGATCCCTGGGAGAACTTAGGGAGAGATTCAACGCGAAGACAAAGGGTGGTGCTCCACTTCTCGGTCTAAAAGGACTTGTTGTAAAGATTCATGGCAATTCCCACAACGAGGAGGTAAAGAGTGCTATTTTCCAGTGTATTAGTTTCAGTGAGACAGGCGTAAACGCAAAAATCGCAGAAAAGATCAGTGAGGAGCAGGCATAATGACAGGCATGAACAGGAATTATGACGAACTTGAACAAAGGATCGGATACAATTTCGGGGATCTCAGTCTATTGATCACTGCTCTGACGCACACGTCATTTGCCAACGAACTTAGAGTAAATAAGACGGATTCCTATGAGAGGATGGAGTTCCTTGGGGATGCTATTTTGGAATATATCGTTAGTGAATATCTTTTTCTAAAAAAGAAGGAATATGAGGAGGGACGGCTCACAAAACTCAGGGCGAGCCTTGTGTGTGAATTTACCCTCTCACAGATATCTGAAAGTCTTGGATATGGCGATTATGTACGACTAAGCAAGGGCGAGGAACAGACTGGGGGCAGAAAGAGAAAATCCATACTGTGTGATCTTTTTGAATCAGTTCTCGGAGCAATGTATCTTGATGGAGGTATTGAGCCGGCAAAAAGATTTGTCCATAGGTTTCTTCTGGATGATGTTGAGACAAAATCACTGTTTTATGATGCCAAGTCGACTCTGCAGGAATTCTGTCAGAAACATGGAAAACAGCTTCACTATGAACTTATAGAGGAGAGAGGTCCTGAACACAACAAGATATTTATCTCCGATGCCGTTATAGATGGTAGTGTTACAGCCAGAGGGGAAGGCTCCAACAGAAAGAATTCAGAGCAGATGGCTGCCTACAAGACATTGTTACAAATAAGAAAAAAGCAGGATTAATGTATGTATTTAAAGAGCATAGAGGTAAATGGTTTTAAATCATTTGCCAACAAAATAGTTTTTAAATTTAATCACGGTATCACATGTATTGTCGGTCCAAACGGTTCCGGCAAGAGTAATGTCGCCGATGCTGTCAGATGGGTTCTCGGTGAACAGAGTGCCAAGAGCCTTCGTGGCTCCAAGATGGAGGATGTCATTTTTTCCGGAACCCAGCTACGTAATCCGCAGGGATCTGCCTATGTTGCGATAACCCTTGACAACAGTGACCATAGTCTTCCTATAGATTACGGCGAAGTTACTGTTGCCAGAAGAGTATACCGCTCAGGTGAATCTGAATATCTTATAAACGGAACTGTGAGCAGACTTAAGGATGTATATTCTCTGTTCTTTGACACAGGTATCGGTAAAGAGGGATATTCGATCATCGGACAGGGTCAGATAGAAAAGATCCTTAACGGTAAGCCGGAGGAGAGACGTGAGCTTTTTGATGAGGCTGCCGGAATAGTAAAGTTCAAAAAGAACAAAGCGGCAACAGAGAAATCTCTTGAGGCGGAGAGAGACAACCTGAGTCGTGTAAATGATATATTGAAGGAACTGGAAAAACAGGTTGGGCCACTCAAGGAGCAGTCTGAGACAGCAAGGAAATATCTGGCGTTCAAATCGGAATTGAAGAATTTGGATGTCAATACGTTCCTTCTTGAGATAGAGAAACTTAGAGCAGATCTTGAGCGAGATCAGGCAAGACTTGAGATTGTAAATGACGATATAACTGAAAACAGACAGCTCTACGAGCAGACAAAGGAAGAATATGAACAGATCGAGAACACTATAGAACAGCTTGATTCTGTCATTGATTCGTCAAAGAATGAGATACACGAAAACAGACTCGCAAAAGAACGTGCCGAAGGTGAGATCAATGTTATAAATCAGCAGATCATTACTCTCAAGATGAATGACAAAAACATTCATGAGCAGATAGACAGGATCACGGCACAGATAGAATCTGGCGAACGGGAACTTGCGGAGTATACTTCACAGAAAGATAATCTCGACGATTCAAGCTCTGATGTTGAGACAGCCCTTCAGGATGCCAGAAAACAGAGTGAGGACATGTCCAGATATATAGAGGAATGTCAGCAGGAGATAGAGAATTGCAAAGCAGATATCATTGAATATATGCATGAGAGTGGTACTCTTCAGGCAAAGGTCGGAAGATATGATGCCATGCTGGAGAATATCAATTTCCGAAAGACTCAGCTTAACCAGAGACTTTTACAGTCGAAGAGTGACGATGCAGGGGATAAAAGGGAATTTGAGGATCTGAGCAGCCAGCTTTCTGAACTTGAGGATAGCGTGAAACATGTGCTTGAAAATCTCGACAATGCCACCGCACAGCTCGAGAACAATCAGAGCAGAAATAAGACAAACAGAGAACTGATACATAACACAAACGAAAAGCTATCCGCGACCAGATCCAAGATGGAGGCACTTCGTAATATCACAGAGCGTTATGACGGCTATGGCAACAGTATCAGGCGCGTGATGGAACAGAAACAGCATAATCCTGGAATAATAGGTGTTGTTGCAGATATAATCACAGTTAAACAGCAGTATGAGGTTGCTGTGGAGACTGCTCTCGGCGGCAGCATACAAAATATTGTCACTGAGGACGACTCAACAGCCAAGAGGATGATCTCTTACCTCAAGAGCAACAAGCTTGGACGAGCAACATTTCTTCCTCTCAACACCATAACAGACAGAGGAGCCATAAGAAATGAAGTTCTCAAAGAAAAGGGTGTCATAGGAGTTGCATCTGACCTTGTCGATGTGGATCCAAAGTTTACTATACTTGCAAGAAATCTTCTGGGCAGGATAGTTGTGGTAGACAATATTGACAATGCCCTTGCAGTTGCCAGAAAAAATAATCAGTCGCTCCGATTGGTCACGATAGAGGGGGAACTCATAAACCCTGGTGGTTCACTTACTGGTGGAGCTTTCAGAAATTCAAGCAATCTCCTCGGACGAAAGAGAGAGCTTGATGAACTCAAGGAACAGATAGATCTGCTTAAGGGCACCGCTGCAAGAGCTGCGAAACTTGATGAGGAATTAAAAACATCAAGAGAACAGCTGCGTCAGGATATAGATAGTTACAATTCAGAACTACAGCAGGCATACCTTAGGAAAAACACTCTCACTATGAGTCTGGATCAGGTGAAGGAAAAGCTCGCTGAATCGGAGAAGATGACAGCATCCATTGAGAAGGAGATGTCAGAACTCAACAACCAGATTGCCGAGATAAACAACAATAAGGATTCTCTTGCCGACAACAATAAAAAGCATGAGGCCATGAGACTTGAGGCTGAGGCCAGAGTTGATGAACTGGAAAGCCACAGCCAGGAGAACAAGGATAAACTTGCCGCTGCAAATGCAAAGGTATCCGAGCTTATGATCAAGTTTAATTCCATAAAGCAGAGGGATGATTTCATCATCGAGAATATCCGAAGGATAAACATAGATCTTGAGAAGAATCGTGAGGAGCTGGAAAGTTTTACAAGCCGCGTAGAGACCTCATTTGCCGAGATAACAGAACTTGAGAATAAAATAGAGTCGATAAGATCCGACATAGAATCGAGATCCGGCAGCATTACAGAGAACGAGGACAAGGTCGCTGAGTTCTCTGCAAAACGTGAGGAACTTCAGTTAAGCCATAAGGAATTCTTTGCTAAGCGTGAGGAATTGTCTGAAAAGATCGCGGGTCTGGAGAAAGATTCATACAAGCTCACATCTATAATAGAAAAGAGCAGCGAAAAATCCGATGAACTCAGCAGTTATATGTGGGAAGAATATGAGATCACTTACAGTGCAGCTAAGGAACTCAGAGATGAAAAACTTCCAGAACTTCCTGCGCTGAAGAAAGAGATAACGGCTGTCAAGGCAAAGATCAAGTCCCTCGGAGATGTAAATGTCAATGCCATTGACGATTACAAAGAGGTGTCGGAGAGATATGAGTTCTTAAAGGGACAGCATGACGATATAGTGAGTGCTGAGACAAACCTTGTAAATATAATAGCCGAACTTGAAAAGAATATGCAGCAGCAGTTTGCAGAAAAATTCAAAGAGATTCAGGTTATGTTCGACAAGGTTTTCAAGGAACTCTTTGGCGGTGGTCGTGGTGCCCTTGAACTTGTGGATTCGGATGATCTTCTTGAGACAGGAATAAGGATCATTGCACAGCCGCCAGGAAAGAAACTTCAGAACATGATGCAGCTGTCAGGTGGAGAGAAATCACTCACTGCAATAGCTTTGCTCTTCGCGATACAGAGTCTTAAGCCATCTCCATTCTGTCTCCTTGACGAGATAGAGGCTGCCCTTGATGATTCAAACGTAAGAAGATTTGCACAGTATCTGAACAGGCTTACAAAGGATACACAGTTCATAGTTATATCCCACAGAAAGGGTACTATGGAGGCAGCGGATATACTTTACGGTATAACGATGCAGGAGAAAGGTGTTTCGACACTCGTATCTGTAAATCTGATAGAGAATGATCTTGACAAGTAAAGGTATATAAGATAATTTGCATATTTACATTTTATAATGAGACAGGAGGTATGTCATGACAGAGGAAAATAAAGAAATTCTGGACAATAGCGCGAAGAAAGAGAAAAAGGGATTCTTTGCAAGACTCAAGGAGGGACTTACAAAGACAAGAAATAATATCGTGGAGAGTTTTGCTGATGTATTTGGTGCCTCTCACATAGATGATGATTTCTACGAGAACCTTGAAGAGACGTTCATCATGGCGGACATGGGATATGAGACCACCGAAAAAGTCATTGAGAATCTCAAACAGAGAGTTGAGGATTCCCATATCAAGGAGCCTGCAGCATGCAAGGAGCTTGTGATAAATATAATCAGGGATCAGATGTCGGTTGATGAGTCAGCATACGACTTTGAAAATAAAAAGACTGTTATTCTCGTCATAGGCGTAAACGGAGTTGGAAAGACGACAACCATCGGAAAACTTGCTGCCCAGTATAGACAGAGGGGCAAGAGAGTTCTCATGGCCGCAGCTGATACATTCAGGGCTGCAGCCATCGATCAGTTAAAGACATGGGCTGACAGAGCACAGGTCGATATAATATCACACAATGAAGGTGCAGATCCTGCTGCCGTTGTGTATGACGCCGTGGCTGCTGCCAAGGCAAGAAATACCGATATTCTTCTTGTTGATACAGCCGGAAGACTTCACAACAAGAAAAATCTCATGGATGAGCTTGCCAAGATGCGAAGGATAATCACCCGTGATTATCCAGAGGCAAATGTTGAGGCACTCATAGTACTCGATGGAACAACTGGTCAGAACGCCCTTGAACAGGCAAGACAGTTCAGCAATGTGACAGAGCTTGACGGTATCGTCATAACAAAGCTTGACGGAACAGCAAAGGGTGGTATAGCCATAGCCATCCAGGCAGAACTTGACGTTCCTGTAAAATTCATAGGAGTTGGAGAGAAGATTGGAGATCTCCAGAGATTTGATCCACAGGCATATGTAAATGCTCTGTTTGCAGATTTTGATGAGGATCGTTCAGAGATAGATATGCTTATCGATGAGGATGAGTAATCCGTTACTACGCATACATATCCAATTGGAATCAGATAAAACATATATATTTAAAGTATTTAAAGATTTTGGAAATAACATATAAGGAGACATTTTGAAAATGGCAGAAGAGAAGACTACCGACAAACTGACACTTGCAAAATTCGAGGAGGCATATGAACTTGTTCAGAAGGTTGTACTCCCAACAAAGCTTATATACAGTGACTATTTCAGCAGCATCACAGGAAATAAAGTATATTTCAAGCCGGAGAACCTTCAGAAGACTGGAGCATATAAGATCAGAGGAGCCTACTATAAGATAAGCACACTCTCAGATGAGGAGAGACAGAAGGGACTGATAACAGCCTCTGCCGGAAACCATGCCCAGGGTGTGGCATACGCTGCAAAGGCATACGGTGTAAAGGCAACCATAGTTATGCCTTCATCCACACCGCTTATAAAAGTAAACAGAACCAAATCATATGGTGCTGAGGTTATCTTATACGGAGATGTCTATGACGAGTCCTGCGCATATGCACTTGAGCTTGCCGAGGACAAGGGCTATACATTTATCCATCCATTTGATGATCTTGACGTTGCCACAGGCCAGGGTTCTGTAGCAATGGAGATCATAAAGGAGCTTCCATTTGTAGATTACATTCTTGTTCCTATCGGAGGCGGCGGTCTGGCGACGGGAGTTTCAACTCTTGCCAAGATGATGAATCCTAACATAAAGGTTATCGGTGTTGAACCGGCTGGTGCGAACTGTATGCAGGTATCTCTTAAGAACAAAAAAGTTACAACTCTTCCATATGTAGATACGATCGCAGACGGCACGGCAGTAAAGACCCCTGGAAGCAAGATATTCCCATATATCCAGAAGAATATCGACGATATAATAACAGTAGAGGACAATGAACTTATAGTTTCATTCCTTGACATGCTTGAAAATCATAAGCTTTTAGTAGAAAATTCAGGCCTTCTCACAGTAGCAGCCCTTAAGCATCTTGATGTAAAGGGCGCAAAGGTTGTAAGCATACTGTCAGGTGGCAACATGGATATGATCACATTTGCATCACTGGTACAGCATGGTCTTATTGCAAGGAGCAGGATATTTACAGTATCAACACTTCTTCCTGATAAGCCAGGTGCCCTTATGAATATTTCAAAGGTCATCGCTGATCTTCAGGGAAATGTGATCAAACTTGAGCACAATCAGTTTGTATCTATCAACAGAAATTCAGCTGTTGAGCTTGTCATAACCATGGAAGCGTTTGGTCCTGAACACAAACAGCTCATAATCAATACCCTTGCAGATAAAGGCTATAAGCCAAAAGAAGTAATGACAAAGGGAATATACAATTAATTGGATAACAGAGAAATTACATTAACGGTAAATAAAAATAAAACTATCAGCTGCAGACAGGGTGATAACCTCTTTAAGGTGCTTAGCGGCGCAGGCTATGTCTTCAGTGGAAACTGCGGAGGACGCGGAGCCTGTCAGCGCTGTCTGGTGGATATAACAGGAAAAGGAACTGTAAAGAGCTGCAAATACACACTGACGGAGGATGAAGATATCACTGTAAACGATGATAGTACATCTATTCTCACCTCTTATACGCACAATGATAGTTCCACTATGAATTATCCTAAGATAGATAATCCTATAATATCTGTGGAGAAAAAGCTCGGTATTGCTATCGATCTGGGTACGACCACTGTTGCGATGGAGCTTGTCAGTCTGACGGACGATTCTATCATTGACAGATGTGGTTTTATGAATCCCCAGATTGAATATGGAAGTGATGTTGTTTCGAGGATCAGAACAGGATCTACAGCTGATGGACTTGCCAGTCTGAGAGATTGCGTGATCTCAAGGATTTCCGCTGGTATACACAACATGTCAAAGATCCATAAAAATATAAGTAAGATAGTGATTTCTGGTAACACAACAATGAATTCCATTTTGGAAGACCTGACACTGGAAAATCTTGGACATGCACCATTTTCTATAAAAAATCCTGACTCTGTGACAGTGCCGGCAGATATTTTTTTCGGTGAAGAAACATTTGTAAATGCAAGTGTAACTTGCCTTCCGAACCTGAGTGCATTTGTGGGCGCTGACGCATTGTGTGGTGCGATTGTGTGTGGCATACACAGATCAGATTCTTATCAATTATTTGCTGATCTAGGTACAAATGGTGAACTTATACTTGCAAAAAATGGAATAGGATTTGCCACATCGTGTGCCTGCGGTCCTGCATTTGAGGGTATGCTCAAACGGGGAACAACAGCACCAACAACAACGTTTGATCTGCTGAACAGGTTAAACAAACTACATATCGTGAGTGACGATGGTGTCCTGGCAGATCAATATATAGAAAACGGCTACAAAATAGCCGGCGGCTCCTTGATAGATATGGATACGATAAGGAGTTTTCTCCTTGCAAAGGCTGCGATATGTGCGGGGATAGAATCTCTTATGGATGTTGCCGGGATATGCGATAGTGATATTTCAAAGGTCTATCTGGCTGGTGGCTTTGGATGCAGTCTTAAGATATCAAGTGCTGTAGATCTGGGACTTTTCCCGGAAAGCTTTCAGGAAAAAGCTGAATTTGCCGGAAATACATCCCTGTATGGCGCACATAAGTGCTTGATTGATAAGGATTTTATTGATAGAATATATGAGTTTAAAGATACACTTACGGCTGTGAATCTCGGAGAACTTGACGGTTTTGACAAAAGATACTACAGTCATATGGATCTCAGACCATGGAAAATACATAGATAAGAAGAACAGGATATGAAATTACTAAGCATAGCAAGCGGTAGCAGTGGAAACTGTTATTACGTTGGAAATGACAATACGCATCTTCTAGTTGATGTGGGGATAAGCTGTAAGAGAGTTGAGACAGCACTAATGGATGAGGGGTTAAAACCCTCGGAGCTGGATGGCGTACTGGTAACTCATGAACATATAGATCATGTAAAGGGTATCGGAGTCCTTGCAAGAAAACACGGTGTACCTATATATGCCACAGCAGGAACTATTGCAGAGATGAAAAATATGTCATCACTCGGAAATATTGACGAGGGGCTGTTTCACGAGATACACCCGGATGAGAAGATTTCAATAAATGATATAACCATAGATCCTTCATCAATCTGGCATGATGCCGCAGATCCTGTGTGTTACAGTCTGTATGGTGATGGGAAAAAGGTATCCATAGCAACAGATATGGGCAATTTCAATGATTATATAGTGGATAAACTTGACAACTCAGATATAATGGTAGTCGAGGCCAATCATGATGTGCGAATGCTCGAGGCAGGACCGTATCCGTATTATCTAAAGAGACGTATACTTGGAAATTATGGTCATCTGTCAAATGAACTGTCTGGGCAACTCATATACAGACTTTTAAACAATCATGTAAAGGGAATCCTGCTCGGTCATTTGAGCAAGGAAAATAATTTTGAAGAACTGGCATATGAGACAGTAAAGCTGGAACTTGAGAACAATTCATTTACAAATGATGTAAGAGAATTTGGACTCGCCGTTGCCAGAAGGGATGTGCCGATGGCTGCAATAGAGGCGTGACCGGCATTTGAGGAATAAACTGGAGTAAATTATAGATGAATCTGCTTGATCAGATATCATCATCAACAAGGAGGATAAATGAAATGAAGAAGAGAATCATAACTGTAGTAGGTAAGGACAGCGTGGGAATCACAGCTAAGGTATGCGTATATCTGGCAAACAACCAGATAAACATACTCGACATATCCCAGACTATAGTTGCAGGGTATTTCAATATGATGATGGTGGTTGACACTCAGGAGTCATCAAAATCAACAGAACTCATCGCATCGGAGCTTGGTCAGATCGGAGACGAGATTGGAGTTCAGATAAAAGTACAGCACGAGAAGATCTTTGAGACAATGCACAGAATCTAATAATACACAGTCTGACAGACGGAAAAGAGGATATACATGATTAGCATAAATGAAGTAATCGAGACCAACAAAATGATCTCAGACATGAATCTGGATGTTCGTACCATCACAATGGGAATCAGTCTTTTAGATTGTGTAGGCACAGATGTGGACGATACATGCACAAAGATATATAACAAGATAACAACATATGCCAAAGATCTTGTATCAACAGGTCAGGAGATATCAAGAAAATACGGCATTCCTATAGTAAACAAGCGAGTTTCTGTCACACCTATAGCCTTAGTTGGCGGTTCAGTGTGTAAGACAAGCGGTGATTTTGTAAAGATCGCAAAAGCCCTGGACAGAGCTGCAGACACAATAGGTGTTAACTTTATAGGTGGATATTCAGCTCTTGTAAATAAGGGAATGACACCTGCAGATGAACTGCTCATCCGCTCAATCCCTGAGGCTCTCTCCACAACAGGAAAGGTGTGCAGCTCAATAAATGTCGGATCGACCAAAACAGGTATAGATATGGATGCAGTCAAGCTCCTCGGTGAGATGATAAAGAACACTGCAGAACTCACAAAGGACGAAGATTCCATAGGATGTGCAAAGCTGGTTGTATTCTGCAACGCACCTGATGACAACCCATTCATGGCTGGAGCTTTCCACGGAGTGACAGAGGGTGATTGTGTAATAAATGTCGGCGTCAGCGGTCCTGGTGTCGTAAAGAAGGCTCTCGAGAAGGTCAGAGGTGAGAATTTCGAGGTTCTCTGTGAGACAATAAAAAAGACAGCGTTCAAGGTAACCAGAGTCGGTCAGCTCGTTGCCAAGGAGGCATCTAAGATGCTCGGTGTACCATTTGGAATAGTTGATCTGTCTCTCGCCCCAACACCTGCCGTTGGTGACAGTGTCGGTGAGATCCTTGAGGAGATCGGTCTTGAGTATGCAGGAGCACCTGGAACAACAGCAGCACTTGCACTTCTCAACGATCAGGTAAAGAAGGGTGGAGTTATGGCATCATCCTATGTGGGTGGTCTCTCAGGTGCATTTATCCCTGTATCAGAGGATCAGAGAATGATCGATGCAGTATCAGCAGGAGCACTTACTCTGGAAAAACTTGAGGCAATGACATGTGTATGTTCAGTCGGACTGGATATGATCGCAATACCTGGTGACACATCTCCGGCAACAATCTCAGGAATCATAGCAGACGAGATGGCTCTCGGTATGATAAACCAGAAGACTACAGCTGTAAGACTTATCCCTGTTATTGGAAAGGGCCTTGGGGATCAGGCAGAATTTGGTGGACTTCTCGGATATGCACCGATCATGCCAGTCAACAGATTTGCCTGTGATAAGTTTGTGAACAGAGGCGGACGTATTCCGGCACCTATACACAGTTTCAAGAACTAATTTTGATCGTATATGATCATACCGTTTTTGCGGCAACAGGATACGATATATATAGAGAGGATGCGCACGGGACTTTCCGCATTTCGTGCGCATCTCTTTTACTGTAATTGATTATTTTAATTTGTATAAGGATTATTATTTTATGAGAAGATTAGCTTTACCGGACGAGATACTGATGAAAATTGAAAAACCCGCAAGATATATAGGCGGTGAGTACAACAGTGTTATCAAGGACAAAGACAATATAGATGTTCGTTTCTGTATGTGTTTTCCTGATGTGTATGAGATAGGTATGTCACATCTCGGAATTCAGATACTATATGACATGTTCAATAGAAGGGACGACACATGGTGTGAACGTGTGTATTCACCATGGCCCGATCTTGATGCAGAAATGAGGAAATATAATATCCCTCTGTTTGCGCTTGAATCTCAGGATCCAATAAGTGATTTTGACTTTTTGGGTATAACTCTTCAATATGAAATGTGCTATACGAATATTCTTCAGATCCTTGATCTCTCGGGAATCCCTCTTCGCACAAGAGACAGAAAAAAAGGTGACACATTGGTTATCGGAGGTGGTCCATGTTCATATAATCCTGAACCTATAGCTGACTTTTTTGATATTTTTTATATGGGCGAGGGAGAGGTGTCATATGATGAATTGCTTGAACTCTACAAGGTCTACAAACATTCTGATATGACGAGACAGGAATTTCTCATAAAGGTGTCAAACATCCCAGGTCTTTATGTGCCAGAACTGTATGAGGTTACTTATCACGAGGACGGAACCATTTCATCATTCGGTCCGAAATTTGAAGGAGTTCCTTCCACCATATCAAAGACTGTAGTAATGGATCACAGCAAGGTGACATATCCGGAAAAGCCGGTTGTCTCATTTATGAAACTCACCCAGGACAGAGTTGTGCTGGAGATCATGCGAGGCTGTATAAGGGGGTGCCGTTTCTGCCAGGCAGGGATGATATACAGACCGACAAGGCCGAAGAACGTAGACATGCTGAAAGGATATGCTGAAAAGATGCTGGCAAATACCGGCCATGAAGAGATCACCTTCAGCAGCCTGTCATCCAGTGATTACGAGGATCTCCCTGAACTCACAGACTGTCTCATTGAAAAGATGGACAACGAACACGTAAACATTTCCCTGCCGTCCCTGCGTATAGATTCGTTCTCTCTTGATGTGATGAGCAAGATCCAGGATGTCAAGAAGAGTTCTCTTACATTTGCACCGGAGGCAGGAACTCAGAGGCTTAGGAATGTCATCAATAAAGGACTTACAAAGGATGATATCATGAATGGCGCCCTTAAGGCATTTAAGGGCGGCTGGGACAAAGTAAAGCTTTATTTCATGATGGGTTTGCCAACTGAGACTTATGACGACATAGCGGGAATTGCAGATCTTTCAGAGGAGATCACAGAACTCTTCTTTGCAAACATACCTAGAGAGGAAAGAAACGGTCGTGTCATGGTCACTGCATCGGCATCATATTTTGTGCCAAAGCCATTTACCCCATTTCAGTGGGCGCCTATGATAAGGCCCGAGGAATTTGTAAAGAGAGCCTATTTTGTAAAGGATAGATTTCGCGAGGAGAAGAATCATAAGAGTCTCAAATTCCAGTATCATGAGGCAGACATAACCATACTTGAGGGACTTCTTGCAAGAGGTGACAGAAAACTCTGCGATGTCATATATGATGTCTACAAATCAGGACAAATATTTGACGCATGGACAGAGTTTTTCAAAAAAGAAAACTGGGATAATGCCATGGCAAAGCATGGACTTGACATTGATTTTTATACATACAGAGACAGAAGTGTGGACGAGATCCTTCCATGGGATTTCATTGATATAGGAGTGACAAGAAAGTTCCTTGAGCGAGAGTGGGAAAATGCACAGAATGAGAAGGTGACTCCTAACTGCAGACAGCAATGTTCTGGCTGTGGTGCAGCAAGATTTGGAGGAGGTGTGTGCTTTGAAAATAAGAATTAAATATTCCAAACTTGGAAACCTCCGATTCATAGGACACCTTGATGTCATGAGATACTTCCAGAAAGAGATACGGAGAGCAGGACTTGACGTCAGCTATTCGAAGGGCTATTCCCCTCATCAGATAATTTCATTTGCAGCCCCTCTGGCTATGGGTATCACTTCGGATGGTGAATATTTTGACGGTGACTTTGAGTCTGTTACAACATCAAAGGATATGATAGATGCTCTCAACGCTGTTTCAGTTGATGAGATGAAAGTCACTGAGTGTGTACTTTTACCGGATGATGCCAAAAATTCCATGTCAGTTGTATCGGCATCAGACTATGTTATCACATTTGAGGAACGCGCCTCTGATGATGAGAAGACAAAACTGATCGGGAGTGTTATGGATTTCATGGCACAAAATGAAATAGTTATCCTCAAAAAGACAAAAAAGAGTGAACGAGAGGAGAATATAAAACCCGGCATCATAGATTGTGAGCTAAGGGACGACTCCATATACATGCTCCTTTCAACCGGAAGTGAGTACAATCTTAAGCCGGAGCTTGTAATGCAGGCACTCTATGCATATACAGGTATAGAACACAATCAGTTCCATTACCATATACACAGACTTGAGACATATATGGATTCGCCCAAAGGTGATTTAATGCCGCTCTACGAGGCTGGTACATCGTTCTGATACGGCATTGGATCCAAAATGATACATGATAATTTGATATATACAGACTTTATATAATTTGAACGCACCAGGAAAAACTATTATGAGAAAATTAGTTGTCACACATTATGAAAACAAAATACTCCAGGCCACTATCCTTGATGGTAAAGTAACAGATCTTAACCTGTCGGAAAGCAGTACCGTACTGGGCAATATATACGTGGGCAAGGTTGCAAATATAGTTGACAACATCAATGCATGTTTTATCGACTATGGTGACAGCCTTCCATGCTACTACAGTCTGGATGATAATAACATTCTTTACGCCGATGGAAAAGTACATTCAAAACTCAGGATTGGCGATGAGGTGATTGTTCAGATCAGCAGAGATGCAGTAAAGACCAAGAATCCGGTGGGTTCATCGGAACTCACCATTAGAGGGGATTATTCCGTTGTCCACACCGGTGGGCAGATTGGAGTATCCGGCAAAATAAGTAACCGAAAGATGAGGGACGACCTCAAAAATCTGGCCAGAGAAACACTTCCTGACAACATGGGATGCATCATAAGAACAAATGCTGCAAATGTCGAACCGGAGGCAGTGGTGCATGAACTAAATGAACTTGCTGGCAGACTGCAACAAATATTGAAGGCTGCAGTAACCAGAAAGTGTTTTTCGTGCCTGTTCAGAAATCAACCAGAATATATAGAGAATATAACATTCATTGGAAGTCAGAAAATAGATGAATTTGTGACAGATGACCCTGATATTTTTAATTTATTCAAAGAATACGCAGAGAAAAAAGGGTTAAATGATATAAATGCTGTGCTATACAGTGATGATAATTGCCCATTATCTGCCATATTCAACCTAAAAAAAGAGGTTGAGGGAGCGTTAAAGGAGAGGGTATGGCTTAAATCTGGTGCTTATCTGGTAATACAGCAGACGGAAGCCATGGTTGTTGTGGATGTCAACACAGGAAAGTCGATAACTGGCAAAGATATGGCTCAGCACATGCTGAAAGTCAACACAGAAGCTGCAATAGAAACGTGCAGACAACTTAGACTCCGAAATCTGTCCGGAATCATCATCATTGATTTTATCAATATGAAAGATCCTGACGATATTTTGAAGATAAGGGATGTTCTTATAAAAGAGCTTGCAGATGATCCGGTTCCAGCAAAGTATGTTGACATAACGAAACTTGGTCTCATAGAACTGACACGTAAAAAACTAAAGAGACCACTCCATGAGATGTTTCTCTAATCAGAAAAAATATTGTAAAAATATATCAGAAAATTATTGACAAATATATACCTGAATGGTAGATTATATGAGTATGCCGCACAGTTAGGTATAAGTGTGTCAAGAGACACCACCAAAACTGGCGAGTTTGATTAAGGAGGTATTAACCATGTACGCAATTATAGCAACAGGCGGTAAGCAGTACAAGGTAGCTGAAGGAGACGTGATCAAGGTTGAGAAGCTCGCAGCAGAGGCTGGAAGCGAAGTAACATTTGATGATGTTATCTTAGTAAGCACTGATTCAGACGTTAAGTGTGGAGATGCAGTTGCTAATGCATCTGTAACAGCATCAGTAGTTGGTGAAGGCAAGTCTAAGAAAGTTATTGTTTACAAGTACAAGAGAAAGACTGGCTATCACAAGAAGAATGGTCACAGACAGTCATATACTAAGGTTGAGATCAAGAAGATCAACGCTTAATTATTGATTGTATCGATTATAAGACATGATTGATGTAGTTATTTATCAGAACAGCAATTCGGACTATATAGGATTTAAGACAGATGGACATGCCGGTTATGATGATCCGGGACATGATATCGTGTGCAGTGCAGTTTCAGCCATCGCGATAACCACTCTAAACTCTATCGAGAAACTTTCAGATGTGAATTTCACATTGGATTGTGATCAGGAGAGTGGAAGTATGGATTTCATGTTTAAGGAGACACCTGATATCAAAGCGCAGACTCTGATGCAGGCATTTGTCATCGGTATATCAGGAATCGAAGAATCCTATGGCGATTATATTTGTATGACCTTTAAGGAGGTGTAATTGACATGATGAAGATGGAACTTCAGTTTTTCGCTCATAAGAAAGGTGTAGGTTCTACAAAGAACGGCAGAGACTCAGAGTCCAAGAGACTTGGTGCTAAGAGAGCTGACGGTCAGTTCGTAAAGGCTGGTAACATCCTTTACAGACAGCGTGGAACAAAGATTCACCCAGGTCTTAACGTAGGTATCGGCGGAGATGACACACTGTTCGCTACAGCTGATGGTATCGTTAGATTTGAGAGAAAGGGTAGAGACAAGAAGCAGGTTTCTATCTATCCAGTAGTTAACGAGTAATATTGGATATATATAAGTAATACTATCAAGAGACTGGAGTAATTTTTATTATTCCAGTCTTTTTTTACAGACAAAACAAGCGATATGGGGTATACTATTTCTATACTTTATATTGATAATACAGAAAGGCGGTATTGTATGTTTGCCGATAGAGCCAGAATATATGTGAGATCAGGTAAGGGCGGAGACGGACACGTTTCATTCCGAAGAGAAAAATACGTGCCAAACGGCGGCCCTGACGGCGGAGACGGCGGCAATGGCGGAGATGTCATATTCGTTGTCGATGAGGGAATGAATACTCTCACTAATTATAGACATGTAACAAAATACAGAGCCGGGGACGGCGAAGAGGGTGGTAAGAAGAACTGCCACGGCAGCAACGGTGCCGACATAGTACTCAAGGTTCCACCAGGAACGGTTGTAAAGGATTCTGAAACTGGAAAAGTCATACTTGATATGGCATATAAGAAAGAACCGGTAGTATTCCTGAAGGGAGGACGCGGCGGTCGTGGAAACAGAACGTACGTTACATCCACCATGCAGGCTCCAAAATACGCCCAGCCAGGACAGCCAGCCAAGGAACTCACTGTTGACCTGGAACTCAAGTGCATTGCCGATGTAGGTCTTGTGGGATATCCAAGTGTTGGAAAGTCCACATTCCTTGCCAGAGTGACAAATGCTCGTCCAAAGATTGCAGCATATCACTTTACAACACTTGTTCCAAATCTTGGTGTTGTAGATCTCGGTGACAAGAACGGATTTGTTATCGCAGATATTCCTGGTATAATTGAGGGTGCATCGGAGGGAACAGGTCTTGGTCTGCAGTTTTTAAGACATATAGAGAGAACCAAAGTAATAATTCATATCGTTGATGCAGCCTCAGTTGACGGCAGAGATCCTATCAACGACATACATGTAATCAACGAGGAACTCAAGAAATACAACAAAGACATAGAGAACAGACCTCAGGTCATAGCAGCCAATAAAGTCGATCTGCTCGATGACATTGGATATGAGACAGTTATTGAGATGCTGAATGAGGAGTTCCCAGAGGATCAGGGATACAAGATATTCCCTATATCTGCAGTATCAGGCAAAGGTATAAATGAACTTCTCTGGTATGTAAATGATCTTGTCAAGGCATCACCGAGAGAGATCATTGAATTTGAGCCTGAGATAGACCTTTCCATGCAGGATGATCCTGAACTTCCATTTGAGGTCAGAAAGTCGGATGAAGAGGAAGGCGTATACATTGTCGAAGGACCTCGTATTGAGAAGATGCTCGGTTACACCAACCTTGAATCTGAAAAGGGATTCGACTTCTTCCAGAAGTTCCTCAGGGACAACGGAATTCTTGCACAGCTTGAGGAACTTGGCTGTGTTGATGGAGATACAGTCAGAATGTATTTCCTTGAATTTGACTATTACAAGTAAAATAAGAAAAGGAGATGGCTGCTTACGTGGCAGTCAGATATTATAAATGAACAGCAAACAGAGAGCATATTTAAAGGGGCTGGCACAGACTACTCAGCCTATACTCAACATAGGAAAGTCATCACTCACACCTGAATTTACAACATCGGTGGCTGAGGCTCTTGAGGCGAGAGAGCTTATCAAGATCTCAGTCTTAAAGAACTGCCTCGATGATCCGAGGGAGATTGCATCCATGCTCAGTGAGAGAACTCACTCAGAGGTTGTACAGGTTATCGGAAGGAAGATAGTACTGTACAAAGAGTCAAAGGAACGCAAGAGAATAGAACTTCCATAATATACATGAATTTGGAAGGAGATTTTATATGAGTACACAGATATCCGGGCATATAGGTATATTGGGTGGCACATTCAACCCGATACACAATGGGCATATAGAGCTAGGCATACAAGCACTTTCTCAGTATAACCTGGATAAAGTTTTAGTCATGCCCAACAACAAACCAGCCTACAAGGATGTTTCATCAGGGATTGCTCATGAACATCGCGTCAATATGATAAAATTGGCAATATCGGATATCCACGGTCTGGAATATTCTGATTTTGAACTAAAACGGTCCGGAATAACATATACATCGGATACTCTGGTATCTCTTCACAGCATGTACCCTAATGTTCACTGGTATTTTATCATGGGTGGAGATTCCATAATGTATTTTGATAAATGGTACAGACCCGATGTGATAGCCAGACTTGCTACATTGCTTGTCACGACAAGGAGCGACACACCAGCTGAGACTGTGAAAGAAAAGATGGACAGTCTGAGAGACGTGTACCCCTACGCGGATATCCGGCTGGAAAAGATCCACGAATATGACATTTCTTCCAGCGAAATAAGAGATAATGTAAAAAGGGGAATCCCTATTGACGACGATGTACCGGCCAAAGTAAGGGACTATATACTACGGAATCAAATTTATATACAATAGACAGGAGACAAGATGAACAGATTAGAAATGAGAGAGAGACTTCAGAATAAATTAACAAAAAAAAGATTTGAACACTCTCTTGGAGTAGAATATGTATCAGGATGTCTGGCTATGGTTCACGGTGCTAATGTAGAAAAAGCACTCACTGCTGGTCTTTTACATGACTGTGCAAAATGCCTGGCTGCTGAGGAGAAGATTTCGAGATGCAAAAAACATGGACTTCCTATAAGCAGTGTTGAACTTAAGAATCCTGAACTTCTTCATGCAAAACTGGGTGCATTTTATGCAAGGGAAAAATATGGCGTTGAGGATGAAGAGATCCTGTCTGCAATAGAGTTCCATACAACAGGAAAACCAGCCATGACACTCATGGAAAAAATTGTGTTTGTTGCAGACTACATTGAGCCAAACAGAAAAGTTCTCCCTGAGATTGATGAGATAAGAAAAGAGGCATTTACAGATATTGACAGTTCAATTGTGCATATCCTCAGAAATACCCTAAGCTATCTCGACAGTGGCGAATGTGGCAGCACAGACGAAATGTCTGTCCAGACATACAATTATTATATGAATCGTATCAACGGATAGAAGATATATCGAGGAGAGTAAAACTATATGACAGATTCAAAGAAAATGCTTAAGATAGCTTGTGCCGCCTTGGAAGAGAAGAAGGCATTTGACATAAAAATAATCAATATAAGTAAGATATCCACTCTGTGCGACTATATCGTCATAGCTGATGGAACAAACAAAAAGCAGGTTCAGGCACTTTCTGACAACGTGGAGGATGAGATGAGGGCTGCCGGATATTCACACAAAGGGGTTGAGGGATACTCAGATGGTGGATGGATTTTACTTGACTACTATGATATAATTGTTCATATATTTTCAGAGGAATCAAGAAGATTTTATAATATTGAGAAAATATGGAACGATGGGGAAACAGTTTCTATAGACAGTTTAAACTGATTTATTATTTTGGGGATTAGGAAATGGAGAGTAACAGACTATTAAGTGATAATTATATAAAGATAAACCACATAGCATCCAAATGTATGAGACTATTCGTGATTCTCATACTTCTCTATTGGATATTCACTTACATTGGAGGACAATGTAATCCGGTTGTTCTTTGCTCATGTATGGGTGTTTGTTGCATTTTGGCACTCACGCCGACAGTATTTATCGATATGTTAAAAAATAATCAGGGTAAAAGCATCAAATATATTGTTATAGCTCTGGCTGTTTTGATTTGCACGATACTGAGTACGACATTGTCTTACACGGCCATGATAGTATGGATTTTCCCGATGCTTGTGGCATCTCTCTATTATAATAAGACCATGGTTCTGTACACTGCACTTTTATCTACGCTTGGAGTATTTGGAGCAGATATAGCCAATTACCATTTATGCGATCTGGTAATCCCACCCGTTCACGCTGACTTTGCAGACAATATGATACTCTCTATAGCACCATGTGTGATCGCGATATTCCTCATGTCTTTTGTATCTTATTTTATAGTATCGCGAAACTCAACAATGCTTAACAATGTTATAGAACATTCTGAGGAAGTTAAGACCAATCAGAAAGAATTGATATATGCTTTTGCCGAGCTTTCTGAGAGTAAATCCAAATCAACAGGAGAGCATATAAAGAGAGTTGCAAAATACATGGAAGTACTCGGAAAAGCATCCGGTTTCGATGACGACTATGTAGATATGCTGTCAACTGCAGCCATGATGCACGATATCGGAAAGCTGATGATAAGCGAGGAAATACTAAATAAGCCATCCAGACTTACCGATGAAGAATTCGCTATAATGAAGAGTCATGTACTATATGGAGATGCACTTCTTTCGAAATGTCCAGGACAGATTCTTCAAATTGCAAGAACCATAGCAAAGGAGCATCATGAAAAATGGGATGGATCAGGCTACCTTCATATGAAGGGAGAGGAGATTGCTTACATAAGCAGACTTATGGCTGTCTGTGATGTATTTGATGCTCTTACATCGGCCAGATATTATAAAAAAGGCTGGTCTATGGAAGAGGCTTACACGGAGATCGTTAAGCAGAGTGGCAAACAATTTGATCCAAAGGTTGTCCTTTTGTTCCAGGCTCATTTTAAAGAGTTTAAGCAGATAGCAGAACAAAATGCAGATAAACATATATACTAATATTCTATTAAAATAAGCTAAAAAACATCAGTGTTTCGTCAGAAAAAATGATTTTTAGCTTATTTTTTTTGCTTTTTTATCTTGACATTAGCTAAATAATTGATATAATGTAGTTAATAAGTTGATAGCAATTAGCTAATATAATATTTTATTTCAATTAAATTTAAGTATAAGAATTAAAAAATTGATACAAGCTTACAAAGTAAGCAATAAACTAACTTATGCCCCCTCTTAAAAAATAATATAAATAGAACACCCGAGGAGATACGTTCTGAGCATGTGTTGCTTAATGTTTTCGTAAATTTCCTCGGGTGTTCCCTTTTTATTATATATATCTACATCTGTCTGAAAAGGCCTATGACCTTACCCAAAATATCACAATGATCGACAATAATTGGTTCCATGTAATCGTTTTCAGGCTGAAGACGTATATGTCCATTCTCCTTAAAATATCTCTTTACTGTAGCACCATCATCTATAAGTGCCACAACAATATCTCTGTTTGAGGCAGAAGAACATTGTTCAACTATAAGAAGATCCCCATCATTGATCCCAATATTTATCATGCTTTCACCTTTTACCCTGAGCATGAAGGTCTGATTGTTCGTATTATGTATATATTCAGGTGGGACAGGAAAGTAATCCATGATATTCTGAGTAGCCAATATCGGCTGACCAGCAGCAACCTGTCCAACGATAGGAATATTTATCACCTCACGCCTTGAAAGAGCAAAATCCTCGTCTATGATCTCTATAGCCCTAGGTTTTGTTGGATCACGCCTTATATATCCATTCTCCTCAAGGGATGCGAGATGAGCATGGACAGAAGATGTGGACTTAAGTCCCACGGCCTTGCATATCTCCCTTACTGATGGCGGATACCCCTTGCTCAGCTGTTCCTCCTTGATATACTCAAGAATCTCCGTCTGTTTATCAGATATCTTTCCTTTTCCCATATTCAAATCCTCCAGTATGTATATAATATGTATCTTTATGTCCGCATTACTGATGTAATCTTATTTTATAATAGCACATATGTTCTGATATTGCAAACTAATGTTCTGGTCATATTAAAACATCCATAGTCTACATTTTTATCTTTCTATGGGTAAAAAACTGTACATAGTATAGTGCATAATATATTCAAAGATATGAGATGGATCCACTCACACAAACAATATCGTACAAATGTTCGAATTATGTATTGACATAAAAACATGTGTTCGATATAATACAAACATAGTCAAAACAAACATACGTTCAGGAGGAGATAGATCATGAAACACTTTTTAAATATCATAAGTAATAAGAAGATCACAATAATAATCAGCATCATAGTTTTATCAGTTCTATATCTTGCCGTAACTCATAAAGATGCATCAGAGGCAGATGCAACCAATGCAAGTACCAAGTATTATACATGTATAAGTGTTGAGTCTGGAGATTCACTTTGGGATATAGCAGATACATATATGACTGATGAGTATTCATCAAAGGAGGAATACATAGACGAAGTTGTATCAATAAACAATCTTGATGACGCATCATCAATTACTGCAGGATGCAATCTTGTTGTACCTTATTACAAAGTTACCGATTTAAAGTAAGCACCAGCTCATCAAAGTCTCATACATTCATAATTTATATATATACCCCTATATATCAATTCAGTTATATAGGGGTGTTTTTATTGATTTGAATAGTAGTAGTTAGACATTGTGATACTATATAATTCTATTCGCAAAACTCAGGTTTTACGAAAAATATATAGATAAAAAGCCGTATACATGTTATAATATTAAATTATAAGGTCTATTTTACCATTAAGGAGGTTTTACATTATTTATGGCAAAAACCTACAGTAAACAGGTTGATGAGAATAATATTTTGTTGCTCAGAGAAATATTATCTGAACTACCTCAATATGCTACGATCGCATTTAGAGGAATTGAGAACACGACATCTACCAGAACAAGACTTGGATATGCCAGGGACATAAAGATCTTTTATGAATATCTGTGCGAACATAATCCATATTTCAAAGGCAAAACACCAAGAGACATAAAAACTGATGATCTCAGTCGACTTGAGGCTGAGGACATAGAAGAATTTTTGGATGCAATGCGTCTATACAAGAAAAATGGACGGACATACACCAACGGTGAACAGGCTCTAAAGCGTAAATTATCCGCTTTAAGAGTGTTTTTTGCATATCTATACAAGAACAACCGTATAGATTCTAATGCAGCTGAAAAGGTCGACATGCCCAAAATCCATGAAAAAAAGATTGTTCGCATGGAACCAAATGAAGTTGCCAATTTCCTTGATAACGTTGAATATGGCGATGGACTGACTGAAAGGCAAAAAAAATACCACGAGAAAAATAAAGTCAGGGATCTTGCTCTCTTATCGTTGATGCTCAGTACAGGAATGAGAGTTTCAGAATGTGTGGGAATTGATATAAACGACGTAGATTTTGATAATATGCGCATAAAGATCATTCGAAAAGGAGGCAAAGAGGCATACGTGTATTTCAGTGATGAGGCAAGTGAAGCGCTCACAAAATACCTGGACGAGCGAAAAAAGATCATTCCTGAAACCGGACACGAAGATGCATTGTTTCTCTCCTCACAACTGAAAAGAATATCTGTAAGATCAGTTGAGAATATAGTCAAGAAATACTCTCTCACCTCTGTTCCGCTCAAGCACATAACGCCACATAAACTCAGAAGTACATTCGGAACAGAATTATATCGGGCAACAGATGATATATACCTTGTAGCCGATGTTCTTGGGCATTCCGATGTCAACACAACAAGAAAACACTATGCGGATATGGATGAAGACAGAAAAAGGCGCTACAGGAACGAAGTTCAATTGCGCGAAAAACGCAATACTAATACATAGACAATATATATGGAGTACAACATAAAATGAAAACACAAAAGCTTTTATCATACACACGAAGGGCCGTCGCGGATTATGATATGATAAGTGAAGGTGACCGTATAGCCATAGGCATTTCCGGAGGAAAAGACAGCCTTACATTGCTATATGCTATGGCAAACTTAAAGAAGTTCTACCCAATACATTTTGAGCTTGAGGCAATAACTGTCGATCTCGGATTTCCTGGATTTGATACTTCAGATCTCAAAAAATACTGTGAATCTCTAGGCGTCAGATACACAGTATGTAAAACACAGATCGGGGAGATCGTATTTGATTATAGAAAGGAGCCAAATCCTTGTTCTCTGTGCAGCCGTATGCGCAAGGGTGCTTTTAACGACTGCGCCGCAGGTCTTGGCTGCAATAAGATCGCATATGCACACCACAAGGATGACGTTATAGACAGTTTTTTAATGTCTATGCTTTACGAGGGACGTATCCATACTTTTTCACCGGTTACTCATCTTGAGAAATCAGGTGTCACCCTCATAAGACCTCTTATATACGCCCTAGAAGGCGAAATAAGGGCATTTGCACGCAGCAACGACTTACCAGTCTGTAAAAACCCTTGTCCCGCTGACGGGGTCACAAAACGTCAGGAAAGTAAAGATATTATAGATGAACTGAAGATTCGTGTTCCAGATGTAAAGGATAGGATTTTTTCATCAATTGAGGGCGCCGGCATAGATGGTTGGAGCAGACATTAAAAAATCTCCGATATCTGAATGATTTCATACCATGTCAGATATCGGAGACCTAAGATCAATAATTATTTACAATGTCATATAAAAGATCGACAGTCTTATCTATTCCATATTTTGATGTATTGATACATATATCGTATCCTTTCATCTCTCCCCAACGCTTTGATGTATAGTAATTATAATATGATGCTCTGGCTTTATCTTCCTTCTTTATCATATCCTTTGCCTTAGACTCGCTTATGTTATACTTCTTGGATATTCTTGCAGCCCTGTCATCCATATCGGCATATATGAATACATTTACCACGTTGTCAAGATCTCTCAATGCATAATCAGCACATCTTCCAACAAATACACATGATCCATTCTTTTCTGCAAGGTTCTTGATCGTATCAAACGCTGCCAAAAAGACTTTGTGATTGAGAGGAAGTTCTGTTGAATTTCCAAATCCAAGTGAATATGGATCCATGACCAGAGAATACAGGAAACTATTTGTAGGTTTTTCATCAAAACTGTCAAATATCTCTTCGCAGATTCCGCTGTCTTTTGCTGCCTCTTTCAGTAATTCCTTATCATAAAATGGAATATTCATTTTTTCAGCGAGGGCCTCACCTATCTGCTTTCCTCCACTTCCAAACTGTCTTCCTATTGTAATTATCTTCTTTTCTGCCATAATAACCACTCCCATCTTCTTGTAATAATATATCGGATATACCAATTATATATGACTTATGTACAAAATACTTAAAATCTTATATGAGTTATTATAACATTTATACAATAAAGTGTAAATAAAAAAGTATAGACAATTGCATGCTGATTGCGACAATTGTCTATACTTAATTAAGTTATATTTTATCTGAGCTTGTTTATCAGCTCTTTGAAATAACCAGGCAGATCAGCATGGAATTCAACGTACTCTCCTGTAGAAGGATGTATGAATCCTAGGACTCCAGCGTGTAAAGTTTGTCCCTGAAGTTTAAATGGGCACTTCTTAGGTCCATAAACCTCATCACCCAAAATAGGATGTCCTATGGATGACATATGCACACGTATCTGATGCGTTCTCCCCGTCTCCAGCTGACATTCAATATATGTGTATTTGCCGCCAAAACGCTCCAATACACGGTAGTGTGTGACAGCCCTTCTCCCGTTTCGAGTGTTTACAGCCATCTTCTTTCTATCCTTGGGACTTCTGCCTATTAGGCCATCTACAGTTCCATTATCCTGCTGTATATTGCCATGAACTATGGCGTAATACTTTCTGGTTATGCTATGTTCATGGAGCTGTTCTGAGAGAGATCGGTGAGCCATATCGTTTTTGCAGACTACAAGGATTCCTGTTGTATCCATATCTATCCTGTGAACTATTCCTGGGCGAAATTCACCATTTATCCCTGACAACGAATCTTTGAAATGATACATAAGACCATTTACAAGAGTACCGCTGTAATGACCAGGGGCAGGATGAACAACCATGCCCTTAGGCTTATTTACAAGGATCACATCATCATCCTCATATATTATATCCAGTGGAATATTCTCAGGCTCTATGTCAATATTTACTGGTTCTGGGACAGAAATATCTATCATGTCAGAAACTTTCAGCTTATAGCTAGGCTTGATCACCTTGCCATTTACTGTTATCTTTCCATCTTCAAATAACTTTTTAAGGAAAGATCTTGAATAATCTGCAAAATATTCACTGAGAACCTTATCTATTCTGTTGTCTGTCCATTCTTCGCAGGACTCAATATTATACTCTTCCATATGCTGTTATTTTGTATTATTCATCTCACGATCCTCATTCTTGGAATCGCGTACTATGTCACTAAGCTCATCATCCTTATACTTAAACAGGATCAATATTACTATGACTATAAAACTACATGTAACATAAATATCTGCCACGTTGAATACAGGGAAATTGATAAGACAAAAATCAAACATGTCGACAACAAATCCCCTTGCTATCCTGTCTATCATATTTCCTATCGCTCCAGCTATGAGAAAAACAAGACATATACGGAGTGGAGTATACTTGGTATCCGTTCTTCGTGCAAGTCTTACATAGACATATATAGCGCCTACCAGTATAGCTGTTGTTATGATAAGAAGGAAAATTATTTTGCCGGAGAAACTTCCCCAGGCAGCACCTCTGTTCTGTACATATGTCAGCTGAAATACCTTATCGATCAGCGGATGGCTCTCACCTACCGAAAATGAAGTATCGATCAAATATTTGACAAACTGATCCACACCGATGAGAACCGCAGCGATCAGTATCGCCAATGGAATTCTTTTTTTCATATCTCTCTGTTATCTCCCTGAAAAAGCCTTTTTCATATCATCTGCAGTGATATCCATGTTGATGTATGCATCACCAATATCATGGAGAAGTATGAATTTAATACGATCTCCAACCATCTTTTTATCATTTCTTGTATATTCTATAACCTTATCTGCATCCACAGGATATTGCTCCAGTGTCGGGAACCCGAACGAGTCAAATGCTTCGATTATAGTGTCAAGAACATCCTGGGAAATGTCTCCATTGTTTTTAGAGATTATGGCTGCCAGACAACATCCTATACCGACACATGCGCCATGGCTGAGTTTCAGATCGAGGTATCGCTCAATGGCATGTCCAAGAGTATGCCCAAAGTTGAGCAGAGCTCTCTCTCCCTTTTCTGTCGGATCGTTCTCAACCACAAGTCTTTTTATATTACAACTTATACGGATCATCTCCATGAGGGTCTCAGGTTCCTTAGCCAATATAGTATCTCTGTTGGACATAAGCCAGTTAAAATATGACTTATCCTTTATCAAGCCATGCTTGATGATCTCACCCATTCCCGACATAAACTGATCATCAGACAATGTCGTAAGCGTTGACACGTTGATATATACAAGTTTTGGCATGTGAAAAGCACCTACCATATTCTTGTAGGAATCGAAGTCCACACCAGTTTTACCTCCTATGCTGCTGTCTACCTGAGCAAGAAGACTCGTCGGTATCTGAACAAAATCTATTCCTCTCAGATAGGTTGCTGCCGTAAATCCAGTGATATCACCAGTTACACCACCGCCAAGCGCTATAAGCATGTCACGCCTGTCAAATTTTGCAAGAATAAGCTTTTCATATATAAGCTTTACTGTGTCGAGATTTTTATTTGCCTCTCCTGCTTCAAATACAACTGAAATAATTTCTTTGCATTTACCTCTGAGCTGACTCTCTATTGTTTCAAGATAGAGTGGTGCAACATTGGATTCTGTTACAATACACACCCTTTTATCAGCAATTCCCTGTCCGGCTAAAAGCTCAGGCAGGGAATTAAAATCGTTTGCAAAGAAAATGTCATAGATTGGTTCACCGTTCTGATGAACTGTAAGATTGTTGTTCATAATAACATTCTCCCTGTAAGTATTAATTTCTAGTTTCCAAATGGATTAACAAATGACTTTCCACCAAGATTCTTGGTATATACAGATGAATCGCTGGTAACACTGCCACCACCTGCACCTCCAAGAGTTGAATCACCCATAGCTGAACCTCCACCGGAACCAAGAGTTGATTCTTCACGTCCCTGTGGATCACCGTCAAATGACCCCATAAATGAATTCATAGCCGCACTCTGACTTGATGGTGAGTATGACGCCGATGATGCAGCCTCACTCAAAACATCATCAAACTCTATGCCCATCTCCTCGTTGATAGGATTCTGTGCTAAAAAACTCATATGTGAATCCATGAGTGCCTTGAAAGCACACACGTAATCCTTGTATTGCTGCTTTATGCCATCTATGCTGCCCTCAATACGCTCAAGCTCCTCACGAGCCTCCTGGACAATGTTGTTGGCTTTTATCTTGGCATCATTCTCTATGAGCCTTGCCTTATCTGCAGCATTCTTTGTGGACTCCTCAGCATTCTTTTCAGCCAGCATAAGTGATTTTTGAAGTTTGGACTCCGTTGTCCTGTAGTGTACAAGACTATCAGTGAGAGTCTTAACCTGGTTCGTAAGATCTGCATTTGACTTATAAAGCTCTGTGTAACTCAGCACAACCTTGTCAAAGAAAGCGTCCACATCCTTCTTTGCATATCCCATTCCATGTGCAAATTTCTTCTGTTGTAAATCAACTGGTGTAAGCATATGTATTCCCCCATAAATAACATATATTAGTATGTTGCCTTGCTTGAAAGATCCTCTCCGTTAAGTGATCCTCCAGCCAATTCCTCCCTTAAATCACCTGACACATATGTACCGTTAGGAGTGGCAAGGAATATATTGCCTGAAATAGCCTGGAACAGACCATTTACAGCATAACTTGCGCCTCCGATAAAATCGGCAATTCTCTGTGCAGTTGGAAGATCAAGATCTTCCATATTGATAACGATGATCTGACCTCTGTTGAGATGATCTATGATCATCTGCGCATCGTCAAACTCATCCGGCTTGATAACAAATACTTCGCTGTCATCGCTTGAAACTCTGTCAGCTCTGCTGTTGATCGATACAAGCTTACTGTTGCCATTCTGACCAGTTCTAGCTGTCTTTGCTCTTGAAGTACTTCCTGATGTAGTTCTGGTACTCTTGTATTTGTTAAATGATTTCAATGGTGAAGTCTTTGCTCTGTCATCGTCCTCGTCATATGAATCATCACTGCCATAATCATCTTCATCGTATGGCTCATCATACTCATCGTCCATCTCATCATCTTCATCAAACATATCATCATCAAAGTCTTCGTCATTTGAGTCAGTTATTTTAAAAAGGTCAAGAAAACTCTTCTTTGCACTACCCTTTGCCATGATCGTTCTCCTTTAATCTATATATTATAGTTTCTGGCACCAAATATACCAGTGCCTACTCTTACCATGGTTGCTCCTTCTTCGACAGCAACTTCATAATCGTTTGTCATTCCCATCGACAAGACGCTCATATCAATATTATCAATGCTTTTTGATTGTATGTCAAGTGATAAATCCCTTAATTTGCGGAAATAGACTCTGTTGTCCTCCGGGTCATCGACAAATGGCGCTATGGTCATAAGACCTTTTACCTTTATATGTGGGAAGTCTTTTATCTCATTTATGAGCGGTAACACATCCTCACAGGCAAGTCCGAACTTGCTCTCCTCCTGTGCTACATTGACCTCTATAAGAACATTCACCGTCACATCATGCTTTGCAGCTTCTTTCTCAATAGTCTTTGCCAGATTAAGTGAATCCACAGAATGGATCAGGCAGACCTTATCTACAATATACTTTACTTTATTTGTCTGAAGATGTCCGATCATGTGCCAGTTTACTTTTCTGGATACATTCTCGTATTTGTCGACAAGCTCCTGAACTTTGTTCTCACCAAAATCCACCGCTGTCGTATCCCTGAGTATCTCTTCTATATCTGAGAGAGGCTTTGTCTTGCTCACTGCTATGAGAGTTACCTCCTTCGGATCTCTTCCAGATCTCTCGCATGCTTTGTCAATTTTTTTTCGTACTTCCTCGTAATTTTCCTTAAGCATTTATATTCATCTCCTATAATAATTTGTCATGTCATCATCCAATTTATATCAGGAAATATGTATTCATCAATTGAGCATATCTCCTTCTTTCATAGATGTTCCATCCAGAAGTATTCTGTCGTATCTTGAAATTCCATAAGAAATCCCTGGTTCGACTATCGAATAATCATCACCTGAAACTTTTTCAACTATTCGTCTGAACTGAGCGGTTCCCTTTGTTACACACAGAACTCCATCCATCGTGTATCTTGCAGCGGTTGCAACTGAAAAAGTCTCATCTGAATCTATTTTTTTCAAAATAGCATCTGCATCTATCTCGGACATATCCACATAACAGAATCTGTCATCCTGGAAATATATGAGCGGACTTATGAGTTTTGATGTCTCCTGTCCATTTGCTTTTGTTATACTTTGCATGAAATATATATACTCCTTGTCATCCCCGCCGCTTGTCAGGAAACTGACTGGAATCATATAAGCGTCCTTCTGCACGATCGCTGTATGTGGTATCTTAAGACCGCTTGATTCCTCAAAGCTGAAATTGATATCAAGAAATCTTTCATTTACATACTGTGAAATATATTTGTTGAATGAAACTATTATATAGTAATTGCCATCCTTCTCCAGTTTCTCATAGTCAGTGGTAAGCTTTCGACTGGAGTCATTTATTGTGTAGGATATCATTGAATTCTTTGTGACCTTATCGAACTCTTCCTTTGTGAGAAGAATTGCTATCTCCCAGCTTTCATCATCAACAAGCTTACATACCGGCTCGCCAACCCCTATACCGCTCTCTGTCTTGAGAGTCTTTTTGGAGTAAACAGTCTTGTCGAAAAGATCTGGGGAGAGATCCTTTACAGTGACATTCTCATATCCGTCCTGATAATATGTTACAAGCCCGCTGAATGGAGCTTTTTCAGCATTTAACAGGTTAGTCGCAGCCGTTCCGCCTGCCAGCTCAAATACTTTCTCCTCGTAGAGCTCTAGGAGCTTATTGTCAATACTGGTCTTGAAACTGTACATATCTCCAAAACTGCTGGCTGAAAATCCTGTTTTGAACATTTTTATCTGATTCTTGATACTTGAATAATCATCTCCTGTGAGTATATCCCCTCCGTCTTCCTGTATTGCATTCATCGCATTTTGAAATGATCCTGAACTGTCCATCGCATATATGTTTGAGTTTTTTGAAACTTTCTGTCCATCGCGGACATAATAATACGGCATTCCAGCAACATTTGACGTTAAAATCGTCTCTTTTCTGATGGCAAGTCCCGTTGCCGTGAAGTCAGTATCATATGAGCTCTGTTCCACTGTAAATATTACAGGGGTTGTACTATTGATGGAATTGATTATCATCACCAGTATATATATAAAGACAATGGTAAAAAGAACCGCTCCAAACCCCGGAGCCTTAAAATTAGGTATTTTTAAATCTGATATCTTCTTTTTTCTTTTTATTGTTGCCATATGAATTTCTCCTGTTATATGGTTATTGCTCATGTAAACAAGAAAATGGCTGGCAATATGCACCATGCCAACCATTTCCTGTTTTCTCGTTTCTATAAAGCAGCAATTACGCAGTCTTTAAAGTCGTCAGGCACATCATTTACATCTGTTGCCAGACATATAACTATGTCTACATTGAACATATCCGAAATATTCTTTATCTCGTCTAAAGCTTCTACAATATGTGATTCACCAACATAGGCAACTGTCTTAAAGTTATCGATATAAATCTTCTCGATATCACTGTTCTGTGAAATTATACCTCTTATAAAACCTGTAAAAGCGTCAAGCTTACTTATTCCGTAACTTGTACAGTTGATCATCTTGACACGATTGCTGAGTTCATACATATGCTTGTTATTATTATCAAGGAAAACTACGGTACCTGAAACAACCTTTACGTCATTGTTTACCTTGTCGATCAATGCTTTTGTCTTTCCTTTTCCCTTATCTCCTGTAATAATGTGAATCATTTTTGTGCCTCCTGAACTTGTATTGTTTTATTTATAATAATTACTTTGCAGTATTTATCATAGACGTCATCAGACTGTACAGCGCCTCTTTGCCATCTGCGCCCGCTATGATGGCAACATATTCATGCCCTGTGGATTCATTTTTAAGTTCCATTATAAGGCAATTGAGCGCCTCCTCTGTAGTACCTGTTTTCCATGAACCGATAGAATATCCATCCGGAAGATTCATCTCGCCTGTGAGATATTCATTTGTAGGCTCGATCGTAACTACCTGCTCATTTCCATCAGCATCAGTGTATGTAAAGTCATAGGTTGACAGAGAATCTATGATATATGCCAGATCATGCTTTGAGAATTCCTCAAGTATCAGATAGAGATCGTATGCTGTAGTATAGTGATCATCGGAATGAAGACCATGACAATTCTCAAAATGTGTATTTGTCGCACCTATCTCACGGGCCTTTTCATTCATCATATCGCAAAAAGCCGATTCACTCCCTGCAATGAGTTCCGCAAGAATAACTCCACAGTCATTATATGATGTGATCATAAGTCCATACAGCAGATTCTTGACATCTACCCTGCAGCCTCCCACGAGATCACTTGCCATGGCATCCCAGTCATCAAAAGTAACTTTTCTATTCAATGTAACCATGTCATCCAGGGAGATATCTCCCCTCTCTATACTCTCGATCACAAGAAGACCAGTCATTAATTTAGTCATACTGGCAGGATATATCCTCTTGTGTGCATTGTGTGCTATAACCGGCTCACCAGTGGTATTATCAAGCAACATCGCAGCATAAACTCCACTGTAACTTGCAGCATTTACTTCCTCATCCTTGCCGACCACGGCATACTCCTGTGCCATGCCACATTCACTGTAGAGTGGCAAATTCGGTAAAACGCCTATATCCAGCTGCTTACTGGCTTTGTATGTACGGCTTCCACACCCTGTAAGAAACACAAGCGAACAGGCAAGAATAAGAGCAGTTGCTCTCATTAGTTTTTTTCTGTTTGAATTATTTTTAAACATGATAAAATAACCTCCGTTATGTATAAAAACATACATAAAACCAGTATTTACTTATAGAACTCACGCCAGTCAAGATCACCTCTGTCCAGCGCAAGTATCAGCAATTCTGCAGTTGCAAGATTTGTTGCAAGCGGAATGTTGTGTGTATCACACAGAGTAAATATATTATTTATATCAGGTTCATGTTTCTTTGGGTGAAGAGGATCTCTGAGAAAGATCACCATATCTATATCATTGTTCTCAATCTGTGAACCGAGCTGCTGCTCTCCTCCAAGATGACCGGCAATATACTTGTGTACTGACAGGTTTGTGACCTCCTCTATAAGTCTTCCTGTAGTACCTGTGGCATAAAGCTCATGTTTGTTGAGAATTCCTCTATATGCAATACAGAAGTTCTGCATAAGTTTCTTTTTGGCATCGTGTGCTATCAAACCAATATTCATGGATTTCCTCCTAATACTTTTTCTTTTGCAAATTGACGTTGAGTACCATTCCCATTCCGGCACATAGACTGACAAGTGAACTCAGTCCATAGCTTATAAACGGAAGTGGCAATCCGGTATTTGGCAGGATCGATGTTGCAACTCCTATATTGATAAATGCCTGCAGGCAAACCAGTGCAGCCATTCCAGTTGCAATATACATTCCTTTTCTATCTCTCGAACGCCTAGCAATCCTAATACATTGTAACACTATGAGTAGTAAAATTGCAATAATAATAACACTTCCTATGAAACCTAATTCCTCTCCAACCGCAGAGAATATGAAATCAGTCTGCTGCTCCGATATGAGGTTAGTATCCTTGACCGTTGCAACATCAGTACTGTTGATACCTTTGCCTGTAAGCTGGCCCGAACCTATTGCCATGACGGAGTTATTCTGCTGATCCTGGGATGCTCCGTACTCACTTCCATACATATGTCCAAGAATTCGTCCTCTTTGGTATTCACTCAGTATCTGAGGAAGGTTATCCTGCTGTATATACCAGAAAAATCCTCCAATACAAGGTATAAGGACAAGAACAGCAATTCCAATTATCTTGAGGCTGAGTCCTGCAATAAATATGATGATGAATAATGTCGCACAAATACATAATGTTGTAGACAGATCAGGCTCTGCAAATATAAGCCCTATAGGGATTGCAAGAAATACTGCCAGTTTCACCAGTGTTCGCACTGTGTTCAGATCATCAGCATGTTTTTCCAAAAATACCGCAGTACATATTATTAGTATTATTTTAGAAAACTCTGACGGCTGTATTGTAAATGAATCCGAGATTGCAAACCATCGACTCGCACCATGTGAATCGGAACCCGATCCGAATATTAGTACAAGTCCAAGCAAAACTATATTTATACCATACAAAACCATATAATACTTACATATAAAATTGTAATCTATCAGTGATACGACGATCATTCCAATTATACATGCACCCACACCTATGAGCTGTTTTACCAGTTTTGTCTCATCCACACTCACTATTATAATTGAGCCAAATGCCATTGCTGCCATGACAAACAGCAAAAGCTTGAAATTATAGTCCAATATACTATATTTTTTTTCATCCTGATCAAGACTGAATTGTTTTAAGTTCAGCTGATCCCTCTTCAATAGTTTCATAATTCACTGATCCTTGTCCTGTTGTTTTATGTTCCTGTATATTATCTACATCACCTGCCTGTCCCCCATTGATGGGGATGTAGGCAATGAGCATTTTCTCTTTGACATGTATATCTATATCAGACTCATTCAAACTGATATATCGTTCAAGTTCATTTTTGATCGTATGCTTAAGCCCATCTAGAAAATCTGGATTGCATCCGATCCTATCGGATGCCAGCATAGTAACAAGTCTCTCTCTTGCATAACTTCCAGTATTGTACAAATACACTTTGTTGTTCATTGTATCTCCCCCTTTCAGGCTCTTTTGCGCCTGAACAGGGATCGCAGTGAACGGTTTTTCCCATTGTAGTGGTCCTCTGCCTCAAGTGAGTCATCTATTATCTTTCTGCATATACTCATATATGCCTGTCCAGATCTGGAATGTCCATTCACGACCGGCTCTCCCTTATTCGTAGATATAACAATATCCTCATCATCAGCAATGACACCCAACAGATCCACTGCCAGAATGTCGACCACATCATCTGCAGACATCATATTTCCTCTTTTTACCATATCGTATCTTATACGATTGATTATGAGGTGCTGTCTCTCTATACCATATGCCTCAAGAAGACCGATTATCCTGTCGGCATCCCTGATGGCTGAGACCTCAGGTGTCGTCACAATGATCGCTCTGTCGGCGGCCGCGATAGCATTTCTGAATCCCTGTTCAATACCCGCCGGACAATCAATGATTATGTAATCATATTCCTGTCTTATCTCGTCAACAAGCTTTACGATCTGCTCCGGAGTCACCGCCGTTTTATCCCTGGTCTGCGCACACGGCAGAAGAAATAGATTGCTGTAATTTCTGTCTTTTATAAGAGCCTGTTTGAAACGACAGTTACCCTCTACGACATCTATCAGATTGTATACTATTCTATTTTCCAGTCCCAGAACAACATCCAGGTTTCTGAGCCCTATATCAGTATCTATCATCACCACTCTGTTTCCAAGCGATGCAAGACCTGTTCCAATGTTCGCTGAGGTGGTCGTCTTTCCAACACCACCCTTTCCTGATGTAACAACTATAACTTCACACATAATAAAATCCTCCTGAAATTACTATCATATGTACGTTATACTTATTGAAGTTCCATCATTTGCTGCCACAACAGACGAGTCTGGATAATTGACAATATCAGGAGTCTCTGATCTTCCCTTGCCTATCTGCAGGTATCGGGGTTCCATATGCATTGCAAGTACAAAGCTCTTTCCTTTGCTGCACTTTCCGGCTATTGCCGTTCCGTAAAGATCTCCGATCACTATTATATTTCTGCCGGAGATCACCTTTGCATCCCTTGCAACATTTCCTATTATGATGATATTCCCCTTGATCTCAAGTGTCTGTTTTCTTCCTATGTTACCTATAAATATATAAGGTATATTTTTATCGGTAAAACCGCGGTTTTTATGGACTGTGATATCCTGCGGTTCATATATGTTTTTCAATATACTGCCGGGTATCGGTTCAATATATTTTTCTGTTATGTTATGTTCTGATTTCTGTCCCAGCCTGAACAATACATTGCTCATATCCAGGCCGTTTAGGAAATCGATTATCCTGTACGATTCAGTATCCGTCGGTCTGTTTCCCCGAAAGGTGACAGCGACGGTTCCTTTCTTTTCAAATGCATACGCATTTACACTGAATCGACGGTACAACTCTGTGCAGATTTCATCCGTTGACATATGAGCCGGTACATATACAGCAATGCCGGATCTATCTGCCTTGATAGATAATCTTGTGATCTTGTCCTCCATATCATCCGCTCCTGTCAAAGTAACTTCTTACACACAGGTTCTGTGATATATCTTATGCAGATTAGTCTGAGATCTGGTTGTTTCCTGTTATTCCTACAGTGTTCAGCTTGTCCGGGTCATACATATAAGCATAAACCATTCCGGCAAGCTCCTCGGCATTTCCAGATGTACAGCCGTGAGGAATTACGCATGTAACACTCACCTCAGGATTCTCATATGGAGCAAATGAAACAAACAGAGCATGGTCTGGTCTGGTCAGATCCTCCTCGGCAGTTCCCGTTTTACCTGCAACCGCCACATCTATCTGATTTATGAGAGCATATGAGCTTGTATGATCACTTACCATAAGTCTCATACCCTGTTTTATCACGGACCACTGACTGTCAGTCAGATCTATAGTATTTTCAGGAACATTGTCATTTTGGTATACCGTTCTTCCCTCAACATTCTTTATCTCATTTATAAGGGTTAGGTCATAACATTTTCCTTCATTTGCAATTGCTGTAACATACTTTGACAGCTGTACAGGTGTATAGTTGTTGGTACCCTGTCCTATAGATGAACGAACCGCATCTGAATCTGAAATATGCGGATCCATCTCCTCTATCTCAACTCCTGATTTCTTGCTTAAACCAAAGAGCGTCGCGTATTTCTGAAGTTTATCTATACCCTGAGCATCCTGATAAACTCCATTGCTGTCGGTTGCAAGTCTGTAACCTACCTCATAGAAGAATCCATTACATGATACCTCTATAGCCTCGGCTAGTCCCAGCGCACCATGTCCGCCTGACAGCCAGCACCTTGGCGATGGCGATATCTTGGTGAATGTTCCATAGTCGGTTATGACTGAACCTACGTCTATCGCACCCTCCTTGAGGCCTGCCGCTGAAACAAGCATCTTGTATGTCGATCCAGGTGCAGTTCTCTGCATCGTTGCTCGATTGTACATAGGAGTGGTTTTATCCGATGTTATCTTGTCATAATAATCTGCATCAATGACATTTGTCAGCTTATTATTGTCATAGCTTGGATAGATCGCCATAGCTCTGACCTCTCCCGTATCTGTATCTGTGACCACGATCGAGCCTGAACATGGATCCAGGGCAAGCATTGCAGGGGTAAGCTCAAGCTTTTGTATTTTCCTGTAAATAAACTCAAAACTTCCCATCGTACCCGACGCAAATGTATCGTAATCCTCGTCTGTTGTACTATTTAGGATTCCCTGGTCGTATAAAAGATATATAACCTGAGAACCTGTTATTTCCCCTGATAATATCATATATTTGAATATAAGTTTGTCGAAATCAGCGTCATCTTCAAATTCTTTGAGAACATAGTCAACCACCACATCGTAAATCTCGTCTGTATCATAGTAGTCGCTGTGCGTCTCTATATCATCAATATTGATGACACCCTGACTTATACAGTATTTTAGATATTCATACAGGGAAATCTTGTCGTTTACATAGTCATTGTATGTTGAGCTTTCCTTGTCGACCGCACCGCTGTCATATATTCCCTTATCGCTTAAGGTCTCACATATAAATTCCATATAGTCCTTATACTGATCAGACAGATTGTAAAGCTCTGTATGGCTGTTCTTCAATATATCTGAGAGATTGTCCAGCGTGTACTGTCTGCTCGACACAAATGTGTTGTAGACAGTTTTTTCATTGTCCGTGGCATTTGCCGCATTAAGATCTTTTATACTTATAATATTGTTATCAAAGAGTCCGAAATATACGTCTGTTATAGGAATGTCATCCTTTTCCGTGGACGATGTCACATTCTTAAGATTTGAAAGTATTATCGCGGATAACTCCTTTTCGAGGGCGTTATAGCAATATTTCTGCAGATCTGAGTCAAGGGTAAGATATATATCATTTCCCGCTACTGTATCAGTCTTGTCTATGACCTCCAGAACCTTTCCCATATTGTCCACGTACATTTTCTGAGAACCATCGACTCCTCTCAGCTGTTCCTCGTACGACTGTTCAAGTCCAAGCTTTCCCACCATGTCATTGGCACTATATTTCTGGTTATCTGGAAGTTTTGAGTTGTACTCTTCAAGTTCCTCATTTGAAATGTTGCCTATATATCCGATCACATGCGAAAAATATATCGAATCGTTATAAACTCTGTTGGATTCAATGCTGACATCCATTCCGAGCAGAGTGTCCATATTTTCAGTTATCGCTGCATAGCTCTGCTGGCTAATATTATTTGCAATATCAACTGTCATATACTGCTGGTATCTGTTGAGCCATACCTCATAGCGGACAGCTAGTATCTTAAGAACATATGCATCAGAATATTCATCTGATATGTTGAAAAGTTCATCACTTCTCATGTAATCAAATACATCTCTGGCGGTGGCATTCTTCTGCTTTGCTGTAAGGTCATCAACAGACGATGCTCCATACACATTCATGTAAAATGTGTTGAGCTGTGCACCACTTATAGTAAACTTCATATTTCCCTTTGAATCCAGGGATATAGGGAGGCTTACGGAAAGACTGTCGCCATTTTGCTCCAATATAAGTATGGTCTTATATACTATCTCATTTCTGAGTTCATTTTCTGTTATGCCTTCCTTGGCAGCCGCAGCGGAAAGATCAGCATTACTTGTAAAACTCAGATTATATGATGACTCATTATATGCCAGCAACTTTCCATTGCAGTCAAATATCTTTCCTCTTGTAGCCTTGACCGACACGGTCTTTACTGATTTGTACTGAAAATTAGTCTGGTACTTTTCGCCGTTTACGATCTGCAGGTTAAACAGTCTGTACACAAGCACACCAAAAAGGCACAGGAATATCAATGTGACATAAAATATCCTGCTCTTAAGCTTTTCCAGTATAAATTCTTTTATTATCTCCAATATATCTCTGAGCACTAAGTTTCACTTCCTTTTTCAGCACGTTTCAATCTTCGGTTGACAAACACGAAAAACTTGAAAACTATCATAGTCAGTATTGCTGTGTATATCATATCCGGTAATATTATCTCTTTCAGATACAGACCAAAGCTCAGTCTGTTCCTCATGACGAAGAATATGATAAATGTTATAAAATTGAAAATAAAATCATCAAAAACTATGATGATTATCGGAAGAAGAACATCCTCCACAAGGTAGAGTCTGTGGAAAAAACCGTTGCAGTATCCGATCAGCATGTAGATTATCATAAACGGACCTATTGCAAACCCAAAATAAAGATCATATAAAAATCCACAGAAAAATCCAACCAACATTCCCTCTTTTCGTCCACGCATAAGACCGAATGATACCGTAAGTATCAGAAGAAGATTTGGGGTTGCCCCGGCAACTTCAATAAATGGAAAGAGTGCTGATTGCAACACAAAACATATTATTATAAGAATCCCTAAAGTTATTACTCTTCTCAATTCTGTTGCTCCTTACCAGTCATTTCCTGCATCATTTCACATTACTCTGAAACATTTTTCTTGGTCTCAAGTATCACAAGGACTTCCTGAATCTTTGAAAAGTCACAGGAAGGAGTTATATATGCAGTCTTTGTCAGGTTGTTGGAATCCTCCTCTATCTTTGTGATATAGCCAATATTAAGTCCCGGCAGATATTTGCTGGACACATACGATGTCACCACCTGATCGCCCACACTTATGTCGGCCTCTTTTTCTATGTTCTCCGCAATAAGATAACCGTTCTCGTAGTTGCTGACGCTTCCCTCAACATTACATATAGCCTCGGACGGAAGTATCATTCCGTTCACGTTTGATGTGTCATCTATCACTGAACGGATCTTGGCATAATCAGAACCGGCATCTGTAACAATTCCGCAGAGTCCATTGCCAAACATTACATTACATCCAATCTTTATTCCATCATCCGTTCCCTTGTCTATATAGAACACATCAAACCACCCGCTTGTATCCTTGGATATGACTCTTGCAGCGGTCTTCTTGTAATCTGCATACTGAACATCCAGTTCGTAGAGTGCCTGCAGTCTCTCAAGCTCATAGGAATCCTGCTGATACTGCTCCACCTGCTTTTGAGTCTGCTCAAGCTTAGACTTTAACTCCTCATTTTCCTTTAAAAGAGTGTCATAATTCTCAAACGCCTCCGTCTTACTCTGAACCCAGCGCCCTATTGTGTTGACGCCCTTCTGCATAGGCTGCACTATCATGTTGGAAACCTCCCGTACAGGTGCGAACGCGCCTCCTGCAAAAAGAGAGACCAGCATAAGGATAACACAGAAACCGGTGAGCCCCAAAAGGACATATCTTGGCGATATCTCTATTCTCTTTCTATTCCTGTTCCTTCTTCGTCTCATTAAATATTCCTCTCTCAGCCAAACTGACATAACAGTTATTGCCTAATATAATATGATCAGACAGGTTTATCCCTATCATACTCCCAGCCTCGGATATTCTATATGTTATATCTATATCCTCACTGCTTGGAGTTGGATCGCCTGATGGATGATTGTGTACCAGTATGATAAAAACCGCCTCATATCTGAGAGCCTGCACAAATACTTCTCTCGGCGAAAGCAGAGAACTGTTGACGGTTCCCTCGGATATTCGGATGTCCTTTAAAAGCTTATGCTTTGAGTCAAACATAAGCAGATAGACATACTCCTTTTCAAGATACCTTGTGTTTTCCATGTAATAATCCGCAATACTCTGTGGGGATTGAAATGATACAAATGGCTTTAACGTGGCTCTCGCCATCCTCCGGGATATCTCAGCAAGGCACTTCATCTGTATCGCCTTGACCTTTCCTACACCCTTCACGCCTTCAAGCTCATCAGTTGTCAGATAATTAAGTCCGACTATCCCTTTGTGTATTGGATGTGCATCCAATATCCTGTACGCTGTTGTAAGTGCATTTGCCTTCTGGCTTCCTGTCCTCAGTATCACAGCCAGAAGTTCTGCATCAGAGAGAGTCTCAACACCATATTTATAACTCTTTTCATATGGTCTCTCCGTCTCAGACATCTCTTTCATTATAATGTTGTCTCTGGTATCTGTCTGTCTTGTCATTGTCGACATTGGATCTGTCATTTGATCAATCGTCATTCTGTCTTTCATATGTTCCTCCTTCCGCCTCTCCAAGCGCATGGGAACACAGGTCTTTCGACCAACTCATTAATCTACCATACTATGAGATTTTTTTCTACCATTTTCTGTAATGACATTATTATACCGTACTTTGCATGTGGATATGTAAGACCACCCTGAAAATACACTGCATATGGCGGACGCATAGGTGCATCAGCTGAAAGTTCTATTGATGAGCCTGACACAAATGCTCCTGCAGCCATGATGACTGGTGAGTCGTATCCCGGCATATCCCAAGGTTCTGGGCGAACGTAACTGTCAACTGGCGCAGCAGCCTGGATTCCCTCACAGAATGCAACCACACGCTCCGGTGTCTGTAGTTCAACGGCCTGGATTATGTCGTACCTGTCCTCCGTGCTATCCGGAACAGATTTAAAACCAAGCCCCTCATATACATTTGCTGCAAATATAGCTCCCTTAAGTGCATTTGCTGTAACTGTAGGTGCCATGAAAAGTCCCTGTGTGAGTGCCTTTGTGTTGCCCAGTGATGCACCGACTTCCTTGCCAAGTCCAGGCGTGGTGAGTCTGTATGATGCATTCTCCACATACTCCTTCTTTCCACAAATATAACCACCTATCGGTGCAAGCCCTCCTCCCGGATTCTTGATAAGAGAACCAACCACGAGATCTGCTCCCACATCTGACGGCTCTATCTCCTGAACAAATTCACCGTAGCAGTTGTCTACCATGCATATGATATTTGGATTTACACTCTTTACAGCCTTTATTGCCTCTCCTATCTGCTGAACTGATAATGTCTTTCTGACCGCATATCCCTTAGATCTCTGTATTTCAACCAGCTTTGTACGATCATTTATCGCATTTTTGATACCATCAATATCAAAATCTCCGTTTGGAAGAAGGTCAACCTGGGCATAAGTAACACCATACTCCGCAAGGGATCCCCTGGAGTCTCTTATTCCAATGATCTCATCGAGTGTATCATACGGTTTTCCTGCAATTGCAAGGATCTCATCTCCAGGTCTGAGATTTCCGAACATTGCTGTACAGAGGGCATGGGTTCCGCACACTATCTGTGATCTTACCAATGCATCCTCCGTGTGGAACACGTCTGCATAGATCCTCTCCAGCGCATCTCTGCCATCATCAGTATATCCGTATCCAGATGATCCGGCAAAATGTGCCTCCGAAAGTCGGTTGTCCTGCATTGCCTTGAGGACCTTGAGCTGGTTTATCTCGCTGACAGCATCTATCTTCGCAAATCTGTCCTTCAGTTTCTCCTCCACACTATTGCAATATTCAAATACTTTTTCGTCTACATTTAAAGACTTGTAATATTCTTTCAACATGTCCTTCATATCTATAGTATCTCCTTTGGAATATCTAATGTATCTCTATCGATCACATATTTATATTCGCTATATTATGTTTTTTTCACGCAGCCTGTTCAACATATACTCCAGAATGCGTGATTCACTTTCGTACTCATTCTTATTTACCCAGGTTACATGTTTCTCTCTCTTAAACCATGTGATCTGTCTCTTGGCAAAATGCCTTGTATCCCTCTTCAGTGTATACACAGCCTCATCGAAACTGCACCTGCCCTGGATGTAATCTATTATTTCCTTGTAGCCAAGTCCCTGCATAGACACCAGATCCCTGCTGTAACCCTCACTGACAAGTTGTCTGACCTCATCAATAAGTCCCTGTTCCAGCATGATGTCAATACGTCTGTCTATTCTATCATATAATTTGCTCCTGTCATCATTTAACACAAAATATTCAAAATTATATGGCGATTCTTTCTGAGCCTCAGTCTCATTGTGCTCGGAGATCTTCATACCGGTCTTCCTGTAAAACTCCAATGCACGTATCACTCTCTTTACGTTGTTCTCATGTATTTTCTCTGCTGACTCCGGGTCAACCTTAAAAAGCATATCATGAATATATGAATTTCCTTTTTCCGCAGCAAGTCTCTGTAGTTCTTCGCGGTATGACATGTCATTGTCGTTGTCCTCAAAATCTATGTCATACAAAAGCGCCTGAATATAAAATCCAGTTCCTCCGACTATGACCGGAATCTTTCCTCTTGAATATATGTCCTCCATGGCATCAAGTGCATACCTCTTAAAAAGAACCACATTGAACTCCTCGCTGGGATCCAATATGTCTATCAGGTGATGCCTTACCCCCTGCATCTCTGACGGCTCGATCTTTGCTGTACCTATATTCATTTTTCTGTATACCTGCATTGAATCAGCGGATATGATCTCGCCGTTCACCGCCTTTGCAAGTCCAATCGACAAAGCCGTCTTACCGACAGCCGTGGGACCGGTAAGGATTATAAGTGGTTTCATACTCTTATCCATCTTGTCAATTTACTCCCGTTCGCAATATCCTATACTATACGCTTGAATTTCTTCTCTATCTCTGCCTCCGTCATGGATATGACCGTCGGACGTCCGTGCGGACATGTGTATGGATTCTCAAGTTTTAACAGCTGATCGATCAGCGCGTCAGCCTCCTTAAAACTGATCTCTGTATTGCCCTTTATAGCAGCCTTGCACGCCATAGTTGAAAGCTTGTGTATAAACGCATCTATGGTAACCTTCTTTGCACTGCTGCTCGCATCCGCAATAAAATCTATAAAAAGTTCTCTCCCGTCAAGCCCGAACAGATTGTCAGGGACAGCGTTAAGTTTGAACTCCCTGCCTCCGAAGTTTTCTATCTGATATCCCAGAGCCTCAAACATCTCCATATTCTCATGAAGAAATTCGATCTCGGCAGCGCTCAATGTCACAACCGCTGGCGGCATGAGATACTGTGAGTATATCTTCTTGTTCTTATAATTCTCCATCAGCTCCTCATACTTGACCTTCTCATGGGCTGCATGCTGATCCATGATGAAAAACTTGCCATCGTATTCGATGAGCCAGTATGTCTTGAAAAGCTGTCCTATAAGTCTGTGTTTTGCGCGAGCCTCCTTAGTCAAGAACTTCTCCTGAAACATGTCCTGCTGGACATACTTCTTGTCATCAGCCATGCAAGATGTATTATCCTCCGTCGATGTTTTCTTGGCAAACTCAGAACATGATCGATCCTGGTCTTGGGCTGGCTGTGTGCCTAAAATCTCCGCATGTTTGGATTCTGGCATGGTCTGACTCTGCGCCGTCTGACTCTGCATTGTCACCGCTTTAATAGTTTCTGTCTCATTCTTTCTATATGAAGGCTGAGATTCACTTACCTGCAGTCTATCTATTACATTGTTCCCTGTCATCTGAGGTCTGTCATTATATGAGAAAGTAGATTTTGGCTGCTGTACGACTGTACTGTTGTTTGGCTGTACTCCTGGTTTATCTGTATCTTTCGTCTCATCAATAACTTCAATTATCGGTCTTGTCTGATCCTGCACTTGAGCTGATATGTTCTCCGGTTTCAACGAACGCTTGTCAGTCATATCTCCTGCCTGAACCGTCTCAACTTGTACTTTTGTACCAACAAGTGCCTCACGCCTCTTGTTCTCAAATGCCTCCGGAGCATTTCCCACATCTCTCTGCTTGAATGTTTCAGGCTTTGGATCTTTGCCCGGTGCCACATCGGGTATAAGCTCCTTATAAAGGAGAGTCTCCCTTATGGCATTGTATGTGAAACTGTAGATATCCTGGCTATTTGCAAATTTCAGCTCCATCTTAGTCGGATGTACATTCACATCAAACAGATCAGGTCTTACCTGGAAATTGATCTCTGTAAATGGAAACTTGTGTATCATGACAAATGTCCTGAATGCATCCTCTATGGCTTTTGTGAGAACCGCACTCTTTATATATCTGTGATTTACATAGTATCCCTCAAACGATCTGTTTCCCCTTGATATACAAGGTCTTGCTATATATCCTGATATAGACATATAATCATTTTCCGCATTTATCTCAAGAAGATTTGATGTTATATCTCTTCCGTAAATGTGATAGATTATATCCCTGAGCTTGCCATTTCCAGATGTAAACAGCTTGTCAGTTCCATTTACAATAAACTTAAATGAAATCTCTGGGTGTGACATACATATACGACACATAAGATCATATATATAGCTTGTCTCTGTAGCATCTGTCTTCATGAACTTTTTTCTAGCCGGCGTATTGTAAAATAGATTACGCACTATGATAGTAGTTCCACCTGGAGCACCTATCTCCTCACAGGATATCTCCCTGCCTCCATGTATCTGGTATCTGAGGCCAGTCACATCATCCGCAGTCTTGGTTATCATCTCAACCTGAGCAACCGCCGCTATGCTGGCAAGTGCCTCACCTCTAAATCCCAATGATGATATACTGAGGAGATCCTCAACGGTCACAAGCTTGCTGGTTGCATGTCTTAAAAATGCTAGTTTAACTTCATCCTTCTTTATTCCAGCGCCGTTGTCTGTGACTCTGAGAAATGACAGCCCACCACCCTTCACCTCTACGGTTATAGCAGTGGCACCTGAATCTATAGAATTTTCCACAAGTTCCTTTATGACGGAACTCGGTTTTTCTATGACCTCACCGGCAGCTATCTTGTTTATCGTATTCTGGTCTAGTACTTTTATCATTACTCATCGCTCCTTATTATTTAAGTCGCTCCTGCAATTCATTTAAATAAAGTAATGCCTTCATCGGTGTCATATTGGACAGATCAACACACTTTATGTCCTCGATCACCTGTGACTCGGCAAGCGAGCCGAACATCGACATCTGAGTGTCGTCATTTTTCGGCTTAAAATCATTTGTAACCTTTATCTCTTTCAGCTTGGTTGTTATGTCTTTATCTATAAGCTGATTGCATATCTCATTTGCCCTGGCTATGACCACATCAGGCACACCGGCAAGCTTTGCAACCTGTATACCGTAGCTTCTGTCAGCTCCGCCCTTGACGATCTTTCTGAGGAACACTATGTCATCGCCATCCTCTTTGACCGCTATACAGTAGTTGTTCACGGCTGAAAGCTTTCCCTCAAGCTCAGTAAGCTCATGGTAGTGTGTGGCAAACAGCGTCTTTGCGCCAAGCAGTTCACTGTTGCTTATATATTCCACGACAGCCCATGCTATGGCAAGACCGTCATATGTGCTTGTTCCACGTCCTATTTCATCGAGGATCAGAAGACTGTTCTTCGTTGCATTTCTGAGGATATTCGCAACCTCACTCATCTCCACCATAAATGTCGACTGTCCGGATGCAAGATCGTCTGACGCTCCAACTCGCGTAAATATCCTGTCGCAGATGCCTATATTTGCAGATGCCGCCGGAACGAAACTTCCAACCTGAGCCATGAGCACTATGAGTGCAGTCTGTCTCATGTATGTGGACTTACCAGCCATGTTCGGACCAGTTATGATGGATATCCTGCTTTCATGGTTGTTCAGATATGTATCGTTGGTGATGAACATATCATTGTTCAGCATCTTCTCAACTACGGGATGCCTTCCATCCTTTATATCGATGACTCCATCGTTATTGATCTCCGGTCTCACATACCCATTTGCAACCGCAACATATGAGAGCGAACACAGTGCGTCAAGCATAGCCACACTGTGGGCGGTTCTCTGGACCCTTGTAAGCTCTGCCGCAAGTGTATCGCGCAGTTCCACATATGTATTGTACTCCAGTGCAACAAGCTTGTCTGATGATCCAAGTATGATGCCTGCCAGTCTGTCAAGCTCCTCTGTAGTGTATCTCTCTGAATTGGCAAGGGTCTGCTTCCTGATGAAATAATCCGGAACAAGACTCTTGTATGAGTTTGTCACATCAAAATAATATCCAAACACCTTGTTAAATTTGATCTTGAGATTCTTGATCCCCGTCTTCTCCTTCTCCTTTGCCTCAAGATCTGCGATCCAGTTTTTGCCATCCGTCGTAGCATTCTTCAGGGTGTCTATATCTTCAAGATAACCATCCTTGAATATTCCACCCTCTCTGATAAGTATAGGTGGTTCATCCACTATTGCACGGTCAAGCAGATCATAGAGATCCTGCAGGTCATCTATACCATCCCTGATCTCCGCAAGTTCATCCGAGTGAAACTCTCCCAAAAGCTGTATTATAAATGGCAGCAGCTGTATGGACGTCTTGAACGCCATCAGATCCCTTGGATTGGCAGTTCTCAAGGAAATCCTTGTCATAAGCCTCTCCAGATCATATATGGTGTTCATGTATTCACGGAGTTCATCCCTTGTTATCACCGAATCGTTCAGCTCAGATATGGCGTCAAGCCTTGCCTCTATATCTTCCTTGTGTATGAGTGGCTGCTCTATCATATTTCTGAGCATTCTCGCCCCCATTGCAGTCTTTGTCTTATCCAGCACCCACAGCAGAGATCCCCTCTTCTGCTTATCCCTGAGTGTCTCTGTCAGCTCCAGATTTCTCCTCGATGAGCTGTCTATGATCATATAATCCTCAATGGAATATACATCTATTCTGTTGATGTGATCCAGTGAGTTTTTCTGTGTCTCATGGAGATACTGAAGCAGTGCTCCGGCTGAAAGCAGCATATCTTCCTGCTCATCTATACCAAGACCATCTATTGATCCTACCTTGAACTGTCTCTTTATAAAATCTTCGCATGAATCATCGTTGAAATAATGAGTTGGAGCCTCAGATATTGTTATCTTCATCTTCTCCTTCATGTAATCAAAATTCAGATCACATGCAAGAAATGCCTCATTTCCAATTATCTCCGAAGGTGAATATTTGTTTATCTCATCATAGAGCTTAGCAGTAGATGAGATATGACATGATCGAAATTCTCCCGTTGTCACATCACATATCGCAACTCCATATTCATCGTTACAACCAAATATACACATGAGATAGTTATTTCTAGTCTCATCAAGAATAGCCTGGGACATGTTTGTACCAGGCGTAACTATTCGTATAACTTCTCTCTTCACTATACCCTTTGCAAGCTTTGGATCCTCCATCTGCTCACATATGGCTACCTTGTAGCCCTTCTCTATCAGCTTGTTAAGATATATGTCACAAGCATGATATGGAACACCGCACATCGGTGCTCTCTCTGCCTGACCGCAGTCCCTGCCGGTCAGGGTTATCTCAAGTTCTCTGGATGCCGTTAAGGCATCGTCGAAAAACATCTCATAGAAATCTCCCAGTCTATAGAAGAGAATACAGTCCTTATACTGATTCTTAACTTCCATATACTGAGCCATCATTGGTGTTAATGCTGCCACTTCAACTACTCCTATTCTGCTAATTCACCCATGTAATAAAATCCCTTGCACTCAACAAGCTTCACATTCAAGATCTTGCCAACCATCTCCGCACACCCAGGAAAATGGACAAGTATGTTGTTGGAGAGTCTTCCGGTCAGAAGGCCATCACCCTTCTCATCAAAGCCCTCAACAAGAACCGGCTGTGTCTGCCCCTTTATGGCAAGGGTCTTCACATCACTTATCTCCTGCACTCGTCTTAAAAGCCTGTTGTATCTGTCCTGTATCTCTTCCTTTGTGGAACCGTTCTCCATGCCGGCGGCAGGGGTGCCAGTTCTCTTTGAATATATAAATGTAAACGCAGTGTCATACTGCACTTTCTCAACCACATCCATAGTCTCAAGGAAATCCTCCTCGGTCTCTCCTGGGAATCCGACAATGATATCTGTTGTGAGTGATATCTCAGGAATCTTCGCCTTTATACGGTCAACAAGCGCAAGATACGATTCCTTTGTGTACCTTCTGTTCATCGCATTCAGGATCTTCGTCGAACCTGACTGAACAGGCAGATGGAGATGCCTGCATATCTTAGGATTTTCTGCTATGACATCTATCAGTTCATCCGACAGATCCTTTGGATGAGATGTCATGAACCTGACTCTCTGTATCTTCTCTATGGCACACACCCTTCTGAGCAGTTCCGCAAATGTAATTGGATGCTCAAGATTCTTGCCGTAGGAATTGACATTTTGACCAAGCAGCATGATCTCAACCACACCGTCATCAGCCAGTCTCTCACACTCAGCTATGATGTCTTCCGGATTTCTGCTTCGCTCTCTTCCTCTTACATATGGCACTATGCAATATGTACAGAAGTTATTGCATCCAAACATGATATTTACACCTGATTTGAATGGGAATTCCCTGACTGCCGGAAGATCCTCAACAACCTCCTTGGCATCCTTCCATATGTCTATCACCATACTTCCGGATTCTATCCTGTTTACAAATATCTCCGCAAGCTTGTATACGTTGTGGGTTCCAAAGACCATGTCAACAAATCTGTAGCTCTTGCTTATGGTAGTCACCACATGCTGCTCCTGCATCATACAGCCACACAGAGCTATCTTCATCTCAGGATTCTTCTCTTTGAGATGTTTCATGAGTCCCAGATGCCCGTACACTTTTCTGTTGGCATTCTCCCTGACAGTACAGGTATTGTAGACGATAAAGTCCGCATGCTCAGATTCGGTTCTCACATATCCCATCTGCTCTAGTATTCCGGCAAGTTTTTCGGAATCCCTGACGTTCATCTGACATCCAAATGTCTGTATCGAACAGGTAAGATCACGTCCCAACGCTTTACTCCTTGCTGTTACATATTCCCTGCCCTTCTTTATATAGTAATACTGTCTCTCAGGCTCCTCTGGCGGTGCCGGAAGATTCAGGTCTATATTGTCAATAACGTTTTTCAAATCATTCATAATCTATATGTATCCTTATCTGTTTCTTTTAAAAGACATAAATCAAGTATATCATTTATCTATACCGAGTTTTCCAAGTATCCTGTCTATATCTCCTATGGTATTTTTGACATTGGAATCAGCGGCATCCATGCTCATCTGAGTCTTTATATCTGCGAGGTCTATATCCCTGTAATGATCTATAGCCGCAATATAATCAGGATCTTTTTCAAAATGCACCTTGATAGCCCTAAGCGCATCCCTGTAACCCAGCATACTCCTGAACTTCATAGAATGGGCTGAGAAATCAAGGGTACCGTCTATGAGATCCCCAAGATTTACACTCGGATAAACTTCCAATATATCTGCATCCGGATATGCAGATAAGTCCTTCTTTGAATCAGAATTCAGGCCACACACTATAATATGCCTGTAACCTGCATCATACAGAGGCTTTACAGGAAGATTATCCGCAAGGCCACCATCACAGTACTCCTTGCCATTGTACGTGACTGACTCATACAGTAGTGGAAGTGTCGACGACGCCATCACCACAGTATTTATCTCCTCTTTGTCCTTACCTGTCAGTTCCACATACTCAGCGTTTCTAGGTCCATCCTGAACACACTCCGCAATGGATGCATATATCTTCGGGGGTCCACTTGCAAGCTTGCCATAATCCAGATAGCTGTCCATAAGTTTCAGCATCTCTTTTCTGGACATGAATCCAATCTTGTCGTTGAACATCAGACCAGGGTCAACGTCAAACACCGTCTCAAAATGTATCTGTCTCCACGCCTCATCGCATCTGTCTGGATCATTGCACGCAAAGAGAACAGCATTTATCGCCCCTATCGATGTTCCTGATATGGCATCAACTTGCTCCATAAGTCCATACTCAGAAAGCGCCCTGTACACGCCGAGCTGATATGCGCCCTTGCCGCCACCGCCGCCGAGGCACAATGCATATCTGTCTGAATCATCGCCGGACGGATTTTTATTTTCCTGCTTATCCATACGGATCCTATCTTCAAGTTCTGCAATCTTTGCAGCTATCTCATCTCTGTTCATTTGCCCTCCTCATGATATAACCCCTGATTCTGTTACTATGATATGCGGTTTTATGTCTGTCTGTTCACTGTCTATAGAATCTACTATCTGGCAGTCATATGCCAGTGCCACTGTGACAAGCTGACCATGCGCCGCCAGATATCTGTCATAGTATCCGCCGCCAAATCCAATTCGATTGCGTTGTCTGTCAAATGCAACCCCTGGCATAAACATAAGTCCACTGCTGATCTCTGTATGATCATCAGACTCCGGCTCAAGTATTCCAAAATTTCCGGTTCTCAGATCTTTATAGCTGTCTATCTGAATAAAATGCATATCCTTTCCATATACCTTTGGAACAAATACGCGCTTGCCATCAGACCAAGCCTTGTCGATGATGAGCCTCGTATCCACCTCATTGCCCTTGGATATATATGCGCAAATATTTTGCGCATTGCGATAATCCTCAAGGCATGCCAGACGATCACATATAAGTTTAGATCTATATATGCAATCATCCCTGTCCATCGCATTTCTGACAGCCTTTATCCTTTTTCTTATCATAACCTTGTTATCTGTAACCTCATCATGGGCTATAACCATTTCAGAATTTATTTTACCGTCGTTCTTCATAAAAAGCCTATGCCTTTCGTGTAGGATCAAGATCCTGCAGCCTTGTTATTGAGCCATCCTTCTCCTTGATATCTATGTTGTTGAGCGTACTTCTCAGATTATTTCTGACTGCAAATATATACTCCTGGCGAAGTCTCTGCTGTTCAGCCTTCTCATCCTCAGTGAGTCCCTCCGCTTTCGACTTGTGATATAACTCATTTATGCGGGCGATCTTTGCCGCATCCATTATCGATTCATTCATAACTATATAAGATACTCCTTGTTTAATATAAATCTTACCACATCAAAATCATGATCCTTATATGCTGTGAACAGTGTTCCTATACTGTCTCCATTCATGACCCTGACTATATTGTCCATATCCGATCCGGAAACTATGACCATATCCGAGTTAGAGTTGGTTGCTATCCTTGCAGCAGCTATCTTTGTAGTCATTCCACCCGTTCCATATTTAGAGCCTGCGCCCTTTCCCATATCCATGATATGAGCGTCTATGCAGTTCACTTCAGGGATAAGTTTCGCGTCAGGATTACTGTGCGGGTCGTCTGTGTACAGTCCATCTATGTCTGTGAGGAGGATCAGAAGATCTGCGTGTATCATAGAAGCTACTATTGCGGACAATGTATCATTATCGCCGAATGCTACACTGTCATCCAGCTCATCTATGGCAACCGTGTCATTCTCATTGACTATCGGTACGACTCCCAGCTGAAGAAGTTCATTGAATGTGTTGATAGCATTCTTTCTCCTCTCGTCCGATGAAATTACATCAAATGTCAGAAGAACCTGGGCTGCCGTGCTGTGATATTCCTGAAATAACTTCTGGTATATCATCATAAGCTGTCCCTGTCCAACTGCAGCACACGCCTGTCTGAGAGATGTGGTCTTTGGTCTTCTTGCAAGGCCTAGAGCCTGGACACCGACTCCGATGGCGCCTGATGACACAAGTACCACGTCCTTGTCCTGATTCCTGAGATCACAGATGATTCGTACCAGTTTCTCAAGCTTTGTGTAGTCAAGGCCACCAGTCTCCTCGTGTATAAGGGATGATGAACCTATCTTTATAACGATCTTTTTCTTGTCTTTCAAATATTCTCTGTCCATTTATATTCTCCTATGTACAGTCTGTACTCTTGTATTGTTCTTATATATACTGTAATTATTACAGATCCCCACCGGCTGTTATGGATTCACTGCTGTATCTCGACGCAATAGCCTCGGCAACTTTTATTCCATCCACGGCAGCAGATGTTATTCCCCCGGCATATCCTGCACCTTCGCCGCACGGATATATACATGTGTCCTCACTTCTGAGGTCATCTCCCCTTATCATTCTCACTGGTGATGACGTTCTCGCCTCGATTCCTGACAAAACCGCATCATCCATTGAATATCCGGGCATGCGCCTGTCAAATGACACAACTCCTTCTATTATAGCATCGTTTATATACTCTGGCAAACAGCATTTGAGACTGGTGAGAGTGTATCTTCCCTTGATCTGTGGCGTTACTCTTCCAAGTTTTTCCGATGGTCTGTCATTCCTGTAATCGCCAAAAAGTTGAACAGGGACAGCCCCTTTTCCGGCGTCATAAGCCGCCTTTTCCCATCTTCTCTGAAATTCCATGCCCGCAAGTGGATGCTCAGATCCAAAATCATCCGGTGTTACATTCACAACTATAGCACTGTTCGAATTCTCTCCATCTCTTCCGCTGTAACTCATGCCATTTACGCACATTCTTCCCTGCTCAGATGATGCATTCACAACATAGCCTCCCGGACACATACAAAAAGAATAAACTGCTCTGCCATTTGAAGCCTGATGTGTCATCTTATAGTCCGCAGCAGGAAGCAATTTCTTATACTCAGGATCATCACCGTACTTCATAACATCTATGTCAGATCTTCTGTGTTCTATCCTAAGGCCCATTGCAAACGGTTTCTGTTCCATGGGAATTCCAGCATTATACAACATCTCAACTGTATCTCTTGAACTGTGACCTATGGCAAGGATCAACGCATTTGTTCTGTATGTATGTATATCGCCCCCCGCAAGATCTTTCACATGTACATTCACCTCTTCATCAGACACATTTTCATATCCTACGAACAAGGATTCAAACTTCACCGTACCGCCAAGATCTATAATGTCACAGCGCATGTTTTTCACCACACCCGCAAGCACATCTGTACCTATATGCGGTTTATTTATGTATGTGATCGATGGATCTGCACCATATCTCACAAATGTTTCCATAACTTCCGTGCGCCTGCCCGAACCGTCTTTAATAACGGTGTTTAATTTGCCATCCGAAAATGTTCCTGCACCACCCTCGCCAAATTGCACATTACAATTTGGATCAAGTTCGGTCTCACCTTTCCAGAACGACTCTATCTGTGTCATTCTCTTGTCAACATCCATACCCCGTTCAATAACTATAGGTCTGAATCCGGCTCTGGCCAGATAAAGCGCAGCAAAAAGCCCAGCTGGTCCCGTGCCAACGACTACAGGCCTGTATTTCATTATCTTGTCTCCTGGTTTAGGAAATTCATATTTCGGAGGAATTGTTGACATAATATTATTATTGTGAAGTTGCTTTAAAAGTTTTTGTTCATTTGGCACTTCCACATCTATGGATGCAATATATTTAACCTGATTGCGTTTCCTATCATCAAGAGAAAGTTTGAAGATATGATAAGGCGGCAACTGTTTTATTTTTAAATTTTTCCTTATAGCATCCTCCACATCCTTCGAATCAAATTTAAGTCCAAGTTTTACGTTATTTATTCTTATCATCTATCAATCTCTTTCCCGCAGCAAATCCTGCGCGCATTCCACTTATTACAGCCCACATTATATTATAACCGCCACATTTTCCTGTAACGTCTGCATACTCACCCGCCACATACAGCCCCTTGTATCCATCCGCCTCCATGGTATCTGGTCTGAGCTGCCTAGTATCGACTCCCCCACACGCTGCCTGTGAGTCGTCATACGTGCCACTTCCAGATATACTAAATCTCATATGTTTAACTTCATGGACTATCTTTTTCAATTCGTCATCATCTAAATCTGCAGATATATGAACATCCAAGCCAAGTCTTCCCAAAATGAAACGTGATATCTTCTCATTTACAATTCCATTGAACATAGCTTCTATCCGTCTCTCAGGATTGTTCTTTCTAAAGATACTAAGATAGTCGAGCACGTCCTCCTCGCTCATATCCGGTACAAGCGTAACTTCTATCTCCGGATGCATGCCTTCATTTAAGAGATCTATGCACTGCATGCTGAGATTAAATACTGCTATTCCCGACAGCCAGCCATCGGCAAACTGTATCTCACCTGATTCAGAGTCATATTTATTTTCATCACACAAAAGAATGACATCACACTTTGCCCGAACCCCTGCTAGTTCAGACATATCTTCATCACACTTTAGTCGGCAGAGAGCAGGGTGTGGATCGATCATATTTATATCGATATCATCAAGTAGCCCATACACAGATTCTGTTCCACCTAATTTGGGTGCTGCGGCACTTCCAGGCGCAGCTACAACTGTTCTCGTCGTATAATCACGCTTATCCGTCACGATCATGTACATCTCCCCGGAGGTTTTAACTGATAGTACGGACTCTGATGTATGTATCTCGATCCCCAACGTCTTTATTCTGTCTGAGAGTGCCCAGACAATTGTTGACGCCTGAAGGGACTGAGGATATAAATATCCTCCATCATCATATAATGCAACACCAAGTTCCATAAAGAAATCTGTCAGATCCCTATAACTCTCTGTACTTACTATCTGGTAAGGGAAAAATTCATTGTCACAGTGATAGCTCGAAAGATCAAGCCTTGTATTTGCTATATTGCATTTGCCGTTACCTGTTGCATATAGTTTTTTTCCAAGTTTTTTATTTCTGTCTACAATGAGTACCTTCGCTGATCTGCACGTTTCTTTTATTTTTATGGCAGCTGTCATCCCTGCCGGACCACCACCCACAATAATAGCATCATATATCATTTTCTCACCTGTTCTCTCTGTTTACTCCGTCATTTTTTAATGCATCTATAAACTTATTTGCATCATATATACTATCAAAATATACGCCTTTCACTATCAATTTTCTCATTTCCAATTCTAAGGATTCCATCGGTATACCAGTCTCATAACAAATACTCCCATACATATTAAACACTGTCACCCGGTCATTATATATGCTCACATAAAAAAATCTGTGTTCAAACCCTTCACTGGTATCGACTACTATACCTCCCATGAGATCAGTATGATCGTTATCTATTGCCGGTAAGTCGTCCTTCAATTTTATTTTGTGAATTCCAGCTTGCCTCATATCATTATATCTCTGGTTGTTTTTAATGACAAATTCCCTGCAAAAAAACGCAAATACAAATATACTGATAATGATAATAAATAAATACACGGTTCTTTTCAAGCAAAAATACCTCCATGATATTAAAGATATCCATTTTTGCCATATCTATACCGCATAAAAAAGCGGATATCTTCACAATCGACTGTGAAAATATCCGCTATAGATCTGATCTTGTGTTTCTTTTTTATTGAAAAGTTACTCCCACACTACTCCAGCTTTGTTGTCGCTCTCAAATACTGTGACATATGTCTTTCCTGGATTGAGCTTTAATTCCTTACCGTCCTCTGTGTAATACTTTGTGATTGCATCATCACTTGACTTAGTCCAGGTAACTGGAATCAGCTGTCCATCAGACACATAATATCCATCGCCTGAGCCAACCAGATCGATAAGCTGTCTGTCATGGTCATCTATACTAGTATAGTGTGCAAACTGTATGATGATGTTCTTGAATGTGAGCTGCTTTCCTGTAAGATCATCTATCTGCTTATCTCCATACTGGAATCTGTTATATACCTTATTCTTGGAATCATACTCAAACCATGGCTGTGTATACACTGACATATTCAGTGTAAGTTTATTTACTGCCTCACCCTTTGGTGCAGTATCTTCCTCGTTGAATTCAAACTTGCTCTTGAAAGATTTGTCGTGTTCTGTCCTACATCCAAGATAATCAAGGCCTGCCTTTATCATATCACTGTTTGTATATACGTTATGTGGAGCCTCTCTGTCTGATGATCTGTAGAATGATACAGAACCCTCTCCTCCAAGCCCGCTTATATGATCAATACCTGTCTTGTCAAGCTCCTCCTGTCCCTGTGGAGACTGTCCATAGTGCATATAAATGGCATCGTATTCCATGGCTGTTGTGACATAGTATGGTCTGCAGCTTCTTATTGAGCCAACCTTCTCGAGGTTACTGTAATCGCTGTAGATTGCAAGCATTCTGGTGATTCCACCCTCAACAACAAATTCATAGAGGATATCCGCCTGACCTATTCCTGACTGTGGAATTGCATTCTCTATATTATTGATCATCACAGCAAGTGGACGTCCGTACTCCTCTTTTCTCTTCGTGTTCCACTCTCCTGTAAGATCATTGTATATTCCCTCATGATAAGTCTCATCAATCGCATCGGCAGACTTCATCATATCTGTCTGTGATACATCGACCTCAGCCTTTGCCTCTGTTGTGGCAGTTGTATTTTCTTCCTCCTTCTTGGCACCACATCCGAACAGCGACAATCCCATCACTACTGCAGTAGCCAAAACCAATCCCTTTTTAAATTTCTTCATAGTCTCTCGTGTATCCTTTCGTAGTAAGTATTTTTTCCTGCATGTCTTCCATGACCTTACGCTCATCTTCCTCCATGTGGTCATACCCTGACAGATGGAGCATGCTGTGGGCAACAAGAAAAGCCAGCTCTCGAGTCTTTGAATGATTGTACTCAGCTGCCTGCTCATATACCTTGTCTATAGATATTACGATATCTCCCAATAGCAGTTCACCTGTAGTAAGATCAAAGTTGTCACACCGGCTATCCTCGAGACCATCAAAGTTTCCAGGAACTGTATAATCAATCAGCGGAAACGACAGTACATCTGTGGCTCTGTCTATATTCCTCTGCTGGTTATTGATCTCATGTATGGAGTCATTGTCCGTCAAAAGAACATTGACCTCACACTCATATGGGCATTTGACAAAATCCAGAGAGGCATCTACTATCTCCCTTATCACAGCCTCATAGTCCTTTATCTCAATATCACCATACTCATTCTCAATATTAACTGACATATCACTTTCCTCTGTTTCTCTGAGCACCGCGGGAATTATCAGATCCCTGTTTTCCCTTTCTGCTCATTTTATCTTCATACTTTTCATATGCATTTACAATCTTCTGAACAAGCGGATGTCTGACAACATCCAGGCTAGTCAGATGACATATGCTGATGTCGTCTATATCCTTCAGCACCTTCAGTGCCACATCAAGTCCCGACTGCGCATCATGCGGCAGATCTTTCTGTGACAGATCACCCGTGATGATCGCCTTGGACCCAAATCCAATACGTGTAAGAAACATCTTCATCTGTGCCGGAGTTGTATTCTGCGCCTCATCGAGCACTATATACGCATTGTCCAGCGTACGTCCTCTCATGTATGCCAGAGGCGCAACCTCTATGAGTCCTTTCTCCATATTCTTCATGAACGCATCGGCACCCATGATCTCATACAGAGCATCATACAAAGGTCTGAGGTATGGATCAACCTTGCTCTGAAGATCTCCAGGCAGGAATCCCAATTTTTCTCCAGCCTCAATTGCCGGTCGCGTTAAGATTATCCTTCCCACCTCATTATTCTTAAATGCCGTGATAGCTTTTGCCATAGCAAGATAAGTCTTTCCCGTTCCGGCAGGTCCGACACCAAACACGATCATAGATTTCTCTATCGCATTGACATATGAACGTTGTCCAACCGTCTTTGGCTTTATCGGCTTTCCATTGGTGGTGTGACAGATTATATCCCGGTCTATCTCCGCCAGGTTTTCCTTCGCCTCCTGAGGATGATCATTTACCATGGATATTACATAATCAACCTTCTGTTCATCCAGAACAGCCCCTCTGTCCGCCATCTCAAACAGCTGCTCTATCACCTGGATCGATCTCTTTACTCTGTCTTCAGATCCGCTCACCTTCAGCTTATCATCACGAAGTATCATGGACACATCAAAAGTCTTCTCAATCTTCTTTATGTTGACATCAAACTGACCAAACACCGTCTGGACATAATTGGATGCAACTGTAATAGATTCTGAATATTCTCCCAATTCCTAATCTCCTGTCTTTAATTTATATCCTGTTCCAGATCCGATCCAATATCTGCGCCAATCTGATCTATCATCTCAGGGACACCGACCGGCATCCTGACGACTATATTTCCATCGGCTGTTACTTTATCAGACCTATTAGTAATAATAACATTTTTTTGTACAATTTGCACCCCTTTTTCCTGCAATTTGCCAATATATGTCACAATATGATGTTCTGCAAGGGCTTTCAGCTCATCCTCAGAGTAATCCCTACATTCTACATCAAATACATTGCTCTGAGATATCATGATGGCAAATGGGAGATAAAGATCACCCACATGCAGCCAGTACTCCTTCTGCTCAGTATCTGTATTTTCGGCTGTGTGAGGATCTTTTTCTTCGTTACTATACAGTGAAAATAACTTTTTCCCCACCCTTATGCCAACTGAATCTGTTGTTGAATCGATGTCCTTTTTGTTGTAATGTCTGGACTGTATCTCATCATGATATGGTATACTGCACTGACCTATGATCTGCCCCTGTGCAGGAACATATCGAGTGTCCACAATCTCACTGTCATCATTACATATATTTACCACTCCGGATATAAGTTGGTCACCTTTTTTAACCTCATCCCCCGTCATAACCACTGGAGTTCCCATGGATGTGACTATGGAATACACTGTACAATCCATAGATGACACCAGATTACATGGGCTGTCCGGTGTATCGTCCGTAAATACATCAACAGACTCACTAAGTCTCACTGTAAGTTTTGTACCATTTATACTGCAAGATACCCAGCAAACATCAGTCATATGATCTGATACTATCTCCTCCAGCTCATCGGCATCTATCGTCTTTTTTTTCTTGCCAAGACACGGATAGTAATGATCTATTACATTTAGCACCTCTTCCTCCGTATAATTCCCACATCCCTCCACATCAATGCGCCAGATATAGAGAGATTCTATGTAAATATATATGGCAAACAGGATAATTCCAAACAGAATAGATAGTCTTTTTCTGTTTTTCATAAGTTTTTGTCTGAGACTCCTCTGTTCAGTCATTGTAACGTCAAACATACAGTTTTGAACTATCTCACGGACTTTCTCAGACTCGTCTGTATATATGCACAGACAGGTATCTTTATCATGTGGATCCCCCCACGTCTTTATACCCTTATGACCACATATATTCATTAGCCTGAGCAGAGTCCTCTCATCGCCATCAATCTTCGTAACACCTCTGATTTCTCTCCTAATATCCATGATCACACCGTGAGCCAGTCTACACTGCTTATGACACCATAGATCTTTATCTCGTAACTTGTATAATAATCAATATGTAATCCTGTTCCATAAATATTTAAAATTCCCTTTTTAGTCTTGACCGAAATTCTCTCGTCATGACAATATATAACATGTCTGAAATTCTCTATCAGTATCTCCTCATTGTTGAACACTGTCATTCTTGACGTAGAGCATTTTGCATCAGGACACCATCCAGGTGGTTCCATTTCTATGACTTTTTTTATTCTGTCCTTCATAAAACCTCAAAACGCTTTTTGGATATTATATGAAAATACGCAAAAAAAGAGTACCGAATAAATTCGGTACTCATAGAAATCAATTTAAAATCAAATATTAAATACTATGATTTATTTGTACTTACGCTTTCTAGCTGCCTCTGACTTCTTCTTACGCTTTACACTAGGCTTTTCGTAATGCTCTCTCTTACGAATCTCCTGCTGAATACCAGCCTTCGCACAATTTCTCTTGAATCTGCGAAGAGCGCTATCTAAGTTTTCGTTCTCTTTAACTATTACACTTGACATTCTCTCACCTGACCTCCCTCCAGTTGTAAAATTATGCTACCAAATAACAACTGATTGGGTATTTTTAAGCACAAAATGTATTATATACATAAAATATCTAATCGTCAACAGAAAAATGACAAATTTATAAAATATATGAGGCAAAACCAGATTATGATAACTGAGCCTGTGTCTCTGCCACCGCCTGCGCAAGTGCAGCATCTATTCCATCAGGGTTCTTTCCGCCAGCCTGTGCCATGTTTGGACGACCACCGCCGCCGCCACCTACAAGTCCGGCTATTGCTTTGATGATATTACCTGCATGAGCACCCTTTGCTACAGCTCCATCTGTTGCCATAGCTATGAGATTTACCTTGCCATCCTTTGATGACGCAAGAACTACCACACTGTCTCCAAGTTTGCTCTTGAAATCATCACCTAAATTTCTAAGTGAATTCATGTCTGTATCAGGGATAGACGCTGTGAGGATCTTTATACCATCTTTATCTATCGCATTTGAAAGAACATCTCCCGCTGCATCTTTAGCCATCTTATCCTTAAGTTTCTTATTCTCATTTGTCAGCTCTTTTACCTCTGCCAAAAGCTGTTCAATTCTTGCTGCCACACCATGTATATCTGTCTTTGCTGCCTTTGCTGCGTCCATGAGTTCCTGCTCCACATTTCTGTAGTAGTCAAGGGCACCAACAGAGGTGAGGGCTTCTATACGTCTTGTACCAGCTGCAACACCTGTCTCTGACACGATCTTGAATGTGCCGATTGCTCCTGTGCTTGCAACATGTGTACCACCACAAAGTTCCTTTGAGAAGTCTCCCATGGAAACCACACGTACCTTCTCTCCGTATTTCTCTCCGAACAGAGCCATAGCTCCGGTCTTCTTTGCCTCATCTACAGACATTACATCTGTGCAGACAGGAATATCCAGCTGTATCTGTTCATTTACAATATCTTCAACTTTCTTGATCTCTTCTTTAGTCATAGCCTGATCATGTGAAAAGTCAAATCTGAGTCTTCCCGGTTCAACCAGTGATCCAGCCTGCTCTACATGATCACCAAGCACCATCTTGAGTGCTCTCTGAAGAAGATGTGTTGCAGAGTGGTTATTGCATATAAGTGCTCTGTTCTCTGCATCAACTGTAAGCTCAGCCTCATCACCAACATTGAGTTCTCCCGACTCAACGTAACCGATGTGTGCTATCTTTCCGCCTACAACCTTAACTGTATCCTCAACAACAAATGTGCCATTCTCTGTCTTGATTATTCCCTTGTCACCGATCTGACCACCCATTGTAGCGTAGAATGGTGTCTCTGAAACTATAACTGACGCCTGTGCACCCTCTGAAACTGTGTCGGCAAGAATAGACTTCTTGTCATCACCCTCACCAATCTCTGTCGTAATGGCTGTAATGGCAGACTTATATGTGAGTTTATCATATCCAACGAATTCAGATGTCATATCAACCGGCAACTGCTCATATACGGTGGCATCAGCACCCATATATGTGGTGGTCTTACGTGCCTTTCTGGCTGTCTCCTTCTGAATGTTCATGCACTCTGTGAATCTGTCCTCATCAACCTCTATGCCTTCTTCTTCAAGTATCTCCTTTGTGAGATCAAGAGGGAATCCATAGGTATCATACAGCTTGAATGCTTTATCACCGGAGAGCACCTTTTCACCAGCAGCCTTTGTCTCATCTATATAATCTTTGAGGATCGCAAGGCCTGTATCAATAGTCTTGTTAAAGCTCTCTTCCTCCTTGTCAATCTTGTTGAAGATGTATTCCTTCTTCTCACCAAGCTCTGGATAAGCATCTTCTGACACCTCGATAACAGTCTTCGCAAGCTCTGAGAGGAACTTACCCTTAATTCCAAGGAGTCTGCCATGTCTTGCCGCACGTCTGAGGAGTCTTCTGAGGACATAACCACGGCCCTCATTTGATGGAACGATACCATCAGATGTCATAAATGTAACTGAACGGATATGGTCAGTTATAAGTCTGATGGATACATCCTTCTCATGGTCTGTCTCATACTCTACACCAGCCATCTCGCAGACCTTGTCACGCAGAGCCTTGATGGTGTCTACATCAAAAATAGAATCAACATCCTGAACAACGACCGCAAGTCTCTCAAGTCCCATACCTGTATCTATATTCTTCTGCTCAAGCTCTGTGTAGTTGTTGTGACCATCATTGTTGAACTGTGTAAATACATTGTTCCAAACCTCCATGTATCTGTCACAGTCACAGCCTACTGTACAGCCAGGCTTTCCGCAGCCATACTTCTCGCCTCTATCATAATAAACCTCTGAACATGGACCACATGGACCAGCTCCGTGCTCCCAGAAGTTGTCCTCCTTGCCAAATCTGAATATACGATCAGCATCAACTCCGATCTCCTTATTCCAAATCTCAAACGCCTCATCGTCATCCTGATATACAGATGGATAGAGTCTGTTCTTGTCGAGTCCTACAACCTCTGTAAGAAACTCCCAAGTCCAGGATATAGCCTCATGCTTAAAATAATCGCCAAATGAGAAATTACCCAGCATCTCAAAGAATGTACCGTGACGGGCCGTCTTTCCTACATTCTCGATATCTCCTGTTCTGATACACTTCTGACATGTTGTTACACGTCTCCTAGGTGGTACCTCCTGACCTGTAAAGTAAGGCTTAAGTGGTGCCATACCGGAATTGATCAGCAGTAAGCTGTTGTCGTTATGCGGAATGAGTGAAAAGCTTTTCATTCTCAGATGACCTTTGCTCTCCATGAATTCCAGAAACATTTTTCTCAGTTCGTTCACGCCATAATTTTGCATTGTCTAATATCCTCCACTCTATCTTCTGTCAGCTAGTTCTTCAGTAATATCTTTCCAGCTGATTCCTCTCTCTACCATCAATACCATCAGATGATAAAGGAAGTCAGATATTTCATATTTTATGTCCTCTGAATCAGGGTTTTTGGCAGCTATGACTATCTCAGTAGCTCCCTCGCCAACTTTTTTCAGAATCTTGTCAACACCCTTGTCAAACAGATAATTTGTATAAGAACCATCCTCCGGTTCTTCCTTTCTGTTCCTTATGGTGTTGTATACCTCCTCGAATACCTTCAGAGGATTGGTATCATTGTACTCCTTCTTTACCAGATCTGTAAAGAAACAAGTACGGCTGCCTGTATGACATGCAGCGCCTATCTGGGAAACCTTTGCAAGTATAGTATCCTTGTCGCAGTCGATGGTGAGCGACTTGACAAATTGATAATGTCCCGATGTGTCTCCCTTGGTCCACAGCTCATTCCTGCTGCGGCTCCAATAAGTCATTCGACCGGTTCGTATGGTCTTTTCATAGGACTCTTTATTCATATATGCAACCATGAGCACCTCGCCAGTCTTATAATGCTGGGTAACACATGGGATAAGCCCATCTGAATTCAACTTAAACTCATCAAATGACATTGATGATTCAAACAGGTTGACATCTATATTCGCAACACGACAATCCTGCTTTATCTCCATTATATCCATCTTCTGAAGATTGTACAGCGAAATCGATTCAGCGTTTGTCTCGTTCAGCATCTCCGCCACAGCCTCGCCGTTCGTAGAGTATGTTGAGACAATTACCGGGAGCGCAACATTGTCCCTTATATCCTTAACTATGTCCATGTAATCAGGCACCATATTATTGTGCAGCAACAGAAGTTCTCCCGCCCCAAGTGTCTTGAGTTTTTTAGCATATCCAACCGGATCCTCACATTCACTCAGGTCTATTGTACATACGATCCTCTCCGAACCAAATCTGTCCGCCGCCTCAGTCACGAGATCAGGATCATTGAGCGCTGCCGATTTCATACACACCTTTGATGCACCGGCATATAAGAGTTTTTTTACATCATCCAGTTTTCTCACTCCACCGCACGCTATAAGCGGTATATCAACGCTGTCACAGATCTGTCTTATGATCGACAGATTTGGCTCTCTGCCTTCCCTCGTCGCTTTGCTGTCAAAATAAGCGATCTCGTCAGCTCCGGCATCATTGTAATACTTAGCCATCTCCAAAGCGTTGTTCAGATCGAGACATGGGATTATCTTTTTGTAGATCATATCATTACTCATCCTGAGTCTGCACCTCCTTAAAGGGTACCCTTTGTGGAAAGAACCCTTCCATTCAATCTTCTGTCGTAGGTTGTCGCCTCATCAAGAGCCTTTGCAAAAGCCTTAAAGGCAGCTTCTATGATGTGGTGATCGTTCTCACCTGAGAACTGTTTTATGTTGAGATTCATCTCAGCAGCATATGAAACTGCATAGAAGAACTCTTTGACCATCTGTGTGTCAAAGTATCCGACTCTCTCTGTTGTGAGGTTCAGATCATAGACAAGGTATGGTCTTCCAGACAAGTCAATGGCACACATGACAAGCGTCTCATCCATAGGAAGAAAGAAATTGCCAAATCGTTTGATGGCTTTCTTCTCACCGAGAGCCTCCTTTATTGCCTTTCCAAGTACTATTCCAACGTCCTCTATAGTATGATGACAGTCCACATACAGATCACCCTTCACAGTGACATTAAGATCAAAAAATCCATGTTTTGCAAAGCTGGTGAGCATATGGTCGAAAAACCCTATACCTGTATCTATCTTTGACTGTCCCTTTCCATCTATATTTAATTCAAGGGTTATGTCTGTCTCGTTGGTTTTTCGTGCAATTTTTGAGATTCTTGCCGCCTTCTCTGCCATATCCCTGTCTCCTTCCCATATTCTATATCATAATGTATTATTTTTCAAATCTTACAGCTATTGAATTGGCATGTGCTGTGAGCTGCTCCGCCTTAGCAAAAGCCTCAATGTCTGTGTGAACAGCCTCAAGTGCCTCTCTTGAATAGTAGATTATACTCGACTTCTTGATGAAATCATCAACTGAGAGTGGCGAGAAGAACTTTGCAGTTCCATTTGTAGGAAGCACATGGTTAGGACCTGCGAAGTAATCTCCAAGAGGTTCTGAGGAATACTCACCGATGAATATCGCTCCCGCATTCTTCACTCTTGTCATGACGTCAAACGGATTAGCCGTCACTATCTCAAGGTGCTCAGACGCAATGTCATTTACTGCATCTATTGCATCACTGAGATTGTCTGCAAGAAGTATATAACCGTAATTGTCTATTGACTTTCTCATGATATCTTTTCTTGAAAGCTCCTCTATAAACTTGTCCACCTGAACTGAAACCTTATCTGCAAGATCCGCAGATGTTGTAACAAGGATTGCGGATGCCATCTCATCATGCTCTGCCTGTGAGAGAAGATCTGCAGCAACATATCTTGGATTGGCTGTCTCATCCGCAAGAACCATTACCTCAGATGGTCCGGCTATGGAATCAATGCTGACATGTCCGTATACAGCACGTTTTGCAAGAGCTACAAATATATTTCCAGGTCCAACTATCTTATCAACCTTTGGAATAGACTCTGTTCCGTATGCAAGAGCCGCGATCGCCTGCGCGCCTCCAGCCTTGTATATCTCGTCAACACCCGCCTCTTTTGCAGCTACAAGTGTTGTGGCATACACCTCGCCTTCAGCATTACACGGTGTTGTCATCACTATCTTCTCAACACCTGCAACCTTTGCCGGCATGACATTCATCAGAACCGAAGAAGGATATACTGCTTTTCCGCCAGGTACATAGACACCTACCGATGCAAGTGCTGTTACCTTCTGGCCGAGAAGTGTTCCATTTGGCTTTGAATCAAACCAGCTATACTGTTTCTGTTTCTCATGATACTCCCAGATATTCTTCTTTGCCTTTCTGATAACATCAAGCAGTTCAGGGCTTACCTGTGTGTAGGCGTAATCTATCTCATCCTGCGTAACCTTCACATTTGCGGCAGTTATATCTGCTTTGTCAAATTTCTTTGTGTATGAAAAGAGTGCGGCATCGCCGTTATCCCTCACATCATCCACTATGCCTTGTACTGTCTCAGCATAATTTCCGAAGTTGCTTGGACTTCTCTTTAAAAGATTCTTCAGAAGATCCTTCTTTGTCTCTGCGTTAAGCTTTACGATTCTCATCTCTGTCATGCCTCCATATGAATATCAAATTTATAAATCTATTTACTTTCTTCTTTTATGAGTCTGTTGAGATCCTCAAGGAGCTTATGGATCCTCTCGTTCTCCATCTTGAGACTAACCTGATTTACTACCATTCTCGCTGAGAGCGGACAAACTTCCTCAAGCACTTCAAGTCCATTTTCCCTCAGAGTACTTCCAGTCTCAACTATATCAACGATCACTTCTGAAAGTCCCACTATCGGAGCAAGTTCAACCGAACCGTTGAGTTTTATTATCTCAACCGTCTGGTGCTTTCTGTTATTGAAATAATCCTTTGCGATAACAGGATACTTGCTGGCAACCCTTATTATCTCATTCTTCTTCAGAAGTTCTCTAGCCGACGCAGGTCCGCACACACACATACGGCATTTTCCAAATCCGAGATCCATAACCTCGTAAAGATTACGTCCTTCCTCAAGTATCGTGTCCTTTCCAACCACACCTATGTCCGCTGCGCCATACTCAACGTATGTAGGAACATCTGTTGCCTTAGAGAGGAAAAACTTCATCTTGAGTTCCTCATTGACAAATATAAGCTTTCTCGTATCCGGATCCTTCATCTCTTCACATGTTATACCTATCTGCTCAAGAAGTGCAAGTGTCTTCTTGGCAAGTCTTCCCTTTGCCAGTGCAAATGTCAAATATCTCATAGTTTTCTAACCATCTATAACCTTTCATCTATTTATTCGTCTGAATTGTCCCTCAATCTATAAACATTCTATAATCAGTCTATAATTCACCATTCCACTGTGAACTTGTCTTGCTTATAAGATCATATGCCACAGCTGAATCAGACTGATCAAAATATATGAGTCCAGAGAAATGTTCTCTTCCCGCATACTCTATATAATCCTCAACAGTCTTTTTCTGCGACTTTCTTATAAGCTCTATCTTACGGCCTTTGCTCCTAAGTTTCATTCCAGCCTTGATAGCCTTATCCTGATTCTCAATATCATAAAGGATGATGGTATTGGAATAGTCCACATCTATCTCTATGTTCTGTCTGTTCATCGCCATTATGAGTTCTTCCACAGTAAATGCAAAGCCTATAGACGGTGCATCCTTGCCAAACTGCTTTAACAGATTGTTGTAGCGTCCGCCCTTTACAACCGCATCTCCTGTTCCGTAGGTATATCCGCGGAATATGATTCCGGTATAATAATTGTAACCGTCAAGCATACCGAGATCAAAGCTGATATGTTTCTCATATCCATAACACTCAAGAGCAGCATAAACTCTTCTGAGTCTCTTCACAGCCTCGAGTGATGTCTCGTTTGACACATAACCCTCAGCAGTGTCAAGCATCGCCACTCCGCCAAACAGAGAGTTAAACGAAGCAAATGCTTTCTTAAGAGAATCACTTATGTTTAGGGCATCCACATACTCCTCAAGTCCAAAGAAGTTCTTTATATGGATGTACTCCTTGATCTGTTCCTCTTCTTCCTCACTTATGCCTGATTCAGCGACAAGTCCCTTAAAGTAATCTATCTGACCGATCTCGATCTGAAAATCCTTTATACCTATCTCATTGAAACAATCTATGACCGTGGCAATTATCTCCGCATCCGCAGCTGACGAATCGTCATTGATAAGCTCCGCTCCGATCTGTGTAACCTCTTTCAGTTTGCCCTGAAGCTTTAATGTATTTGTATATGTGTTTCCTGTGTAGCAAAGCCTTACCGGAAGCTCTTCATCCGCATAGTATTTTGCAACACACCTTGCTATTGAAGGTGTTATGTCCGGTCTGAGAACAAGGGTGTTATTGTCCCTGTCAAAGAACTTATACATCTCATTTGAAGGTGCTGAACCCTTATCTCTATTGAATATATCAAAAAACTCAAATGTAGGTGTCTCTATATCATGATAGCTGTATAACTCCAGAATATGGTGGAGTTCATTCATAACCTTTCTCTTCTTTTTACACTCTGCATCGTAGGTATCCCTCACTCCATCTGGGGTCTGTAACAGTTTGTCCTGCATAATCGTATCTCCTTGTGAATAAATATTGTCCAGGCAAAACACCTGGTATGCGCTATAAATCGCCCTGCACCTCACTGCTTTGCATTTTTACTTCATCGCATTAAAGTGCTACTTCGCTACTTTAGTAGCATGTCAACGTGCCCATTATATTAAAGCAAACCTGATTTGTCAACTAACTTGTTATAGAGTATTTATCATCAATCTCTTTTCGAAAGATCCCGGTTCAGCGGTTCCAGGTAATGCACAAGGGCTCCGCCTTTTGAATCTATAAAATAGTTTGGATCAAGTTCAGAATATTTGAAATTGTTCGGATGTCCATTCTCCGTTCTCTCCAGATAACCTATTAACTCTGAAAATCTCATATAATAAAGTTTGTTTCTTCCTGTAAACATGATGACAAGAAAACTCACGCCATCCTGCTTTTCAAAGTCCGACATGAACTGTATCTGATGCTCATGGATATTTCTCATAGTAAATGTATCTGTGGCACATTCCTTAGCGTCAAAACATATGGGAACGCCCTGAACAACACCTATATAATCCACTGTAGAATCCTTTTCAAAATAAGCCAGCGTTATCTGACTGCTGTCCTTATCTATCTTTATAGGTGTTATAGGTGTGGGGATTTTCTGAACAAGCGCAAGATTTTTCTGTCTGTAATATTCATTTGTATGATTTATCATATCCTCAAGAGTTGATCCTCTGAGACCTCTGGAATTCCACGTTGCCATCTAATCAAACAAATCCTTTTCTATCTTCTTGTACATATCCGGTTTAAATGCTGAGAACGTCTTTCCTGTAAGGTAGTCGAGACCTCCTGTAACATTTGTAAACTCAACCTCACCGCAGTGCAGCAATTGATTTCTCAGTCTGTATGTCTGCCTGAAATATATATTTGTCTCCCGGTCTCCATACTTCTGGTCTCCGACCACCGGATAACCCATATGCTGTAACTGTGCTCTTATCTGATGTGTCTTTCCTGTTATTAGATTGACCTTCAACTCCGTGTATCTGCCATTTGTTCTGATAGGTTCAAATATTGTATGGATCTTCTCAAAATCATCCTTTCCGGATGCTTTTCTTATCTCCTCCACACTGTCACGTATTATCACTGTATTCTTTTTTTCATCCTTGACCAGGTATGCGGTCACATCCTGTACAGACTTCATATTGCCATTCACTATTGTAAAATAGTACTTGTCTATATTTCTCTCCCTTATTATCCTTGAAAGCTCCTGACTTCCCATAAGTGATACACCACACAGAACAAGTCCAGATGTATTTCGATCCAATCTGTTACATATTGATGGTTTAAATGTTCTAAGCTGTGTATGAGTAATGTACTCATTGTCTAAAAGATAATCTATGACGCTCTCGTTCACAGAATAGTCATCCTTGGATGCCTTCTGAGACAAAACCCCCACCGGCTTATTAACTATAAGGATGTTGTGGTCATGGTATATTATCTCCGGCTTGAACTTATCCTGCTTTATGTTGTCGCCCGCTGTCTGAACCTTGTCATCCCTGAACGAATCTATCGTGTCATCAGCCAGATAAAGCTGCACAACATCGCCCACATATACTATCTCATTTCCCACAGCCTTTCCGCCGTTTAGTTTAATGTTTTTCTTCCTTATCATTCTATACACAAAACTTGACGGTGCCTTGTTCAGATATTTCATCACAAGCTTATTCAGCCTCTGACCCGCCTCATTTTTTGATATAACAATCTCTCTCATTTTTATATTCCCAGTTCAAATAATCTTTCTCTCATTCTCTCGTCAGAACCGACAAACTCATCTGTCGGTGCCTTTATCTTTCCAGCCTTTGCTATAAAGCTGTCTATATCAGTGGTCACAATGACTACATACTGTTTTTTCTGATCGGCAAACGCTCCTGATATGATCTTTTTAAGATCTGACTCGTCCTGAATCTTCTTTCCGAAACCGCCATTGTAGTAAAAGAGCATCCTCCCGTCTCTGACTATAGCCACAGGGAAATACACAATTCCTTCATATCTACTCACTGATACATCATACACCAAAGACGAATCCTCAAAGTACGATAATTTTTTCAGCTTTGAATACTCTTCGTCTGAAAGTTCTCTGAACCCGGCGCACATTATGTAAGCGACAAGCTGCTTTGCAAGCGGCAATGCCACCAGTATCGGTATAACTATAAATATTGATTTTCTGGTGTCGAACATCACCACAGTAAAGAATACTCCAGCGATAACGAACAGTCCCAGCACAATGATACTTATAAGAACATTCCTCTTGTGTCTGTTCATATATCCGTGTTGTCCTTTTTCCATATCATCCTCCAGTTAATTGATAGTCGTAATCTTTTATCTCTATTTCATAAATCTGATCAGAATACTATGTGGCAGGTATTTGCTCACAAGTCTGAATGCCTTCATGAGTGGTGAATATACAGACATCTCACTCATATAATAAGAATCGAACAATGCCTTCTTGACAACCTTCCTTGGATCAGCTCTGAGAACCATCTTGTAAGGCTTTGACTTAGTATACTTCTGTGCCACATCAAAGAATTCTGTTTTTACAGGGCCAGGACAAACAGCTGTCACTGTTATTCCTCTGCCTTCAAGTTCCCTGTTTAACGCTCTCGAAAAACTGAGCACCATCGACTTTGATGCCGCATATATTGCAAATGACGGCTGTGGCAGAAATGCCGCAGACGATGCAAGATTGATAATATTAGAAGGTCCCGACATGTACGGCAGAGATATATGTGTTATCGCTGCCAGGGCCTTACAGTTGAGATCCAGCATTCCTGTAACATCATCCACTGTCATATTCTCAAAATGTCCGGCAATTCCATAGCCAGCCGCATTCACAAGGACTCTTATGGACGGATCCTGCCTTTCCAAAAGATTTCTATAGAACTTTATGTCAGATTCCTTTGTGAGATCCAGTGCCAGAATCCTTACAAGTTTCCCGCTCACCGCATTTATTTCTGCCTTAACTTCAGCGAGTCTTTCTTTTCTTCTTGCTATCAGCCATATCTCGTCTATAGTTCTGTATTTCTGCGCTATCTGAACAGCAAATTCCTTTCCAATCCCTGAAGATGCTCCTGTTACTATCGCTACTTTTTTCATGACATCATCCTCCATCCCGATAAATATTTATTCTTTAATACTCCTCTGTTGTTCTTCGCCCATCCAAGCGGATATCCGTCCACACAGACAAGCACATAGCCATTTTTAAGCTCAATGCCCGAATCCATACTGTCCGCAGAGTCTGCATCAAGCTCTATTGTCTCTCCCTTTAAATATTTGATGACTCTTATGTCATCAGCCGGCAGATCCACCACGTTGTCAAACTGCTCTTTCTTCAGATACATTGCAAGTGACTGGCTCGGTTCAAATCTGTTTTTCTTGACCTCTCCAAGAAACAATCCATGCCTCAACAGTCTGAGTCCCTTCACATCAGGCATACCATCGGCAATATAATAAAGTCTTCCTTTATTTTCCTCTATCCTGTCTGGCTTTATTCCAGCATCTGATGAAAGATGCGATATAAAATCCTGGAAATCATCGTCCGCCTTATATGGCTTAAACGAATATGCCTGTCCGCCATTTCCATGCGCATCTGCATTCTTTTCAAACAGGGCAATGAAATGTCCCTCACCCTTCAGATGATGTGGCCAGAGCCTTGCACACTTTTTTAGTTTGGGATTGCCAGTCTCACCCCATTCCGGATTGCCATCATCGAACTTTTCATATTTTGGAAAATCAATCAGATGCATGCTCTCATCTATTGAGAGGAGATATTCAACAGATCTCTCATCTTCCTCCGGCGAGAAAGTACATGTAGAATAAAGCATTTTTCCTCCCGGCTTTAACATCCTGCATGCCTCATTCAATATACCTCTCTGAAGCCCGGCAAAAAGTTCAGTTCCGTTGTTCTCCCATGCCGTCATCATGGACGCAGACTTTCTGAACATTCCCTCACCTGAACACGGTGCATCTATAAGTATCTTGTCAAATGTTCCCTCAAACGCCTTTGACAGATTATTCGGTGGTTCACTCACGACACACATGTTGCCTATCCCAAATAACTCCAGATTCTTGAGAAGTGCCTTAGCTCTGGAATTGCTTATATCATTTGATATAAGTATTCCTGTACCTGCAAGTTTTGCGGCAAGCTCCGTGGATTTTCCGCCAGGGGCTGCACATATATCAAGCACCACATCCCCCTCATCGATATCCAGTACACTCGCCGGGGTCATGGCACTCGGTTCCTGTATATAATAAAGTCCTGCATAATAATATGGATGCTTGGATGGTGTATATTTCTTGTGATCGTAATAGAATCCATTTTTTGTCCACGGAACAGGTTCAAGTTCAAATGGACTGATCTTAAGAAAATCCTCAACTGATATCTTGGACGTATTTACCCTTATCCCGTGATACATATCACTGTCAAAACACTTTATATAGTCCTCATATTCATTGCCAAGCTGGCTCTTTATTCTCTCGTCAAATTTCTTAGGTAAAGCCATATATAACTTCCAACTCCCTTTTATGTCTGTTGTCCTATCTGTGTCTAGTTGATGCTCTGGGCTTTGAATCCCTCCGCAATTATATCGAGCTGTTTAGCAAAATTTTCAAGCAGCTCCATATCATCCTTCTGATATATGGAATAGAATTCATCCTGAATCTTTTGAATCTCGCGTGGATTTCCCACTTTGTATAAATTCTGTATATTAACGATTATCTCAGATACGATATTTGCCTTGATATTAAAAGAATTCTGAGCATCCATTATCTCTCCGCGGACATATGACATCTCTCTGTCCAGTGCCACTGTGGCATCCGCCGCATTCTTAAGCTTTGCCCTTATATCCTCAGGTATTCCCTTTCGATATTTATATTGCAGGGAATGTTCTATGGTCGCCCAGAAGTTCATAGCCATAGTCCTTATCTGTATCTCAGCCTGTATGGTTGAACACCCGGCAGCAGTGTACACATCATAGTCAAGGATTATATGGTAGCTTTGATATCCACTTGCCTTGGCATTAGAGATATAGTCCTTCTCCTCCCGTATGCGCATATCCTGTCTGTCTCTTATGATCTCTACAACCTTGCCTATATCCTCCGTGAACTGGCACATTATCCTTATGCCGGCTATGTCATCCATCTCCTCAACGATGCGATCCATAGGAATGTGTTTCTTCTGTAGTTTGTCGATAATGCTAGACACAGTCTTTACTCTTCCTGTAACACTCTCTATAGGCGAATACTTCCCCATGCTCTTATACTGCATGATTATGTGATTGAACTTAACAAGAAGTTCATCAACCGCCTGCTCGTAAGGAGACAGTATCTCCTTCCAAAGCTGAATCTCCATATAACTCCTCCAATATTATCCGTCACCTGACATCTTCCATATGACACTTCAACCATTCATTACTGTTCTGAAACCCTTGTACTCAAAAACTCATATTCCTTCTGTCCATTCTCATAATCCGGATATTTTTCTACAAGCTGTGATACAAGTTCATATGCCTTGTCGAAATCCGAATTCTTCTCATAATATGCCACCTGCAGCAGCATCAGCTCTTTTCTGTATACAGTGTCGTCACACGCAAGTCCATTTGTTATGTACGCAAGCGCCGACTCCATATCCCCATTGCTGAGATAATACGAACCATACATAGCATACACATATGAATTAAAACCAAATGTCTGCACATATTTTTCATAACTTGCAAACATATTTTCCGAATCATCCGTCACTGCATAACATGTACCTATATACATATAGAGTTCCGGATATGTCTCTGCTTCTTTAAGAAGGACATCCAGGGCACCTCCATAATTTCCATTTGAAAAGTCATCAAGAGCACTGGCAAGTTCCCTGAGATCATTTACATTAGAACCTGAGTATGATGAATCCGTAAGTTCTTTATATGTGGCTGCAGCTTCCGCATATTGAGCACTCTTAAGGTATGAATCGGCCATGTAAAGTCTTATATTCTGGTCTTTCTTACGCGAAAAAAGCTGATTCTCATTAAGAGCCGAATTGAAAGATGCTATCGCCTCCTGATACGATCCACTCTCATAATAAGTTACACCCTTATCATAATATTCATCCTTTTGAGACACTATCGCCGATATTGCGTATGCAATAAGCAGAACCGCCATGCATGCAAGCAGGACAACTCCAAATATAAGTGGATAATTGATTCTCCTTCGTTCCTTAAATATGCTGCGTTTACGTTTAGACATATGTAATCTCCTTTTTATATTATCTGTGAAATGAATTTTATTTATAGATATCTCATCTTATACATCATTTTATATTAGCACAATCACACGATAAGATAAAGCAAAAAAGCGGCTTTACTGATTTTCATCAGCAAAACCGCTCTTGTAATATTTATATATGAACTTCTGACACCGATGTCACATCGATCATAATTAATGATGGAATAATCTGATTCCTGTAAATACCATGACCATGTTGTACTTATCTGCACACTCGATAACAAGATCATCACGCACTGATCCACCTGGCTGTGCAATGTACTTGACTCCACTCTTGTGAGCCCTCTCAATATTGTCTGAGAATGGGAAGAAAGCATCTGATCCAAGGACAACATCTGTATTCTGTGCCAACCATGCCTTCTTCTGCTCTGCAGTGAACACCTCTGGCTTAACCTTAAATCTCTTCTGCCACTCGCCTTCCTTAAGAACATCCTCATACTCATCACCCATATATACATCGATGGCATTGTCTCTGTCTGCTCTTCCAAGTCCGTCCACAAACTGAAGTCCCATAACCTGTGGTGACTGGCGGAGGAACCAATTGTCAGCCTTCTGTCCTGCAAGTCTTGTACAGTGTATTCTTGACTGCTGTCCAGCTCCGATACCTATAGCCTGTCCACCCTTTACATAACATACAGAGTTGGACTGTGTATACTTGAGTGTGATAAGAGCAATCTTCATATCAATCTCAGCCTGCTCTGGAAGTTCCTTGTTCTCTGTAACAAAGTTTGACAGGAGATCCTTGTCGATCTTGAGCTCGTTTCTTCCCTGCTCAAATGTCACACCGTATACCTGCTTTCTCTCGATCTCAGCAGGAACATAGTTCTCATCTATCTGGATGATGTTGTAATTTCCCTTCTTCTTTGCAAGGAGAAGCTCCATAGCCTCATCTGTGTATCCAGGAGCGATAACACCATCTGATACCTCTCTCTTGATAAGACGTGCTGTATCTGCGTCACATACATCTGAAAGTGCGATGAAATCACCAAATGATGACATTCTGTCAGCGCCTCTTGCTCTTGCGTATGCACTTGCAAGTGGTGAGAGCTCTCCGAGGTCATCTACCCAGTAGATCTTTGCAAGTGTATCGGTGAGTGGAAGTCCAACGGCAGCGCCTGCAGGTGAAACATGCTTGAATGATGTTGCTGCTGGAAGTCCTGTTGCCACCTTGAGCTCCTTTACGAGCTGCCATCCGTTGAATGCATCAAGGAAGTTGATGTATCCAGGCTTGCCATTTAATACCTTTACAGGAAGATCACTACCATCTTCCATATATATTCTTGAAGGTTTCTGATTTGGGTTACAACCGTACTTTAACTGAATCTCGTTCATGATCAAATATCTCCTTTATTATTTTTTAATTACTTATTCTTATTCACGATCTTTGTCTCGTACTCGCCTGTTGCGATGTCGATATATCTGACAAACAGTGACACCTTATTGTCCTCGTTGAGGCTGTTCCACACCTTGTCTGTGAACTCATCGATACCTCCTGATATCTTCACCCACTTTGGCTCACCCTCGAAACTTGGAAGTGGATTGCCATCGTGCATATATGTGTGAATGAAATGTCCCTCACCAGCTACAGGTTTCTCATATGAGAATGTGTATCTGTTATTTGCAGCAGGGTTGCCGTTGTTGCTCTTAAGTATAGACATTGAATAGTCGAACTCACCATTCTTTATGTGCATAACGCCTGAAATTCTAGGTGTATAGTTAGGACCGTCCGGCTCAAACTGTCTGGTTCTGAGTGACTGCTCAAATGTGAGTTCATCGTCAAGTCCGTCATATATTGTGTCTGTCTGATCTCCGTTTGTTACTATAGTCTTGTTGCCAAGCACTCTCACAGGTGCATAGATGATAAGGCTTGGATCCTCAAGCTTTGAAGGATCAAATGCTTCTGTTCTGATTCCCTCGCCCTCTGTCACAAATACTCTGTTACGGCTGTTTGAACTTCTTCCCATGATAAAGTAAGCTGTCACTGCCTTCTTGCCATCCTCGGACACACCGATCACGATTCCGCGTCCTGGATATGCGTTTTCGCTAAGTTCCTTCTCAAGTGATAACATTTCCATTTTCTGTTGTACCTCCATGTGTTTTTTCGTACCTGTGAGCTGATGTTATGCTGCAAGGCATCCTAAAAAAGAAAGCCGGCCGCCTGCGCACACAAATACATATCTTGATATATTTGCTTGCCCAGGCGGTCGGCTTGTCTTAACAGTACACTCCCTGTAGGTAATTCCTACCAGCCTATCGGCTGTCTCCGCCAGTCGTGTACCAACATGCTTTTATAATATATTAAAATTTTTTTTATTTCAAGTACAATATAAAAATGTGCGCCGTAAAATTATTACGACGCACATTCTTTTTTACTACAACTATTATTTTATTTAGAGCTTGTGACTACATCCGCCATGACAGTTCGAACAGTCGCCGCCACATATGTGTTTGCCCTTTTTTCTATCCTTTACCATACCTCTGACAATGAAGAACACCATCAGAACAATTATGGCTGCCACAATGATTGTACCAAGATACTCTGACATAAGTCACCACTCTCCTTATGAAAATTTAAGCGTTGAGGAACTCCTTGCTTGTCTTTACCTTCTTGTTTGGATCCGGACGGAACAGCATGAAGAAGAACAGAACAATAAGTGCAATTGCTACTACTGACCAAACGCCGAATGAACAAGCTCCTGTGAAGAGACCTGCGATTCTGTATACAACAAGTGCTACAAGGTATGCAAATCCACACTGATATCCGATTGCGAACCAGAACCACTTAGCACTGTTCATCTCTCTCTTGATAGCACCCATAGCTGCGAAACATGGAGCACAGAGGAGGTTGAATACAAGGAATGAGAATCCGCTTGCTGTTGTGAATGCGCCTGCAAGTGCCTGGTAAACTGTACCATCTCCACCGCCGTAGAGGATACCCATTGTACCAACTATGTTCTCCTTGGCAACAAGACCTGTGATAGATGCTACAGTTGCCTGCCAGTTGCCCCAGCCCTGTGGAACAAAGATCCAAGCTATTGCATTACCAACCTTTGCAAGGATACTGTAATCGATCTGGCTCTCATCGAGCATCTGGAATGAACCATCAACAAATCCGAAGTATGTTGTGAACCATACAGCGATTGTTGAAAGTGTGATTATTGTACCAGCTTTCTTGATAAATGACCAGCCACGCTCCCACATACTTCTGAGTACAGAACCAACTGTTGGGATATGGTAAGGTGGGAGCTCCATAACGAATGGTGATGGATCTCCAGCGAACATCTTTGTCTTCTTAAGAATAATACCTGAGCAGATAATTGCTGCAATACCGATAAAGTAAGCGCTTGTTGCAACTATTGATGAACCACCAAATATTGCACCGGCGATCATGGCAATAAATGGAACCTTAGCACCACATGGTATAAATGTTGTTGTCATAACTGTCATACGACGATCTTTTTCATTCTCGATTGTACGTGATGCCATGATACCTGGAACACCGCATCCTGTACCTACAAGGATAGGAATGAATGACTTTCCTGAGAGACCGAACTTTCTGAAGATACGGTCCATGATGAAGGCGATACGAGCCATATATCCACAGTACTCAAGTATAGCAAGTAAGATGAACAGTACGAGCATCTGAGGTACGAAACCAAGTACCGCACCAACACCGGCAACAATACCATCGATGATAAGTCCATGTAACCAGTCTGCACATCCGATCTTGTCAAGTCCTGCGGAGATAAGATCTGGGATTGAAGGAACAAATACACCATAATCTGCTGGGTCTATCTCAGCCATCTGTGTCTCATTGAAGTAATCAACTGCGTCAAGATATGACATTGCGTTTGTTGTCTCTTCGTCAGCATCTGCCGGAACCTCTGAGTAGTAAACATCGATATCGTATGTATCGAGTGTCTCCTCATCTTCCATCTCATACTTAACACTTGCATCTGTGTTTGTGTTTGCCTCGATGGCTGCCTTTGTGGCATCTACATCTACTGCATCCTCGTCATCTGTTACGAGTACACCGTATGCATCGAGTGCTGTTGTTGCTGCATCATAGTCGCCTGATGCCTCTTCATAATCTGAACTTCCAATTCCAAAGAGATGGAAACCATCGCCGAACAGGTTATCATTTGTCCAGTCTGTGCACCATGCACCTACTGTTGACATTGCTATAAAATATACGAGCCACATGATGAGCACGAATATAGGAAGTGCAAGGATACGGTTTGTTACAACACGGTCGATCTTATCTGATATTGTAAGTTTCTGTCCCTTTGCTGCCTTCTTTACACATTTGTCAATGATCGATGAAATATATGAATATCTCTCACTTGTGATGATACTCTCTGTGTCATCATCAAAGTCATCCTCAAGTTTCTTGATCTCTGCTGAGCAGTCTGGAGCATTCTTCATCTGCTCTATTATCTTGCTGTCCTTCTCGATGAGCTTGATAGCGAAGAATCTCTTTCTGTTCTCCTCCATGTCAAGCTTAGCGCTTACGCTGTCAATCGCAGCCTCAACAGCCTCATCAAAGCTATGAACTCTTGCATTTACTGATTTTGACTTTGCAGCCGCAATAGCCTTCTCCTTAACCTCATCAATACCTGTACCCTTGAGGGCTGAGATCTCAACGACCTCACATCCAAGAGCTTCCTTCAGGTTCTTAATGTTGATAGAATCACCGTTCTTCTTTACAAGATCCATCATGTTGACAGCCATTACAACAGGGATTCCAAGCTCAATAAGCTGTGTTGAGAGATACAGGTTTCTCTCTATATTAGTACCATCAATTATATTGATGATGGCATCAGGATATTCCTGAATAAGATAATTTCTGGCAACTACTTCCTCAAGTGTGTATGGAGAAAGTGAATAGATACCAGGAAGGTCAGTTATGATAACATCCTTGTTACCCTTAAGCTTACCCTCTTTCTTCTCTACTGTAACGCCTGGCCAGTTTCCTACATACTGGTTTGCGCCAGTCAAAGCATTGAATAACGTTGTTTTACCGCAGTTAGGATTTCCTGCAAGTGCAATCTTTACTGACATTTTTTACCCTCTTTCCTATTATCGTTTATCTTTTTTGTAGGGACTCTCTCACCCGCCAACGCATTTTGCATTAGCCTTTTCTATCATATGTTAGCATCCACTAACGTATGAACAAAAAAATAAGCTGTTACTCTACCTCTATGATCTCAGCATCAGCTTTTCGTATAGATAACTCATAGCCTCTTACAGTAACCTCTACAGGATCACCGAGTGGGGCAACCTTACGGACATAAACCTGTACACCCTTTGTGATGCCCATATCCATAATACGTCTCTTTACAGGACCTTCGCCTGCGATCTTCTTGACAGTGACAGTACTGCCAACCTTGACATCCTTTAATGTGCTCATGACATTACTCCTTTTACATACATTTATCGTCAACCCGATTCCTATACACACACCTATACAAGAATCTTGCTGGCCATATCTTTATCAATGGCAACACGGGAATCCTTAATGTTCACTATAAGGTTTCCAGCATTCTCTGCCACGACAGTGACAACACTACCTTCAACAAAGCCCAGTTTCTCAAGAAACAGTCTTGTTTTCTCTCTTCCACCAACTTTTTTTATTACGTTGGCTTCTCCCGGTTTTGCAAATGTTAATGGCATAATTGCACCTCCTCACATCGCAGTTTTTTACCACTGATTTTCACATCGTGGTTAGTATATACTAACGGTAATTAGATGTCAATAATATTTATTATTTTGGATTAATTGTACAAATTGAGTATTTTTTATTGATAAAAAGTAACTATTTGTCTTATACCGAGAGTTAATTATAAGTTTGAATAAAAAATATGTTTATGATATAATTTTTATGCAGTCTGCCGGAGATGTTTTCTGTATGATCCGGCATGTTTTAATGTAATAACGTTTTCAGTAATATATATAGGGGGTATATAAGTATGTTGACAACAAACGAATCCGTAGAAAACTATTTGGAGACTATTCTTGTTCTTAGCAAGGAACTCCCGGTTGTCCGCGGAGTAGATATAGCCAACGAGACAGGATATAAAAAATCAAGTGTAAGCGTTGCTATGAAGAATCTCAGGGAGATGAATTACATATCAGTCAGCGATTCAGGATATATAACTCTCACCGAATCTGGCAGAAAGATTGCTGAGATGATATACGAAAGGCATCAACTTTTATCAAGTTGGTTTACAAGCCTTGGCGTATCCAGAGAGATTGCAACCGAAGATGCATGTAAGATTGAGCATGTCATAAGTCAAGAGACTTTCGACGCGATCAAAAAACATGTCAATTCAGCAAACTAACTGTCCTTACAAGATCGAACATTTTTCTATTTCAATCAAGAAAAACAGCTGTTCATAAGCCATGTTTCAGGAACTGATAACCAGGTTTATAAACAGCTGTTTTTATCTTCTATTCTATTTTATTTATCCAGACTCATCAATCCGACAAGTTCTCCCTGTCTCACTCTTGTTTCAATGTGCTTTGATGAATTTGAAATTATACCAGCCAATGGACACACCGCATCCTTCTGTGTGATCAGTATGATCGTTGAACCTCCAAAAGCGAAATTGCCTTTTTCCTGCCCTCTTTGGACTTTACACTTTTCTCTGTGTTTATTTTCTATCTTTCCGACCAGCAGTGCTCCAACTTCCATATAGATGACCGTTCCAGCGTCCTTTGTCTTTATCAGACAGTACTCCCTAGTATTCTCTTTATAAATTTTATAATATTCAGACGCTATTGGATTTACTGTATGATACACTCCGTCTATTCTTCTGACCTCAGACTGCATACCGGATACATTATATATGTACCTGTGATAATCATCCACGCAAAGCCTGAAAAGCCATAATTTTCCGCCTTTATATCTCTGAGCCAGCCTTTTATCTCTCAAAAGCTGCTGAAGATTATACTGAGAATCCTTTATATTAAACTTCGCAGTTACAGTGTCATCTATATCGTATACAGTAAGCCTGCTGTCACACGGACTTACAAATCCACCTTCCGTACCATCCAAAGTCCTCGAATCCGCAACCAGTTTTCTTTTGAAGAAGTCATTATATGAATCAAAACTATCCTTAACACAATCTGACATGTCTATATCATTCTTCTCAACAAACGGTTTTATGGCAAGTTTAGAGATCTTTGTGTCCATAAGCCACCCGGAACATATCGAAACCCAAGGCCTTACAAGTATCCGTAAAAAATATCTGCCAAGATCTGTGCCATATAATCTCCTGAGCACTCTGTCCTGACTGGAAATCCCATCGTCATTCCCGGACATCCTGTATATAGCACATTTGTTCCATTTATTCTTTGATGTATTTGTGTTTTTTTGTTTTTTATATGCTAATTTCTTATTCATTTATTATCAATCCGTATATCCTGTACAATCTTTTATCATCCTACAAAATCCCGTTCAAATATGAAATAAACAGGAGCGGAATATTTATTATATGTCTCTTAGCCATATACCTGATAAGGAGCCATATTACCGCAACAGCAACTATTACAATTATAACAGTCAGCTCCTTTGTAGTAGGCTTTGGGAATCTGAAATCAGTTATAAAGAGGATCATGGCCAATATCATTATAATGTGAAGTACTATAGGGAAATAACTGCCAAGCAGAGGCGAAGTGACATAAAGTATCGGAAGTCCCACTGCGATGGCTGTTATAGGCATTCCATGAAAATACTTTCTTCCATCAGGCGTCTCGATAACCTCAGCATCGTAATCATCGTTATTCTTTTTCTCTTCAAGAACATTATAATATGCAAGCCTTATCATTCCGGCAAGACAATACATGACAAGTATAACCATTCCGAGCGGTGTATTCATCCCAGAATACCAACAGAGCACTACCGGAAATACTCCAAAACTTATGAGATCGCAGAGAGAATCGATCTGGATCCCAAATCTCTTCTCATCCTTTGTCCTATCCTTTTTGCGTCTGGCCACTTTGCCATCAAATGCGTCAAACAGACCTGACAGCGCCAGACATAATATTCCTATGCTCAAATGTCCGCTAAACGTAAAAAATAAGCCTGTTATTGATGATACTAGGCTCATATATGTCAAAATAACTGTATAATTATAAAATCCTACCATAGATAACTTCCTACCCCATCTCTTTTTCTGTTTTAAGACCGCGATATTGCAATTATACACAATTTTTTGACATAACTCTACTTTTTTTTAAAATATTAATTATCGTTCATACCTTGTGTTATTTTTGATTTAAAAGGCTCTCAAAGCTCTTGTCCAAACACATCGTTCCCCATCCGACATATCTGTTGGGGTACATTCTTATCGTCTCGATCTGCTGTGTACCCTTAATGAGCTGAGCCTTAAGTTTTTCTCCATACATAAAACTGTCATTGCCCCTCACAATTCCCCACTCCATGAGCAGAGCCGATGCGCCCGAGACAAACGCAGCTGATATGGATGTTCCATCTGCCATCACAAGATTTCCCTCTCCTGCAGCCGCAGTGATACCTACTCCTGGCGCAGCAATGTCCGGCTTTACCCTGTTATCGGTTGTAAAACCTCTTCCTGAAAAACCTGCAAATGTCCCCACTCTCTGATCATATGCTGCTACAGATATCGCAGACCTGGATGTAGCTGGTATTGTGAGCGACCCAAATGCATTTGCGCTTTCAAATCCTACTCTGCCTGTTATGTATGCATCCCCCGGTAGATAGGCATTGTAAGTCCCATTCACTATACTCTTTGGCATGATCCGGATCTTCCACACCCCCTCATCTATCTGAATTTCTGATTGGATAAAAATATATATGAGCTGCTGTATATTGTAGGGTGATGGAGACTGGTATATTCCATATATCTGTGTATTGCCGTAACTGCCCTCCGCCGGCTGTTGCCCCTCTGCAAGGTACAAAACGAGGTCATAAGAAGGACTGTACACAAGCACGTCAAAATTATCTATGTAATTCTTCCATATCTGTACACCAAAGTTTCTCACGCCACCAGACACATCAATGTTCAAGTCATCAAAGCTTACATTTCCCAGGAGCCCACCTGTGTGAAGTCTTTTATTGCCATCATTTCCTGTTCCCGTAACCACATTTACCTTTGCAAGCCTCGATACAGTGTCTATAAACAGCTCCAGGACGCCACTCCCATCATGCGCTCCATAGTTATTTCCATATGAAATATTGATAACAAGAGGTATATTTCTATCTATGCTTGATCTCACCAAATAATCTATCCCATACATTATACTTATTGTATCCGGAAAACTTCCCTCACTCTTTTGCTCCACCATGATCACATCCGCTCGGGATGCTACCCCCAGATTACTTCCGGCAGCTATGGATGTTACCTCAGCACCATGAGTATTTATCACATCCCCGGTATTTCTTCCCTGTTCCAAAAGAATATTCAGTTCATCTCTGTCATATATCCTTCCCATTTTATAATTGTTCGCATACTCTTCGGTGTATATCTGATTTTGGTTCCAGTAGGCAAACAGTCTCGTATTTCCGTTCCTGCAAAACTCCTCATTTCTTATGTCAAGCCCGCTGTCTATCACCCCTATACATACACCTTCTCCATACAAAGATGGTATATTTGTAAGTCTATCAGTGAGACACGCCTTATACTTCGCATAAGCATTGGTTCCTACAGGTATTGAATCATACGCACCATAACTGTAAAAGCTCGCCTTATCGATATAGAGTATCCTTGGATCCAACTGCAGAGAATATATGTTATATGTATATATTTTTATTACAGCAAACCCGCCCAGCAGGTATACACATTCATTTAATAACTCCCCCTCCAGATCTTCTATATCTCCAGAGTATCTGATAATGAGTGACCACTCATCTTTTTCTCTGTCATATCCAAGATACAGACTACTCCCCGGACTATATGCATCTGAACTTATTGCCAGTTCCAACTCAGGATTAATTTTTTCACTCATCCATACATTTCCCGTTTTTTATTATTATATTTCGATAAATATCGCACTATGTCGCAAATTGTATGCTATTTTCGCACAGATTGTAGTATTTTATAACTTTTCCACACTATCCACAGATTTATACACATTTTTAAAGGTTAAAGTCGGGAATTGAAAAAACTAACAACATTTTTATCAACATTTTGAAAATTCAATCGAAATATTGGTGTTTCATTTATTTTAATACGACTGTTTTCTTCCATGGGCAATACTATAATTCGTAATGCACTATAAAAAAAGAAGTGAATTATTTGAAGATTCTGACAAATGTATTACTTGGCAGAAATTCTAACATCACACACGCTATCGGTTATATAGATACGGGAAATTCGCTCCGATGCCATCTCACAGGAAGACATGTTGCTGTGGCTAACTACGCAGTCATATCAGCTATAATCACCGGCGATGAGATAGCTTTTGTACACAACTACATACAGAATTCCGCATCTATATACGAGGGAAATAAACCTATGCCTAAGGGAATGCATCTGATTCCCTATAACACTATATGTTCAAACGATCAGCTTATGCTGGCGGTGGACGCAGACTTCATGTTTATAGACGATCAGTACATGGAGAAAAAACCACTTATAGGAATAAGCCCTGCCACATTCAAGATACTTCATACCGATAAATGTATCCTGCTAAATAAAAATTATATGAAAAGAGGCAAAAGACATGTTAAACACAATACGAGGTAACGACTTCAAATTCACTGTTGCCAGCAGCCTGTCTCTGCTGTCCCTAAAAAACAGCAGAGATGTGCATTATATTGGAGGGGCCGAGGTCCTGCCGGCTCCCCTTGAACCTCACGAGGAGGCCATCGTGATCGATGAACTGACAAACAAGCAGTCTGAGGAGGCCAAAAAAATGCTTATTGAACGCAATCTCAGACTTGTTGTCTACATAGCAAGAAAATTCGACAATACAGGTGTCGGTATCGAGGATCTGATATCAATCGGAACGATCGGTCTTATAAAAGCAATAAATACATTCAAAAATGATAAAAACATAAAGCTTGCCACATACGCCTCAAGATGTATTGAAAATGAGATCCTGATGTTTCTTCGACGAAACAGCAGACTGAGAACAGAGGTCTCCATCGACGAACCTCTCAATGTCGACTGGGATGGCAACGAATTGCTGCTGTCAGATATCCTGGGCACCGATGAAGATATTGTATATAGGGATCTTGAAACCGAAGTGGATCACAACCTTCTCGATGCTGCCATATCAAAACTCGGGGAAAAGGAACGCACTATCATCGAACTGCGATACGGCATAAACACAATCGGAGGTGTGGAGAAGACCCAGAAGGAGGTCGCTGATCTTCTCGGGATATCCCAGTCATATATATCAAGACTTGAAAAGAAAATAATAAAAAAACTTAGGCGTGAGATCATGAAAAACTACTGATCGCCAACAATATCTTAACTATATTGTAAGGCTCATATCAATATGTTATATTGAATACATACCAGCGATTACATCATAATATTATAAGATCGACATACAAAGGAGATGCTTAAATGATCAGCGGAAAGGTCAAAAAACAGATAAATGCAGCTGTCAATGAACTGGAAATGAACCTCTCAAACAACTACAAGGATCTTGCCCACAAGGCTCTTAAGGATCTGGATATTCTGATAAACCAGCTGCACGATGACGGGAGTCTCAAGGAAAAGGACTTTATAAAAATGTCAGCAAAAGTAGATGAGTACAAACGACAAATGGCTGGATATCACCACTGATGATGTTAAAGTCACATTTTCCGGTACAACCGATATTTGTTGACACTGATAAATGCATGTGTTAATATAACAAATGTCGTGAAAAGCCGGCTTGTCGGAATTGGCAGACGAGGCAGACTCAAAATCTGTTGGTGGCAACATCGTGCGGGTTCAAGTCCCGCAGCCGGCACGAAAAATCCACATATCATTATGATATGTGGATTTTTTATATATTGAATACTTTTATTCTATTTTTTTATTTTTCTAGCCACAACAACAAATCTTCCATCTTCAACATGGGACGCACAGGTTGACAGCGTTATCAGCTCATCTCCGTATTCAGGTGTTATACCTGTATCATATGTCGTGTTCTGTTTTACAAAATCTATGTACTCATCAAATTCCTCTTTATCAGCAGCGTCAAAGAATTCATAATAATGATAGTGTTCTGTGTCGTCTGACGGATATATCTCAGCCCTGAATGCCCCGACTACCTCATATCTTCCTGTCTCGTATATTGTATCAAACTTTATGATATTATGGCTTTTACAGAAATCTTCGTCCTCATACTGCAGAAGTTCCCTGAACATGATCCCCGATTTCATATTGTGACCGTATATCAAAACATTTGTGGTCCTGTCTTCAAAAGGTCTGCAATTTTCATCTATAAACGGGGTACCAGGATCACTCCAGTTCTTATCAAAGTCAAGATGAAGGTAGTATTCATTGTCTCCCGGAGTATACATCACCGGATAATCAATGGTTGTATCATCAATAGTCAGCCATCCTGCAATGTCACTGTTCTTATCGTAAAGCTTTTTATATTTCTTCAGAATCTCACCGGAACCGTTGTTACCTTTTTTTGATGATCCTCCTCCGTCTGAACCCAAAGCAGATACATCTGAATCTGTATCATCCGCTCCCATAAGAGATTTCAGATCATCAAAATTATTCTGTGCAGTCCTTGCTATATAGTAATATCTTGCGAGATATCCTCCGCTTCCCAGTGCAACCAGCAAGAGCAATACCAATATCAGGTCAAGTATCCTATCCTTTAATGTCTTCTTTTTTTTATGTTTTCTTTTGTCCTCTTTTCCCTCGGTCATATTATCTGCCATATCTAAACTCCTTTATCAAACAACCTATAATACACAAAAGGCCTCTGTACTCACATACAAAAGCCTTTTGTCTTTTAATAATACTTCTTGTTTCCCCACAGATTCTTTTTCTTCAGATCCACGTACTCAGAATACGCCTGCTCAAGTATCTGTTTCTCATTTGGAAATTTTAGAAGGTGGTAGGCTTCATGGTACTTGTAGTAACCGGAATCAACAAAGTACTCTTCCCTCTGTGGCTTACTGTAATAACTGTCTGCCATCATCAGATACCAGTGAACATCCTTGTTTACAACATCAAATGCCGTGTTGAATGTATAATTACTCTTGCCGACATACTTGATGATAGATGCGCTTACACCTGTTTCTTCTTTCACTTCCCTAAGAGCCGTCTCGTCGTGCTCCTCGCCTTTCTCAACCGTCCCCTTCGGGAGAACCCAGCCTTCGTATTTGTTCTTGTAATTCTTGTACAATAACAATACTTTTCCTCTGAAGATTACCACACCTCCACAGCTTGTTGCCTCAATCACTGCAAAACCTCCTGTTTTCTCTGGTGTGTAACTCAGATTCACTGTAATATACAGCTACTCTGTTTACTATGGCATTAAAACTTGAAAACAGTATATCATATGTCAAGCTATTTTTAAAGTAAATATAAACACGTATTATTACTCCTCTACAGAATAATAATATGCATCGAACAGCTGTCTGGCTATATATTTTGCAGATGTTCCGGTTGAACTTGCGTTCTCAACTATGACACACACGACTATGTCCGGGTCATCCACATTTGAAAATCCCACAAACCATGAATGTGAATCCATATTGTCGTTGAACTCTGCAGTACCCGTCTTGCCCGCTATCGTATATGATGCATCTGCAAATGCATCGGATGCCGTTCCATATGATGTTACGCCAAGCATAAGATCTTTCAGCAGCTTTGCATCAGATGATGATATGATTTTTCCGTAGGTGCTTGGTTTGAATGTCTTTACCAGATCTCCGTCACAATTCTCTATCCTATCTATCATATATGGTGTCATCATAACCCCACCGTTCGCTATCGTACTCATTATCATAGCACTGTGCAGCGGGGTGATAAGCGTGTCACCCTGTCCTATAGCCGTCTGAGGTATCTCCGAGTCGTCAGATGACGCATTGAGCTTAAATTCAGATTTTCTGTAATAACCATCATATGGCAGATCCTTATTAAAAAGGAATTTTTCACATAGATCCCTGTACGACTGCTTATCCAGTTTCATTCCTATATTCGCAAATGATGTGTTGCAGGATTTTGCAAGCGAATCCGCAAGATCCACGGTATCGTGTACAGCATAATCAGAACAATGTATCTGCACACCGTCAAATATATCCTCTCCCTGGCACACATAAGAATATTTTTTATAATCTGCATGCTCATGTATATACTCAAGTGCCGTAAGCACCTTAAAAGTCGAGCCCGGAGGGTATAATCCCTGTGTAGCCCTGTTGAGAAGGCATGAACTGTCTGTATCCTGCGTCTCCTCTATGACTTCGTCAATATAGTTTGGATCAAAATCCGGCTTGGATACCATCGCAAGTATCTTACCGGTTGACGGTTCCATCACAACCACCGCTCCATCGTTGTATCCAAGAGCATCATACGCAGTACTCTGAAGTGTGTAGTTGAGTGTACTTATCACATTGTTGCCTATACTCTTCTCATCCTTCAGTTTATTGTATGTCTGAGTTACTATATTCTGATTTGAGGTGAGCAGATAATATGCTGAACTCATCTCAAGACCAGCCTGTCCGTTGCTGTCGTAGCCAACAGCGTGCGCAAATACATTTGCATATGGATAATTCCTGTACTCATTGCCCTCGTCATCAGTGAGTGTCTCCGCGAGCACATTGCCATCACTTGATATGATGCTGCCCTTCGTCACCTTCTCGGCATACAGATTCTGACGATCATTGTAGGAATTAGCAATGAATGTCCTTGAATCCCTCACTATAAACACAATTATATAAGCAAACATACAGATAAATATCAAAACAACAAAATATGTTATGACAAGCACTGGAACATTCTTTTTCTCGTTCGTCTTCTTGTCGAGGATTCCATCATTCTCCCCAGAACTCATCTGTGTCTGGCTGTTTTTTCCTATCTGCATACTGCTTTGACTTTTTTTCTTCGGCACGCTTTGTGCGCCTGCTCTGTCCATTTTTCTGCTGTCTGTTCTGTCTTTCGCTGATCTCTTCCCTGTACTGCGGGTATTTCCCGTCTCCATTTTCCGTCCATTCTGACTGTACGGCTTTTTTCTGTCTGACATTCTTATCAACTCCACTGTTTTCTAATACACATATGCCCTGAATGATTCCAAACATTATGAGTGTGCTGACTACCGAGCTGACTCCATAACTCACCAGCGGCAGCGTTACACCTGTGGACGGAATAAATTTCACCACGCCTCCAACGTTCAGGAATATCTGAAAAACAAAGCATATTGTAAATCCAAAAGCTACATTTTTGTAAAAAGTATCTCTTACCTTCATTGATATATTGATAAAGTATATAAAGCAGCTAAGATACATCAAAAGCAGGCATAGACCAAATATCACACCAAGCTCCTCACATATGGCTGCAAATATAAAATCACTTGACACAACTGGTATGGATGTAGGTGATCCCTGGCAAAGTCCTGATCCTTCAAAACCACCGGAACCTATAGCAAACAAACTCTGTGCCACCTGATAGCCACTGCCATCGATATATTTGAGTGGATTCAACCACGCGTCAATTCTCATGGTTACATGACTAAAATGGCTCTTAAGCAGCATGTACCCAACAACTGCGACCACTGCTCCGCCGATTCCACCACCGATCAAAATGCTGTGTTTTCCAGTTGCAAGATAGAGCATCATGACAAATACCATAAAGAATATAACTGCACCACCAAGATCTGTCTCGGCCACAAGAACGAGCATAAAACCGCCTGCCACACAGATGGTCTTCATCATATCTTTGAAGTTCTTTGCCTTTAAAAAAGAACTTGCCAGAAAGAACACAAACACGATCTTTACTATTTCCATAGGCTGCATGGAGATTCCGGCAATACTTATCCAGTTGTTTGATCCGTATTTATCTACTCCGACATGCGGGATAAATACAGTGCACAAAAATCCAATTCCAAATACAGCATAAAATACATTCCAATTTCGTACCTGAGGCAGTTTCATTATGAGCATAGGGATGAATGCCGTGACAACAAGCATTATTGTTGCAAAAATAAACTGCTTTTTTGCCAGATCAAAATCGAGTCTTGTCAGCATAACATATCCTATAAGGAGCAAAAATGACATATTATTTGTGATAAGTCTTGATGATTCCTTATATATCGCATGATACGATATCATGTACGTTATGGATACTATCATCTGGACAACATAGAAAACTATTATGCTCTTTTTCTGATAGTGCAGATACAGTGTCAGATAACACAGAAAATGTATCATAAACACATAAAAAATCTGCACATTTAGTGCCCGCCGCTTACGATCTGCGGCAACCGGCTTTAGTACTGTAAAACACTTGACCGTATAAAGCACCATGAAAAATATGATAAGATATTTTGCTATCTCACTTATTATTGTTACCATTCTATCACCTTTATCAAAAAGTCTTAGTCTATTCCCCTGAAATAATGTCCCCTCGTATAATCCTTGATAGGACTATCAACATGAGATTCTTTATCCGGAACACTATGTTCAATAATATTCTCCCCAACGTAGTCCATTATATTTCTGACCATAGCACTGTCCTCAATAGTGAATTCGACATAATATCCGTCTTTCTTATCAGGCAACACATCCAGCCTGTCAAGGATACTAGTCGGAACTCCATTGTAAATAACATTATAACAGTCTGAGCAATAATTTCTGACATAAAATATATTGCCCATATCATCAGTCATTTTTATTATATTTTGCATGTCGCCACTCTGCCTTGTCTGTTTCAAAGCACATCCGTTCCTATAATTACCAGCTACACACCCTGCTGTTATCATAACCTTTTGATGCCCATATATTTTGAGAATCGGATCCACAGACAAGCCATTTATCTCGTCAAGAGTTAACTCCTGTGACGACATAAATATCATATTTCTGAGACAGTTTCTATAGAAATCATACGCTTTATCGTTGTACACGTAGAGTCCTGCATCTGCGATCACAGTTCCTGCATAGTTTATTCCAACTACGAATCCCAACTCATCTATATTTCTTATCACAACACCGTCAAATGTACTGATCACATTTCTAATGTCATCATAATCCTTCAGTTTTTTCTGCCTGAGCACCTCCGGCAAAGCAACAAATGTGTTAAAGCCCCAATTTTTAAGCTCAGCTCCGTATTGTCTGATATTATAATCTACAATAATGTTACTTACCCATTTATAATTCTTAACAATATTTACATGGTCCGATGTAGATACAGCAACCGTAAGACCCGACAGCCAAGTTTTTTCACCTGTATTATCTGCAAAGGACCTATCTTCAGCACCCTGTGAAACCACAGATGTTTCTTCTGTTTTGTCCGTTTCGATATCTGTCAAATGTCTTCTGTTTCTATCTATCAGAAGTTCACGCAACTCCTCAAGTGCCTGTCTTCTCATATTATTTATAGCACCTATCTGAACGAACAATCCCTCATCTACATCAGCTATTACTTCCTCTATTTCAAATGGAGTACCGCCGGTTTTATTTATCTTCGAGAGCATCTGTTCCTCTGTCACCGGCTTGTTAGAAGCCGGAACACATTCAGGTCCAATCACGACATGTTCACACATATCTTCCCCCAGAGTACTGAGTTTAAGCATCATTTTTTTGCCCATTTTAGCTGTCAGCTCAGCTCTGAGATTGATTTTTCTGTCATTATCTATGATATTTTTCTGTATGTCATTTAGAAGTCTGTTGTTTCTCGTCCTGTATACCTGATTGCCCGCAGAAATTAGCTGAAACGACTTTCCTTTTACACTTATGCATTTATCCGCTATAGCATCCACACCACAGGTAAGTTCGACTTCCCCTTGTCTGCCTCTGATCTCAAAAACATCACCAGAATGTACATCGGAACTCAGCTTTATTTCTACATAGGGTTTTGTGATCTTTGTCACCTTTCCAATCTTTATACCCGTATGATTGGGTCTCTTATCTGCCAGCATCTGCCTGCCATTACCGGTAAAATAGTATCCCGAATAAAAGCCACCTCTATTATATATATCTCTGAGCATATTCTCATACCTGACTGACAGATTTGTGAGATCGCTGCAGCCTGAAAGATATGCATCCCGCAGCTCCCTATAAGCGTATGTCGTCGCCGCAACATACTCAGGTTTTTTCATTCTTCCTTCTATCTTAAATGAGTCTATACCTGCATCAATAAGCTTTCCTATATCTGAGAGCATGCACATATCCTTTAAACTGAGCATATATGCGCGTTCATCCCCCATCTGATACTTCTTTCTACACGGCTGAGCGCAGCGTCCCCTATTGCCGCTTCTTCCACCGGCATAGCTGCTCATAAGACATCTTCCTGAATAGCAATAACACATTGCACCATGGACAAATGTCTCTATCTCAATGTCAATTTTACTTTTTATTGATCTGATTTCATCCAGTGATAATTCTCTTGACGGCACAAATCTCGTCATGCCTATGTTCTTTAGAAATGCTGCTCCATACTCACTGGACACACTGAGCTGTGTGCTGCCGTGCAATGGAAGATCAGGAAAACTTTCAGAAAGGACATTTGCAACGCCCATATCCTGGACTATAATGCCATCTACACCCTCTCTGTAATAAGGCTCCACGTAATCCGGGAGCCTCTTTATCTCTTCATTTTTCAGTAACGTGTTCACCGCCATATACACTTTGACATCAAATGTATGACAGTAGTCTATCGTCTCCAATAACTCTTTTTCATCAAAATTGCCAGCAAACGCACGGGCACTAAAAAGATTGCCCCCAAGATAGACAGCATCCGCATGTGCGTTGACAGCTGCCCTCACCGCATCAAAATTGCCTGCCGGCGCCAATATCTCTGTTCTATTTAACATTTTTCTCCGCTTCAAGCTTTATTATCTGTCTCTGAAGTTCACTTATCTTATCCTTATACTCCTCGATCATCTTCTGAGCAGACTCGTATTTTATCTGCACCTCAATAACCTCATGTCTGAGATCATATATCTGCTTGTCCTTATCATCATCCTCTGTGAGCATCTGATTTACCTGATCTTTTGCCTTGAAATAATCATCCGCTATATTAAGCGCGAGCAATACATTCTGATATTCAGCGTTAAATCTCCTGTATGCCTCAGATGACTGACACTCAGCGATCTTGCCATTGATATACGTTGCAACGTTCTGCAGATAATCTTCACTCTCCTGACCGCTCAGAGTATAAACTTTGTTATTGATCACTACCTTAATATCATTCTTTTGTGCCATACCCATTCTCCTTATTTAAAATTATTCCATCGTTATGTTCACTGTTTATTTTTTATGAATGCATCCAGTCCAAGATGCCTGTAGCAAAGATCAGTCACAACACGCCCCCTAGGAGTCCTGTTGATAAATCCGTTCATTATAAAGTAAGGCTCATATACATCCTCAATAGTTCCAGGATCCTCACCAACTGCAGCCGCCAGTGTATCAAGTCCAACCGGACCACCGTCAAATTTCTCTATCATGGTCAATAGTATATTCCTGTCATTTATATCAAGTCCCATGGAATCAACCTGTAACTTGTCCAATGCGCTCTTTGCAACGGACACGTCTATGCACCCATCATGACAGACCTCCGCATAATCGCGGCATCTTTTTAACAGTCTGTTTGCAAGTCTTGGCGTTCCGCGAGATCTTCTTGCTATCTCCAGCGCGCCGTCATCTTCTATCCTCACACCTAGTACATCAGCAGACCTCAAAATGATCTCTTTCAGATCAGCATTGGTATAAAACTCGAGCTTATCAACCATTCCAAATCTGTCTCTAAGTGGAGCCGAAAGCATACCAACTCTTGTCGTTGCACCTATGAGCGTAAACTTCGGAAGATCAAGTCTGATGGATCTGGCTCCGGCGCCCTTGCCTATCACCACATCTATTGCGTAATCCTCCATGGCGGGATACAGAACCTCCTCCACCTGTGTGCTGAGTCTGTGTATCTCATCAATAAACAGGATATCATTGTCGGACAGATTGTTGAGTATTGCAGCAAGTTCTCCCGGCTTTTCTATCGCAGGTCCCGAAGTTATCTTGATATTTACCCCCATCTCATTTGCAACTATAGTTGACAATGTTGTTTTTCCAAGTCCCGGAGGACCATAAAGTAGCAAATGATCCAGTGGCTCCTTTCTCTTCTTTGCTGCCTCTATGAATATCCTGAGATTGTCTTTGACCTTCTCCTGCCCTATATACTCGTTCAGGTACTGAGGTCTCAGGCTATATTCGCTTTTTTCCTCTTCTTTGTCCAATGCTTCTGTTGAAATAATTCTGCTCATTATATTTCCGCCATCTGTTTTAATGTGTATTTTTAGCTCTATGCTTTTAGTTTATATAACTAAAATATGTTCTTAAGTGAGGCCTTAAGCAACTGTTCCTCATCCATATTTTGCCAGCCGTCCACTCTGGCAACAGCTCGTCCAGCCTCAACGCCCGAATATCCAAGAGCCGTAAGTGCAGCTATGACATTTGCTTTTATGTCGCTATCATCCACCCCGCCATTTATGGCATCCTCGTATGCCGCATCGATCATATCCTCCATACGAAGTTTATCTTTGAGTTCAAGGATTATCCTGGACGCACCCTTTGCACCAATGCCATTTGCACGGGTTATAGACTTTACATCCTCCGACACAACTGCAAGTCTGAGTTCATTTACCGTCAATGCAGACAATAATGACAATGCTGCCTTTGGTCCAACTCCATTCACACCAAGCAGAACCTTAAATACTTCCAGCTCATCTTTATCATAAAAACCATACAGACTTATCTCATCTTCTCTTACATACATATATGTAAACACTTTAATTTCAGAATGGATAGCCGGAAGTCTGTTCATAAACTGCCCGGATATCATCATACTGTATCCAATTCCTCCGCACTCCACAACTATACTGTTGTCACTTATATACTCCAAAGAACCCGTAATATATGAGATCATATTTATATTCCTTATCTGTATGCTAATCTTATACTTATCGACACTAAATCTTGATAATTATATCACAATATTTCTCGATTGTGAATATTCGATTGCCTTTTTGAGAATACACGGCTAGTATAGTAAGCATGAAAGGAGTACTTATGAAAATTTTTGAATACATTGAAGATGATATTGATGTGGACACCACCTGCATATCTGATACCCCATCCGACATACTCTATTTTGATATTGAGACAACAGGACTCAGTGCCAACCGATCTGACCTGTATCTTATCGGAGTTGGATTCTGCAAAGAGAATAAATTTCATACACAATTTCTGTTCAACGATGACGGATGCTCAGAACCGGAAATGCTGACAAAATTTGCTGAATATATATCTGCATACAGATATCTGGTATCATACAATGGTGATACTTTCGACATTCCATACATAAAAACTAAAATGCAACAATTTGATGTTTATTGTTCCTTCGATGACATCTGTAGTGTCGATATATATAAAACGACAAGAAAGTATAAGAAATTGTTTAATCTAGGTTCCGTGAAACAGATTGATATAGAAGATCTGGTAGGATTCAAAAGGAACATCTTTATATCAGGAGGGAAACTTATTAACACATATAAAGAATACCTTAACCTGGGTTCTCAGAATCTTCTGAATGACCTGATGACACATAATCATGATGACGTGCGTGGTCTTATCTCTATAACCGGATTTCTAAATCTGCCACTTATATATACCGGACTTAGTACAACCGATATAAATGTTACAGATGATTCTATAGATTTCATATGCTCTATTCCTCCTATACCGTGTAGGATAACATATGCATCTCCGGCTATGCGCATAAATGCAGTTGACAGCCAATTTAGAATATCCATCCCACTAACCCACGGGACAATGAAATTCTACTTTAAGGATTACAAAAACTACTACTATCTGCCCCTTGAGGATATGGCAATACACAAATCTATGGCAGCATATGTTGACAGTTCTCATAAAGAGAAGGCGACAAAGGAAACTGCATACACATCAGCTGAGGGCAGCTTTTTACCAGCTCCGCCATCAGAGAAAAACAATCTCTTCTACAAAGATGGATATGACGGCAATAAGTATATTCGATTTTCCGATGATCTTTCCGTAGCGGGTGAAAGTTCAACTCAGTATATTCGTGAAATGATAAAATCTGTCTTTCCCACAGCATAAAAATAACCCCGGATAAAACATCCGGGGTTCAGACTGTAGACAAAGTCCACGGCATGCACCATGGACTTTGTCTTTTTCTTTTAATTAAAATCAAGCATTTATGCGACTTTCAGCCACTTTTTTGGTATAATTAAACTATCAAAAACAGGTGGTGATTTTTATATGATGACTAAAGAAAATGAAAAGATAAGGAAACAAATTCAGATTGTCTGTATAGATGATCTTGTTCCACAGAATCATCTGCTCAGAATTATAGATAAAGCAATTGACTGGTCTTTTATTTATGACCTTGTTTCTGATAAATACTCCAATGAGACAGGACGTCCAAGCATTGATCCTGTAACTCTTATAAAAATCCCGCTTATTCAGTATCTTTATGGTATAAAAAGTATGCGCCAGACTATTAAGGACATTGAGGTAAACATGGCATACCGCTGGTTCCTTGGGCTTGAACTATACGATCCTGTTCCTCATTTTTCAACATTTGGGAAGAATTATACCAGACGGTTTAAAGATACTGACCTGTTTGAACAAATATTTCAGCACATTCTTGAAGAGTGTTACAGGTTTAAACTTGTTGATCCCACGCAGGTGTTTGTAGATGCAACACACGTAAAAGCAAGAGCTAATAATAAAAAAATGCAGAGGCGCATAGCTCATCAGGAAACTTTATTCTATGAGGAGATGCTCAGAAAAGAGATAGATACAGACAGGGCTGAGCATGGAAAAAAGCCTTTGAAAGATAAGGATGACGACCATAAACCGGGAACAGGTGGTGGAGATAAGTTTGAAGATTATACCGATGATGTTCCTCTTGATGGGAAAACAGTAAAAGTAAGTACGACAGATCCTGAAAGCGGCTGGTTTCGCAAAGGGGAACACAAACATGTATTTGCGTATGGTATAGAGACTGCCTGTGATAAAAATGGCTGGATCCTTGATTTTACAGTTAATCCGGGAAACGAGCACGACAGCAGAACTTTCAAAGGACTGTATGATAAACTGAGAAACAATGGGATGGAATACTGTATAGTTGATGCTGGGTATAAAACACCAGCGATAGCAAAGCTTCTGCTGGATGATGGTGTAAAGCCGGTATTCCCGTATAAAAGGCCAATGACAAAAGAAGGCTTTTTCAAGAAGTATGAGTATGTTTATGATGAGTACAATGACTGTTACATCTGTCCCGCTAACCATGTGTTGGAATATAGCACAACGAACAGAGATGGCTATAAAGAATACAAGAGCTGCAGTCAGATATGTGCAAGATGCAAATATCTGTCACAGTGTACGGCGAGCAAAAATCATCAGAAAATGGTAACAAGGCATGTGTGGGAAGAGTACATGGATACATGTGAAGATATACGCCACACTATTGGAATGAAAGCCTTGTATTCTCATAGAAAAGAAACCATAGAAAGAATCTTTGGTACAGCTAAAGAAAACCACGGATTTAGATATACACAAATGTATGGCAAAGCGCGGATGAAAATGAAAGTCGCGCTGACTTTTGCGTGCATGAATTTAAAGAAACTGGCTAAATGTCAGCAGGAATGGAACTTGCAGACAGCATAGAATAGAGAATATCTATGTTTTTTTAGAATTTGATGTGACTAAAAATTGAAAATAACAAAAAATGCCTCCACAAAGCAGTGCTTTGTGGAGGTCGTTTGTCTACAGTCTGAACCCCGGATAAAACATCCGGGGTTATTTTTATGTGTATATCGAAAATCTGTCGATCACGATTACTCTTCGCTTTCTGCATCCTCATCAGCATAGTCTGACTCGCTTGGAACTGGAAGTAAGCTCTTTACGCTGAGGCTGATCTTCTTGTCTGCAGCATTGCACTCTACAACCTCTGCCTCTACAACATCGCCAACCTTATATACATCCTCTGGCTTGTTAACATGCTCATATGAGATCTGTGATACATGAAGAAGTGCATCAACACCTGGCTCAAGCTCGATAAATGCACCGAAGTCAGCCATTCTTGCTACCTTACCTGTAACAACTGTTCCAGGAGCATACTTCTCATCTGCATTAAGCCATGGATTTGTATCATCAAACTTAAGGCTAAGTGCGATCTTCTCTCCATCAATATTCTTGATGAATGCCTTTACCTTATCGCCAACTTTAAGAACTGACTTAGGATCCTCAACTCTGCCCCATGACATCTCTGAAATATGAAGAAGTCCATCAGCGCCGCCGAGATCAATGAAAGCACCAAAGCTTGTCACGTTCTTAACAACACCCTCTACTGTCATTCCAACTTCGATTCTATCGAACAGTTCCTTAGCAGCCTCTGCCTTTCTTGCAACAATGATCTGCTTTCTGTTACCTATGATTCTTCTCTTCTTTGGCTGATACTCTGTAAGAACAAACTCAACATCCTGATCCATGTACTTGTCAAGATTCTTCTCATATGTATCAGATACAAGGCTTGCAGGGATAAATACTCTTGTCTCATCATACATAACATTGAGTCCACCGCTTACAACCTGTACAACCTTACCTGTAAGGATCTCTCCAGACTCAAGAGCAGCCTCAAGTTTCTCGTTAGCCTTCTCAGCAGCAACTCTCTTGTATGAGAGAAGAACTGAACCCTCACCATCGTTTGTCTTTACAACCTTAGCTGTGATGGCATCTCCTACATGTACAAGCTCTGTAAGATCAGCATTTGGTGTGTTTGTGTACTCGTTTCTTGGGATAACACCATCTGACTTATAGCTGATATCAACAATGATCTCATCTGGCTTTACATCGATAACTCTGCCCTCAACTATCTCTCCTGTCTTGATTGAGCCTCTGCTCTCGTCATTCTCTAATAATTCTGCAAAATTCATCTCGTCCATCCTACCATGAACCTCCTTAATAATTTTGTTTGGGGTAGATGCCCCAGCTGTAATACCTACCCTACTAACGGATTCAAAAGTAGTCAAATCCAAATCAACGAGTGTCTGTATATAGTAAGTATTCTCACATTCTTTTTTACTAATCTCATATAACTTCTGAGTATTAGAACTGTTTCGACCACCTATAACAATCATGGCATCTACCATTGATGCAATCTCCTGCGCCTCCCTTTGACGCACAGATGTGGCATTACAGATAGTCTTATAAGCAGTAACATTATACAATTTATTTCGAATAATATCAACAACATTATTAAATTTTCTGTAATTAAAAGTTGTCTGACTGACTATTGATATATTCTCACTTGTTTTGAGATCTCCGGTGATGCATGATCGTACAAAACTTTCAGCCTCTTCCTCACTCCCGATAACAACCGGAGTGCTTGTACACCAACCCATGATACCTTTTACCTCTGGGTGTTTTCTGTCACCGACGATAACTATCGTATGCCCTTTCTCACATTCTTCCATAACTATGTTGTGGATCTTTTTTACAAATGGACAGGTTGCATCGATTATCTCGTTATTGTTTTTCTTGAGGATATCGTACACTCTTTTTTCTGCACCATGTGATCTTATGATAACCTTGCTGTTCCTTACCAATCCCAACTCATCATCATTTTCTATAACTTTAACACCATGCTTTTCCAGATCACCTACAACTTCCTCATTGTGGATTATCTGACCATATGTGTACACATTCTCCTCATCAGCATGCTCGTAAGCTGTGTCCACTGCCCTCTGTACACCAAAACAGAATCCAGCGGATTTTGCCAACAATATCTCCATACTCAAACCATCCTATATTATATACTATATTCTCTCTTTTGCAAGTCTGATGATGGTTTCAGCCACCTCATCTATTCCCATATATGAACTGTCGACAAGCACTGCATCATCTGCTCTTTTTAACGGAGCTGTCTTTCTCTCCATATCCTGTTTGTCCCTTGCAGCAATATCTTTTTCTATCTTGTCACGGTCAGCTCCGGCATCACCTCTGGCTATAAGTTCATCATATCTCCTCTGTGCTCTCACAGCCACCGATGCCGTAAGATAGATCTTAAGTTCTGCATCAGGCAGGATATTTGTTCCTATATCGCGGCCATCCATAACCACATCATTCTTTTGTGCCAGCTCTCTCTGTATGGACAGAAGTTTTTCCCTCACACATGGCAAAGCTGATGATTTAGATGCCATATTTCCCACAGTTTCTGTTCTGAGCCGTCCAGTTACATTGACACCGTTGAGATATACCTGCTGCGTTTCATTCTCATATTTGATCTCAACCGAAATATCCCTTATGCACTCTTCTACATCGCTCTCATTCTCCGCCGCAACATTGTTGTCTATGAGATAAACTGCTATGGCTCTGTACATTGCACCGGTATCTACATATATGAATCCAAGCTCTTTTGCAACTTTCTTTGCTATTGTACTCTTGCCTGCTCCTGCTGGCCCATCGATTGCTATATTCATATCCTATTCTCCTTGTATGATACTTCCAATCTATTCTATACTCTCCGCCGCAGAAAGTCCAGCCAGATATCCCGTGGACCATGCGATCTGAAGATTAAAACCACCTGTCAGAGCATCCAGATCAAGTATCTCTCCGGCAAAATAAAGCCCCTTTACAATTTTTGATTCCATAGTAGAAGGATCGATCTCTTTTACATTTACTCCTCCCTTCGTTATTATCGCCTCATCATAGTCGCGAAGTCCCATGAACGTCAGCTCGAAGTGTTTTAATGTTTCAACAAGTGCCTGTCTCTCTTCTTTTGTGACAGAATTCACTTTTTTATATGGATCTATACCAGTCTTTTGGATAACAGGTTCGATAAGCTTTACCGGCAAAAGATCCCCCAGTGCATTTCTGAAATCCTTGTTAACATATTTTTTGAAGTCTTTCTGTATCCTTGCATCCAGCATCTCTCTGTCCATTGCCGGTTTTAGATCAATATACATTTCTATATCTTTATCCAGATATTTGTGTATATATGCAGATGCCTTGATGACGAGCGGCCCGCTAATTCCAAAATGTGTAAACAACATTTCACCCTGCTCATCAAATATCTTTTTCTTTCCGCAATTTATATGAAGGTCCACGTTTTTCAACGAAAGCCCCATCATATCATGGCAACACTGCTCTTTTATATTAAACGGAACAAGGGATGGCGACAAAGACTTTATTGTATGTCCACACTTTTCAGCCCAAGCATATCCATCACCCGTAGATCCGGTCAGCGGATATGACATACCTCCTGTTGCAATTATAACCGCATCAGCTGATATTTCCCTGTTCCTTTTATTTCCGTTTTCTTTTATGACAACTCCCGATACACCATCTTCTGTATGTATGATTTCTACAACCCTGGCGTTTGTGATAAGATGTATATTCTTATTTCTGTTGATAAGAGTCTTAAATGCACCTATCACGTCAGATGAATGATCACTGACAGGAAAAACTCTTCCCCCACGCTCAATTTTCAATGGGCATGCCGATTTTTCCAGCAGATCCATCACCATATTGTTGTCAAATGTATAAAAAGAGCTGTACATAAACTTGCTGTTTGTCACTACAGAGTCAAAAAACACCTCTGCATCACCAGCGTTGGTAACATTACATCTTCCTTTGCCCGTGATAAACAGTTTTTTCCCAACTCTGTCATTTTTCTCAAGAAGAATTACATCTGCTGTCTTTCCAGCAGTTATTGCTGCCATCATTCCGGCAGCTCCAGCTCCTATGACCACTATTTTTTTCGCCATATTCTCTCCGATTTGTCCTAAATTAATATACACATATACAAAGAGACAGAGACCCCAATCTGAGGAGCTCTGCCTCTTTATTTTAAACATCAGGTAAAACCTGATCACTTGTTCACGATATATCATGCATCAAGTATTTTTATATTGCTTTGTCAATCCTTATACAGGATAAGCTGTGCTCTCCTTGTCGACAAGTGTTACGTCAACCTTTTTCTGCTGAGCCTCTCTATACTTGAAGAAATCAGTTGCAACCTGTGGGAACAGTGCATATGTGAGCACATCCTCATCCTGCTGCTTGTACTGGATCATCTCCTTCTCGATCTTACCAAGCTCGTTCTCAAGAAGATCTGCAGGACGGCATGTGATCTGCTCCTCATCGCCGATTACCTTCTTCTTAACCTCTGGATCAACAGGCTTTACAGACTGACCATACTCGCCACGTACAAGTGCCCTTGACTCCTTTGTACACATCTTGTATCTCTCACCTGTAACAACATTGAGAACTGCCTGTGTACCAACGATCTGGCTTGAAGGTGTAACAAGAGGTGGCTCACCATAGTCCTTACGAACTCTTGGTACTTCCTCAAGAACTGCCTCGAATTTATCCTCAGCACCCATCTCCTTGAGCTGTGATACAAGGTTTGAAAGCATTCCACCAGGTACCTGATAGAGAAGTGTCTTAACATTAACGCCGAGAACCTTTGGATTTAAGAGTCCACTTGCGATCCACTCTTCTCTGAGTGGTCTGAAGTAGTCAGCGATCTCAGCGAGAAGTTTCTGATCAAGACCCGGATCAAACTCTGTTCCCTCGAATGTCTTGGCCATAACCTCTGTTGCAGGCTGTGATGTACCAAGTGCAAGAGGTGATATTGCTGTATCGATAACATCACATCCAGCCTCTACAGCCTTGAGATATGTCATTGATGCAACACCTGATGTGTAGTGTGTGTGCAGCTGGATTGGAAGGCTTGAACCATCCTTGAGCGCCTGTACAAGCTCTGTAGCCTTATTAGGAACAAGAAGACCAGCCATATCCTTGATACAGATAGAATCTGCACCCATATCCTCTATCCTCTTTGCCATATCCTTCCAGTAATCCAGAGTATATGCATCACCGAGTGTATATGAAAGCGCTACCTGAGCATGTCCGCCTTCTTTGTTACAAGCCTTTACTGATGTCTGAAGGTTTCTCAGATCGTTCAGGCAGTCGAATATTCTGATGATATCAATACCATTTGCTATAGACTTCTGTACGAAATACTCTACAACATCATCTGCATAATGACGGTATCCGAGGATATTCTGTCCTCTGAAAAGCATCTGAAGTTTTGTATTCTTGAATCCATCTCTGAGCTTTCTGAGTCTCTCCCATGGATCCTCCTTAAGGAATCTGAGTGATGCATCAAATGTTGCACCGCCCCAGCACTCTACTGAATGATAACCAACCTTATCCATCTTGTCGATGATAGGAAGCATCTGCTCGGTTGTCATACGAGTAGCTATAAGTGACTGGTGTGCATCACGCAGTACAGTTTCCGTAATCTTTATCGGTTTCTTATCTGCCATTTTATCGTCCTCCTATAATTATATAAATTCTGATTAAATTCCAAATATCGCAAGGAATGTACCAGCTGCTACGGCTGTACCGATAACACCTGCAACGTTTGGTCCCATAGCGTTCATCAGAAGGAAGTTTGTAGGATCATACTGTGATCCAACCTTCTGTGATACTCTGGCTGCCATTGGAACGGCTGATACACCAGCTGAACCGATAAGCGGATTTACCTTGCCCTTTGTCACCCAGCACATGAGCTTTCCGAAGAGAACTCCGGCTGCTGTACCGATTGCAAATGCAACGAGACCAAGGAATACGATCTTAAGTGTACTTATTTTGAGGAATGCCTCTGCGCTTGTAGATGCGCCTACAGAAGTACCAAGTAAGATAACTACAATATACATAAGAGCGTTTGAAGCTGTCTCTGTGAGCTGCTTTACAACGCCGCACTCTCTGAAGAGGTTACCAAGCATCAGCATACCTACAAGTGGAGCTGTTGTTGGAAGTATCATTACTACCACAAGTGTAACAATGATAGGGAAGAGGATCTTCTCAATTTTTGTTACAGGTCTGAGCTGTGGCATTCTTACAAGTCTCTCCTTCTTTGTTGTGAGAGCCTTCATGATAGGTGGCTGTATAACAGGTACAAGTGACATATATGAATATGCCGCAACCGCTATAGGTCCGAGAAGTGTTCCGCCCATGCCAAGCTTACCGGCAAGGTAGATAGAAGTAGGACCATCTGCACCACCGATGATTGATATCGCTGCAGCCTCTTTGCCATTGAATCCCATAAGGAATGCAAAGAAATATGCTGAATAAATACCGAACTGAGCTGCTGCACCGAGCAGGAAACTCTTCGGATTCGCGATAAGCGGACCAAAATCCGTCATGGCACCGACACCCATGAATATAAGTGAAGGTAAAATACTCCACTCGTCAAGCAGGTAAAAATAATGTAACAAGCCGCCCTCTGCCATAATATCTGGGAACATGTTTACAAGAAACATACCAAATGAGATAGGGACAAGAAGAAGTGGCTCAAAGCCCTTTCCGATTGCAAGAAACATGAATACGAACGCTATGAGGATCATAACGTAGTTCTTCCAGTCAAGGCTTGCAAAACCGGTCTGATTAGCTAAATTTGTCAAAACGTCAACTATTGTGCTGCCCATTTAGTTGTTTCCTCCTATAAGATTTATTCGAATCATTTTTGATTCACTGTACAGTTCATCTAATCAAGCAATTAGTTGAGTGTTGCAAGTGTGTCACCAGACTCAACGCTGGCGCCTACTGTAACATCTATGCTTGCGATCGTACCATCTTCTGGAGCAACAACTTCGTTTTCCATCTTCATAGCCTCAAGGATAAGTATAACCTGTCCCTTCTTTACTGAATCGCCAACATTTGACTTAACTGCAAGGATCTTTCCTGGCATAGGTGATGAAACCTTTATGCTGCCTGCGCCGCCTGCTGGAGCTGCCTTTGCAGGTGCTGGTGCTGCTGCAGGAGCTGCTGCAACTGGTGCTGCTACAGGAGCTGCTGCAACTGGTGCCACGCCGCCTGATAACTCTTCAACTGATACATCGTATGATGTGCCATTAACTGTAATTCTATAATTCTTCATAACAATTATCCTCCTATTATTATCTCTTATTCTTCTTTCTAGGTCTTACAACCAGTTTGTCATTACTTGGGTAGTTTACACGTACTCTTGTCTTTCCACCCTGTGCTGCCATAACTGCTGCTGATATAACTGCGACAAGCTCGCTATCGTCCATAACACTCTCGCCTGTAGATGTGTTTACTATATCCACTATTCCGGCTGGTGCTGATGTGCTGCTTGCATTTGAGTCTCCATCTGATGTAGAAACGCTTGAATCTTTCTCAGCAAGTTTCTTTGCCTTCTCAGCCTTTCTCTTCTCTCTTGTCTCCTTGTCCAAAAGAGCTGGAACATACTTGAGAAGGGATATTATGAATGAGATGAAGATAAGTGCTATAAATACAATTCCCATACCAATAAGGGTATTTGCTCCTGCATCTTTCATCTTATCCGCCATTGTCTGATTTGCAGCGACTTCAAACTCTGAAACTTTGTATGGATATATTCCATTTGACATCAGTGTCTGATCTGCCTGTTCATCAGTGTACCCACTCTGGTTTACCAGAGAATACTTTCTGTATTCATATTCAACCGAGTTGTCTACAAATGTAGCCTTTACAATAGCTTCTTTGTCTGTACACTTTGCATATACAGTGACTGTTACCTTATCATCAACCTCTTCGACTTTAGAGTCTGATGTAAATTCAACAAATTTACCATAATCCTTATTCAGTGTGGCAAATACCTTTACAGCATTGATTGTTGTCTCATCAAGTCCTGCTTTTTCTCCCTCTTCAACAGCATAATTATACATCTCGTCAACAGCAGCAATATTCATATAATACTGTGCCTGATCCTTAACTGTCTGAACAAGAGTGTCGCCATCATACTTGAATTCAACCTTCTTATCTGAAGAAGAACAGCCGACAAGTGCAAATGTAACAGCTAACATAGAAACTATCAATAATAATCTTTTCTTTATTATCTTTCCCATTAAGTTGTCACTCCTTTATATTGTTCCATGCTTCTTGTATGGCTTATCCTCACTCTTTGAAAAAAGCATGTCGAACGCTGCGATAACTCTCTTTCTTGTAGCATCTGGCTCGATGATATCATCAACGTAACCTCTCTTAGCTGCTGAAAGTGCTCCTGACAGAGCCTCTGTGTACTCAGCCTTCTTATCCTTTATGAATGCTGTCTTATCGCTTGCTGCAGCTATCTCGTCCTCATACATGATCTTGACAGCCATCTCTGGATCCATTGTTCCGATCACTGAGTTTGGCCAAGCATATACCATATCAGCACCGATCGCTTTTGAACACATTGCTGTGTAAGCTGTGCCGTACGCCTTATCGAGCATAACTGTTACCTTTGGAACTGTTGCGTTTGCGTAAGCATATACAAGTTTTGCAACTGCCTTTGATATAGTCTTCTCTTCCTTTACTGTAGCCTCAAAGCCCTTGATATTTACAAGTGTAAGTACAGGGATATTGAATGCATCACAGAACTTTACGAAATCCTCAGCCTTGTAAGCACCAGCAGTTGTCATTACATCCTTCTGGTTTCCTACAACTCCGACTGTCTCGCCGTCCAATCTGATAAATGCAGTCACAACATCCTCAGCAAAATCCTTCTTAAGTTCAAATACAAATTCGTCGTCTGTGATATCTGCTATAACAGCCTTGACATCACCAGCCTTGGATGCAAGATCAGGAATGATTCTGTTTGCATCATCCTCACATACTGCACCATCGCCATCTTCCTCATTGTTTGCTGGAAGAAGTCCTACCAGTGTTCTGATAGCAACAAGAACCTCTGACTCTGTATCATATACAGCATCAACATTTGCTGTATTCTCAGCCACATACTCTGCTGCAGCTGTATCAAGTTTCTCTGCACGATTCTCATCCAGTGTATTAGGACTGTTTACAAAAAGCTTTGAACCTTCCTTTGTCATGAATGTGAAATCTGTAAGATTTGGAATGATCGCAGCACCGCCGCCACATGTACCAAATACTGCAGTGATCTGTGGGATCACGCCTGATGCAAGTGTCTGCTTGAGATAAACCTCACCAAATGCATTGAGAGCGTCTGTTGCCTCCTGAAGTCTGAGTCCTGCGCAATCGATCAGCCCGATCACAGGTGCTCCCATCTTCATAGCCATATCGTAAAGGTTTGCGATCTTCTTTGCATGCATCTCGCCGATAGAACCGCCGAGCACCTTTGCGTCCTGGCTGTAAACATAAACTAAATTGCCATCGATGACTCCGTATCCGGTTATAACGCCGTCTTTTGGAGTATCCTTGTCCTGAATGTTGAAATCAGTATTTCTAGCAGTTACATATGCGCCGATTTCAACAAAACTTGAGTCATCAAGTAACATTGAAATTCTGTCACTTGCTGACAAGCTTGGTGTGTTGCTCATTTTTAGCCCTCCGTTTAATTTATTTTAGGACTATAAATATAATATACAGTCCAATTTTCGCCGAGTATAATTGTAAAGCCTTTGCCGTCATATTTCAAGTAAAATCGAAAAAACAGACAAAAGACAAAACGAGGAATCCGTGTATCTCCACTATAAGTAAAAGTATACCCCAAATTCCCCGTTGAATTATGATTTTATATTTTTCTTTATTAGTCCTTTAACACATCCCTGTTATGGTAAAGGTAATCTATCAATGATATGATAGTGAGTGCAAGTGCAAGATAGATCAGAACCTGATCAAATATATAAAATACTTTTAGATCCGCTATAAGGAATCCCACCATGATCATCTGAACCGTTGTCTTGATCTTTCCCCACCATCCGGCAGCGATCACTATTCCCTTCTCCGCAGCTATAAGTCTGAAACCACTTATTATAAAATCTCTTGCAATTATTACTATTACTACCCAAGCCGGAATCCTGTCCAGATCTGATAGTGCTATAAGCGCAGAACACACAAGAAGTTTGTCTGCAAGTGGATCCATGAATTTTCCAAAGTTGGTAACCAGATTATACTTTCTCGCTATCTTTCCATCAAGCATATCTGTCAGTGATGCCACTATGAAGATTGCAAGTGCAACCCATGTCGCCCATCCCTTTGGCACATACAGAAACACTAAAAAGAACGGAATCATTATTGCTCTGAGTATTGTCAATTTGTTAGGTAAATTCATTCTAATATCACTCCCGTCAAATCATATTCATTTGCCTCGGTTATCTTCACATCCACAAATGAACCGGATATCAATTCATATGGCGCGCTGACGAATACTATGCCGTCAACCCCCGGAGCATCTCTGTAAGTTCTTCCAACATATACATCATCATCCACAAGATATCCCTCTATGAGAACTCTCTGAACCGAACCTATAAGTTCCTGATTCTTCTCATATGAAATCTCCTGCTGAAGTTCCATGATCTCATCGCGCCATTTTGCCGCAAGCTCACCATCCACCTGGTCTTCATAACCGGCAGCCGGCGTTCCCTCCTCCGGCGAGTATGTGAATACGCCAAGCCTGTCGAACTCACACTCGTCCACAAAATCGACAAGACCATCGTGCAATTTCTGAGTCTCCCCTGGAAATCCTGATATAAGGGTCGTCCTGATCGCTATATCAGGCATAGCAGTCCTGAGCCTTGACACAAGGCTTACTATGTCTTCCCTGCTGGTCTTTCTTCCCATTCTTCTGAGTATCTCATTCTCTGAGTGCTGAATCGGAATGTCTATATAATGACATATCTTTGGATTTTCCGCCATGACAGATATGAGTTCATCCGTGATCTCCTCAGGGTAACAATATAAAAGTCTTATCCATTCTATACCTTCTGTCTCACTGAGTTTTGTGAGGAGTTCAGGAAGTTTCTTTTCGCCATATAAATCTACACCATATAAGGTTGTCTCCTGAGCGACGAGAACCAGTTCCTTTATTCCATCCGCAGCCAGTTTTTCTGCAGATGAAAGAAGGTTTTCCATAGGAATACTTCTATATCGTCCTCTTATGTGAGGTATTATACAATAAGTACACAGCTTATTACAACCTTCTGCGATCTTAAAATATGCCATAGCAGCATTTGTTGTAACTATTCTCTCTGATACAGGCTTTGGTGTATAATTTATATCATCTACTATAGCCTGCTCATCAGTGCCTATAGCCTCCACTATCTTATCATAGTTGGTCGCTCCTATTATGACATCGATTTCCGGAAGTTCTTCCATTATCTCATCTTTATACCTCTGAGACAGACATCCGGCTACAATAAGTTTTTTCAATTTACCCGTTTTCTTGAGTCGTCCCATCTCTATTATGGTATTGATGCTTTCTTCCTTGGCATCGCTGATAAATGCACATGTATTTATCACCACTGCCTCAGCCTCTGTCTCATCATTCGTAAGCTCATGACCTGCCTTATTCAAAAGTCCAAGCATGACCTCACTGTCTACCAGGTTCTTATCACATCCGAGTGATATGAGTAATACTTTCATTTGTTCTCCAATAATTGTTTGTTTTAGTTTATATTTATCGACTCTACACAGTTAGACATGAGCATCGCTATCGTCATAGGTCCAACTCCGCCAGGTACAGGAGTTATCGCTCCTGCGACCTCCTTTGCAGAATCAAAATCAACATCTCCGCAAAGCTTGTTATTCTCATCTCTGTGGATTCCCACATCTATAACCGTTGCTCCATCCTTGATATATGACGCATCTATCATCTTTGGCTTTCCTATTGCCACCACAAGGATATCGGCACGTTTACACACTTCCTTCAGATCTTTGGTTCTGGAATGACACACTGTTACTGTTCCATTCTCTCGGAGCAGCAGCATGCTCATAGGCTTACCCACTATATTACTTCTGCCGAGTACCACACATTCCTTGCCCTCTATCTCTATTCCGGATCTCTTTATAAGCTGAATAACTCCTGCCGGCGTACACGATACAAATCCCGGCTGTCCTATACTGAGCGCACCCACACTCATAGGATGGAATCCATCCACATCCTTTTTCGGTGATATAGTCTTTATCACCTTATCCTCATCTATGTGTTTTGGAAGTGGAAGCTGTACAAGTATTCCATTCACCTTGTCATCAGCATTAAGCTTTTCGATGAGATCGAGTAATTCTTGCTCTGTTGTCTCCTCTGGAAGTTCATACGAAAGAGAGCCTATCCCTATGTATTCACACGCTTTTTTCTTATTACCTACATATACTGATGATGCAGGATCATTGCCCACCTGAATAACTGCAAGGCATATCTCAACACCCTCAGCCTTAAGTCCGGCAACCTTCTCCTTCAGTTCATCTTTTATCTGTTTTGATATAACCTTACCGTCTATAAGTTTATACATATGTCTTCCTCCTAGAATAATCCAACGATCTTTCCATCATCATCAACGTATATTCTCTCAGCAGCAGGCGACTTAGGGAGTCCCGGCATAGTCATGATAGTTCCTGTTATAGCAACGACAAAACCTGCTCCGGCGCTCACATAAACCTCTCGTATATTTACATCAAATCCTGTCGGTCTTCCAAGTTTCTTCGGATCATCCGACAGAGAATACTGGTTCTTTGCCATACATACAGGGAAGTTTCCAAAGCCCATCTCCTCTATCTTCGCGATAGCCTTACTTGCCTCTGCACTGTATGTAACTCCATCTGCACCGTATATCTCTGTAGCGATACAGTTGATCTTATCCTTTATTGAAAGGCTGTCATCATAGAGCACCTTGAAGTTGCTCTTTTTATTCTCAATTGTGTTCAGAACTGCATTCGCAAGGTCTATACCACCCTTGCCTCCCTGCTCCCACACATTTGCAAGTGCGAAATCGCAGTCTCTGTCTTCGCAGAACTTCTTGACAAAATCAAGCTCAGCCTGGCTGTCCGTGACAAATCTGTTAAGTGTCACAACAACAGGCACACCGTACTTCTGAAGGTTCTCAATATGCTTTTCCAGATTGACTATACCAGCCTTGAGTGCATCGAGATTCTCCTCGCCAAGATCTGCCTTTGCTACACCACCGTTGTACTTGAGTGCCCTTACTGTGGCAACCAGTACTACTGCATCCGGTTTCAGGTTGTTCATACGACACTTAATGTCAAAGAACTTTTCTGCTCCGAGATCCGCACCAAATCCAGCCTCTGTTATCACATAGTCTGCAAGCTTTAATGCAGTCTTAGTAGCCATTACACTGTTGCATCCATGAGCAATATTTGCAAATGGACCACCGTGTACTATTGCCGGTGTATGTTCAAGCGTCTGGATAAGATTTGGCTTGATTGCATCCTTTAACAGCGCTGCCATAGCTCCTACAGCCTTGAGATCTGCTGCGGTAACAGGCTCATTGTCAATATTGTATGCAACTATTATCCTTCCAAGTCTCTCCTGAAGGTCCTTCATATCACTTGCAAGGCAGAGGATAGCCATGATCTCTGATGCAACGGTGATCACGAAACCATCTTCTCTAGGGACTCCGTCAACCCTCTTGCCAAGACCCACAACCGTGTGTCTGAGGACTCTGTCATTCATATCCATACATCTCTTGAAAACAATTCTGTTTACATCGATCTTAAGAGCATTACCCTGCTGGATATGGTTATCCAGCATAGCTGCAAGGAGATTGTTTGCAGATGTAATAGCATGGAAATCTCCTGTAAAGTGCAGGTTCAGATCCTCCATAGGAACAACCTGAGCGTATCCACCGCCTGCTGCGCCTCCTTTTATTCCAAAACAAGGTCCAAGGGATGGTTCACGAAGTGCTATTACTGCCTTCTTTCCCAGCTGTCCCATAGCCTCTCCAAGTCCTACTGTGATCGTAGTCTTTCCCTCACCTGCAGGTGTTGGATTGATAGCTGTAACGAGGATAAGCTTTCCATTCTCGTTGCCCTCAACTTTCTTAATAAGCTCATCAGAAAGCTTTGCCTTGTATTTTCCATACATATCAAGATCATCCTCTGATATACCGAGCTTGGCAGCAACCTCCCTAATGTGTTTCATTTCAGCATTCTGTGCGATTTCAATATCTGTCATCATAGCTCTTATCCTCCGCTTTTATAAATTATTGTCTATATATTCATCGAACTGTTCCTGACTCATAAGGATCTTTCTGGCCTTTGTTCCCTCCTCCGGGCCGACGACCCCAGCCGCCATAAGCTGATCCATGATCCTGGCAGCTCTGTTAAAGCCTATCTTGAACGTTCTCTGAAGCATACCTATCGAAGCTTTTTCTTTCTCTATAATGAATCTTCCCGCCTCAACGAAGTATTCATCCTTATCACTTGCTGATGCACCGCCTATCGCCGTTGCACCCGAACCGCCATTTCCCGATATTGATTTTGCCACGTCATCATCATATGTACCAACTCCGTTATTTTTCTTAAGGAAGTCAACTACAGCCGTGACCTCATCATCGGATACAAATGCGCCCTGTACCCTGACAGGTTTTGGATATCCTGTTGGATAAAACAGCATGTCTCCTTTTCCGAGAAGTTTCTCCGCTCCAACCATGTCCAGTATAGTCCTAGAGTCCACTCCTGATGATACCGCAAATGCAATTCTGGACGGAACATTTGCTTTTATAAGTCCTGTTATGACATCCACAGAAGGTCTCTGTGTAGCTATAACAAGATGGATCCCCGCAGCTCTGGCAAGCTGTGAAAGTCTAACTATCGCATCCTCAACCTCACCGTGAGCAACCATCATAAGATCAGCAAGCTCGTCCACGATCACCACTATCTGAGGCATCTTGGATAATTTCTCGCCATCTGCCCCGGCAATTATCGCATTTTCAACCTTATCGTTATAACCCTGTATGTTTCTCACACTGTGTTCAGCAAAAAGCTGGTATCTCCTTGTCATCTCAACAACTGCCCAGTTGAGCGCACCGGCAGCCTTCTTTGGATCAGTGACAACAGGTATCAGCAGATGAGGTATACCATTATAGCATGCAAGCTCGACCATCTTAGGATCTATCATTATGAGCTTGACCTCCTCTGGTGTGGCTTTATAGAGGATACTCATGATCAATGTATTTATACAGACTGATTTACCTGATCCTGTGGCTCCTGCTATCAGGAGATGAGGCATCTTCGCAATGTCCGTCGCAATTACCTGCCCACTTATATCTTTTCCAACAGCAAATGCCACTTTTGTCTTGAGATTCTTAAAGTTATCAGACTCTATCAGTTCCCTGAATGCTACAATTGAATTCTCTTTGTTCGGCACTTCTATTCCTATCGCAGCTTTTCCAGGTATCGGTGCCTCTATACGGATATCAGCCGCAGCAAGATTGAGTTTTATATCATCAGCAAGATTTAGGATCTTACTTACCTTCACACCCTGTTCAGGCTGCATCTCAAATCTCGTAACAGCAGGTCCACAACTATAATTCGTTATAGTGACATTTACCCCAAATGTCTCGAGGGTGTTCTTTAACTTTATAGCTGTCTCTCTTACATGAGCATCTCTGTTTGAATTATTATTCTTTGGCGGTTGATTGAGCAGACTTGCAGTAGGAAATCTGTACCTGCGTCCCTCCTGGTAAGTCTTTGCATCAATATCGCTCTGAACGTTTCTCTTCGTCGGTTTCTTTGTGTTTGAAACTGTTGTATCCTCGGCAAACGCAGAATCCGTAAGTGGATTGTAGTCAGAAACGCTCTCAGGATGCATATTCCCATTGATCGCCCCGGCAAGGATATCCTCCGAATCATCGTCTGGGATATTCTCATGGATCATAGGTTTGTCCATAACTGCACTAGCTGCCACCGTATCAGATATGATCTTCTCTGGTTCCTCAAGCGTCTTAACTGTCTCCACACGGCGAGGCTTTCGTCTATTCTTTACAACTCTTCTATCTGGATTATCATCCGCTCCTCTGTCAACCTGAACTGGATTGATGTACTCCTCCTCATCAGACATTACTATCTTTTCAACATCGTTACTGAACTCATCATATAGCGCTGCAGTGCGATCACTAAACAGATCATCCGACTGCAATTCATGAACATCTTCTCTATAGAAAAAGTCTTTTGGTTTTTCAATTTTATTTTTACTGCCGTCTGAAGGATTATATTCCGTTTTATTTTTATCTGTCTTCCCCTTCGTCTGATATACATTGAGATTTGCCATTGATGGCTTTGCACGCCTGCCTGCGGGTACTCTCTCTCTGTCTTCATCCTCCGTTACCGGATTATATCGTTTCCTGTCTTCTTCATAGTCAGTATCTTCATCATCGTAATCATACCGTTCGTCGTAATCGTCCGATCTCTCATATCTGATCTTTTCCCACAATATTTTAATATTGTCAATAACAGATATCTCTGTTATGAGAATAAACATCACAACAGCAAGAATGAACATCACTATACATGCCCCCGGAACCCCCAAGAGTTTCCTTATAGCAAAAAAGATACCGCCACCTATCACGCCACCACCGGCATGATGCTGATAACCATCCATATAGCAATTCTTTATTGATATGTAATCAGTTGAATAGAACACCTGAAATATCATTGATACAAGCAGCAATACAACTCCAAAACAAACTACCTTCTTTACCAGTTTCCTGTTAAAATCATTTGAGATCAAAAATGCTGCTGATACAAAAAAGTATATCGGAAAGAAATATTCACTAAATCCTAAAATTCCAAAAAAGAATCCGGATACAACATCTCCGACTATACCACATATACGGAAATTGGCGATCAAAAGAAAAATTGAAAACGCAAATATCACAATAAGTATTATCTCATTGCGCATCTGTTTCTGTCTCGCAAGCTCTGCAGCCTTCTGTTTTTTAGTCATACGTGGTGTACTTGTAGTTTTCGTACCGGTTCTTTTACCTGCAGAAGATCCTGAACTTTTTCTTGCTGTACTTTTAGTGCTTGTCTTTCCCGTTGTCTTTTTATTTGATGAAGTTTTTGTTCCTGATTTTTTATTACCAGAAGCCATCTCTTACCTCTTCTTCCATTATCCTAAACAATATCCTATGGAATTTTACTATCATTTATGCAATTAATCAAGTCATAGAGTTTTTTTAGGGCGTCTGACATTCCTCCCGTAGCTGTTATTATACCTGCACGTACAGCCTCACTTCCAACAAGCACCGAACCTATATCCTTTGTCAGTTCGGCTGTATTAAACATATACTTTTTGAACTCATCTCTCGTTATATCCGAATGTGCAACTGTAAAATCTATTATTCGATCCTGCATCTTCTCAATATATTCAAAATTCTGTTTTACACCGAGCACCGCAGTGCTGGTTCTTATCGGATGTACTACCATAGTTGCTGTAGGAACAATAAATGAAGCATTTCCCGACGTTGCAAGTGGAACCCCAATAGAATGTCCCCCGCCTAAGACGAGAGTAACAACCGGTTTTGACAAACTTGCAAACATCTCTGAAATTGCAAGACCTGACTCCACATCTCCTCCGACTGTATTTATCAGTACCAGAACTCCTTTTATATATTCACTATTTTCTGCCTGAGCAACCACGGGAAGAAGATCCTCATAACTTGTGCTTTTCATGCTTGCAGGAAGTTTTTCGTGGCCTTCTATCTCACCATATATTCCGCACATCAATATAAATCCTTCCGGGTCCGACTCCATAATATGACAGTTTTTTCCAAGTTTTATCCTATCTTCTATCTTTCTCCCATTAACATCGGTACCATTATTTTCAAACATCTCCACCATATATATACCAGCTTTCATTCTCAAAAATTAAGAAGGGGGATATACCCCCTTCTCAATTTATTATGTGGAAATATTGTTTTTTTATACGGTCCCGACCAATTATTTTAATGTGATAAAAACTACATAACAAGAACTATCTCATTTTCATCTTTTAACACACTTGCCGGAATGTAATTCGACTCCATAGCCTCACCATTCAAAGTCATGCTCTGGAATCCGCTCTCATGTCCATCAGGATTCTGAACCTTTATAGAAAGTTTCTTTCCTCTGAACATTTTCTCGATCTCAAACTCCTTCCAGTCTGATGGAACTGAAGGTGCGATCTTGATTCCGCCAAAGTCAGGTCTCATACCCATGATACCCTCAACGCAGCCAACCATACATGTTGATGCTGTACCTGTGAGCCAGTGTACATGAGCACGTCCCTCAAATGGACTTCCCACAGACTCTGTGAACTGTCCGTGGCAATATGGCTCAAGCTTTCTAATCTCTGCCTTGTCGTTCATCGATGCAGGTGAGCTCTCATTGAAATACTCAAATGCTCTGTTGCCATGTCCCATGAGTGCCTCAGCAAGTATGATCCAACCCTGTGGCTGTGAGAATATACCCGCATTCTCCTTTGTTCCAGCATTGAACAGAAGCATGAGTGCTCCGTCAAATGCATGCTCTCTGTATGGAGGGAACATAAGTCTTACACCGTACTCTGTATTCAATTCTCTGTGAACCGACTCAAGTGCAAGCTCAGACTGCTCTCTTGTTGCAAGTCCGCTTATAACTGCCCATGACTGAGGATTCAGCCACATGCTTGCCTCTGGATCATTCTTTGAACCGATGACCTGTCCGCCTTCCTTATATCCACGGATGAATCTGTCATCCTCCCAGCACTTCTCCTGGATGGTCTCGCCCATCTTATACTGAATGCTGTTGATGTAATCTATGTACTCTGTGTCATCCTTCATCTCTGCAAAATACTTGATAACTGTCATCGCATAGTAGAGCTGCATAGCAACAAATGTTGACTCACCTCTCTTTCCAAGTCTCAGACAGTCATTCCAGTCTGCCCAAAGTCCTGCAGGCATACCATTGTCTCCGAGTCTGTTCATTGAGAAATCGATTGCTCTCTTAAGGTGCTCATATACCGTACCTTCATCCTTGTTGGCAAATGGAATAACCTCATCTATGAAGTCTAAGTTGCCCGACTCTGCAATATACTTGTATACAGTTGGGAACAGCCAGAGCGCATCGTCTGCACGGTATGCAGGATGTCCTGTCTCCTGTACATATGATGGATCATCCGGTGTATCCTCATGTCCTGCATTGTGTGTGAACTTTACAAGTGGAAGTCCACCGCCGTTGTCAACCTGTGCCGACAGCATGAATCTGATCTTCTCAAGAGCCATCTCAGGTGCAAGGTGAATAACACCCTGGATATCCTGAACTGTATCTCTGTATCCATATCCGTTTCTGAGACCGCAATATGAGAATGATGCAGCTCTTGACCATATGAATGTCATGAAACACTGATATGCATTCCATGTATTTACCATGTTATTGAATGAATCGCTAGGTGTGTGTACCTGGAAGTTGTTGAGCTTTGAATGCCAGTACTCTATCAGCTCATCAAGCTCCTTCTGACATGCTGCTGCAGGATCTGCATATCCGGCTATGACAGCATTTGCAGCATCATTGTCCTTCATTCCAACTATAAACGCAAAATCCTTTGACTCGCCCGGAGCAAGTGTGAACTTTGTCTGAAGTCCTCCGCAGGCATTGCTGTTGTAGTTGAGCTTGTTGCCCAGATCTCCATTTATAACTCCGACAGGATCACCGTATCCATGATATCTTCCAAGGAATTCCTCCTTGTCACCGCAGTATGATGCGACATCACTTCCGGCAAGTGCAAAGAATCTTCTGTTGGCCTTGCTGCCGTTGATCTCAGCCTTCTCAACGTTCTCATTGATGACCTGAAGGATCTTGTTGTTATCCATGAAATATGTTCTTGTAATGAAGAGTGTGTACTGGAGGTTTACCTGATCCTGCTCATAGTTGCAGTCATTTGTAAATTCACAGTATCCTATAGCTGAGAGATTACGTGGCTTGTCTGAATTGTTGGTAACTCTCACTTTCCACACTTCATGTGTCTTGTTAAGTGGAACATAATACAGTACCTCTGACTTGATATCAGAATACTCCGCATACATCTTTGTGTATGCTGTTCCATGGTGACACTCGCTCTTGTACACATCAAGGCTCTTGCCAACCGGCTGCCATGATGCTGACCAGTAATCCTTTGTGTCATCATCGCGAAGATATACATATCTTCCAGGCTGGTCAAAGCTGTTAAATATGTATCTCAGTATTCTTCCGTTTGCTCCTGACTTCTCAAAGCTATAGCCTCCCGCATTGTTGGAGATTATAGCTCCGTATTCCGGTGATCCGAGGTAGTTTGCCCAAGGTGCCGGTGTGTCTGGTCTGTCAATTACATACTCTTTGTTCTGTTCGTCAAAATAACCGTATTTCATATGTTCCCCCTTAAATCTGTTTTAGCATTTATTTTAGTTTGTTTGCTTTCTGTCTGCCTTTACTCGCTGCAATATTGCAGTTATTAGAATGCCCCGGAACCGATCATATGACTGACCGGTTTCGAGACATCAGATTTACCCTTATAAAATAATATCAAATACCCTTATAGTTATTTATTATTTACTGTACATCCTTGAGGCTCAGGCTTATTCTTCCTGCTCTCTCATCGATCTTGATTACCTTAACGTCAACTTCATCGCCAACATTTACAACATCCTCAACCTTTGCGACTCTCTTGTCTGAAAGCTTTGAGATGTGGATGAGACCATCCTTGTTAGGTGCAAGTGATACGATAGCTCCGCAGTCGATAACCTTTACAACCTTACCATGATAGTTCTTGCCAACCTCAAGAGGCTCTACGATCATGTTGATCATCTCAATAGCCTTGTCCATACCTGCCTGCTCTACACCGCAGATAGAGATTCTTCCCTCATCGTCGATATCGATCTTAACACCTGTCTCCTCGATGATAGTGTTGATAGTCTTACCTCTCTGTCCGATAACCTCACCGATCTTCTCTGGATCGATCTTGATCTGCTTGATCTTTGGAGCATACTCGTTGACTGTTGGTCTTGGAGCTGCTATAGCTGGTTTCATACATGTCTCCATGATGAAGAGTCTGGCCTCACGAGTTCTTGCAATAGCCTCCTCAACGATAGGTCTTGTAAGTCCATGGATCTTGATATCCATCTGGATAGCTGTGATACCCTCTGTTGTACCTGTTACCTTGAAGTCCATATCTCCGAAGAAGTCCTCAAGACCCTGGATATCTGTGAGAACGATGTAATCGTCATCTGTGTCGCCTGTTACAAGTCCGCATGAGATACCGGCAACCATAGCCTTGATTGGAACACCGGCAGCCATAAGTGACATACATGATGAACATGTTGATGCCATTGATGTTGAACCGTTTGGCTCAAATGTCTCTGATACTGTTCTGATTGCGTATGGGAACTCCTCCTCGCTTGGAAGTACTGGAAGAAGTGCTCTCTCAGCAAGTGCGCCGTGTCCGATCTCTCTACGTCCTGGGCCTCTTGATACCTTTGTCTCTCCCACTGAGTAAGCAGGGAAGTTGTAGTGGTGCATATATCTCTTTGATGTAACATTCTCGTCAAGTCCGTCAACTCTCTGGATCTCAGAAAGTGGAGCAAGTGTACATACGTTACAGATCTGTGTCTGTCCTCTTGTGAACATAGCTGAACCGTGAACTCTAGGGATAATGTCGACCTCAGCAGAAAGTGGTCTGATCTGGTTGATAGCTCGTCCATCAGGTCTCTTGTGATCCTTGAGGATCATCTTTCTTACTGTCTTCTTCTGATACTGATATATAGCGTCTGGAAGTACTGCAAGCCACTCTTCGTTGTCTGCAAATGCCTCCTCAAGTTTCTCTGTGATCTGTCTGATATTCTCTTCACGAACCTGTTTCTCATCTGAGAATACAGCCTCCTCCATAGCTGCCGGAGGAACGATCTCCTTGATCGCTGCAAAGAGCTCCTCTGGAACTGCGCAGCTTACATATGAATGCTTTGGCTTTCCAACCTCAGCTACTATCTCATTGATAAATGCGATGATATCCTGGTTGATATCATGAGCCATGTATATAGCCTCGATCATCTTGGCCTCTGGTACTATGTTTGCACCAGCCTCGATCATGATAACCTTCTGTGATGTAGATGCAACTGTAAGTTTCAGATCACCCTCATCCCACTGTTTCTGTGTTGGGTTGATGATGAACTCCCCATCGATGAGACCTACCTGTGTCATAGCACATGGTCCGTCAAATGGAACGTCTGATATGCATGTTGCGATAGATGATCCGAGCATGGCAACCAGCTCTGGTCTGCACTCAGGATCAACTGACATAACAAGGTTGTTGAGTGTTACGTCATTTCTATAGTCCTTAGGGAAAAGAGGTCTCATAGGTCTGTCGATTACTCGTGATGTGAGGACAGCGTTCTCTGATGCCTTTCCCTCTCTCTTATTGAATCCTCCAGGTATCTTTCCTACTGAATATAATTTCTCCTCATATTCTACGGAAAGCGGGAAGAAATCGATTCCGTCTCTTGGTTTCTCTGATGCTGTACATGTTGAAAGCACTGTTGTGTCACCATACTTGATAAATGCAGCGCCATTTGCCTGTGCAGCTACTCTGCCTATATCGACTGTGAGCATTCTGCCTGCGATCTCTTTCTGGTATCTCTTGAATTCCTTACTCATCTCAAATCTCCTTGAATAATATTTATTTGTATTGTGGAAGACGTCGAAACAACTATAAAAAACACCATGTTTTGTAAACTTAAACCACGCACACACGATATTCTTTATAGAAGTCTCGATATGTCATTCCACAATCTTTTAAATTTTAGCATACGAATATAAAAAATACAATATCCAAAGATATGTACAAATAAAAAAAGAACCATGTGTCACCACACGGTTCTCTTAATTGTTATTGTATTAAAGCCCGAATAGAAATTCTCAAACTAGAATTACTTTCTGAGTCCAAGGCTCTCGATAAGCTTTCTGTATGCCTCGATATCCTTGCTCTTAAGGTATGCAAGAAGGTTTCTTCTCTGACCAACCATCTTAAGAAGACCACGGTTTGAGTGATGATCCTTTGGGTTAGCCTTGAAATGTCCGTTGAGATCGTTGATTCTTGCTGTAAGAAGTGCGATCTGAACCTCTGTTGAACCTGTGTCATTTGCATCCTTGCCGTACTTAGCTACGATTTCCTGCTTCTGCTCTTTTGTTATCATAATAACAATCCTCCTATAAAAAATATACATGGCTGACACCGGGCAAAAGGTCTAGAGGTGTCCTCAAACTAAGTGTCAGCTGACCTTGTGTAGAATAACATAAGTGCTTTTGTTTGTAAAGAGGAAAAATTAATCAGCTATCTCATATTGAAGATACGCATAATGAAGCCTCGTTCCCTCACCTATATCCTCAGGCAACAAGGCTCTTGCAACAAGTTTCGTTTCGCCATTTGGATCTTTTTCATCCACAAGATTCGCATAATCACCATCTATAGATTTTACTATATAATACTTCTCCATTTAATCCACCTTACACCCAGCTGTCTATATGTCTGGATCCTTTCATAATCTTATTCCCCTCATATGACTTTATCTATAATTTTAATATATGTCACATATCATTACAACCCCATGTGGCATCATTCATTCCGCCCATCCACATTCTTACATGTACATCACACATCCCATCTAGTTTCTCACATACACTTTCGCACTTCACAGTATATCAACTTATTCCTTGTTATCATAAACTTATATATGCTATAATAATTCGCGCAGACTTTTGCATTTGCAGATCCAGCAATGCACATATCTGAAATGGGTCGGTAACTTTACCGCATATGAAAGGAGACATATTATGGCAGGTTCTACCATAGGAAATAAATTCACTATCACAACATGGGGCGAATCCCACGGAAAAGCTCTTGGAGTTGTAGTTGACGGATGTCCGGCAGGACTTCCTCTTTGCGAGGAGGATATTCAGATCTTTCTCGACAGAAGAAAGCCAGGTTTTTCACAGTTCTCAACACCAAGAAAGGAATCTGACACCGTAGAAATATTGTCAGGAATATTCGAGGGAAGGACAACCGGAACACCTATATCAATGATGGTGAGGAACACCTCACAGCGCTCTGGAGATTATGGAGATATCGCTACATATTACAGACCAGGCCACGCAGATTACACATTTGATCAGAAATACGGTTTCAGGGACTACAGAGGCGGTGGACGTTCATCAGGAAGAGAAACCATCGGCAGGGTAGCCGCAGGCGCCATCGCATCCAAAATACTCAAAGAACTCGGCATCACCATAACAACCTATGTGTCATCAATTGGCGATGTACATATAGACAAAAATAAATTTGACGCAGACTATATACTAAAAAACGATCTGAATATGCCAGATGCCGACGCATACGACAGAGCATCTTCTCTTCTTGAAGACTGCATGGCAGAAAATGATTCCATTGGCTCAAGTGTTGAATGCATCGTGCACGGCATGCCAGCAGGAATCGGCGAACCGGTATTTGACAAACTGGACGCATGCCTGGCAAAGGCTGTCATGTCCATCGGAGCTGTCAAGGCTGTGGAGATCGGTGACGGCACAGAGGTTTCCGAGAGCAGGGGATCATACAATAACGACGGATTTACCATGAAAGGCGGCAAAGTATCAAAAGAGACAAATCACGCCGGCGGAATCCTCGGCGGTATGAGCGACGGCTCAGACATTATACTGAAAGCACATTTTAAGCCTACACCGTCAATCGCATCCACACAGAAAACAGTCAACAAATCTGGCAAAGATATCGAAGTATCCATAAGAGGCCGCCATGACCCGATCATAGGTCCAAGAGCTGTTGTAGTTGTTGAATCGATGACCGCTCTCACAATTCTGGATCTGTTATTTGATAACATGTCATCAAGAATGGACAAGATCGTGGATTTTTATAATGACTGAGAAATCTAAACATTTGATATTAAAAAAGATATGTCCGGGCTCCTGCAAACAGAAACCCGGACATATCTTTTTTTGACTCAATACAGTATCCAGATCATATATTCAAATACTACTTATATATAATACAGCATATAACTATTCTGCCTCTTTCTTAGGCTTGTTTATCACATAGAGACCAAGCCCAACTATCACGCCTCCACCAATGATATTTCCAAGGGTGACCGGAAGGAGGTTCTTTCCAAAGAAATTGCCTACAGTCAGCTGATCGCTTATCTGCTGTGCCGTATAGCCATAAAGCTCACACGCTTTATCAACGTACTTGCTGTTTGATGCAGCCATGATCCCAGCCGGTATATAATACATATTGGCAACACAGTGCTCAAATCCAGAGACAACAAATACCATGATTGGGAAAAAGCATGCAAATATCTTGCCTATTATATCTTTCGCGGATGATGCCATGAGAACTGCAACGCACACAAGTATGTTACACATTATTCCCGATACAAATGCATTTCCGAAATCAAGTCCTGTTTTTCCCATTGCGACCTTGATCGTATATGCTCCAAGACCGCCAGCTGAATTGTCAAACTGTCCACTTCCATATATAAGCGCCGCTGTTACAACAGATCCCAGAAGATTGCTGAGATAGACAACTACCCAGTTTCTTAACATCTGGATAAGTTTTATCCTTCTATCAACTACCGCTGCTATCATCATGCAGTTTCCTGTGAAAAGTTCTGCTCCTATGATCGAAAGCATCATCAGGCCTACCGGGAAAATACAGCCCGCAAGCGTCTTTGCCAATCCAAAATTATCTACAGTATGCACCGCAAGATTGGATCCTTCTGCACCGATTGCTATGAACATTCCTGCGAAAAATCCCATCATGATCATTTTGTACAGTTTCAGGTTAGCTTTTCCAACCGCACCTTTCAGATTGTTCTCAATGATCTGTCCTGGAACAAAGTAATTGTTTTCCATGATTTGATTCTCTCCTTAGTCTATAAGTTATTTTATTTTAAGCTCTTGGATACGCTTTCGCATATTCTTCTTTGAGCTTACTCTGCTTATTAGTCAGATAGATCTGAGTCGTAGCTATATCTACATGTCCCAGCATCTCCTGAACAGACTTGATATCTGCACCGTTATTCAGCATATGCGATGCAAATGAATGTCTTATCATATGCGGTGTTATATCCTTATCAATTCCTGCCTTTGCAGCATAATACTTTATTATCTTCCAAAATCCCTGTCTGGACATCGGCGCACCTTTGCAATTGAAAAAGAGATAATCACTTCCTCCGCCCATATCATCGCGAACCTCCGTGATATATCTGCTGAGCGCCCTCTGCGCAACCTCTGCAACCGGCACTGTACGGACTTTGTCCCCATCATGGCATTCTATAAATCCAAGTTTCATGTTGACATCTGTAAGTTTTAGCGTGACTAGTTCTGTAACTCGGATACCCGTAGCATACAAGAGTTCCAACATAGCTTTATCTCTTATCTCCTTCGGTGTCTTGTTGGTCGGCTGCGAAAGCAGTTTGTTCACCTCATTGATAGTCAGTATCTCCGGCACCTTTTTCACAATCTTTGGAGGTTTTATATTCTCCGCAGGATCATTATCCACTATTCTCTCACGAAGCAGAAAAGCATAAAAAGACTTGATGGACGCAATGTTGCGTGACACTGTAGCCATCGACATGCCATTCTTTTCCATATCAAGGACATAGGAAGTTATATATGTCTCAGTAATATCCTCCAGCCTTTCAAGATCCTTGCTCTGAAAATAACCGACAAATTTTAAGAGATCCCTTTTATACGATGCTATAGTATTCTCACTTGATTTTTTTACATTTCTTAAATATTCAACGTATCTGTCTATGTATTGTTCCACTAATTTATCCCCTTAGTTATGTAGACTAGAATACATTATAAATATAAATGTAAATAAAATCAAACACTAATTTAATAAGTAAAACTGCGCCTTTGCGGTATTTTTCCACAAAATACCAAATCGGGTGTACCCATTTAATTATGTATACTACATATTGACATAATTTTTTTCAGAAATGTTTCACTTTTTTTAATTCAGCACCAAAGTTCCCTCATTTTTCCTTGTTTAGAATTATGTGAGAGAACATTTATACGCGTAAATCGCTACCAGAGTCTTTGAATCCACTATCTCTCCTCTAGATATCATGTCATCTACATCATCAAGTTTTATATATTCACAACTTATAAATTCATTCTCATCAAGACTCTGTTTGCCGCCAGAGACTCCCCGTCCTATGTATACATATGTCTGCTCATTGCTGGTTCCTATCGCTAAGACAGTCTTTGTGACAAATTGAACGTCTCTTACCATACATCCTGTCTCCTCTTTCAGTTCTCGCACTGCCGCATTCTCAGGCGTCTCCCCATCATCTATAAATCCCGCAGGGACCTCATATGTCACATCATCTATGGAATTCCTATACTGTCTTACAAGTATTATCCTTCCATCATCACAAACCGGAAGTATACATGCACCTGATTTGTGATCTATCAGATCATACACAACTCTTCTCCCGTCTGGAAGTATCAAATAATCATTATATACATTAAATACATGAGCTTTATATGCTAGTTCCAGTTTTTCTCGTTTAAATTTTGAATCCCGCAAAATGAATTATACCTCCCACTAATATTTATTTCCATACAAAAAAGGTCTGTGGATTTCTCCACAGACCTTCTTTTTAATATTTCCTTGTTTACTTTGCGTAGTCCGTTACGCGTGACTCTCTAATAATATTTACTTTAATCTGACCTGGATACTCAAGCTCATTTTCAATCTGCTTGGCAATATCTCTGGCCAGCAATACCATATCAGAATCGCTTACATGCTCAGGAACAACCATCACACGAATTTCTCTACCTGCCTGAATAGCAAATGTCTTATCTACACCCTTATGAGCGTTGGCAATATCTTCCAACTTCTTAAGTCTTGTAGTATAAGTCTCCAAGGTCTCTCTTCTTGCTCCTGGTCTTGCAGCAGAAATAGTATCTGCAGCCTGTACCAGAAGTGCTATCAACGACTCAGGCTCCACATCACCATGATGTGACTCTACAGCATTGATAACAATTGCTGACTCCTTGTATTTTCTACAAAGATCAGCACCAATCTGAACGTGTGAACCTTCCATCTCATGATCCAGGGCTTTACCTATATCATGAAGTAATCCAGCACGCTTTGCTACCTTGATGTCGACACCTATCTCACCGGCCAATAAACCACATAACTGAGCTACCTCAACTGAATGCTTGAGTGCATTCTGTCCATAGCTTGTCCTAAACTTCAACTTACCAAGAAGTCTCACTAACTCTGGATGAATACCGTGTATTCCCACCTCAAGGGTAGCTGCCTCACCCTCTTCACGCATCATGGTTTCAACTTCCTTCTGCGCTTTTTCAACCATCTCTTCGATTCTGGCTGGGTGAATTCTTCCATCCACAATGAGCTTCTCAAGTGCAATTCTCGCTACCTCACGTCTTACTGGATCAAAACTTGATAAAATAACTGCCTCCGGAGTATCATCTATTATAAGATCCACTCCTGTGAGAGTTTCGAGAGTACGAATGTTTCGTCCTTCTCTACCTATTATTCTACCCTTCATCTCGTCGTTAGGTAACTGAACTAATGAGATCGTTGTCTCTGAAATGTGATCAACAGCACATCTCTGTATTGCATTGACAACGTACTCTTTCGCCTTCTTGTTCGCTTCTTCTTTAGCTCTGGTTTCTAATTCCTTGACCATAACTGCTGTTTCATGTTTTACTTCATCTTCAACAGTTTTTAATAAGTATTCTTTTGCTTGTTCAGAGGTTAAACCTGAAATTCTTTCAAGTTCCTGTAAACGTTTCGCCTGTAACTCTTCGACCTTAGCCCTCTGCTTATCAAGAGCGCTCTCTTTTCCAGCAAGGCTGGTTTCCTTCTTCTCAACTGCCTCGGTCTTCTTGTCAAGATTCTCCTCACGTGCGAGAATTCTCTTCTCCATACGTGATAATTCTCCACGTCTGTCCTTTACTTCCTTTTCAAGGTCATTACGTGTCTTAAGGGAATCTTCTTTTGCCTCAAGCAGTATCTCGCGCTTTTTAGCTTCGGCGGTCTTCTGAGCTTCATCGATAATCTCCCTTGCCTGTGACTCTGCCCTTCCTATCTTGGTCTCAACTATATTCTTGCGATATGCAATAGCTATAAACCATGTAGCAACAAGCAGTGCAACTACAACAACAGCGACTATCACCCATACTATTGGTGAATCCACAGGAGCACCTCCTTATTAAGTTTTCATTGTACAAGAATACAACTATTTAAGTTTAATATTTTTAATTAATTATGTCAAGTAATTATGTCCAATTACACTTTCTTTTTTTGACAACAGTACAATAAGTTTTCATCTTACAGACTATTCTTCTCATCCTGATCATCTGACAATATAATTCTTATACCCTCAGTGATCTTCCTGTGATCAAACCCCTTGCTATACATGTAAGACATCACTTTATTTCTTTTCTCAACCAGGTCTGCAGATGAGTATTTTTTCTGCAGTAATGCAATTACTACGTCCAACTCATCCTGTTCACAGTTATCATCGATCGCACACTTAATTATATCTCTGTCTATATGTTTCCCCTCAAGTTCGTATTCTATTACCCGCGTGCCCTTCTTACGCATATTTCTGCGGACAAAACCACACGCATAACGATAATCATCTATATAACCGTAGGATTTCAGTTTTTCTACAGTATGTTCGATTATCTCTTGATCATAATACAGTTCCCTGAGTTTCTTCCTGATATCATACTCACATTTATCTGAAAATTTTATCGAGTTGACAGCCTTATTCATAGCTCTTCTGAAAAGATACTCTTTTCTAAATTCATAGATAGCCTGCTCGTCGACTTCTTCCCCCGCGTGAATCTTCAATCTTCTGATATCAGATGAATATACAGATGCATATGGCTCATAATCAATGTACAGACAATATCTCTTGTCGTCTATTTTCCTGATATCCGTGACTGTCATCCGTAGTTCTCCCTCGTAATGCTAACTGTGTTACTGTTGATCAATCCTCGCCGTTATCGACAGTATCTGCACCTTCTACACTGTCACCTGCCACACCGAGTGTCTCTCTAACCTTCTGCTCGATCTCCGAACATATTGCCTCGTTATTCTCAAGATACATCTTGGCATTCTCACGTCCCTGTCCGATCTTATTGCCATTGTATGCATACCATGCACCGGATTTGTCCACTATATCATTGGCAACCGCAAGGTCAAGTATATCTCCAACCTTTGAAATACCCTTGCCGAACACAATATCAAATTCAGCCTCTTTGAAAGGAGGCGCCACCTTGTTCTTGACTATCTTGACTCTAGTTCTGTTGCCTACTATCTCTCCGCCCTGTCTGAGTGTATCTATACGTCTTACATCAAGTCTTACTGATGCATAAAACTTAAGCGCACGACCACCTGTGGTAACCTCAGGATTTCCAAACACAACTCCAACTTTCTCTCGAAGCTGGTTGATAAAGATAACAACACAATTTGTCTTGCTCACAACCGCCGTAAGCTTTCTGAGTGCCTGTGACATAAGTCTGGCATGAAGTCCCATGTGTGAATCACCCATCTCACCGTCTATCTCTGCTTTAGGCACGAGCGCAGCAACCGAGTCAACGATAACAACATCAACCGCACCTGATCTAACCATTGTCTCTGTTATCTCAAGTGCCTGCTCACCGCAATCCGGCTGTGATATATACAGATTGTCAATATCTACTCCAATATTTCTGGCATATGTAGGGTCGAGCGCATGCTCAGCATCTATAAATCCTGCTATACCGCCTCTCTTCTGTATCTCTGCGACAATATGCAGTGCAACCGTTGTCTTACCACTTGACTCTGGACCAAACACTTCTATTATCCTTCCCCTTGGAACTCCTCCGAGTCCCAATGCTATATCAAGACTAAGTGAACCCGTAGGGATCACCTCTATATTCATATTTGCATTGGAATCACCCAGTTTCATCACTGAGCCCTTTCCATACTGTTTTTCTATCTGTGCAATAGCCGCATCCAGAGCCTTTTTCTTATCCTCTTTGTTTACACTATTGATCGAATTGCTTGAATTACTTGCCATAGTCCGTTCCTCCTAAACATATGTTCGATTACTTTATTATACTATTAAATATTTGTTGTTTTGTCAACAACTAATTCTCAGTTATGTGCATATACTATCAGATACCGTGTACGTTTTTATACCCACTGTAACAATATATGTCAAAACGCGCGAACCGATATCAGCCATCATCTCTATAAATCCATTTACATCGTTTTTCAGATCTTGTATTTTCATATTTTTAGTAAATCTCTTATTGTCAACGTGGGATAATATAAATATTTGCAGTATCTTATACTAAAGATCTAAGAACACAGAAATCACGGAGAAGTCTCATCCGTCAGCTATATAAATACCAGCTTTAGGAATATTTCCCCTCAGAAACTCAGATAATATTTTTCGCTTAAACTTTTTTGATTATATCATACTTTACACTAAATAGTTATTAAGATAGAATAAATTTTGTATTTAAGTAACACCAATAACGGAGGTTTAAAAATGAGCACAGTTGGCATAGTATGCGAATATAATCCATTTCACAAGGGACACCAATATCAGATTGAGCAGGCAAAGAAAATTACCGGCGCTGACTATGTCATCTGTTTCATGAGCGGCAACTTTTTACAGAGAGGCGTGCCTGCCTTGGCCGATAAATTTACAAGAGCTGAGATTGCCCTTAAATGTGGAGTGGATGTGATATTTGAAATACCTTTTGTATACTCCACCGCAAGTGCAAGAGACTATGCAACCGCCGCTGTTACCATGATGGAACTGTCCGGGATCATCGACTATATATCATTCGGCGCAGAAACAGACGACATAGATCTTCTGTCGCACATAGCCGACATTGTAGAAAATGAACCTCATCAGGTATCCGCCCTCATCCAAAAGTTCATGTCCCGCGGCATGACCTACGGTGCTGCCAGAGCCAACGCTATCGCAGATTATATATTTGATCAAAACGCCGATACATCCGAATCAGAATACAACGGATACTCAAAGGATATGATCGATCACATCCTGTCCAGCCCAAACAACATTCTTGCCATCGAATATATTGCAGCACTGAAAAGAATCGGTTCCACCATAAAACCTGTCATTATCAAACGTGCTATATCAGATTATAACAGTTCGGAAGCCAGCCACGACATCTGTTCAGCTTCAGCCATCAGAAACATACTGGAAACTTCTGATATAGAGGATATTAAAAGGCATGTCCCTGAGGTATGTTATCAATATCTTTCATCATGCTATAAAAGATCTTTCCCAATATATGACGATGCTCTCTCCGGTCTGCTCACAGCTGCAAGGCTTTTTTACGATAGATATCAGGGATTTCACGATTATGATACCGAATTATATCCAGATATTGTAGACATGGATAACGATCTGTACAACAGGCTAATGAAACTCGATAAAACTCTTTCATTTTCAGAGACTACGATGTCACTCAAATGTCGGAACTATACTTTGACCCGTATACAGAGAGCAATTCTACACTATATAACACAGGTATCCGAAAGCGATTATACTCAATATAAGTCAGACGGATGGATATACTATCTCCGTCTATTAGGGCTCAACACAAAAGCCGGAAACACCATCAAAAAGCTGAAGAAGGGTACAGATATCCCCGTTATAACAAAAGCAGCCGATTTCAATTCCATGCTTAACGGACACGGGATTTCCATGTCCAGATACGATATAAAATCGACCGATATATATAACAGCCTTGTGTATAAAATGTATGGAACAAAATTGCGAAATGAATTTGAGCACACAATACCTGTGATAACCCGCTGATCTTACAGTTGTATATAAAGGGTATTATACTCTTTATCAGCGTTCATATATATGTATCTACATGCATAAAATACACGTATGAAGAACGCATTTTATATGATCCTTATAACAACTGTAATATTGTTCACCTGTCTCAACTCCTCCGTCATAGCAGATGGCTGCAGACAAGGTATTTCACTGTGGTACAGTTCCATAGTACCTGTACTACTTCCATTCATGCTGCTCACAGGTGTGATCCTGAACACCCTTGATCTAAATCACATGACCCCCGGAGGCGCATGCATTTTATCACTCATCATAGGTCTTTTCTGCGGTTTTCCAACCGGAACCTTGGTCGTATCGTTTTTATACAAAAACAGACATTTATCCAGACACACAGCTCAGACTCTACTGCCACTTTGCAACAATGTGAGCCCCATGTTTTTATATGGATATATATACTCCGAACATCTATATAAATACATGACTCTGACCGAGCTTATCACCTGTCTCTATATTCCACAGTTTGCATGTACAATGATCGCATTTCTCATATACTACACCCAGACATGCATACATAAAAAACTAACTGCGCTAAAAGTATCTCCTGTCAATATTCATATACATACACCGGACGAGATTGCTGCCACATCATCTGGCAGCAAATGTAAAGATGACGACCTTATCAGCTCGTCAATACACAATATCACCACTATCGGTATATTCATGATCATATTTGCAATCGCATCCAACCTGATAATACATTTTTTCCCATATCAGACAACTCATGTTGCAACATCTTTTTTCGAAATTTCATCTGGCATAAACTCTATTGCGTCCATCGATATTTCGGTCAAAAGAAAGACAGTCCTGTTTCTGTCTCTCACAGCCTTCGGCGGATTATCCGCACTGTTTCAAAGCTATGATCTGATACAAAAATCAGGACTGTCTTTCTTTAAATATATTTCAGTCAAATGTCTTTACAGTGTAATATGCGCTGTAACGACGATCTTCGTATTCTAATGCAATACGATTAATCATCGAGGTACTCTTCGTCATCATCCTCTTCATCATCGTACTCATCTTCATCGTCATATTCGTCATACTCATCATCGTAATCATCATCTTTAGGAGTATACTCTGTCTTGCCATATACATTATAGTCATCTTCCTCTGTATCAAATGCAGAGTCTGACTGTGCTGACTGCTCTGGCACACCATTCATCTGGTTGATACTTGAGTCAAGCTCAGCCATATTATCTGCAACTCTTGCAGCATTCTCCTCAAGTGACTTTATCAGATTCTCATAATTTGCACGCTCAGCCTGAAGTGTAGCATTTATGTACTGGCTTATCTCAGCAAGCTTGTCCTTTGAATAGTACATAGAACCGGCTCTAACCTGGCTTGCGTCCTCATTTGCCTCTGCAATGATCTGCTCTGCCTGACTTCTTGCCATGTCAGTGATCTCGTTTGCACGGAGATTCGCCTGCTCAACTATCTGGCTCTGATCAACGAGTCTATTTGCCTCTGCAACTGACTCTGTGATGATCGAATCAGCTCTGGCTCTCGCATCAGCAAGTATAGCCTCCTTGTTTCTCATGATCTTCTTACATCTCTCTATCTCACTTGGCATCTTGAGCTTAAGCTCTCCTACCATCTGCATAAGATCCTCTTTTGGTACAATGATCTTGCTGGAAGACAACGGCTGGAACTTACAACTGTCAATAAATATCTCTATCTCACTGATCATTTCTTCAATACCTTTTCTTGCCATGTTATTCTCCTCCTAATTATCTATCGCAAACTACATTCGAATATCTGCAAATCTCTTTTTTAGAATATCCTGTATCTGTTCCGGAACAAAATCCTTTACGTCAACGCCAAAACTTGCATACTCTTTGACAACACTTGAGCTGAGATATGAATACTGTATATTGGTTGTCAAAAATACTGTATCAATGTCCGGCGCAACCTTTCTATTACTCTGGGCTATCTGCAGCTCATACTCAAAATCTGTAACAGCCCTCAAACCTCTGACTATGACCTTTATGTCATTCTGTCTTGCATAATCCACCAGAAGTCCGCCAAATCCAACGACTTTAACGTTAGGTATATCCGAAACTACATTCTTTAACATATTAACACGTTCGTCTAAAGAAAACAATGGTGTTTTTGCAGTATTGTTCAGCACGCCGACAGTCAGTTCATCAAACATTTCCGCCGACCTTTTGATTATGTCCAAATGTCCAAGTGTGACAGGATCAAAACTTCCCGGATAAATCGCTCTACTCATTTTCAAGTCTCCTGTAAATAAATGTATGCTTATTTGTCTTATACTTCTTTACCTTATAGATCTCAAATCCAATCTCCTCCAGATAATCAAACTCTGTATCAAGATCAGATTCTACCACTATGATAGTATCATCGGATACTATATCGGAACCGGACAGTCTGACTAGAACATCTCTCTCAAGCAGTCTGCCATAAGGTGGATCCATAAATATGATATCAAATACTTCTTTCTGTCGTTCAAGCGTATTAACTGAACTGACAGCATCTGTGCTGAGTATCTGTGCTCGATCTTTAAGTTTTGTAAAGTCAAGATTCTTGTTTATACACTCAAGTGCCTTTCTGCCATTTTCAACAAACACAGCCCGGTCTGCACCTCTGCTGAGTGCCTCTATACCTATAGCCCCGCTGCCACTGAAAAGATCCAGGAAATTACTCCCCGGTATATCCGGTGAAAGTACATTAAACAAAGTCTCCTTTATACGGTCTGTCGTCGGTCTGGTGTCCATAGAATCAACCGTGACCAGTTTCATACTGCGTGCGCTGCCTGCTATAACTCTCATCTTTTTCTCCTAACCGACCGCAGCTTTCTCTGCAGTCTCAATAAATTCACAGACTTTTTTATAACACGATGGCATCTAAAATACAAGACTGAAGAGAAATAATCCTGATCATTTGCCCAGTATCCTATCCCTCACATATTTGCCCGTATCTGACAGATCTTCTGCAGTGATACTAGATGTCGCCTGCGAATCAGATCTCAAAAGAGCTGATGTCTCATTCTTGTTACACAAACTCCATGACGCATAACTGAGATTGTTGTCATTTATCAGTTCAAACCAGGCATCTGAAGAATCGTAATCTATTCCTCCATTTCCCGATGCGTCACAAAGACTGAACTCACTTACAAACACAGGAAGACCATTTGCCAGAGCTGTCTTTACTTTGTTTCTCAGATCATCCTTATGAGTTGCCGCATAAAAATGCACCGCATACATTATATTATCATATCCAGTGATCGGATCCTCAGATACAACATCAACATCCTGACTCCATGTAGGTGTTCCCACTATTATTATCGCATTCTTGTCATTTTTTCTTATCACCGGTATGATAGTCTCCGCATAACTCTTGACATCAGCCCAGGATGTTCCGCCATTTGGCTCATTACATATCTCATAGATAACATTATGGTTTGATGCATACTTTGCTGATACATCATCAAAAAATTCCTTTGCGTCATCTATATGTGTATTTGGATCGTTGTCGTTCAGTATATGCCAATCTACAATGACATACATACCCAGCTCAGTCGCTGCAGCCACACCGGTATCGACCATTTTCTTGATGCTTTCCTTGTCACCGCCGCTGCAGTATCCATTGCTGTCACCCGTATCCGTATACATCGCTATTCTTATGAGATTTGCACCCCAATCATCCCTTATGGACTGAAAAGCCCCTTCATTCACATAATCAGGAAACCAGGTTATACCATGTGTGCTGACACCCTTAAGCTGATATTTATTACCCGATTCATCTACTATGTCTGTCCCATTAACAGAGAGCTGTCCATGATTATCAAATGGTGTTCCGTCTTCTTTTGCTGTCGTGGAACCTCCGCTAACTGCAGTGTTTTCCTGCGCAGTAACGTTGTCACTTCCCCTGTATTCTTTTCCGTCTATATACAAAATATAATCCACAACCGTGAGATCATCCGATGATATATTGTAGCCAACATTCACTGAACCGTTTGCCGGTATATCCTGGTTATACTCTGCCGGGGTTATTGTCACTGTGTTTTCCTTTATCTTCTTTTCACCATTCCATATATTATCAATGAGCGGCTTTCCCTTGTAGATCACATCAAGTTTCCAGCCAGACACACTAGCTGCCGTCTTGTTGTATATATTAATGTTCTCTGTGGCACAAGTCTTTCCATCTGCCTCCCATGTACTGTCATGTCCTATCTCTGCATAAAATTCTGCATTTGTTTTCCCAACAGACTCAGTTTTTTCTTTCTGCGTCTCCGTCGTTGAACTCTCCGAATCAGCAGCATTCTCGTCGGATTTTGCCTCTGTCGCGCTCTCAGTTGTGGCAGGAACACTGTTATCATCGCCTGATCTGCCCTTTATCAGCATATATCCCATAACACCTACAACCACCACAAGCACAGCTATGATTATCCCCATTATCAATGTTTTTTTACTTTTCATGATTAACCCCCTTTTATATAACCCTATAACTACAAAACAGGCTGAAAATAATGACCAGTCATACCATTTTCTTCTATTTTCCTGTCTATCTCATCTCCGTAGCCGTCATACACCTCCTGCGCTGCCTTGAGCATGTCCGCATGATTATATATGTCGCCGACCTTAAACATGACGTCACCGCTCTGTCTTATGCCAAAGAAATCGCCGGGACCTCTCATCTTCAGATCCTCGCCTGCTATGAAGAAACCATCATTTGATTTTTCAAGGACTCCGAGTCTTTCCATCGTATCCTTGTCTTTTTTTCCACTCACAAATATACAATAGGACTGGAGCTTTCCTCTTCCCACACGACCTCTTAACTGATGTAACTGCGCAAGACCAAACCTCTCAGCATTTTCAACCATCATTACCGTCGCATTCGGATTGTTGATTCCAACCTCGATAACCGTCGTTGAGACAAGTATACTTATACTGCCATTTGCAAAATCCTCAAGTATCTGATTCTTCTCTTCAGCTTTCATCTTGCCATGAAGACATGTTATCTGTACATCACATCCAAACTGTTCCTTAAGTGCGCTGCGCAGTTCCTCAGTGTACTCTGTCACATTTGCAACATCATCAAGGACCTCACTTGCCTCCACCATAGGACACACTATGTATACCTGATGTCCCAGCCTGACCTCTTTCATGATGAAACTCTGCGCTGTCTTCCTGTAGCTCTCATCCACCACACAGTTTTTGATCGGTATCCTTCCCGCCGGCAGTTCATCTATGACCGAAATATCAAGATCACCATACATTATGATCGCCAGGGTACGCGGTATCGGTGTGGCACTCATGACCAGCGTATGTGGATGTCCTCCCTTCTCTGCAAGTCTCTCCCTCTGTTTTACGCCAAATCTGTGCTGTTCATCCGTGACCACAAGTCCAAGCCTTGAATACTCAACCTTATCCTGTATCAGCGCATGTGTCCCAACGATAACTGCAACATCACCATTTTTTATATCCTGATACATGAGCCTCTTTTCCTTAGCAGTCATGGAGCCAGTGAGCAGTCCTACCGTTATCCCATATGGAGCAAATTGAGCTTTTAGTTCCTTATAATGCTGGACCGCAAGCACTTCCGTAGGCGCCATGATGACTCCCTGCCATCCACTCATCGCGGCAGCAAAAAGCCCCACCGCTGCAACTATCGTTTTGCCAGAGCCTACATCTCCCTGCACGAGTCTGTTCATAACATGATCTGATGACATATCTGCCAGCATGTCACGCACAGCATTCATCTGTGCATCCGTAAGTTTGAAACTCAAATTCTCAATAAATCGCCGCACATCATCATCACAAGCTATCACGCAATCATTTCCATATGTCACACAATCCTTTTTTAGTCTGTGCATATCAGCTATAAAACTGTAAAACTCATCAAATGCAACTCTCTTGACAGCCTGTTTCAGATGATATTCATCAGCAGGAAAATGTATCGATGAAACAGCATCTGAAAGTGTCATTATGCCATATTCTGACCGGGCTGTCTCAGGGATGTAATCTGTAAATCCACGAGCTGCCGGAAGTGCATTTCTGACTGCCTTCTGAATTGTCTTTGAGGATATTCCGGGAGTAACCGTGTATACCGGCTGCCATACATTTGTGAGAGCCTGGTATTTGTCAGGAGTAAAGTATTCCGGTTGGGACATGGTCATCATTCCGCTTTTGTATGAAACATCCCCCGAAAATACATATTCCTGACCTATGTGAAAGAAATTGCGTAAAAAAGGACAATTAAACCATATCAGCTTAATTGTCCCTGTGTAATCCTTTGCATAGACGATGGATATGGTAAGCCCTCTGACTTTTTTTACTTCGACTCTACTGTTGATCCTTGCCCTGACAGACTGCCTCATGCCAGTCTGCAGATTCTCAATATCAACCGGATCCTCATAGGCTATATACGTTCTGGGATAATACATAAGAAGGTCTGAAACCGTATATATCCCCAGCTTAGACAACGTTTCTGCCGTCTTATCGCCTATTCCCTTTATCGTCTTTATAGAGTCGCTAAGTACCATATATCCACCTCAAAACAGATGTGTCATATCTGCCTATTCAACTGAAACTATATAATAATATATAGGCTGTCCGCCATAGTAATGCTGAACGTCAACATCAGGATATGCCTCCTCGACCCTGTCCGCCAACTTTTGCGCGTCTTCCTCTGAAACATCAGCACCACTGTAGATACTGATAACCTCAGCATCATCATCCACAGCATCCGCGATGAGTTCAAATGTCACCTGCTCAATATCATTTCCTACGCTGACAAGACCCTTGTCACCGATTCCCATGATGTCTCCCTCCTTGATAGCCTTGCCATCTATAGAGGTGTCTCTGACTGAATATGTCACCTGTCCACTCTTTACATTCTTTACTGCCGACTTCATAGAAGACTTATTTTCCTGGACATCCACAGTGCTGTCAAATGCTATCATAGCACTTATTCCCTGTGGCGCATTTGCTGTAGGAACTACGATTATATTCTTGTCCTCACACAGCGTTGCCGCCTGATTTGCGGCAAGTACAACATTCTTGTTGTTTGGAAGAATAAATATATTGTCTGCGTTCACATCATCGATGGCATTGAGCATATCTTCAGTGCTTGGATTCATGGTCTGTCCACCCTCAATAACATGATCTGCACCAAGTTCCTCAAAGAGTTTCTTCAGACCGTCACCCATTGAAACCGTTATAAAACCATATTTCTTACGCGGCTCAGCATGAACAGTTTTCCTCTGCTGTCTCTCCTCTTCCTGTCTCTCAGCCTCATCGCGCTCAGACTGGCTGATAACTCTCTCATGGTGTTCTATCCTCATATTGTCTATCTTCATATTGGTAAGATAACCAAGAGTGAGTCCCTTCTCAAATGCCTGTCCGGGATGATTGGTGTGAACGTGTATCTTCACGATATCATCAAGTGATACGCACACTATCGAATCTCCTATAGACTCAAGGAAACTCTTGAGATCATCCTCCTCTTTTTCGCCGTACGGCTTTTCGAGGTTTATGATAAACTCTGTACAATAGCCAAACTTTATGTCAGCTGTGGATATCTCGTCATTGCCCGCACCGGTGGTCGACTTCTTTATATTCACAGAACCTGTATTTTTGTTAAGTTCAACTGTCACACGACCCATAAGGCAGTCAACAGCACCCTTTAAGACAACCATAAGACCCTGTCCGCCGGAATCCACCACTCCTGCCTCCTTGAGAACCGGAAGCATCTCCGGTGTGGAATCGAGTACTGCGTCACCGTATTCTATGACTTCATCACAAAACTGCTCAAGTGACATATCAGCATCTGCACACTCTCTTGCCTTCGTTGCCACGCCCTTGGCAACTGTGAGGATAGTTCCCTCCTTCGGTTTCATTACTGCTTTGTATGCAGTCTCAACAGCTTTCTGGAACGCGTCCGCGATATCATGTATATCTATAGTTCTGCTGTCCTGAATTTTTTTGCTGAAACCTCTTAAAAGCTGGGATAATATAACTCCTGAGTTACCCCTTGCTCCACGAAGTGAACCTGTAGACATTGCTTTCGCAATAGATTTCATATCATCAGGAGCTGCCTCGACCTCCCTGACGGCTGAAAGTATAGTCAGTGTCATATTCGTTCCGGTATCTCCATCAGGCACAGGGAATACATTTAGTTCATTGATATATTCCTTATTCTTATCCAGGTTATTTGCACCTGCTATGAACGCCTTCTTAAGTGCAAGTGCATCAATCGTATTACTCACGTCTCTGTATCCTCCAAACTAATCCATTACTTTTACATCTTCAACAAACACATTGATCTGGCTTACTTTAAATGAAGTGAAATCCTCTACCTTATATTTCACTGACTGCATGAGGTTGTCTGTGACAGCCTTTATGCTCACACCATACGCCACAACAATATGAAGTTCTATCACAATATTGCCATTTTCATCAAATTTTACATTTACGCCTCTGGATACATTGTCCCTGCGCAGCTGCTTTACTATTCCATCCTTAACACTTACTATGCCCATTCCGACGATTCCAAAACAATCGAGGGCGGTCAGTCCCGCAACCTGAGCCACTACACTCTCATCTATGCTTACCTTTCCATTATCTCCATTTATATACTCTTTCATGGCATAACTCCTTTCTACCGAGTTAAATACATAGTTATTTAATGATTATATCATAGTTACATAAAATTTCAAGAAATGCCGCACTCTACGGGCGCATTTCCATTATTTACCTTTGTGGTAACAATCGGCTTATTTCCACGTCATTCAATATTTTTCACTAAAATTAATTTTTTACTTGCATATAGAAAAATAATCTGCTATTATAAGTTTTGTTGTGAACTTAGAAGGTAAGTTAGTTTATTCAATTAGTTTATTCATTGAAGGAGGTGCTATTATGGCAAAATGTTCAATTTGTGATAAAGGTGCTCATTTCGGTATCAAAGTGAGCCACTCTCATAGAAGAGCAAACAAGATGTGGAAGTCAAATGTTAAGTCAGTTAAGGCTGTAGTTGATGGAACACCTAAGAAGATTTATGTTTGCACATCTTGCTTAAGATCTGGTAAGGTCGAGCGTGCATAGTATTTGCATAATATCACCGATTCAGTTCTGATAAAAAAGAGCAGTGATCAAATGATCACTGCTCTTTTTTACTTGCACGAAAAAATATATGACAAAAGCAGCAATATCACTATTACAAGGAACTGAACAAATCCATCTATAAAATATCCGACTACCACTCCAACCGCTGTAAAGAAAAAAGCATAGCCGCAGAATTTACGCCAAATAAAAATCACCACCATAATGATTTACTATCATTATATGTGGTGATTCTTCAATGATGCAGGATTACTCCACTACTTTATCATCTGACTGTGCCATCTCATCTATAGCCTGATCGACCGCCGTCTCTTCATCTGTTTTATCTTTCTTGAACAACCCGACTACCTTGTCTATAACCTCAGGAGCCATATCTATGATCTTTGTGACCGCATCCTGATTCTTGAGATTGACAAGTCTTGTACTTCCGTTCGCTATAACAAGCACCGCAGACGGACTCATCTTTGCGCCTATGCCTCCGGCAGCCTTATTGCTGTCCTGCTTGTTGAATGCACCGGCAGCCATACCAAAATTCACATCCACAAGAGGAATGATGATCGTATCTCCCACATATACAGGCTCTCCCACAACTGACTTTGATGAAATAAATCCATCCATGCCGTTAAACAGTGTACTAAGTGTTCCTTCAATATTGTTGTTTGCCATGTCAATTTCCTCCCGATATCTTCTTAAAACGTGATATTGTTATCTTTACATTCTTATTCCATATAACTTTGAGAACACACCATCCCACCGTCCATATCCTGATACGTCCTTTGACCATGAGATCTCCCTCCAGCCTTTTTTGTTCAAAATCCGGAGTGATGTCTATGTGATCATAATACAGCGGAAACAGAACACTCATATAACCCAGCTGCTGTCCAGTGGATGCCGGATCACCGGTTCCATATATGATCTGTCCTTTAAGTTTTGAAGGTTTCAGATGCTTTAACAATGCCATAAGCTGAACCTTTACAACCCTGATCGCTTCCTTAGTCCTCACATTGTTCACAAGTTTAGTATAGCCATCTTTTTTCTTTTTAAGACCAGCAATCTTCTCTGATATGCTTTTATATCTATCTGCGACGCTCTTGCACACTGCATCGAATCTCCTGCCAAGGCGACCAAGTATGCCTTCCGTCTCACGCTCAAACTCTTTATCTTCCAAAAGGAACTCCCTGTCTTCACTGTCAGCAGAAGGAAACTCCTGTTCAAATGAGGTCTCTTCTTCATCAGGTCCCATTTCCCGGATATTCTCATGTACGACAGATTCCTCTTTATCTACGCCATTGTCATTTTTATTTTTCCCTGATCCAAACAGCGTACCGCCAAAAAGCCTGAGTCTATAATCAAGACCATCGTTTTGATCATACACCATCTTAAAGCACAGAACAAAGCCAAGCCATGTAGCCGTAAATTTCGCCCATATGTCCTCCTGCTTTCTGGCATACAGCTTATACCTGACAGGGGCAAAGAGAACGAGCAGCGCCAGCAGGACCACCAGCCCTATAAGCGACAACACTATTATAAGTAATATTTTCAATATCAATAATACTATATGCATTCCCAATCCCCTTAGACTTCGACATTAAAGAATCCCTTTACATCAACGCCACCGGTCTTCTTATATATATCATCTATAATATCTCTGACAAGCCGTACAGCTTGAGCTCTGGAAGGTGCTGCACCAACTATATGTATAGAATCGGTCATCTCCTCATATACCTTCTGTCTAAACTCATTGAGCTCATATATCTCAAGTATACCATCACCGAACAACGGAAGTGTGACAACAAACACCCCTGGTATATATCTGACCTTGTGGAACCTTCTTATACCTCTGACCATTCTAATAACCTGTCTGTCTCTAGCTCCTCCGATATAGAACTTGTCGTCAATGACCATAATCCTCACCTGTACAACCCAATAATATAAGTTTATTCTTCCATCATCTGTTTTATCACTATGTAATCAGCTAAAAGTTCACTCTGTTCACTGCATCTTGAAAGTGATCCCTGAATATACTCTTTTATCTCATCTGTGGTATTGAAGAAAACTGGTATATTTGAGAGTATCTTTGCCATGATCGCTCTATTGACTGTCATTGAATTACCTTCAAATAACTTTGCAAATTCATCCGCAAGTTTCTCCTTGCACGCAGCTATATAATCACTGTCAACCTTAAGCACACCTGCTATGGCAACATTGTCTATATCCACAAACATGCTTCCAGACAGCAGCTTGTCCATCTTCTCAAGGGATCTGTAAGTCTCATCAAGGCCGATCCTTGTTATATCATCCATAAATCCTGTTGTTATGTCATATACTGCAGACTCAAGCATTACCTTATGCTCTCCGGCGATCTCCTGTTCCCCTACGATATCATTCAGCATTGTATATACCGTCTCAAGTTCTCCGTCACCCGTCCTGACTGCACTTGCAATTACTTCCATAGCTTTATGACATTTGTCTGATGTATTATCTCTCACGGATATTGCAAGCAGCATAACATAAAGATCATTCACAAGCTCAACAATGAGCATGTACTCTGTTACCACAGAATTGAGAAACTGAGCACTTCTGTCCAGGACATCTGCCAGTTTCCTGTAATCCTCCACGCCCAGATGTGTATAGTCAGCATCTCTCAATATGTCAAGGGCATTATGAAGATCAGGGTACTCTGTCTCGAACCCCTCCGGCAACTTTATCAATGCTGTACTCTCGATCATATCTATAAACTGATCTAAGGATTCTTTCTCAACACCATTATATATATCGAGGGTATCTCCTAAAATATCATAGAATCTGTTCTTAGTCATACGGATAGGCAGCTGTCCAATAAGTGACTGCAGCTTGGAGTTCACTGCGACCTTATCCGAATCCGCAAATACAAATCTGAATATTTCATCTGCAAACGCACCTGCATCTATGCCCTCAAGCTCCTTTTTCAACTCATCCGTCATATTCTCCGGATAACCGTATTCTTTTCTGTTTAATATATATTCATACATCTCAAATGCATCCGTATATGATGTTAGTACCTTCATCTTACGGGTTATTGTATCTCTAACCTCTGATATAAGTCTGATATCAGAATCCACATCCTCGATCTTTCCGTCAGCGAGATAATCACTTGCAAGCTTGTCTATGACGGTCTGACAATGTGCAATATATTGATCATCAGGAACATCACCGTCCATGTGCATGTCCTTAAGTGTCAGATAATTGAGTGTAAACTTCTGACAGGCATATTCAAAGTTTGCCTTAAAAGCCACGTCAGCAAACAGGCCCAGATTGCTGTCCAGATCCTTTTTTCTATTTATATCAGTTATAAGTTTCTTCTCTTCGTTATACATTTTTATTTCCTCTATCCAACTATATTTTATATTTTAACATCTGTGTATTCTTGCAATTTGATAACACCGATCAACTGTGGGTGTGGGTAAACAGATGATCCTGACAATACTCCTTATTCCCAGAGCACTTTGAACAATATCTGAACTGAAGATCCGGATAATCCTTGTCAGTCCTTCCACACACGACACACCTGTGTCCTATATTCTCTCTCTTTGCGGTTCTAACCTGCTTTTTATAATTCTGTCTTCTCTTTATCTGTTTCGGTGCAAATCTTCTGAAATTCTTGGTACTTAAATAGAATATCACAAAGCTCACAAGTGACATTGCTATATTAACACGTCCCATAAAGCTCTCATGCATAAAATAATAAACCGTCATGAGAATATACAATATCGAAAGATACTTCATCTTGATAGGAATGATCATGGCATACAGAACACTCATATCCGGATAGCAAACCGCGATGGCAAGGAATATCGACATAAGTATATAATATGTTGATGCATATGAGACAAACTGTCCCGACTGTGCCATATACAGTGTGTTGACCGTATAGCTGTAATGGAATACATAACGACACAATATATGTGCTATCATCATTCCTGCCATTGTGAAAAGCATCGAACTGAACATATACAGGTTGTACAAAAATGCGCCGATCGTCCTCTCAAGCAGGTTGCCCAAACTGTAATAGAAAAACAGCATTACAAATGTGAGTATACTGAAGTCCATACTAGGCGGGGTTATGATCCACGTCACAAGCCTCCATACCTGTCCATGCATCACCGCATTTGGATCAAGCGTCAGCATAAACAATACGTTAGGACAAAACATATAGAGCAGATATCCGATACCATATCCTATGATGAGATACAATGTCAGATTTCGGATAACATATCTGCCAAACTTCATCTGCATTTTGCTGATTATATTCATAGAAAATCTCCTGTCATACTTTTTTAACTACACCTTATGAATTATATAATATAAAAAATGAGTTTACAACAGTATAATAATTAAGATTTTCTAACGTGGGCTATGCGGTTACGGCAGCCGCCGGCATTTGACGGGTTTTTTCTCCATCTGTATACCCCGATATGCCGACAGTTACACTACACAGATTTACAGCATCCTCTGCCCTATAAGAACCGGTCTGCCACTCCCGCCTGTACTACTTCTGGAAATCCACATATCTTATCTCCATATCCCCGGCAAGCTCGGTCTTATAAAGATCCGGGTTGAATTTGAACAGATCATTTGGCGATACACCCGTGTTCTTCAGAACATCCTCAAATGTATCTCCCTCCCTGACAGTATATATAAGGAAGTCTTCCTCAACTATCACCGGTATACAGACTTCATCTCCAGGCTGCATATTATATACATTGATATACGGATTTGCTGATATAATATCGCTGAGTTTCACTTTATATATCTTTGACAGCTTATATAATGTATCTCCTTTCTTTACGACATGGATAACGCCATTACATGTATCGAAATTCATACTTTACCCCTGAAGGCTTTTTTATACAATATTCCATATTCACCATATAGTTACCACATAACATGTCAAAAATTTACATTTTATCTGAATGGTTAAGTTTTTATAAAGTCATTGTATTTTTTCAAACCCTACACTATAATAAAGTAGCTTTATCGGCAGAAATGTCGAATTCACACATTCAACACACAAAAGAAATTGGAAGGGTTGTTTTATGTACACATTAGGAATTGATATTGGATCAACAACAGTTAAAGTTGCTGTCCTCGATAAGGACAACAAAATACTTTTCTCCGATTACAAAAGACATTTTGCAAATATCAAAGAGACACTCAAGGATCTGGTACAGGAAGCAAAGGATGCCCTCGGTGAAAATGAGGTAAATCCATGCATAACCGGTTCAGGCGGACTGGCTCTTGCCCAGCTCATAGGTGTTCCATTTACACAGGAGGTCGTCTGCGTGTCAGAGGCACTGCAGGACTACGCTCCACAGACAGATGTTGCAATAGAACTTGGCGGTGAGGATGCCAAGATCATATATTTTACAAATGGAATCGAACAGCGTATGAACGGTGTCTGCGCCGGAGGTACCGGTTCTTTCATCGACCAGATGGCAACTCTTTTACAGACCGACGCATCAGGTCTTAACGAGTATGCAAAGGATTATGATACCATCTACCCTATCGCTGCAAGATGTGGTGTATTTGCAAAGACAGATATACAGCCACTCATAAATGAAGGTGCAACAAAACCTAACCTTGCTGCATCTATATTCCAGGCCGTTGTAAACCAGACTATATCCGGTCTTGCATGTGGTAAGCCTATCAAGGGAAATGTAGCATTCCTCGGCGGTCCTCTTCACTTCCTTCCAGAGCTGAAGAACGCCTTTATAAGAACGCTCAACCTGACAGGTGATGCCATCATAGACCCTGGTCACTCACATCTGTTCGCAGCAGTAGGTGCCGCCATGAATTCCAAGCCTGAGGTGTCCATGACACTTTCTGAGCTTATACATGCACTCTCACAGGAGCTTAACCTCTCATCAGGTGTGGAGAGACTTGCACCACTCTTCGAGAGTGATGAAGATTACGAGAAATTCAAGGCAGATCACAACAAATACGCAGTAAAGCGCGGTGATCTCGCTACATATAAAGGAAACTGTTTTATCGGTGTCGATGCCGGTTCAACCACCACCAAGGTTGCCCTTGTTGGAGCTGACGGTGAACTGCTCTACGACTTCTACAGCAGCAACAACGGAAGTCCACTGAACACCACCATCAGAGCAATAAAGGATATATACAGCAAACTTCCTGAGGGCGCAGTTATCGCAGGATCATGCTCCACAGGTTACGGCGAAGCCCTTATCAAGCAGGCTCTCTCACTGGATTTCGGCGAGGTCGAGACCATAGCCCACTATACAGCCGCTGCATTCTTTGACCCTGAGGTAGACTGTATCCTTGATATCGGTGGTCAGGATATGAAGTGTATCAAGATCAAGAACGGCGTTGTCGACAACGTAATGCTTAACGAGGCATGTTCATCTGGATGTGGTTCATTCATAGAGACATTTGCCAAGTCTCTTAACTATGACATAGCCGACTTCGCACACATTGCCATAACAGCAAGAACCCCTATAGATCTCGGTTCAAGATGTACAGTTTTCATGAACTCAAAGGTTAAGCAGGCGCAGAAGGAAGGCGCATCCGTTGCTGATATATCCGCCGGACTTGCCTACTCAGTCATCAAGAATGCCCTGCTCAAGGTTATAAAGCTCACAGATCCTAAGGATCTCGGCAAGAACATCGTGGTACAGGGTGGTACATTCTACAACGATGCAGTCTTAAAGAGCTTTGAGGTAATATCCGGAAGAACAGCCATAAGGCCTGACATATCAGGTATCATGGGTGCTTTTGGTGCTGCCCTCATCGCAAGAAACAAATATAAAGAGGGATTTGTTACAACAATGCTCCCTATCGAGGAGATAAGAAAGCTCACATACGAGAGTTCTATGACAAGGTGTAAGGGATGTACGAACAACTGTCTCCTTACCATAAACAAATTCTCGAACGGCAAGAGATTTATCACCGGTAACAGATGTGAGAAGGGTGTCGGTCTGAAGAAGAACGCAGACAACATTCCTAACCTCTTTGAATATAAACTTGGAAGAATATTTGGCTATGAGTCACTTAAGCCTGAGGAGGCAAAGCGCGGTGTGATAGGTGTTCCTCGTGTACTCAACATGTATGAGAACTATCCTTTCTGGCACACATTTCTCACAAAGCTTGGATTCTCAGTTGTACTCTCTCCTAAGTCATCAAGGGATATATACAGCCTTGGTATCGAGTCCATACCTAGTGAGTCAGAGTGTTATCCTGCCAAGATCTCACACGGACATGTCATGTGGCTGCTGAAGAACGGAATCAAGTCCATCTTCTACCCATGTGTACCTTATGAGATGAACGAGACTCCTGAGGCAAACAACCACTACAACTGTCCTATCGTTGCTTCTTATGCCGAGAACATCAAGAACAACATGGAGGAGCTCAAGGCTGACGACATAACATTCATAAGACCATTTGTGGCCCTCGACAATGAAGAGGCTCTTGTAAAGCGTATGTACCGTGAGATGTCGAAGTATTACGATGTGACTATGGATGAGATCGGCAACGCCATACACGCGGCATACGCAGAGGCGGAAAAGGTCAAGGAGGATGTCCGCGCAAAGGGCGAGGAGACCCTCAGATATATTGATGAGCATGATATGCTCGGTATAGTTCTGGCAGGTCGTCCATATCATCTGGATCCTGAGATCAACCATGGCCTTCCAGAGCTCATCAACTCATACAAGATCGCAGTATTTACAGAGGATTCAGTTGCACACCTTGGCAAGGTTGAGAGACCTCTTATCGTCTCCGACCAGTGGATGTATCACTCAAGACTGTACAAGGCAGCCAACTACGTCAAGACATGTGACAACTTAGAGCTCATACAGCTCAACTCATTTGGCTGTGGTCTGGACGCCGTGACAACAGACTGTGTTAATGACATCCTTACAAAGTCAGGCAAGATATACACTGTCCTCAAGATCGATGAGGTCAGCAACTTAGGCGCCGCAAGGATCAGAATAAGATCCCTCATAAGTGCGGTCAACTCAAGACATGAGCAGCACTACAAGACATGTCCGTCAAGCAGTGCTATAAACAGAATAGAATTTACCAAGGAGATGAAGAAGGACTACACGGTTCTTGCACCTCAGATGTCTCCTATACACTTTGATCTTCTCGCTCCGGCATTTAAATGCATGGGAATCAACATTGAGATCCTTCCAGATGCTACCAAGGAGACGATAGATATTGGTCTGAAATATGTAAACAACGATGCATGTTATCCATCTCTTATCGTTGTTGGTCAGATGATGAGCGCCATCACATCAGGAAAGTACGATGTGAACAAATTGGCAGTCATCATGAGCCAGACAGGTGGTGGATGCCGTGCTACCAATTATGTAGGATTCATCAGACGTGCCCTCTCAAAGGCTGGTTACGGACAGATCCCTGTTATCGCACTTTCAGCCCAGGGCTTTGAGAAGAACTCCGGCTTTAAGATCAGCTACAAAGTCGTAAAACGTGCCATGCAGGCTCTGATATACGGTGATGTATTCATGAGATGTCTGTATAGGACAAGACCTTACGAGAAGGAAAAGGGTTCTGCAAATGCTCTCCATGAAAAATGGAAAAAGATTTGTCTGGAGAGCCTTACAAAAACAGGAAGCAATGCGGTATTCAAGAAGAATATACAGGGAATAGTCCACGACTTCGACACTCTTCCACTTCTCGATATCAAGAAACCTAGAGTTGGAATCGTTGGAGAGATACTTGTAAAGTTCCTGCCTTCAGCCAACAACCACTTGGTTGACCTGCTTGAGGCAGAGGGAGCCGAGGCTGTTATGCCTGATCTTCTGGACTTCTTCATGTACTGTTTCTACAACAACAATTACAACTATGAGTTCCTTGGCAAGACCAAGAAGGGCGCCATAGTCAGCAACACAGTTATAAAGGTACTGGAATCTTTCAGAAAACCTGCAAGGGATGCACTTGAGAAGAGTGAGCGTTTCGAGGCACCGGCTCATATTGAAAAGCTTGCCGAGTATGCAAGACCTATCGTATCCATAGGAAACCAGAACGGTGAGGGATGGTTCCTTACAGGCGAGATGATAGAGCTCATAAAGAGTGGCGCTCCTAACATTGTGTGCGCTCAGCCATTTGCATGTCTGCCTAACCATATCGTAGGTAAGGGTGTTATCAAGCATCTGCGTGAGGCTTATCCTGACGCCAACATAGTGGCAGTCGACTATGATCCGGGTGCATCTGAAGTCAATCAGGTCAACAGGATCAAGCTCATGCTTGCCGCAGCGAACAAAAATATGAAGAAATAAATAACACTGCTCTGTTTTATTTGATACAAAAATGCACATCGTACACTGATATTGAGGCATCACCTCATATCCTGCATACGATGTGCATTTTTTGTGTCTTTTTCAGGCTATGGTGTACTCCTTTCTGCTGCAGTCCTTGAAAAGCTCATCGTCGAGTTTTCTCTGTAACTGTGAGCGGATAAAACGCACTCCCATCCTGTTTTCAGCGGCCTCCTTTGCCAGCTTGTGCTTTGCCTTTGCAGACATCTTAAGCCTCACCCCATAGTAATCCGCAAGCTGATCAACCGGGCTGATCCCAGTGGAATTTAGGATGGCGTAGAAATCGGTCTCCGTCATCTCGCTAAGCTGTACTATAGTGCCTATACGACCGGCAATCTCGCTCCTGACGTTTGCGTACTGTACAAGGTCATCCTGTGTGAATGTACTTCTGTAGCCGTCAAATGAGCCTTTAGGTGATTCAGAAGATCCAAACCCTATCGTTCGGCTCTTGTTTACAGCCACATCCTTTGCCCTGACCATGGAATCAAATGAACCAAGAAATACAAAACTTACATTTGAAGTGTCTATATCAAGAGTCGGTTCATTGTTCGACATATTGCCGTCAAAGTGAACCATGTCCCCCTCAAGAACCTTCAACAGTTCGTTCTGAACTATGTAGCTGTAATGTCTGTCGTCCGCGTCCTCGAACATCTTGTCCGCCTCATCAAGAACGATGATCAGATGGCCCATTTTGTCCTGCCCCACGCCGTCGAAAAGGTTTCTGACCTTAGTATTGCCCTTCCATCCAGTTCCGGTCAGTGAAGTTGCATTGTGGATAACTATATTCGGATAGATCTTTGCGAGCTGCCTGAATATCTCAGTCTTGCCACACCCGGTTGGTCCTGCAAAGAGCATATTCTGTCTTCTGCCATTCACATGGTTCCACAGCAGCATTGCTGCGGCACGTTTCGCATCCTTCTGACCGTACACATTATGCTCAAGATACTCGTATATACCGGCTGGTGAACTAAGTATATGATCCACCTGTTCGGATGTATCCGTTGAGACCTCCCCTTCATCCAGTATCTTCTCTGACACTGTCATAGGGTCACTGACTTTCTTTTTATTGTTGTAGTCTCCGAATATGGTGTCGCTTATACGACCTCTCGTATCCTCCGCATCACACGGAATGTTTTCCGGGTCAGTCTTGTTATAAGCGCACATAAGTGTGGCTGAAATGTCCTCCGCATCCTCATCCCGGATACTGAGATTCTCCAATGCTGTGAGCAACAATTCTCCAACTGTTTTACTGGCTTGATGCTGCCATACCCTGTTCAGTTCTTCAACCCTATCAAGCTCCTCATAGTACTCTTCTTCTGACATAGTGTCATAA